>JBGSNE010000321.1:0-93029 GCA_041739785.1 Pirellulaceae bacterium
CCGGCGCCATGCCTCAGAAAATCTCGGGGGTTCGGGGGCAGAGCCCCTGAGCGTCATGGGGGAACCCGCCCCTGATGCCTAAATAGAAACTTTTTTTCCACGTCACCTATTGCTAAACTTTAACACGGTCGCTCCCGCGCGTTGAAGACAACCTGGGAAATCGACGAATTCGCGGGAGAAGTCGAACCTCTCCGCAAAGAGTGCACCTGTTTCGAATCTTAGATGTAATTGAACAAGGTCAGCTTCGATGCGCTTCCCATCAATTGCAATGAAGCTTGCAACGCGGCTTGTCGTGCAGCGAGTTCGGAAATTACGCTGGCCAAATCCGCATCGATTTCGTTCGATTCGATCTCTTTCAATTGAAGTTGTTGCTCGGCAGTCAAATCCTTGACGCGTTCGATGGATTGTTGCCGCGTGCCGATAAAACCCCGCGATAGCGACATGCGTTGCAGGTCATCATCCAAGGCCGATGTAATGCGTCCGAAATCTTGCGTTTGGTCGCTTTCAATCGCTTGTTTCATCCGGATTAGCGAGGTAAACACCCCTTCGACCTCTACGCCACTGACGTCCTGACCACTAATTACGGACAACGCGCCATTGGCCACACCGACTGAATTGTCCCCCGTTCGAGGGACTAGCCCCAATCCCCAGGCAGCTTGGCTTCCGCCGGCATTGCGAATTTGAATGGGAGCAGCCCCAGCCAGGGAGGAGAGCACGATGCCGCCGCCAACATTGGCGAGCGAAGCGGTAATTCGCGTCGCCGGAGTGAAGTTGTCGACGTGGTTGTTGATGCGGTTTAACACGTCCTGGATATTCTGGGCGCCGTCTAAATTTACTCTGATCTCGCTACCATTGTTCCGCACTAGAACGAGGTCATCCTCCTGCTTCTTAGTGAAAATGCCTTGGCCAAAATTCAGCGAGCTGACTGACGTGCTAAGATCCATGGTCCGCAAACCAAGCTTGGACGCCAAATTGCTATTGGCCTCACCGACCGTCAATGCCGTACCGCTTTGCGTGCTTTGCAATTGCAGATAACGCCCGCTGGGGTCGAGACTGGCTTGTGCATTGACACCGCTAAGGTTGATGCGATTGATCAGATCCTCCAAGGTACTAAGTCCAGTCGTGGAGATGCCAAACGTCTTTCCGCCTTGCGAGATTTGAAAGCTATCGCCAATGGTGATCCCAGTTCCGCCAAACAACGCGCTCAGGGGCGTCCCTTTGGTGACGACAGGATTCAGATCTTTACCGGTCACCGGACTAAGGCCTGAGGTACCGACGTTGTTGATTCCCAAATCGGTGGCCATCCGACCTGCCCCTACTTCGTCGATGCGCAACAAGCCACCCAGCCCATCGCTGTAACTGATATTGAGACCATTGGAGCTGAGGGTGGCCTGAAGGGTACGTGTACCAACTTGGGTTGCGTTAATCTTCTCCATGACGTCGGACAAGTTATGAGCTTGGGCTAAATCAATTTCTACAAGCGAAACACCATTGCCGAACGAAATCGCGCCGCCCCGGATGCCATCGCTTCGATTGAGCAACGACAGTTGTGTTTGCGCAGTGACACTGGGGTTAAGATCTACGCTACTGACAATTTTGCTTGATTTCACACCAAAGGCATCGTTGCCCGTTACGTTGGCGGCGATAGTCGAAGCATAGTCCGTGATGGTCCGTAGTTCTTCTGCATTGCCACTGAAGAGCACACTGTCCCCGACGGCCTTGAGTGGTGGGGACTGTACCGCCGAACCACCGAAGATGTACTGATCGCGAAACTTGGAATTCCCCAAATCGGTTAGCTTGCTGATCGCTGCTTCGATTTGCGCTAGATAAGCTTCCTTTTCCTCTAGCGATAATGTGTTGCCTGAGGTTTGTACGGCGATGCCGCGCATTTCCAGCAAAATGGATTGCGATTGAGCGAGCGTAGATTCGGTAGCCGCCAAAATGGTGTCGGCACTTTGAAGGTTGTTCCCGATCTGTGACTTAAATTCTTGTTGTCGTTGCGCGGCCAATGCGCGAATAGCTGCAGCCGGATTCTGACTGGGAGTTGTCAGCTTGCGACCGGTACTGATCTGTGTCTGCAGATCCTGGATTGCCAGTTGGTCATTATTGACTTGAAACAGCATTTGCGTAATAGCCGATTGGCTCGTCGCGCGTCCGCTGGCGGTTGGATAGAAGCTGGTCATGAGTGGTAACGGTCACTTTGCCGTAACATTGTGTGTTAGAGTTGTACTAGTACCTCAAGCAACTCATTGGAGGCTTGGATCAAGCGACTGCTGGCTTGAAACGCGCGTTGGTAGAAGAGCATCTTGACCGCTTCTTCATCCAAGTTGACGCCCGACACGGCCAAGTGTTGGCTTTCAAGCGTTTTGTAAAAGTTCTTGAGACCATCAGAGACACCCGACTGCACATTGATATCTTGGGTCATGCGCACCACAATGTTCTCGAACGATTGCTTGATCGATTGGCCGTCGAGTCGATCGAGCGGCTCATCGAAGGCTTGGGCCAGCCGCAAAGCGTTTTCTGTACCGTTGCCGACACCCGTCAAACTGGCAGCCAACATGCGTGGGTTGTTGGCAACTACCGGGTTGATCGAAATATTGTTGGCAGAATTTCCAGAGAAAAACGTATTGATACCAGTGGCTGCCAGGAAGTTGGATGTGTCGTCCTGAAAAGAGAAGTTAAGTAAGTGAGAGTTGGCGGAGATCCGCAGTTTTCCCTCGGGGGTGATTTCTGCAGACAAGCCTGATACGGCATTGATGTCGGCGGCTACACTGGCCAGCGACGAATCGTCTGTGCCACCGCTGAGCTTGACCCGAATGGTACTTGTCTTCGTGCTCCCTGTTTCCAAATCAAGCACCTGTATTTTGAAGTCGCCATTGTTGATCTCCAGCGGAAATCCGGCTAGGTCCAGCGGCGCAGTGCGATCATCGCTGGCATTGCTACTCGTAGCTTCGCTAAAGCCCTCAGCCCCTTGTCCCTGACTGTGGATGCGGTTGAATTGCTCAATCAAATCACGCGCGAATTGGTCAAGGTCGTCCTTGACTTTGCCTACGCCGACATCGCGGGCTGCATACAACCCCTGCAACCTTCCACCGGAAACTTGCAGTGGTGAGTCGGTGTCGGCCAAGCGAACTTCGGGAATGGTTCCTTCGCCCTCCTTTCGCAACGCATACACGACGGGACGTTGAATGCCGTCGGCCACCAAATATTCTCCACCCACAAAAACAGTCACTGCGCCGCTGATTTGCTCGACCGCACGGATATCGACGACTTTAGCTAGGTCTTGCAACACTTGGAGCCGTTCGTCGCGAAGGCCAACCGCGTCGCTGCCGCTCGTTCTACCTCCCTCAGTTTCCACAATGCGTTGATTGAGCTTGGCCAGCTGTTCCGTCAAGCGGTTGATCTCCTGAGCTGATCCGCGTACCTCTTGATTTAGGTTGCCAGCGATGTCATCAAGTTGCTGGCTGATGTTGCGAATATTTCCAGACAACGTAGTGCCACGTTCGATTACTAAGCGACGCAGCGAATCGCTGCCTGGTTGATTGAGGACATCGTTGATGCTACTTGAAAACTCGCCGATCTGCGTGCTCAAATCACTACTGGTAAGCTCTCCAAAGATCGCCTCCATTTGCCTAAACATTGTCCCCTGAGCTTCGTTGGCCGCCAATGCACTTTCGGTTTGACGCAAACGTTCGACTGTGAATTCATCCAGTTTTTGCACGACGCCCACAGCGCGCACGCCATAACCCAGAACAACGTTGCCAAAACGTCGGCCGATGGCAGGCGCTTGCACCAATTCTTGGCGGATATAGCCCGGCGTATTCGCATTGGCAATGTTATTGCCCACGACGTGCAAGCCGATCTCGTTGACCTGCAATGCGTTCGCGGACTGTTGGATGGTTGCAAAAAGCGACATGGATTTCGACTATGCTAAACGAGTGCGGCAGCGGGAGTCATTACAAGCTGGCGTCCAATAAACGACCGCCACCGGTGTCGGTTTGGCGACCTTGTTGATAGACGTGCGGAGTGTTGCCAACCATCAACAATTGCAAGGAGTCGTTGTAGTAGTGAAAGACCTGGCTGATCAGCACCCACGAAGCGAAGTGCAAGCGCCGCAGGTTGGCCAATTGCCCTCTGGCGACCGCTAAGCTTTGGCGAAGGGCAGGTTTTTCCCAAGCAGGAAGCTGGCGTGCCAACGTGGTAAGGTCTGGTGCTGCTAGCCCCGCTTGCTGAGCGTCCGACAAAAGTTGCTGTCGGTTCAAAATCGCTTGTTGCAACTCAGCAAATAGTGACTTGGCAGTGATTTCGAGGGCAGCGATTGCAGGCGTTGGAATCTCGTGGGCAACTGACTCATTGGCAACCCGTGGCCGCCCAGAGTTTTTTGCGAGTGCTGCTGTTTCGCTGTCTTTCAACCACTCGGTCCACCGACGATTAATATCAGCCAGCTGTACAAGGTAGGTCTCGAGTCGGAAAGTAAATGACTTTTCCGCTTCCATGGCCGTCGCTCCTGACGAGGTTCGTACTTCCATTCGGCAATTGCGCATCAATCGTTAAAATCGTCAACCTACGGCCAGATATTTACCTAAACTCTGTATAAATTTTATCAATTTCTTCGAACGATCAACGGGGAGAGAATCTTGGATGTGAGGGCGCAAAACCAAGTTGCTGTGCTGGAATGGGTCTGCGGCGGTGGCTTGCTGGATGCTCCCCAAGGGGAGATTTCACCAGGCCTGGTGGAAGAGGGGCACGCCATGTTGCTGACCATCGTCGAAGGCCTTGCGGCAGGTTCAGACAAGGGCGCTATCGATGTGATCGTGCCGCTTGACACGCGACTATTCAGCCAGCACCTGCTCACGCGAATCGATGCCATCGCAACCGTCGTCGATGTTAGACAAACGCGCTGGGGCGGCTACCTCGAATCCTGGATAGAAATAGCGCAGGAATGCCAATGGTCCTGGCTAATCGCTCCCGAGTTGCATAACACACTGTCGCAAGTTGCCCAACGTCTGCGCACGGCGGGAATTTCACTGTTCAACTGCGATGAAGAGTTTTTGCGCAACGCGAGCAACAAATCGATCACCAACCAATTGTTATGTTCCGCTGGAATTCGCCACCCGCCAACTCGATGTCTGAGCATCGTGAACACAAATTGGCTGGATGAAATGACGCAATGGGTTGCCAATCAATCTGACGAATTGCAGCCCAATGCAATGCGCTGGGTAATCAAACCGGTTGACGGCGCTGGTGGAGAGGGGCTTCACATCGTGGACCGGCGTGAATTGATACGAATTCAGAATGAGCGGCAGGCTGGCAACAGATTGAATCAATCCAGCTTCCTTCCAGCGGATTTGCTCGTGCAACCGATGCTCGACGGAATAGCGGCAAGCTGCAGCGCCATCGTCGATCGAGCTGGCCGAGCGCATTGGATGCCAGTGGTCAGTCAAGATTTCTGCGTCGACGAGGTGCATCTTGACCGCCCTGGTCAAGCCCTGGTCACAGCAGCTCCACTATCGTCGCACGACTCTCCGAGTCGTGACCAATTTCTTGGTCGCGACACCTCTCCTGAACATACTCTCTCTTCGAATCGTAACGCCGCCAAGTCGGCAACGCCGGTCTTCCCGACCAACGCAACGTTGCGGTATCTGGGCGGAACTTATCCGGCACTCAGCCTGCCAGCAGAAGCCCCGCACGAGTTGCTAAATAGAACGCTGACGGCGCTGAAGGGAAGCGCTCTAGGTTGGGTCGGTATTGATTTGCTTTTCAATCCACGACTTGAACAATGGTGGGTGATCGAAGTCAATCCGCGCTGCACTACGTCGTTAGTGGGGCTGGCAGAGGCCTATCGCGGAAATTTGTTGCGCGACCTAGTTGGCTTGCAAACCGGGAGTTTGAGCGAGCTTGGCGCAGGGTTTGCGCCACTGAGATTTCGTGTGGGCGGTATGGCATTTAACCCGCAGTCGTAGATTGTGAAGCCCGCGTTGATTTTCGTTATCCGGTGGTTTTCGCTGCGATCGACCACCGGCTAATAGCTTTAACGCCTTCGGCGTCGTTTGACTTTTGGGCCCTTCAGAAGAATTAGTGGGTAACAACTGTGGGCGACAGGTTTTGCCCTGCCATGCCTTGGCAAACCTATCCAAATCGACTCAACCATCTTTTAATGTTGCCCGATTGCCAAAGTCGTCATCGGCGTTGTTGGGAGAGCCGCCACTCGTTGAATCGCGGAAAGCGGGCCACTGCAGTGAAAAAATTGTGCCCTCTCCGCTTTGGCTCCGGACTTCGATGTCGCCACCATGTTCGCGTAATATTTTTTGGCTTACGGGCAATCCCAGACCAGTCCCCCGAGCGCCTTTGTTGGATTCGAAGGGGGAGAAAATTCGGGCCAATTCCGCTTGTGGGATGCCCGAGCCGTTGTCTGCGACGCGAACGCTGACCCGGTTTTTTGGCATTGATAACTCCACGGAGACGGTAACGCTCCCCGGTGCTTGCTCTGGGCTGAGTGGTTGACCAGCGGCATCGATGGCATTGGTTACAACATTTAGGACTGCACGATGCATTGCGTCGCTATCGAAATCGACCATGAGCGGTTGGTCAGGTCGGTTCCAGTTCAGTTCGATGGCAAGCTCCTGCGTTCGGGACTGCATCAGTTCTACCACATCATCGACGACATGACGCAAGTCGCCGCGCATCAGTTCGGGCTCACGATCCTTGCTGAACGAAAGCATATCCATGACTAGGTTACTAATCCGTGCTTGATTCCGTTCGACGATGGACCAACCCCGCCGCACGACCGACAGATCCTCTTTCTTCAGCCCATCGTCGACCAAGTAAGCGCCGCCGCGGACACCTTGCAGGATGTTTTTGACGTGATGGGACAAGTTGGCGATTGTTTGTCCCATGGCGGCTAGCCGCTCCGACTGCAGCATGGCCCGATAGAACTGCGTATCTTCGATAGCCAAAGCAGCTTGACCAGCGATCGCTACCATGAGTTTAAGGTGTTCTTCGTCGAAGAGGCTTTTTCCTTGTCGCTCGGCGTACAAGCCCGCCGACATGGTTGTGTCGACGTAGATGGCACCGACCAACCCGTACCGCCCCAACATCGGAACGCAAATTGCTTCTTGGACACCGAGGTCTGCTATGCTCTCTACGTTTTCCCAGCGTGCGTCATCTTGGGCGTTGCTCGTCAACACACCTTCGCGCCGCGAAACTACATGCTCGAGAATTGTGCGACTGATTTTCAACGGCCGCGCCAGCTTCCCACTGGTTGCGGTGTCAACACGTGCGTCGCGACTATGGGTAGGCATCAGTTGACCGGTCAGATCATCGACCATCAACAAACAACTGCGATCGCAGGCAATCCACTGAAAGATCAATTCGAGCACTTGTGTGAGCAAGTCATCCAAATCGCCTGTGCGGCTGATGGTCTGTCCTACCCGATAGACGATTTCCCAATCACTTGCCGTTAGATCGTTGGTCGTTAGCTTGGACGATTTCTTTTCAGAGGAAAGTTGGCCGGCAAGGTCGTCCGCGTCGTCCTGATCGGACGGTGATGCCTGCGGAGCAATGTGCAGGCTATCGAGGCTGGAACGAATTTGCGATAAGTCACCTGGCTTTAGGTCTGCCACGATCTCAACGTGACTGGCCGCACGACTGGCCTGCGGTTCAGGTCCACCGGTGTAAATCAGCAGCGTGCGTCCGACCTGTACCCGATCGCCACTTTGCAATTCTTTACTCTCAATACGGCGACTGTTGACGTAGGTGCCGTTGCTGCTGCCGTTGTCAACAATTTTGTGCCCCGAGTTAGCCGTACGCCGAACCTGTGCATGGTTCCGCGAGACTTCCGTATCGCGCAAGCGAATTTGATTAGTCGCTTCGCGACCGATGGTGGCTACCGAACCGCGAATCGGAAAGTGCTGACCGCTGTCTTTTCCACGGATCACATAAAACGACGCCATAAGCCACGATCAATCCCTAAGTGCCCACGTGCCAAGCAAGAAAGAAGTCTGAAACTCTCCGACGTGACACAACAATTTGTTGAGGCCGATGGGCTTCAATGTGTCAGATATTGTTTGTGTTTGGCTCGAACCAATAAGACTTCAGACTATAACTCGCCAAGTTTTTGAAAGGTTGATTGTAGCGTTCCGTAGAGGGACTGATAAATGGGATAAAGTCGATTGTAAGTTTTGACTGCACTTTTCTTGGGTGGAGTTTTCTTGACAACCTCGATCGTTGCATGACAAGCTTCCTCGATCGATTTGAATTGCCCTGTACCGACGGCCGCAAGCAGCGCCACTCCAAACGCGGGTCCCTGTTCGGCATTGATCGTACAAGCTGCTTGGTCCATCACGTCAGCGAAAATCTGTTTCCAGAGTGCGCTCTTGGCACCGCCGCCGCTGAGTCGCATCTCCTTGACCGGCACGCCCAATTCCTTGATGATCTCTAAGCTGTCGCGAAGACTCATCGCTACGCCTTCCATGACCGCGCGCGCCAAATGACCACGTTGATGGCTAGATGTCAGTCCGATGAAGCAACCTCGCGCGTGGGGATCCGCATGTGGCGTGCGTTCTCCTGCCAAGTAGGGGGCGAACAACAAACGGTCGCTGCCGATAGGCACCGCAGCGGCCTCCGAGTTGATTTCGGTATAGGGGTCTACACCGCGACGTTGGATCATCTCCTTACATAGACTCTCGACGAACCATTGCAACGAGCCGGCTGCGGACAAGGTAACACCCATCATGTGCCATTTACCATGCACTGCGTGGCAAAACGTGTGTAGACGCCCTAGCTTGTCATATTGAGGTTCGTCACAGTGCACGAACATGACTCCCGACGTCCCTAAGGATGCGGTCAAAATCCCACTTCGCACGATGCCGTTGCCTATCGCGCCGGCCGCGCAGTCCCCCGCACCGCCAACAACTTGACAAGCGGTCGTCAGCCCTAGTTTGGTAGCCACCTCAGGACGCAGAGTACCGGTAACTTGTTCCGATTCGTAGACAGTCCCCAACAGCGACTTGTCCAACTGCAACTTACCCAATAGTTCATCTGACCAACAACGATTGCGAACATCGAGCAGCAGCATACCGCTGGCATCGCTGACTTCCGTGGCAATTTCACCTGTCAAACGTCGCCGTATCTCATCTTTGGGTAACAACACCGTTTTGAGTTTTTCAAATCGCTTGGGCTCCTTGTTACGCAACCACAAAATCTTAGGCGCTGTGAATCCAGTGAGAGCCGGATTGGCGACCATGCGAATCAACGCTTCGCGTCCGCCAGCGAGCTCAGTAATCTCGGCGCATTCCTCGAAGGTTCGCCCGTCATTCCATAGCAATGCTGGACGCAATACCTTGCCCGCTTTATCCAAGAACACCGAGCCGTGCATCTGACCGGAAAGGCCGATGGCCTTGACCTCAGCCGCTTTGACGCGCGACTGTTTTACTACCGCGCGTATCGTTTTTACCGTAGCGGTCCACCAATCCTCAGGGTCTTGTTCACTCCATAACGGCTTGGGCATCGACACGCCGTAACTGGCCGACGATTCTGCCAAGATGTTCCCGTCGGGATCGATCAGCAAACTCTTGGTCCCTGAAGTTCCAATGTCGACGCCAATTGTATAAGCCACTAGGTGCCCCTTTATTAGGCTTTGAGATTATGAGCGATTTCCAAACCTCGCACGATAACTCGCACGACAACTTCTACAAAAACTTCAACATCGACCACCGCTATCGACGGCGAAGGCGCGAACCGAATCCAAATGGGGGCGCAGGAGGTGGCGGTAGGCGCACGCCGGGAGGAGGCGAAAGCGGTCCAAAGGGTCCACCCGCCGCGGGAGCAAGCATGATGCGACCACCCGGTAAGACCATCAGCCTCGCTGTTCCCGCTCCCGGACTCGGCGCCGCACCGCGCTGCGCAGTGGTTGGACCATCTGCGCCAGGCGCATTGGCGGGCGTTGCCCCTTGAGATGTAGTAGCGGACGCCGTCACGACGGCTGAAGAATTGTCTGTGTCCGACGGAGCCCCGGATGATGTGGTGTCATTCGAGTCACTCATCAGCTTCGCTGCCGTTCGTTGGTCCATGCCAGCGAGCAGCACTACTGTTTGACCACCAACGTAACCGCGAACGATGTCATCAAACGTCTCGGCATTGACTTGCCCGGCTAGACCATCGCGCTGAGCCAATTCTGGTTTCGTTTCCAATTGTGCCGCTGGTCGAATAGAGGGAGCAGATCGAAAGTGGTGGGCGAAGCGCGACATGCTTCTGCGGAAGTCTACCCCCAGACGCCCATACTTCCACTGGTAGAAATCAAGCAGTGGAACTAAAGGCGTACCCTCAGAACTCTCCGTCTCCGAATCTTCATACCAGGTGCGATATCCCAGCTCGACGTATGCGCGATCATAGAAGTCACCATAAAAATAGTGGTGGCTGTCGGATTTGGAAAACATATGTAGCAACGCCGCTGCTGGGCGCGACAGGGGATAGCTGGGGCTGTAGACAATCTCCGCTTCTGCTAGCGACGGTAGATCGAAAATCACCGGCGCGAAGGCTTGTCCACGAAAATGCGGCTCGTAATCCCAGTAACCACTAACGTAGAGATAACCAGTGGGTGTGTGGACATAATGGGCCGGCTGCCAAATCCACTGTTTCTCACGTTTGCTCCAGTACCCGGGCTGCCAACGATAATTAGACTCGCGTGGTAATGCAACGCGTTGCGTATCGGCTGCGTCGCTGCCACTGAGGGCGACTACCCATTGACCAGGGATCCAGAAAGAATCCGGATCTGGTGCCGGCGTACCGGGTACGTTCGCGCGGAGTGGAGGAGGAGCCTGTCGGAGTGGGGACACCGCACTTTTGTTGCCCTGCGCTTCAGCCCAGTAGCCATTCGTCCAATGATAACCGCCGTCGGTTTGCTCCCAAGCTCCCGCCACCCATTTCCTTCCAGGTGGAATGTCGCGGTACAAGCCACTGACCCACACATATTTTTCTGCATCTGTCAGCCAAGCCCAATAACCGCTAATCCACTGCACCTTGTTACCAACAAATTGCGGGACGCTCAATTCGTTCGGTCCGCTACCGGATTGCGGAGCTTGCTCTCTCACCGGTTTGGGCGGAGCGGTGGCGACCACAGTTTGCTCCCTGGCGGCGCGCAACGAGTCGGTGCTCACGATAAACGCCTCGTGAATTGGACCTGCCAGGAGTACTGTATATCCATCGCTGGTTGGCAGCACAGGGAAATGCGCGACATTCGCGATGGGGGCCGGCAATGACTCGGGGTCAGAATCCGCGCGCGAATTGAGCTCCAATTCATTGGGAGGTGTTGGCTGTGAGCGCGAATCTGGCTGTGAAAGATCCAAGAATAGGTTTGCGAACGGATCACCCGGATTCGTTGGCGATTCAGGCATGGGGTCGGGCTCGTCAGCCAGGCCACTCCCGTTGGGAGGCTCAGGAGTCGATGCGGCCGACGAAGCCTGTGGTAGCGCCGGAGGAGGCAATGATTCATCAAAATCGGTTGATGACTCGAGAATCGAGAATGTTTCCGGCGGAGTTGCGGCCTCCTGCGCGGACAGCCGCTGCAAAGGGCTGCACCAACCGCTCCAACCAATACACCCACTGAACATGAAAAGTACTGTAGCCAGTCCAATCAATCGATGTCTAATCATTTGAATCTCTTCTCGAGCCATAAGCGTCTCCCCTGTTCCGCGCTCCAATGCGCTACCAAAATTTACGCGATTTGAGCGTTGCAGTGTGGTACGACAGTGGGCTTGGGGCGACGCATTGCGCCACCATGACTCGGCTGGAGATCTGCCCACGCAAAACCACTATTTTAGGAACTGGTGCTCAATTGTCAGTAGGAAATGGCCATTGACCTGATAAGTTGTCCGTAAATGCTTGGACTAGTTCGAAAGATTTGACTCCAGGACGCAATTCGACCCCGCTGGCTGCATCCACTCCGTCGGCCAGTGTGCACTGTACTGCTTGGACCACATTGGTCGCCTTCAACCCCCCTGCCAGAATCAACGGGAGTCCCTGCAGTGCTTCCGGCCGGGGCTGCAACAAATCCCAGCGAGCTATGTGGCCGGTCCCCCCCCCCGACTCAGGCGCGTGAGCATCTACCAACCATGCAACCAGCTCTCCAGAGGCTGCTTTTCCGCGCCAGGCCGTCACCAGCTCAATTTCCTCGGGGCGTCCGGTCCAAGAAGTGGCTTTGATGATCGGGAGCCCACGGCAAGCCACACTAAGCACTGGTCGCTCGCGCCCATGCAGTTGGACAAAATCCACGTCAACGTGGGATAGCAAATCCTCGAGCTCATCGGCCGTCGGGTTCATCGTCACCGCAACGCGTCGCAATCCCAGCTCAGCGGCGTGGCGGCTGAGCTCTTGCCCCTGTTTGGGAGTAACGTATCGCGGGCTGTGGGGGACAAAATTCAATCCAATGGTGTCTACGCCTGCCGAGGCCAGGAAATCCAGATCCGTTTTTAGAGTGACGCCACAAACTTTGATTCGAGGAATGACTTGACTTCTTCTGTTCATTGCATTCATTCAATTTGCGTCCGGCTTGCCTACCTGACTTGTGAGTAAGCGCCAAACAAAACAGGTGTCGGACACGAATGGCACCAGGTTAAGGTGTAGCGGAATTCGTGTCGGACACCATTTCTGTTTCTAAGGCCTTTTCGCTTGAACCAAGCCGCATGTTAATGCTAGCTCAGCTCCAGTTGCACGATGATTGGCAATAAGGCCCAACGACTGGGTTAGCCCGACACTGAGTTAGTTGATAGTGCTTCGGCAGAGGAAATTGACTAAATCTAATCCCAAACAGGATTCTGTCAAAGTCTAACGATTGTTCCGACGATAACGACCTAACCGATACTTTCGAAAATCTCTCCGCATCGTTCTCTCAACCAGGAGTGTCGTGCTTTGGCCGATTCCAATTGCAACGAGCCTAATCGACCCAATGCCAATCGACTCGAGCGATCCCTCGATTCGAGCGCGCTTTTGCGTCGAACCTCTTGGTGCGGCATTGTGTTCGCGCTGGCTATCGTCCTAACTTGCCTCAATTTTATGCCGCCGATCGACGTGAGCTATCATGTGCGCTCGAAAGTTGTAGTCTCCGAAGCACGGCTTGGGCAGCTTCGCGATTTGGCCATTGCCGACCGCGAAGCGGTTAAGAACGGGGAGCAGCAGCGGATTCAATTGCTATCAGTGAAAGTTCTCGATTTGGCCGATCAAGAGGAGAGCCTAGCATCAGAGCCTACAGACGAAAAAGTCGTATTGGTTGAGGTTGGGTCGTTGTGGGCTAATCGCTGTACATCGGAACGGCATTACACCTGGCTAAAAAACATCTCCAAAATTGATCCAGTCAGAATCAGCAATGTTCCAGCGGCAACAACGGCCCGGTTCGCTCGATGGGAGTTAGAAGCTGCGCAGCACTATGACGCGCAACACAGGTTTCTGTCCGAAAAGGAATCGCTTCCTGAGCCCGAGCCTTCCACAAACGTTGTTGCTAGCAGCCCGCGCCAGACATTTCAGCTGGCCAGCTTCGGTCAGCCAAAAGACGCCTCCCAAGCGTCTACAAATGCAGACGCTAGTGCCATTGGAAAGGAGTTGATTCTCTCGGGCAATGCCGATATTGGATTGCAATTGACCGAGCAAATCAATGTGGCCAAGGAACAGCTCAAACAAGCAGAGCTAAGTTGGCAGGAGCAGATCGAACGATCCTCCGGAGCACTTCAAATTGCCAGTGTCCCGATTATTGCACCGCGTTCCACTTCCATTCCGCTATGGATGGCGGCCAGTATTCTCGTGTTGGGATTGGCCGCCGGATCGAGCGTCGGTTGGTTGCAGTTGCGCCAACAAACGGGGGGCACCTTCCAGCCAGGGGGTGTGGCTGAAGAGCTGGCGCAAGACAGCATTCCGCTTGCAGCTACATTGCAATTGCCTAGGAAAGTTGATGATGGGGCGCCGACCCCAGGGGATTCGAGACCGGTGATCCGCGCGGGACGACCATTGACTCGGCTGAGTGAGTGGGCGGTAACGTTTTGGGTTGTGCTAGCAGTCGGCCGCTTTTTCCTTGACTCGGTTTGGCGCGATGTGCTGGTGGACAGCCCACTAGCTGCCCTCGGACGATTAATGTCCGGAATGCCTTAGCTAAACCTCCCAAACATCCAAAAAGGTGTCGGACACCTTTTTGTGACCTTTACTTGCAACTTTACGCTTTGAACAATCGAGCTGCGCTCATGCACGAAGAACTATTTCACTCGCCCGATCGTCCTTTCCGAGCGACCCCAGATTCGAAATTCTATTTCCCACACGAGAGCGTCGAAACAGCTCGGCAAACGATCGTTCGGGCTGTAATGCGGGCTGAGGGACCAGTCATGGTGCTTGGCGGTGCCGGGCTGGGGAAGAGCCTACTAGGCATGGTCGTGGCCGAAGATTTGGATTCGCGATTCGATGTGGTCAAGCTCCACGCCGCTCGATTGTGCAGTCGCCGCGCTCTACTGCAGAGTATTTTGTTCGAATTGCAGCTTCCTTATCGTGATATGACCGAAGGGGACCTGCGGCTATCGATTCTCGATCGACTAGAGCCTTCCAGCAAACATGCGCCGGATGGAATCTTGATCATCGTTGACGAAGCGGATACTCTCCCCGCCAAACTGTTGGACGAACTCCGACTCATTACCAATTTCACTCGAGGCAATCAGCCTCGTGTGCGGCTAGTGTTGATCGGCAATCTGCGGCTGGAGCATACGTTCGCCGAACCTCAAATGGAATCGTTCAACCAGCGGTTGGCTGCGCGGTGCTATTTGCAGCCGATGAATCGACAGCAGACGCGTGACTATGTGCGGCACCAACTTACAGCGGCCGGAGTCGAGCCGCGACAAATGATAACCGATGAAGCGCTGGCTACCGTCTACGCCGCCAGCGAAGGTGTACCGCGTCTATCGAATCAGATCATGGACCATGCCCTAGTTTTGGCAATCACCCGTGGCCAGTGTCCACTTTCGTCCGCCCTGGTGGAAGAAGCCTGGGCGGATCTACAGCAGCTTCCCGCCCCCTGGCACTCAGGTGCCGACGGATTGGCTGGCTCTAATTCAAGCCGTGATGACCGTGGAGCCAGTACCGTCGAATTCGGTACGCTTGACGACGATGATGATTTGGACGAGCCCCGTTCCTTGAGCGTCGATCCAACGCGCGATCGAAAACCCACCGAGCGAGCCCGACAATCTGCGGCCGAGCCAGCTGCGGAGGAGCCGCCTGTGACGTTTCAGCCGGCTGCTGACGAACAGGAGCTTACTTTCGCGGGTGACTCAGATTCTGAACTACGATTGGCCGACGAGTCGACTGATGAATTCATCCCGCGCCTGAAGAACAGTTTCTTTGCTGCTTTTTCGCCTGCCGAGGAAGAACTGGTCGACGAGGTACAGGAGTTATCGCTTTCGGAAGAGCCCTATTCTTTTGATCTCGAATCCTCGGCGACTCCGCAGTGCAAAGCCACAATACACAATGGTTCCGATAACGCGGTTGAATCCGAAGGCTGCGAAGAACTTACGCGACCACGCGTAGTGTTTGACATGCAACTAGCACGCGAGCGGGCTCATCAGTTCGAGTTTACCGAAGTTTGCGATGAATTGAGTTTCGCCGCCGAGCCGACAGTGGATAGTTTTTTTGCTAATCGGCCCACTGACGAGCGACTGTTGGCGTTAGAGGCAGAGCAGCATGAGCTTGATTCGCTGGGCGTGTGGGAAAACGATCCTCCGCTGATTGCTGTTGCAGCCAACACAGGCAAGTCCAAGTCAAGTAAGTTGCCTGCAATGCAAATTCGATCTCCGCAGGACCTGTTTGGAAGCGACTTTGAGGACGAAGAATGCCTCACAGGCTCGAGCACCCAGAAACCTGCGGGCAGGGATCGAGTTGGAAGCCAACCTTTGGCTGCGGCTGACGAGAAAACGTTTAACGAGAAAACCTTGGAGCTTGCTAACGAACAGGCTCCGCGGGCTACACAACAAGCCGCTGAGGCGGCCGACTATGTTGCTAGGATTCAGCAGTTCGCTGATGCAGTGGCGGTAGCGAATCAACAGGCATTCGGCATTCCCGTTGCTACCGTGGACGAAGTGTTGGCCGACGGACCTGAAGTCTCGGGCCCACTCATTTCGTATGAGTCAGCATTTGATACTTGGTCCGTTGACGTGGCTACCCTGGATGTTCAAGATGAAGTGGCGGTTCACGACGAGATCGAGGACCTAGTGTCGCAACTCAACTTCGCCGCTTTCTCTGTTGAGCCATTTAGCATTGAGCAGATCGAGATCGCGCCGCGTGACCAACGTCCGCAGCCTGCCGTCGATGCGGTACGCAACGGTGGTCAAGACGAAGTCTATGCGCTGCATCGGCCGCAGGCGTTATCGGAGGAGAGCGTTTTTAGCGGGTGGACCGCAGCCTCAAGTAATAGCCAAGATGACGATCGCGATTTAATAGTAGTTGAAGAAGATCTGCCAT
The DNA here is from genome assembly GCA_041739785.1 of Pirellulaceae bacterium. Lineage (GTDB taxonomy): Bacteria > Planctomycetota > Planctomycetia > Pirellulales > Pirellulaceae > Aureliella. The sequence goes on from JBGSNE010000321.1 coordinate 16,483, forward strand.
TGATTGCTAAGTCGACCAACGAGGCGGAGCAGCCCATCACCAAAATCGCCCCCTATAGCCAATTGTTCGCCAAGCTTCGCAAGTAAGTAAGCCGGCGGAATCATGCAACTTCACATCGGGCAACACTCAATAGGAAATAAGTCGATGAACGCACCAGGGACGCACTTACAAAACGAGCTCGACCCATCGGGTGCAAACTGGGCCGCTGATGTGGTGAGCGATTTAAGTCAAAATGTTTCGATGACGATCGGACTAACCCGTGGTAGTCGCCACACTAGCGATAGCCAAGTTGTCGATGCACTGTCGCAGTTGTTGGACCGCGCTCTCAAAGATCACCGGGAGGTTGTTCGTCCAATGTTAGTTGTGCGTCTGCAGGCCAGTGCTGGTACTGACCTGGGGCGAGCGGCGGAACGGGCAGAGGCGGTTCCGTCCCTAGTTCGCTCAAGTCTGGGAACTTGGTCTGAAGTGTCAATTCCAGTTCCGGTTGGCAAGCACGCCAGTCGCTCACTCGAAAACTTGCCGCACTGGCTGTCGGTTTGGAAACGCAACTTCGGATTGATACTCGTCGATCTTGGCCCGATCAGCCAAGTTCCCAGTCGGGTGATTGGACCCCTGTGCGATGGTTGCTACATCGTGCTTGGCCCCGAACCATGCGGGTCGCGGGATTGGATTCTACGTCACGTGGCTTGGCATCAGCACAGTGGCAGTACCATCTACGGGACTCTAGTCGCCAATGCCGCGTAAGCAGACTACCGTTCACTACCGCACTGACGGTTTGTGCTTACTCACTCTGCGAAAAGACTTCGCCACCGGACCGAGTTGACATGGCCTGGTAGACTCGTAAATCGATCGAGTCAGCGAGAAAAGTCACGGAAACATCGGCCCGCATGAAGTTCACGCCGCCCGTGTGGTAGCTACTGAAATCTTCGAAGTGGGCATGTGGATCGTTGGGGCCATGGTCTGCCACTCCCAATATCCGCGCATGAGGCTCAGCCGCTTCGGGAATGTTGCCTTGCCATAGGCTACTGCCCAAACGACTACCGCGTTCGCCGACCATCAATGTGTTGCTCAAGCCATCGGTCACATCGCGAAACTTGATGCGACTGTTACCATGGAACATGCCATTGCCATTGTACGGGGCGTTTTCCAATTCGAAGGTGCCAAACATACCAATCAGGTTGCTTTTCGAGAGACGAAACAGTTTCTCCGGCGAATCATCCACAAGGCTGTAGGCGTCGTGATCATGGTCGTGTCCATCACCAGCTGCGATTTCAAATAAATTCGGACCTGTATCCGATGGGCATAGAAATGTTGGAATAACAGTCACCCGCACCTGTGCATGAACGGGATCTTCGATTGGCAAACGAAAATCGATTTGGCTATGCAGGTTGTTCCCTTCCATATAGGGCAACAAGGCGGCCGCCCAGCCCCAACCTGGTTCGCCATGCGCGTTGTTCGCAATCCAACCGGAAGGGAGGCGACGATTGGCCGACTCATAGTTGTGAACCGCCAGCCCAAGCTGTCGGATGTTGTTGGTGCATTGCATGCGACGCGCCGCTTCACGGGCCGCCTGCACGGCTGGGAGTAACAGCCCCACTAGGATGCCGATAATCGCGATGACGACCAACAGTTCGACAAGCGTGAAACCACGCGGTGTTTTATAGTTCTGGATCATAATTGTATTTTTAGTTGATGATTTTGTTGATAGAAATGTTATGGTAGGCGACGTGCGTCAGCGCTATTCAAGTCGTGTGCCCCGAGGGCTAGTTTCCCCGAAAGGCCATGCATGCCAGCCTGTCAGGAAGCCAGCCAACCATCGCGTACGAGTTGGTAGGTCCTGCGATCAGTGGTCGCTAGCGCTCACTTAACCAAAGCGCTCGTGAAACAAAGTTGCACAGCAATCTACTGAGTTTCGCAGTGGCTTTGTCAGGCTGGAAAGCCTGACGTACTGCTTTGTCATACTGGAATGCCCGACGTACTGATCGGCCAGGCATGTGGAAAGCTTGGCGGAAGACTAAGCGGGAGGACCGCGGGCCGCGTGAGGGCCACAGACTGTGACCAGGCAGAAGTGTCGATCAGCACTGACCGACTCAGGTGTAGCTTGTTGACTGTGTGCCGTGTCTACGATTAATGGCACCGCAGCCGACTGCGAAAGTTGAAAACAAATCCAACAGTCATGTGCGTGCGAGTTAAGTTGGATAGCGGTCAGTAAATTGGGTTCATCACCGGATGTCCGGGGATGATTGGCAGTCGGTTGTAACGTATGTTGATGACCGCAGGCTGTGTGACTATGGGTGTGCGTGGACTCTTCGCCGCAGTCGCTATGCGCTTGACAACTGCTCGAGTGGCACTGCGCGTGGTGTATCCAGAGTGGCAAAGGACCAGCGCTGGCAATGACCAGTGCGAGAAGTCCAATTGTTTTACGCCACGTGAACATGAATTCGAATCAGGCCGCTGCAGAGGGTAACGAACGCGGTAAAATGGCGAGCCTGTGGTTAGGAAACCTGTCGCCCTAAGCCTTTATAATCGCAGCTTGGTGAGCCAAAGTCAAGGGTCTGAGCAGTCCACCGAGTCAGTAAAACGCCTGTAAATCAGCTGGAAATCAACGGTGTAGGAACGAACTATGGACTTGGGATTGTCAGGCCGCACGGCCCTAATTGTCGGAGCCGCTCAGGGGATCGGCCTGGCTACGGCGAAATGCTTTGCCGCCGAGGGATGTTCGCTGCTGCTCTGGGACCTGGCCGGCGAACTTACCACAGTTGCCCAACGGTTGGCCAGTGAATTCGAGGTCGAAGTCGCTACCCAAGTCGTGGATGTCGTGAAGTTTGATGAGCTACGCAACAAGTTCGCCGAATTCACCGCCGCGGGTGGCACAATCGAGCATGTGGTCCACTGCGCCGCTACAGGATCGGGCAAATTCGGTTTCCCTTTTACCAATCTCCAGCCCAGCGACTGGCCTCGAACGCTGGAAGTGAACATTCTGGGAATGGTGAATTTAGCTCATGTAGTTACTCCGCACCTCATTGAAAACTCGCGAGGCACGTTCGTTTTTCTAGCCTCCGTCGCGGGGCAGATGGGTTCGCAGACCGATCCGCCCTACAGCGCCAGCAAGGCGGCCAATATCAATTTTGCACAGTGTATGGCCAAGGATTTGGCGCGTCACGGAATCCGGGTCAATACCGTCTGCCCAGGCATGGTGCAGACAACTCTCAACCGATCTGTGTGGCAAGCTTGGCACAACAGCGTGCCGCCCGACGAACGACTTGGTTACCAGGAATGGGCGTCGCAAAAGATCCAAAGCGTCGTTCCGCTGGGGCGCTGGCAAACCAGCGAAGACATCGCCTCCATGGTTGTCTTCCTTTCATCGGATCGAGCCAACCAAGTCACCGGGCAAACGATCAACGTCGATGGTGGCTTTGTCATGCACTGTTAGACATGTCGCGGAAGTCGCCAAGACTTTCGGCCCCTTCGTCGCACGCCCTTCGTCGCACGCCCTTCGTCGCACGACTCTCCGAGACGGGAAACTGCTCCGAGTCGTGACTCTACTCCGAGTCGTGAAACTTCTCCGCGTTGTGAAACTTCTCCGCGTCGTGAAACTGCCGAAAGTCTTGGCGACTTCCGCTACGGCTGCTACGCCACGTTATACTGGTAGACGAGCCTTTGAGCTCGCTCCCAGGCTCGCGCTTGGACAAGCAACATTGTTTTGAATAGGTCCTGATCGAGCGGAGCACTCTGTGGCGCGTATCGTCTCACTGGTTGTCTGTTGGTGCTTGCTGGCCGAAGTCTCAGCCGCGCGGGCTGCCGATCCATTGGGACTTAAGCCGCTAGCTGAGCGACCACTAGCGGAGGTCAGCAGGGAGTCTGTATGGCAGAATGCCGACAACCATCTCCGACCCCATAAAGGAGTTCAGCACGAAAACGGTGGAAAGCTTGTCCCCAAGCTTGTGTGGGTTCTCTGTAGTGCCGATGGAAAACCGCTGGCTGTCAGTCTGTTGGGTGAGACGAAAGTCGACGACTACTTCCATTCTAGGCTGGAAGCGAAGTTGGCACTGGTTACCAAAAGACATTCGCTGACCATCGACCAAATCGATAAACTCCGACTGGCTGCCAAACTGGATCTGGCACGCTTGATGCGCCTCACACAGCATGTCGACGGTGAGTTGGCGAAGACTGCTGGCGACGACGATGAACGCAATGTCAATCGGCTGTTTCATGCCGTCTGGGTGGCTTGTGATCCAGAGTTGTTCGAAGCGGAATCACTTTTCAATCGCGTGCTGGCGAAACAAGTGGCGGCAGGGCATACCGTTACGAGATGATTGGTCACGACTCGGAGAGTCGTGCGACGATCGAACGTGCGACGATAGAAAACGCGGCATTTAGGACACTCCTTGCTGATCACCACCATTTTGGTACTCGTACTCAATGCAATGGTGCTCGTACTCCTACTCGATTCTAACGGGGCATCGAGAAAGAAAATGCACGCTGGCGGTGAGTTTTCTGTAGAGTCAGCTCAACGCATATGGTGGCATTCAACGAGACGTGTGAAATTTACCGGGAAATTGCCATTCCCATAGCGCTGCCAATTCGGCACAATCCGGCATGGCACGGATCATCTGCATAGCGAATCAAAAAGGGGGGGTGGGTAAAACCACCACGGCCGTCAATCTTTCCGTGGGTTTGGCCCGGGCGGGTGAACGGACATTGCTCATCGATTTGGATCCTCAGTGCAACGCAACCAGCGGCGTGGGGATGCAACCGGCAGCCAGTCACCCATTGCTGCTCGAAACACCGTTGAAGCAAAGTTTGTTGGAAACCGCTTGGGGAAATCTGGAATTGCTCCCCGGCAGTCGCTGCTTTGTTGATGTCGATCGACTGGAACACGGTGGCGAAAGCGATGCGGCAATTCTCCGGCAGCACTTAGACGCTGGAATGGCTAGCTTTGACTATGTGTTGATCGATTGCCCACCTTCGCTGGGACAACTCACCCAAGCCGCTTTGAGTGCTAGCACTGAAGTGTTGATGCCAATCCAATGCGAATTCTACGCGATGGAAGGTCTGACGCAGATGATTCACGTAATTCGTGACGTAATGCAGCGCGGAGAGGGCAGATTGACCTTTGGCGGAATCCTACTCACGATGTATGATCCAACTCTTGAATTGACCCACGAAGTCGATGCAGAAGTGCGGGATTTTTTCGGCGATATCGTCTTCGATACCGTCATTCCGCGCGATGTGGCGGTTTCGGAAGCCCCCAGCCATGGAAAAAGCGTAATGGATTACGCTCCCCGATCGCGTGGCTGCCGAGCGTATTTAGAACTGTGCATGGAGGTACTCGAACGTGACTAAAGACCGTCGTTTAGGAAGAGGTTTGGCAGCCCTACTAGGAACACCACTCGAAGAGGAAGGCGTTCTCGAAAGCGGCGGGACCACGGTTGCCGCAGGACGCGTTAGTGGCAATAGCACAGCGCCCACGGAAGCGGGACTCGTTGAAACGTTCCCCAAAGGGAAGTTATCTAGCGGAAACCCAAGCGGAAGCTCAGCTAATCGCAGTAGCGCCTTAGTCCGCGGCTCACAGTCAGCTGTCAGCGCTTTGCCAACCCGTTCTCAACGCGATGAAGCAGTCGAAAAAGTTGACGCAGCCGGCTCGCGTGCTGCGAACTTAAAAATTCACGCACCTGAGTCCAGCCACACCACAGGAGTGACTGGAGCAGTCCCTCTGGCCGGACGACCACAAGCCAAACAGGGCGCGATGTCTAGCTCCGTGATGGGCGGTGGTGCAGACAAAAAAGAGGACGACGATCACAATCCTGTTCCGATCCATTCGATTGAAATCAACGTCAGCGATATTCAAAACAATCCGTTTCAACCACGTCGGCGTTTCAACGAAACTGAGATTGCCTCTTTGGCTGAGAGTATTCGCGAGCACCAACAACTGCAACCCATTCTGGTTCGGCAAGTTGGTGATGGGTATCAGTTGATTAGTGGCGAGCGCCGTCTGCGGGCCACGATTCATGCTGGTTTGACCAAAATACGCGCGGAAGTTCGAGAGGCCGACGATCGCTTAGTAGCCGAATTGGCGATTGTCGAAAATCTGCAACGCAAAGATCTTGATGCGATTGAAAAAGCAATGTCGTTTCGCCGGTACATCGACGAACACCAATGTGCGCAAGAAGATCTCGCCAGGCGTCTGAAGATTGACCGCAGCACCATCGCCAACTTGATGCGTCTGCTGGAATTGCCCGCCGAACTACAAGTGCATGTGCAGAACGGCAAGCTCAGTTCGGGACATGCTAGAACGCTGTTGCCGCTGGGTCATGAAGAAGAGCAGCTCCAGTTTGCACACACGATCATGGAAGAGGGCTGGACCGTTCGTGAGACTGAGCGCCGCGTCGCCGCACATCTGCTAGAACAAGATGGTCAGAACAAACCTAGGCCGAACGCATCGCGTAGCGGACCACGCAAACGCGACACACCGCATTTGGCTGCCCTCGAACAGCAGATCCGATTGTCGCTGGGAACCAAGGCTGAGATTCGGCAGCAGAAGAGCGGACGTGGGAAAATTGTGATTAACTTTAGCAATCCCGAAGAATTCGAACGCCTCTTCGCCTTGATCTGTCCCCAGCCCAGCCAGAAGGCTGCCTAAACTTTGGAGTGCTAATACGTAGCGGAATTCGCCAAGAATTTCGTTGTTGGCCTGTAGCGGAATTCGCCAAAAATTTCGTCAGTCCAAGGTCGAGCATACGCCTTCGAAATTCTTGGCGAATTCCGCTACGGCATCGCTTAACGCTCGCCGCACTCCTCATCGGCTACTGGTTTTCCCCCCTGGCTCGGTTTACAATGTGGCCTCTGGTCTTTGCTTAAGGTCAACTTAAATCACGTTAACAGGGGTACCTACCAATGACGACACCTCCCTCGCGTCGCAATTTTATTAAAACTTCGACCGCTTCGGCCGCGACCCTCGTAGCCGCCTCCCAAATCGCGCGCACCGCACATGCCGCAGGCTCCGACGAGATTCGTTTTGTCGTCGTTGGCCTGGGTGGTCGCGGCTCAGGTGCTGCTGTCAACATCATGGAGACCAAGGGGAACGTGAAGTTGGTGGCGGTCGCTGATGCTTTCGGCGGAAAAGCCTCCAGTCAAATCAATTCGCTCAAGAAAAAATATCCCGACAAAGTTGACGTCCCTGAGGATCGTATATTTTCAGGATTGGACAGCTACAAGGCAGCCATTGATGTCGACTGCGATTTGGTGGTCATCGCGACCCCTCCCGGATTCAAGCCACAGCAGTTTGAATACGCGGTCAACAAAGGCCGGCACATTTTCATGGAGAAGCCAGTCGCTTCGGATGCTGTCGGAGTGAAGCGTGTATTGGAGTCAGTTGCCGAGTCGAAGAAGAAAAACTTGATGGTCGGCATTGGACTGCAACGTCGACACGAACCTCAATACATGGAAACGGTCAAGCGACTGCACGATGGGGCCATTGGCGATATCATTGCCCTCCGCGTCTATTGGAATGGTGGCGGAATTTGGCACCGAGGACGTGAAGTCGCTCAAGCGTTGATGCCCGAAGGTAAGCAAGTTACCGAAATGGCTTACCAGTGCAACAACTGGTATCACTTCAATTGGCTCTGCGGGGATCAGATCTGCGAGCAACATATTCACAATCTAGACGTGGGATGTTGGGTCAAGGGTGAGTATCCGGTTGAATGCAATGGCATGGGGGGCCGCGAACAACGCATGGACGGCGATCCCACCAAGTCGCAGATCTTCGATCATACTTTCTGCGAATATACGTTCGCCGACGGCACTAAGATGTTTAGCCAAGGTCGTCACTTAGCAAACGCTTGGAACAATGTCAGCGAATTTGCGCATGGTTCGAAAGGCACCTCAGATCCCTCCGGTACGATCGAAGGGGCCAATGCTTGGAAGTTCGCTGGCAAGCCGCTCAACGGCCACCAACAGGAGCAGCACGATTTGATCGAAGCCCTGATGCGCGGCGAAATCTACAATGAAGGTGAATACGGCGCCAAGTCGACGTTTACCGCCATTCTCGGCCGCGAAGCTTGCTATTCGGGTAAAATCGTCAAGTGGGACGAATTGCTGGCCAAAGGACGTGAGTTGGCACCCGGTATCGACGGCTATACGCTCGACACTGATCCGCCGACGATGCCTGACGAAAACGGTGCCTACCCGCATCCGGTTCCCGGCAAGTACAGTCCGTTTGCTTAGTCACAAGTTGACAGCTACTTAAGAATGCCAACTAGACGCGGGCAAGCCAACTTGCCCGCTTTTTTTCGTTTACGTTCGCAACGGAGCAGGTTGTCGAAATGTTAACCCTGAACAGTCCAGCTTTTAAACACCATACCGTTGAAGTTTCCAGCTGCGGAATTTGTTTAACGCCGAGCCGGAGCAGGCTGTCGATCAGAGTTCGATCGGCCAATCGCGAAAATCACAACTAAGAAAAGAGTATCCCAGCGTATTAGTCACAGCCTGTGCAGGCGACGGCAGCGCCCAAGCCTGGAATTATTAAGCCGGAAATCTAGCAATCAACCTCAAGCCCATCCTTTCTGGCACAATCCCAAGTCTCCGACGCACCACAGGCAGCGTCTGCCGGCCCCTTCGCAGCCTCAATCAATTGATGCAACCAATCCATCATTGACCAAGCTCAAAAACTCTCGCCATCCGAAATCGCTGCGAATCGGCTGCTACGGCTTGGTTAAACAGTGGGCCAGCGTAGGAGTCTCGTGGCACACCATTCCAACTTACTCGCGATCGGCTTTCTTGGGCATGTGCTTAAAGGCGTCCATCTCGGTTTCCTGACCGCGGTCGCCGCAATGGTCCATCCAATTCTCAAGCTCCCGGCGCAACTCGGCCTTGACGTTTTCGTAGTTCAAATCCGCTGCCAGATTGTTCAACTCCAGTGGATCGGTCACCACATTGTACAGCTCGATTTCGGGGCGATGCTGGTAGCGGTTCACCTTGTTTCGAGCCTCTGCGTCCCCCGACTCTGCCTTGACTTGCCAACTCTCGAATTCAGGCGAGCGGGTACAAGCGTTTTGAAAGGTCGTGTCGGGCGTAAAGTTCCAGATGTATTTAAACTCGTCGGAACGCACTGAGCGAATACCATAATGCTCAGAGCCATTGATGATGCCGCGGGTGGTCATTTCACCGAAGACAAATTGTTTATGCTCTTGCTTGCCTGCCAGGACCGGTAGCAGACTCTGGCCATCGATGGAAGGATCGGGGGTGCCACCAGCCGCTTCGACAAAGGTTGGCAAGAAATCGACGTACTCAATCATGGCCGGATTGACTTGCCCCGCAGCTACCTTGCCTGGCCAACGCACGATACAGGCAGATTGCAAGCCGTTATCGTAAAGTGTCCATTTAGCGAAGGGCATCGAGCTCCCTTGTTCGCTGACGACCATCAGCAGCGTGTTGTCCGCTATGCCATGTTTGTCCAGCAATTCCAGCGTCTGTCCAACTTGCGAATCGAAATACGTAATCTCTGCCAAGTAATGCGACATTCCCGCGCGAGTCTCAGGCGTGTCGACGAAGTACTCAGGCAGTATGATTTGCTCAGGCGGGTACCGCGATGGATCGCCTTTGTTCCATGGTGTATGTGGCTCATTGGAGCAGAGCAAGAGGCAAAAGGGCTTGGCTTTCGTCGTGCACTCCGCCACAAATGCATCGACGTGCTCGAACTCTGGATTGCTGTTACCAGGAAGATGCTCCCAGGCGAACACGGGCGCAGGTCCCACATGGGATTTGCCGCTGTGCGCCACGCGATAACCCAGTACCGCTAAATACTGCACCAAGCTCTTAGTCCCTGGTTCGACCTGCGTGTGATTGGGATAGGCTCCCGTCTTAACTGGGTATTGTCCGGTGTAAATGCTGTGACGCGTGGGGGAGCACATCGGAGCGGTCTGAAAACACCGCGAAAAGCGCATCCCCTGGGTGGCCAAGCGATCAATATGCGGTGTGTGGGCTTGGCCCCCGTAGCAACCCAAGTCGCGAAAGGTGCAATCGTCAGCGATCACAAACACAATGTTTGGCTGTTCAGCAGCGGTCAGCGCGGTAGCGAATAGAATGCCCAAAACAAGACTGATAAATCGTTGCATAGTCATGAAGACTCGATATGTGAGAGAAGTTCGCTTAACACCAACGCCATACAGTTTTCGTTTAACGCCGAGCCAGAGCACGGCTTGCCCTTCATGCTTAATTTTACTCCTGCTCTCAATCTTAATTGATGTGACAAGCAATGGGGTTGAGGCTGAATGGCACGCGCTACAGGGAAATGCTTTTTTTGTTGTGGTTTTCGCCCGTGGCTAAACGAACTCGGATCGACAGTCTGCTCCGGCTTGGCATTAAACAAATTCCGCATCTGGAAATCTGAAGGGTTTGGTCCTTAGTATTTGGCTCTTCAGAAGAATCTGTGGGTAGTCAATCGCTTCAAGAAGCAAGTTGGATAGGTTTTCCGAGGCATGGCAGGGCAAACAGAATGGCTTCAGGCTAAAATCATTCGGTATTCAGAAACTCAACCTCGGTAAAACATAAGTCTTACCGAGGCCAAGCGAGACATTCTTCTCGCCCTGACTCAGTTGTCCCTTGGCAGGGTGCTCCTCAGCCGGAGCCTACCTCCGTTTCGCTGGGCAGATTAAGCGAAACGGCGTAAACGATATTCTTTTTGCCCTGCTGTGCATCTCAAAAGCCGGCCTCTCAAAACCCGGCCTCTCAAAAGCCGGCCTCTCAAAACCTGTCGCCCTCAGTTGTTACCCACTAATTCTTCTGAAGAGCGAATTTTTTAGACACAACCCTACTACGAATTACCCAACGGCAAATCGATTCCTTGGCTTTCCAATTCGCTGGCTGAGAGCTGTCCGTGCTGCAATGCCAGCCAGATCAGCAGTCCTTTTTGAGCGTGCATGCGATTGCCGGCTTGTTCGACAATAAGACTGGCAGCGCCATCGATGACTTCGTCCGTGATCTCTTCTCCCCGACGCGCGGGTAGGCAATGCAGGACTTTGCACTGGGAACCCGCATGTTTGAGCAATTGCCGGTTTAGTTGAAAGGGCTTGAAGATCGACTGCCGCAATTTCATCTCTGCTTCTTGTCCCATGCTGGTCCACACATCGGTGTAGGCAAAATCCGCGTGAGCCAAGCCGACCTGCGGACTGTCGCTTTGATCGATGTCCGCGTTTGGGTAGTGTTTCAGAATTTCGTCAATTGTCGCTTGTGGCATGAAGTAATCACGTGGACCTAACAAGCGGAAACGCATGCCTACCATGGCGCAGCCCACGGCCAGTGATCGAGCTACGTTGTTGCCATCGCCGACGAAGGTGACCTGTCGACCATCCAACGGACCGCAGGCCTGCCGCATGGTGAGCAGATCGGCCAGCGCTTGGCAGGGATGCGCTTGATCGGTTAAGCCGTTGATGATCGGCACGACATTAAAACGAGCGAGATCTTGAACTGAGGAATGTGACTTGGCACGGCACACGACAAAGTCGACGTACTGAGCCAGCACGCGCACGAAATCGTCGGTGGCTTCGCGGCTCTGCCACCCTACTTCTTCGCCGAGGAACAAAGCGGTCCCTCCCAGTTGGCTAATACCGGCTTCGAAGCTGACGCGCGTCCGTAAGCTAGGCTTTTCAAACAGCAATGCTAACACGCGGCGTTCCAACCAAGGCGGACGGCACCCCGCGCGCAGCAATGCTTTGACCTGCTCGGAGAGGTTTAAGATCGTATGCAATTCCTGTTGGCTGATGTCAAACAGTGAGATCAAATGTCTCAATTTGGACTCCTTAAACTTCTACTTGACTTTGACTGGTGTGTGCTGCCTGCTCCATCACGACGCCTGACAGCAGTTCCATCCCCTGATGGACTTGCTGGGCTTCTATATTCATAGCCGGCAATAACCGCAAAACGTTGTTTTGTGTGCAATTGATCAACAGACCTTGCTCCAAGCATTTTTGCACGATGGGGGCTCCTTCAAATTCTAATTCGATGCCGATCATCATTCCCGCTTGTCGCACCTCGCGCACATGATCGCAGGAGGTCTGAAGTTGCCTCAAATGGGCGGCGAACAAATCGGCGTTTTCCCGTGCCTTCTCGAGCAAGCCATCTTGTTCGATAGTTTCGAGCATGGCGATACCCGCCGCGGCGGCTAGCGGATTACCGCCGAAGGTGCTGGCGTGGGTACCTGGCTTGAGGCTTGGGGCGATATCGCGCCGCGCGAGCATAGCCCCCCCGGCCACACCGCCACACAGAGATTTGGCCAGAGTCATAATATCGGGCTCGACGTCAAAGTACTGATAGCCGAACCAATGACCGGTGCGACCACAACCGGTTTGGACTTCGTCGAAGATCAGCAGCAGTTGATGGTCATCGGCCAATTGACGCAATCCGCGCAGGTACTCTGCGCTTGGAATCTGCACCCCCCCTTCACCCATGATGGGTTCGATCATGATGGCAGCCGTAGCAGAGTCGATTCGCTTTTCAACTTCGCTGAGTTGGCCGACGGGAGCATAGGAGAAACCAGCCAACATGGGGCCGAGCCCTTCGTGATACTTGGGCTGAGCCGTGGCGGACAGGGCTCCCATTGTGCGACCATGAAAGCCACCTTGAAAGGTGATGATCTTGTAGCGTTCGGGTCCCTGGTGCAGCCTAGCCAATTTAATGGCTGCCTCATTGGCCTCAGCACCACTGTTGCAGAAAAAGGCTTGTGCATCAAAGGCGCGTTCTACCAGCATTTGGGCCCAGACACCCTGTTCAGCCATATGCCACGTGTTGGGGACGTGAATCAGTCGGGCCACTTGCTCTTGCACCGCGGCCACCACCCGAGGCGGACAATGCCCTAACAGATTGCAGCCCCAGCCCGGAAAAAAGTCGAGGTACTCGCAACCCTCACTGTCCCATACCAACGACCCAGCTCCGCGGACCAAATTGACTGGGTAGCGTTTGTAGTTCTGTATCACATATCGCTCGAACAACTGGATAGTTTGTTCGGAATTCAATTGGTCGATAGCTGTCATGATTATTTTTTCCAATGGTATAAATTCGATGCACCGTGGCGTTTAGCCCGGATACCGTTCAATTTGTACTCGTCACACTCCGTGTGACGTCCACCTGCCAGCGAAAAGCCTTGCTTTCACAGGGACGTCACACGGAGTGTGACGAGAACTTTCTCTTTTTGAACGGTCCTACGTTTGAACCGCATGGTTGACTGCGGGATAAACGAACAAAGGCAGCGACTGGTCGCTGCCTTGGCAATACTCGTTTGTCTTGTTTTTCAAACGGGGGCTGCCACTCTACGCGTCTGAACTAATTCCGTCCCTATGCCGCTGGTCGTATATATTTCCAGCAACAGCGAGTGCCTCAGTCGACCATCAATAATATGAACTTGTTGCACTCCACGTGAAAGTGTTGACAAACAAGCTTCAATCTTAGGGATCATCCCAGCGTCGATTACCTTTTCACGAATCAATTCGCGAGCTTCCTCAGCGGAGAGTGAATGGATAATTGTCGACGGATCGTGTTTGTCGCGGCGAACGCCGTTGACATCGCTTAGGAAGATCAGTTTTTCCGCCCCCAATGCTTCGGCCACAGCCATCGCAGCCGTATCCGCATTGACGTTGTACTTCTGGCCTTCACCGTCAATGCACATCGAGGGAATGACCGGGACTTGATTGGCGTAGGCGACACTTTCGATCACTGTTCGATCGACCTGCGTGACCTGTCCAACAAAACCGAGATCGATAGGAGTACCATCGTCGTCTAGTATGTGAAGCTTCTCTCCTTGCAGCACATTCGAACCACCGGCAAAATTCAAATTGACCGCGCGACCACCCAGGCGTTCGATTTCATCCGTCAAATATTGAGTGACTTCGCCAGCCAAGACGTTTTCCACGATCCGCAAGGTGGCCTCATCGGTGACGCGACGTCCCTTGACCCACTTGGGCTCGATGGCCGCCTGTTCCATGGCGCGATTGATACTCGGGCCGCCCCCATGGACGATCACCGGCTTCATCCCCACCGTTTCCATTAAAATGACGTCTAATAACAGATGGTGGATCGCTTCCTGGTCCTCCAGTAGACTTCCCCCCAGCTTGATTACCGTTGACTTCCCCCGAAAACGGCGGATCCAGCCCATGGCCTCGATAAGCGTATCAGCTTTGGCAATTGCATCTTGCACGATGATTGGGAACCTTTGGACGCGGGAAAACTCGTCATGCTAATCGAAATCAAAGCCCGTCGTCAATAATGGCTGGCTGCTTATTCTGTGCTGGAACTCCCTGCCACTGTGAGAAATCGCCCATGCGATGCCGGTGGATGTCCCGCTGTCTAGCATTTTCTGGTTGGCCGCGGGACCAAATGGCGGGTTGCATAAGGTGCAAAACGGAAATTCCTGTCCGTTTTGACTTCCCTTGTCCTACAGGCAGGTTCGTGGATTGCAAGCATGTCCGTCCTAGGCTCGGTGGGACTTCCGCGGCAAGGCTAGATGTAGGTGTGGTTTGGAATGGTGGCGTTAAACTGCCACGAATTTGTCGAGCATATCTCGCAACTCTTCTTTCGGGAATGGCTTGCACAAGTAGTCCGATACTCCGGCTTCGATCGCTTCGAGCAACTTGGTCACTTCACCTTCCGTAGTGACCATAATGACTGGAACGTCGGATCCAGAGCCACGTATCTCCTTAAGCAATTCCAAACCTGACATTTCAGGCATCGTCCAGTCAGCCAAGACGAAATCGATGGACTCGGCCTGAAAAGCCTCCCAGCCCAATTTGCCATCCGCAGCTTCAACGACGTCCGTGACGCCACAGGCATTGAGTGAACGAATGATGATCTTACGCATTACGCCAGAATCATCAGCCAGTAAAACTTTCATCGGAAGCTTCTCCATGCAATTCGGGGAGCAATCTTAGTTCTCAACCGCCGGTCGCTATGTCATCCCCGGTGTCGATCGATTACATTTGACGACGAACCATGCGTCATCTCTTGTGCTTGGTCAAGCTGAAGGCCGTAAGTTTTCAGTATCCAACACCATTGGACATGCACATCTTTCCGTCAGACTAATCGCAACAATCGTTACAAGTGTCAAGGGCGACACAATTGACAATGCTTCGAAGATATCACCCAGCGGATTGACGACGTCGCCCAGTCGCCCCAGAGTGAGACACTATATTGGACGGTTAAACTGCTTCGATCAGCGACCATCACGTCAAACCAGACTAGGTAAGCTCGAGCCCCAAAAGTGCTTCCATTTCCGTTACAATTAGGCAACTTTTGAGACAACGTCTAGCGCGTGAGCCGGACGCCATCCATCCTTACTTTGTTAAGTTTCTGCCCATGCTTGCCAAACGAAAATCACACTCTGCAGCCTTCGCTCTGCTACTGATTTGTGTTCTGCCTTCGATCCGTTTGGGTGCGGCGGAACCCAAGGTGCCGCCCAATGTGCTGATAGTCATGGCCGACGATTGCACTTCAAGCGACCTTCCCATGTACGGTGGACAGAATGCCCTGACCCCAAACCTCGATGCCTTGGCCCAGCAGAGTTTGGTCTTCAATCGCGCGTACCTCTGCTCCGCCATGTGCCAACCCTGCCGAGCGGAATTGTACAGTGGTCAATACCCGATGCGCAATGGTTGCGCCTGGAACCACTCAGCCAGTCGTAGTACCGCGACCAGCCTGCCACACTATTTGAGTGAAATGAACTATCGCGTTGGATTGGCTGGTAAGGTACACGTGCTTCCCTCGTCTTCGTTTCCCTTCGAGTCGATTAGTGGCTATGACGCGAGCTGTGTTCGCAATCCAACCAAGGCTCATGATATTACCCAAGTCCAAGAGTTTATCACTCGCGATCCCAAACAACCGTTTTGTTTAGTAGTAGCCCTCGTCGAGCCGCATGTGCCATGGGTCATGGGGGATGCCAGTCAGTATCCGCCAAAGGCAATAGAACTCCCACCGAACATCGCCGATACCGAGCGCACACGCGAGGACTACGGCAGGTACTTGGCCGAGATTACGTACATGGATAGCCAAGTCGGCGAGTTGCTGCAGGTGCTCGAGACGTCAGGACAGGCCGAAGAGACGCTCGTACTTTTTACATCTGAACAGGGGTCGCAATTTCCTGGCTGCAAGTGGACCAATTGGGATACGGGAGTGCATACCGCTCTGATCGCGCGCTGGCCGGGCGTTGTCAAACCGGGCACACGAACTGACGCGCTCGTTCAGTATGCTGATGTCGCAGCCACCCTCATTGAAGCCGCCGGTGGCCAAGTGGCCAAGTGGCAATTGGACGGCACAAGTTTTCTCGACGTTCTTCGCGGGACGAGTACGGAGCATCGACAGTTCGTCTATGGTATGCACAACAACTATCCTGAAGGACCCGCCTACCCAATTCGTTCCATCACCGATGGTGAGTTCCATTACATACGCAATCTCTCGCCAGATGAGACCTTCATCGAAAAGCATTTGATGGGCTCCAAGGGGAATGGAGAACTCAACAATCCCTACTGGGCAACTTGGATCTGGGAAGCTTCCACCAATCCCCACACCTATGAATTGGTCAAACGCTACACCCACCGGCCCGCAGAACAACTCTATCGCTTGTCGAATGATCGCTATGAGATGACCAATTTGATTGGCGACGAACGGGTTATAGAGATCAAAGATCGCTTGGCCGCCGAACTTGAGGCATGGATGACTTCACAGGGAGATCCTGGGATTGCACAAGACACGCCCCAGTCGCATCAGGCTGCCAAACAGGGCCAACACCGCTTCTTCCCTCCGAATTGACTTTCCTCCGTAGTGGAAGAAGTCGTGGTTTGCGGCCGAATAGCTTGGATGGAATCACGGTTGGGAGAATCGTACGACGATCGTTGGCTTGGAAGGAGTCACGGTTCGGAGAACCGTGCGACGATCGAGGGCCCGCCCGACAGAAGTAGTAAATCGCTTTCGCTTTGACTCAAAACCTGGGCAATTAATTAATACCGCACCAACAGGCAGCTACCGCAAAATGATCATCGACCATTTATCTCAAGCTGCCCGATATCAAATGCTGGTGTCTGGACTAAAGCTTGGGTTTGATTTCCTGCACCGCAACGACCTTCTCAGTTTGGCCGATGGAAAGCATGTGATTGATGATGAGCGCGTGTTTGCCATAGTCGCTCATGACCAAGGGCGTGGCAAACCAGAGTCGCCGCTTGAATTCCATGCGCGGTACATCGATATCCAATATGTGATTGGCGGGACGGACCTGATCGGTTGGCGATCCACACCTTCCTGTCAACAAGTCCTATCAAAATATGACCGCGATAAGGATATCGGCTTCTTCAAAGAAGAGCCGCGAACTTGGTTTCCGCTCGACGCCGGGAACTTCGCCATCTTTTTTCCCGACGATGCCCACGCACCGTTGGCAGGCGAAGGGACCGTTCACAAGGTTGTGGTAAAGGTCGCTGTGGCGGAATACGCCAACTAGCACTCACGTTGTGAACCTCAGGCGCTAGCCGTGGGCACCAGCCTTAGTGAGGCCCACGGCTAGCGCCTGAGGTTCACAACGTGTGAGTGCCAGTTGGCAAGCGCCGTCGGCTCACCAATCGGGAACGAACTGCGTATATCTCGAGCTGACTGCTTACGTCTGGAACGGTATTGCAAATGTTACTAGCAATCCGGGCTGGACTATTTCGCTGCCCAATAGTCGACCACGAGGACTTTTTCCAAGTGAGGACGCAACGTAGCTCCGAAGGCCTTATGAGCCTCGTGTGGCAAGTAAACTTCGCGGTCTTTTTCCGTCTTAAAGGTCAGTAGAAAGCAGTGAGTAAATCCGTCGGCCAATCCTTCAGGGCTATTGTCTGTACCGTATTCAAAACTCGCGATCGCTGGAATCTTGGTCGGCAACGCACGAAACTCGTCGATCACGTGCTGCACGTCCTCCTTGGAGGAAGTCGCTTTGAATTGAAACATCACTACATGTCGTAGGACTTTGGCGTCAATGTCAGCCGCATTGGGCGATGAACTGGTCGTCAAGTAAAAACCTCCGGCCAACAATAGGCCAAGCAGTAGCCCATAGAACTTTTTGGATCGTGCACAGCATGGCATGTTTAGGATTCCTGAGCAGGTTATGGGGTTGATGTGAATTTGTCGCGATTGCTTATCGTAGCGGAATCAGCCGGGCTTAGGGGGCAACCAGCTGCCGGATTATTGGTACAATCTTCGTACGACAGGCTATGCTGCCTGACCGTTTTTTCCTGGCGACAGGCATCAATGTGTAGGACAAATACTGGGTCAGGCTGGAAAGCCTGACGTACTTTTTGCATCGCTATCGAAATTTTGAAACAACATTTACTGCTCGTTGAAGATGATCTGCCCTTGGCGGCGATGGTGCGCGATTTTTTGAGCGAACAGGACTTTGAGGTTACCATCGAACCGAATGGACAACAGGCCATCGAACTCATTGGCCGCCAAACATACGATGCCATAGTGTTGGATATTGGTTTGCCTGGAGCGGACGGCTTTGAGGTTTGTCGTGCCGTGCGTCCGAATTTCGCTGGCCCCATCATCGTTTTGACAGCCCGCGGCGAAGAAATCGATGAAGTGATCGCCTTGGAAGTTGGTGCCGATGATTTCATGAGCAAGCCGGTTCGCCCACGAGCGCTGTTGGCTCGCTTGAAGATCCACTTGCGACGCGGCGATATTCAGTCATCAGCACTGGACTCGCATCCAGTGGATAGTGTGCTTCAAGTCGGTGACTTGCAGATTGAACCTGCCAGTCGCATTGTGCGGATGGCCAACGAGGAAATCGATTTGACCACAGCTGAGTTCGATTTATTGTACTACCTAGCCGAACGAACCGGGACGGTGGTCCCCCGCAAAGACGTTTATATCGATCTATTAGAAATCCCCTACGATGGCCTAGATCGTTCCATTGATTTGCGCGTCTCTCGGCTGCGTCGCAAGCTGCATGATGACTCGAACCAGCCCACGCGGATCAAGTCGATACGGGGTGTTGGGTATCTGATGGCCAAGTCAACATGACGCGATTGTTCCTGCGTTTCTACCTGGGGGTCATCGTGATCCTATTCGTGGCTTGGGTAATCCAAGCCTATGTATTTCAAGGTACAACCGACGCGGAGAATATTAAGGTCATCGAAGTTGCTCTCGGGGGTGGAGCCCTGTTGGCGCGAGATGAGGTGATCGAAGGGGGCGAGGCCAACTATGAGGCAACCATCGCCAATATTCAATCGCGGTTTGACTACCCTGTGAAGGTCGTCCGTCGACAAGATCGGCGATTGTCCCCAGAGATGATCCGCCGGCTTGAGCGCGGCGAGGCAGTCCTCTATCGCTCACAAATGGAAGCGGCGATTCCGAATACCGACTGGCTAGTGGAGCTCGGACCACTCCCGCAGTTCGCAGGCCCAACCCGGAGCAATGTTTTGTTGGGGCTCGGCAGTGTATTGTTGTTGGCGGCCGGGGCTATTGCAATTGTCATGCGGCCAATCGCTAGGCAGTTCCGCACCGTAGAACGCACCGCGTTAGCCATTGCAGATGGAAATTTTTCGGCGCGGATTGACGAAGGCAAAAGCAAGCGAGGTTTACCGATCGTCACCGCGTTTAATACGATGGCTGGTCGCGTGGAAACGCTCCTGCGATCTCAAAAAGAACTGTTGCAGGCCGTGTCTCACGAACTGCGTACACCGCTGGCACGGATAAAATTCGCTACCGAGTTGGTGCGGTCTGCCGATGACGAAACCAAGCGGTTGCAGCGGTTGGACTCCATCGATGAGGCTACCGACAGGCTCGACGATTTGGTCGGTGAATTGCTCAACTATACGCGACTGGAACAGGGGGCAGAAGTAGCTCCTCGCGAAGTGGTTGAGGTGGATGAGCTAATGAGTGAAGCGATTACGATTTACGCCCCGCTCCAACCATCGATTCAATTCAATATGAGCGAGTCGTCTGCACCCATCGAATTGATCACCTATCGGGCGGGCCTGCTGCGCGCGATTGGAAACTTGATCAGCAACGCGGGCAAGTACGCTAGGCAATGCGTGGAAGTGAGTGTGGCGGAGCGCGATGGGTTGGTGATCATCACCGTCGACGACGACGGTTCGGGGATTCCAGAAGCCGATCGTAAGACTGTCTTTGAGCCTTTCAAACGCTTGGCCGGGGATACACAGCCTGGAGCTGGACTCGGTTTGGCATTGGTACAACGCATTTGCCAAAATCTTCAAGGTGAAGTCACGATCGACACCAGTCCCCTCGGTGGTGCGCGGTTCCAAATCAAGTTGCCTCGCCATGACAACGAAATCATCATCGGCTCAGCGACGCATTAGGAGTTCTCAATGCGCTTCCTCGCCACAATGCTCTCCCGTAGATCTCAATGTTATATTGACCATAAACACGGAGGCGCCGCACCGTGTTTGGCAGCCTGGCTGCTGGCACTTGCCTGTCAATCGCTATTCGCCGCGGATCAGCCTAACATCATAATATTGCTAGCGGATGATCTCGGCTATGGCGAGTTGGGATGCCAGGGAAACAACCAAATCCCCACCCCGCATATCGATTCCATCGCTGCTGGTGGAATTCGTTTTACGCAGGGGTATGTGACTGGACCCAATTGCAGCCCGTCTCGCGCAGGGCTGATGACAGGCAAAATCCCAACGCGTTTTGGCTACGAATTCAATCCCATCGGCCCTCGCAACGAAGACCCCAACATAGGTCTTCCCTCCAGTGAAACCACGATTGCTGAAATGCTTCATTTGCAGGGTTACACCACAGGTCTTATCGGCAAATGGCATTTGGGAGGAGCTGCTGACTTTCATCCCTTGCGCCATGGGTTTGATGAGTTCTTTGGGTTTACACACGAGGGGCATTACTTTGCTGCACCACCCTATTCCGGCGTGACCACCATGCTGCGACGCAAGACACTTCCCGACGGTGGGCAAGGGCGCTGGCTGGGAGACGACCTCGTCTATTCCACTCACATGGGACACGACGAACCTGCCTACGATGCCAACAATCCAATTGTTCGTCAGGGACAGCCAGTCGACGAACAGGAGTACTTGACCGATGCGTTCACTCGCGAGTCGGTCCGTTTTATCGATCGCCATCAAGACAAGCCATTCTTCCTGCTGGTCGCTTACAACGCAGTCCACAGCCCGCTGCAGGGCAAGCACGTCGATTTGAATCGACTGCAGTCCATTGAGGACATCCACCGTCGGATCTTTGCGTCAATGCTCGTCTCGCTCGACGCGGGCGTTGGGCAGATCCTCGCCAAGCTCAATGAGACTGGTCTGGATCGCCAAACGCTGGTTGTCTTCCTGAGTGACAACGGTGGGCCGACGCGTGAATTGACCTCCAGCAATCTGCCGTTGCGCGGTGAAAAGGGATCGATGTACGAAGGGGCCTTACGCGTTCCGTTCATGATGCGGTGGCCAGGCAAGCTACCCGCGGGGGAGGTTTACGACAAACCGATCCTAAGTGCCGATCTGTTTGCCACCGCTGGTGAATTGGCTGAGGCTACACTCGATGGTCCCATCGACGGCCGCGACTTGATGCCGTTCCTATCGGGTGATGATCAAGGTCAACCGCACACAGAATTTTTTTGGCGGCAAGGCGGACGCTCGGCGTTGCGCATTGGCGATTGGAAAATTGTTCGCACGAGTGACAGCAAGCGGGGAAAGGACAATGACGCACAGTGGGAACTGTATGACCTGTCCCAAGATATCTCGGAGTCTCATGACTTGTCCGACGATCATCGCGATAAATTAGGTGCCATGCAGACGCGTTGGGTTGAGATGAACTCAGAGATGCGAGAGCCACTCTTCTAAACGAACCGACGCAGCATACAAACCGATTTTATTGTTGGTGAGCCGACGTTGATTGCGAACTGTCGAGTTGGTGTTTAACCCGCAGCCGTAGGTGAGGATCAGCGTGGTGCACCTCGCGCCAACGGCGATTGAAGCCCTCGTTTTTTAGTGCCGAAGGCGCGGAATTCGATAGCCTGGGATGCAAATCCCAGGTCGTCGAAACATCTGGTTTCCGGCTTGCCAGCCATCGACCGCGAATGCGGTCGATGGCTGGCAAGCCGAAGATCTACACGCTATTCGACCCCGAAGGTGGTCGCAGTCCGACCAGCCTGATCGCTGCGACGCCCTTCGGGGTCGAGAGATCTGAGTGATCATAACGTAACCGTAGGTGCGCTAGCGCGACCTACGGCTAATATCTCAAATCCCTTCGGGATAACTACAGACTTATGTATAACACGCAGGATTTGCATCCCAGGCTATCGAATTCCGTGCCTTCGGCACGAAAAAGCACGGGCTTCCAAAGCCGGAGGCAGGGGTTAGTCGATCAGTTGCAACTCCACTTTATAATTTCTTCAATCGAGCTGGCGGCCCATGGTCGGAATTTTTGTTCTTGACCGGTGGCTTCATCGTAGGCCAACATCACATGCTCACCCAATCGCGAGGCTGCAATCGAGTCGATCAGGTTGGTCGAGTCATTGCCGCTCATCCGCATTAGCAAGCGAATCTCCATTTCGCGCAGCGCGGTTCGCGACAGCCAACGCTGAACGGTCGAATAGTTTTCGGCCCAAACAATTGTGAAGATTCCATAGTTAGGTCCATCTCGCAGAATTTCCTCCAACAATTTGTCGGACTTCAACTCGGTCTCACCGAATCCTCCCATGCCGAAATCGTCTTCGCGGCGGAGTGACCTCAAGCGTCCCAACTGCAACAAACTCAACCAAACGGGAGGTGGCTGGTTTTGCGAATTCGGGCTACTGGCCTCGCTCGCGACATTTTCAGCCTCCATACGCTGCTGTAAAAGTTCGTAGACAGACTTCAACGCGGTGTCGGCGCCACGACTGTCAAAACTCTGCAGCTCAATAGATGCGTCGCGCCACAATTGTGGCAATTTCAGGACCCACGCATCGGTGGGCTTGGCCCCTTGGATCACAAACAGTTGGGGACGCGTGGATTTAACGAGAGAACCGGTGATGGCTGCAAGCACCGAGGCGGCAGCTTGATCCTCACCGCCGACCATCAAGATATTGCGGCCCGCTTGCCTAGTCATCGGAAATACCACGGCTGGGCTGATCGCTACGCTTTCACCAGCCAGACACCAAAGGGCATCAGGATTGATCTCAGCGCTCGCCTGGGCCAAGGCAAGTTCGGCATTCATTTGATTCCAGCTGGCCGCACGATTTCCGTCGTAGACCACGCAGCGTCCCAGGCGGTTGGTGGTCTCATCTTGGTTTTGGTAGCCGACGGGAAGTTGTCCCAGCCAATCGATTTGTTGCTCCTTGGCGAGCCAGCCGATCTGCATGGGCTGATTCCCTTCGATGCGCCCACCTGCGTCGTTGTATACCGCTTGGCCAGGATACTTCAGTCGCATGGCGGCGGGATTGTCATCGGCAAAGATGATCTGCGCATCGGACGCATCGCACTGCAGGGCGATGCGCACTGCCATTTGTCCCAATGTTGTACGTGGCAGTGAATAGGCGCCAGCCAAGGTTTGACTGCTGAGCACAGCATGAACACCGAACGAACGCCCCTGCCGCACAATACGGTCGAGTATCAAACTGGCTTTGCTGGAAAGTTTATCATCTTCAACAAACAACTCTTGAAATTCATCAATCACAAATAGCAAACGCGGTAGTGGTTGTCCGGGATGACGCGCATTCCAGCTGGCTAAATCTTGCACTGCCGCTTGACGAAACGCTTCGCCGCGACGTTGCATGCAGGCATCGACGTATTCCAACGCACTGAGCCCGAATTCGCGGTGGCTTTCGATTCCGATGATATCGGCATGCGGTAGGCCAGCTTCAGAATAGACCTGAAACTCGACGCCCTTTTTGAAATCGAGCAACACTAACCGAAGCCTCTGTGGCGAGTACTTGAGAGCAGCGGCGGTGATGATGGCGTGCAGTAGACTCGACTTACCTGAGCCCGTCTTGCCGGCAATAATGGCATGTTGGGCTGTACCGATGCCGAGCTTCAGCGAATGAACCCTGCCTACGCCACTTTGCCCAATCGGGATCTCCAGCATGTGAGAACTGTCCCCCTGCCAGCGCTCGTCAGCCGTTGGGACAATCCTCTCCAAGGGTACTTCGACTCGACTGGCCAATAGACTGCGACGACCGAGGGCCTGAACAATCTCCCGGGCTTGCTGCTCGTCCGCTGCCTTTTCCGTGACGATAGAAAATTGCGCTAGCGGTTCAACTACCGTCCGTAAGCTGTGCGATGAGGCGTCGTAGCGCAGATGCAACCCGCGCCGCTCAACCAGCTCACGCAACTCAGGATTGGACCAACTCAAACTCGGGTCAATATTCAGTATCGGGATGATTCCACAGCGCGCCCCGGTGTCGAGTAAACTGCGGAGATGCTTGGCCGAATGATCATCCAATCCACTGGGAAAGCTCGACCAAACCAACAACCGAAACGGTTCGGCCAATGCTCCGGCATCCTGGTTGTATTCGACAATATCACGATACTGATTGCGCAGCGACTGCTGAATGAAATCCTCGGCGGCCAACGCCAGATCCGACAGCTGCTTGGCAATATGCCCGGGCTGCGTCCACACTCGATGCCATACCAATTGCGGATCGAAGTCTCCCAAGTGCATGAGCCAACCGAAATCGCGTCCCAGTCCTGGTGGATCGATGACACAGACTTGAGTTCGACCGGCTGGCAACGTGGTTAGGGCTCGCATCACGACATTGCGAATTAGGTCTGCAGCACATGGCGTATTCGGATCGACGGAGAGGGTTAGATATCTATCGTCTAGAGGAGAGAAAAGTAGCGGTGCATTAAGCTGGATTGTGGCGGCCGAACGTCGATCGCTTTTGGGGAGCAAATTGGCCAACGGGAGGTCACCCAGCGATAAGATGGGCCGCTGCATCGTGGCGGGCCATGGTTCTTCCGAGGTTTGCAATTGTTCCCAGGGCGGAAAAAACTGTTGGCACCAGCGCTGCGAGCGGCCTACGATCTGCATTGCTTTATTGGACGCAGACCGTTGCCTTTGCTCACCGCCGCGCTGCAAACGATCCATGTTGGCGGTGAGTTCCTGCCTAGCAGATTGCAGAGTGACCGTTAAATCATCGCGGTGTTCAATGAACTGTTGCCATTCCTGTTGCAGTCGCAGGCTGTAGGTAGAATCGCAGTCGGTGACGGCCTGTGTTAGTTGCTCGGCAGCCAACTGTTTTTCAGTTGCGGCCGCAGCACTGAGCTGCGCCAAATCGCGTTCGAGTTTTTCAGTCAACTGCACTGCGGCTTGGTCGCGTGCTTGCTTGGCTTGCTCAAATTGCCGATCGCGTAGTGTAGCCAACCGTTTCAGTTCACTATCGTTTTCAGCGATAGCCAATCGATTCGCATCGTCAGTTAGCTGTCGACCAATCCGCACAGACCGCTGATACTTCGGGTACTCAGCCGCTGCGAGTTTCTTAAACCATGGACGAAGCCCAACCAGGGACAGCAATAACACCGACACCATAACAACGGCACCTACCAGAGTAGCTACTAACCAATTGACAGCACCGCTTAGCCCGAGCCCAGTTGCGACGAGAACAAACACCAGTCCGCATACCGCCCACCACGTGGGCGACTCGAAAAATTTTGCCGTCGGATGGTTGGATAAACGATCGCTAGCAGTTCGCGAATCAGCAATCGCTAGCTGAAGCGCTTGAAGCGCCTCTTCGGAGTGCTTGGGGCGCGTGTACACGAGGGTGTCTGCCTCGACCACCGGCAGACTCACACTGCGTTGAACCAGTAACGATTCAGTCGTTTGTTCGATCGCCCTGAGCTGATCGGACAACCCTTCCAGCTCGGTGCGGAAGCGGTTCAGACGCTTGATCGGCGCATCTTTGGCGCGCAAAAACGCCTTCTCTAGATCCGCGGCACGTTTCTTTAATTCGCTGGTAAGCTGCTCAGCATTTTTGCGAGCTGTGCGGCGCATGATCCCTTGGCGGCTAGCCGTGTCGTGGACGGCCTTGAAGGACCGCATCTCCGCATCATCCCATCGAGCGAGCAACAATTCGTCCCACTCACTGGTGGTCGCTTCCCGTTGGCCGCGTCGCGCCTGTTCCCGATCGGTCAATGCTTCGACATGCCGTGCATCCAGCTGAACCAACCGCTCAGCTAGCCGTTCGACCTCCGAAACGATTGCTTGGGCACTACTGCTAAAACGCGACTGCAAGCCCCGCACGAGCCGCTCCAATCGCGGTCGAAGCAAGGGTTTGGGAGAATCGTCCATCAAGAGGAGCCTTCGTAGGGGAGCGGACGGTAGTTCGCATATGCCTTAGTTTAATCGGAAGCCACCGCTTGATCGAGCAGAGCAGGATTGGAACATTGGCACAGGGGAATTGGTTAATTGGTTTTAGTGTTGAGCGAATAGTGTCGCATTTCTCAACGATCCTAGTCGACTTGGTATTTGCCAGTTGACAGGAAATTGTTGACAAGAGGAATGACAGCGCGACCTGCCTGATTAAAAGATGTAAGATAGAGGCCGCAGATGCCCTAGGCTGCACTCTACCGTTATCGGTTGTGTTGGACGGCACAGCCAATGATCTCCATTTGAAAGGTAAGCCATGCTTGGTACGTGGAAATCAATTCGCCAGTGGACAAGATTGGTAGTGGCTGGTGCATTTATTGTTCTGGGCTTGGATTTGTTGTCTGCGGCGGACTGGCCGCAGCTGCAAGGTGATGCGCGCAGGACTGGAAACGCTTCTCAGGAAGTTCTAGTCGATGCATTGGGTTTGCGAGCGGCAACTCCGTTGACAGATGCCATTCTCTCTTCTCCCATCGTTAGTGAGGGGCAATTGATCGTAATGGACGGCGCGGGCGTGTTGTTTTCGCTCGATCCGCAATCGCTCGAAACTCAGTGGCGCTTTGAGACTCGCGGAGGCTCAGGGAATTGCAACAACGTGTGCACTCCAGCGGTCATTGGTAATTATGTTCATGTGGGCACTATGGCAGGCTACTACTACGTTCTGGATCGAAAAACAGGACGGGTGATCACAGAGATCGATTGTGCCGAACCAATCTTCTCCGCTCCCGTCGTGGGGGCAGAGCGAGTCTACTTTGCTACGTTGGGGGCTCAAGTCTATTCCGTCAAGCCTTCTGGGGAAGTGTTGTGGAAGTGGGACTTTGTAAAGGAGGTCATCGGATTCAAGGGAGATCGCTGGAAAGGGGACGCTTGGTTGGCCTTTCGCGGCGACCGCGTGACTTGGAAAGATCATTTCGTTTGTTCCCGCGATATCTGTTTGATTGATAAGACCATTGTCATGCCCGCCGGCGGTCGGACAGTTTTTCTTGAGGACCTGGGTGAGCAGCCGCGTGTGCGAGCTATTGGCGAAATCCCCGAATATGCGGGGAGCGAATTTCCAGCCACGTTTGGTCAGAGCGCCGACGATGCGGGGAATGTCTACGTTCAATGGCACCGACGCGACAATGCTGGGCGCGTTGAAATCATGCGGCTCGATGGCGATTCAGTGACCACTTCGTTTGTGACCAGGACAGAGACATCCATTGAACGACATGGACTGCTGAGCTTTGCCGCTGTGGCGGTTCGTGAGGGGAACGTCTACCGAGTCCGCCCCGAACAAGGTGTGGGGCTCTGCGAGCACGACCTTCAGCATGAGCAGACCATGGCAGTTAGTGCCGCGGGAGGCATCTCGCCGCCGGTTCTCACCCAAGCACATGTGGTTTACGGTGGACTCGATGGGAATGTGTACGTTACACCGTTGGACAATGATGGCAGCGGAGGACAAGTCGAGCAGCGTGTTTTCAAGACCGCTTTCGGTTCACCCATTTCCGCTCCAATCGCCGTGGCTGAGGGATGGATCTATGTCGGCTGTGAGGATGGCTACTTATATGCCTTTGGTCCTGATGGTCAGGCTGGGCTGCCAACACAGCAGCTCGAACTCACGCATCCTCGCAGCACGCTTGCCGGTCCGCTAGCTGGCGAAGAGTACGACTGGTACACGAACTACGGAGATTTCAGTGGGACCAACGCCAATGCACAGCAGCTCGAGCCGCCACTGCGCATGCGTTGGGCCCAACGGTTGGCAGGGACTGTCAAGCACCTACCGGTGTGCGGGGGCGGACGAATGTACATGCACACCGCCGAAGGTCAGATTTTGGCGGTCGAACAGGATACTGGCCGCCTACTGTGGAGACGCTATTGGCCCGAAGTCTATTTGTCATTCACTTCTCCACTCTACCATCAAGGAAAGTTGATCGTCCCTCAAGCCGGTATGAATCAATCGCAAATGCGCTGCTTGGACGCAGCCACGGGAGAATTACTGTGGGAGGTCCCATTTACTGGTTCGCCAAGTTGGAGCCGACAGTTTCCTCCCGTAGTACACGAAAACGTCGTTATCTATGCCTCAGGCACCGGTGACTACGCCGCCCAAGGAACAGAGAAGCCGTTTATCTTTCGCGGTGATCCGGTGGAACAGGACGGACGCGAAGTCATGAGTTGGATCTATTCCAACGACAATCCATATTATCCCAAAGACCATCACCCGCGCATCTGGGCTTGGGATTTGAACAGTGGGCAATTGTTGTGGGAGAAAGACTTTTCGAATTACGGTCGCGGTGGCAATGACTGTGGTATTTGTTTGTATGACCACAAGTTTTATTACTCGGTCTTTTTCGGATATTCGGCCGGACAACGTGCGCGACGCGGTCTGCCAGCGGAAAACAACGGCTTGACTGCTTGTTTGGATCCCAAGACTGGCAACGTTCTATGGCAAACCACTGATTATTACGTGACCTCCAAATGCACGCTCAGCGCCCGTGACGGACAAATTTACATTGGCGGCTACAATCCTGCACAGGAGGGGACCGAGGATCGCTTTGTCTGGCGATTGAATGCCAATGATGGATCATTGTCCTGGAA
Organism: Pirellulaceae bacterium; assembly: GCA_041739785.1. Taxonomy (GTDB): domain Bacteria; phylum Planctomycetota; class Planctomycetia; order Pirellulales; family Pirellulaceae; genus Aureliella. The sequence goes on from JBGSNE010000321.1 coordinate 45,379, forward strand.
ATCGGATCCAGTTACTTCGGCTCTGAACGTCGTTTCCGTGGGGGAACAATTCATCTTTTCCAACGCATTGCGAGGTAAGGGCAATGTTTTCGACAAGGATTCGGGACGCGTCGTTAGCAGCATAGGCCACAACTATGCCTGTTGTCGTTTTACGTTGTCGGAGCCCTATGTGTTGGGGGCTAATATGGACATGATCGATTTGTCGGCGGATGGCAAGCTAGTCTCGACTGGTCCAGCCATCGACTCGCGCGAATGTCTGGGAGCAGTCGTTAGCAATGGTCGCATCTTTTATATGTCGCAAGCCAGCGGCTTTGTCGTCTCGCAAACCTATGGCGCTGAAGCGAAACGCCTTCCAGCAGTTTGGGATCGTGGCCTGGCAGCTCCCTAGTGGCTGGGTGGCTTCATTTGCCGTGTTGCCCACGTATCGACGCTGAGTCCACGGTGCGTATGAATTGCGGTAAAGTATAAGTATTGTGGACGACAACATTCGCATTTTTACTTGGTGATCTTTAGATGGAGTCTGCCCGTGGTCAAGAGATCCGTTAAGTGTTTACGTCACGTATTGTTGATGTTGATGCTCTTCAACTTGGCTGCAGACGCAGCTTTTTCCGAAGACTGGCCAACCTATCGTCACGATCAGCGGCGCAGCGGCGTGTCGAGCGAAGAAATTCCGGTCGGCAATTTGTCCCAGGCGTGGCAGTGGCAGTCAACCTTGCCACCCACCTCGGCTTGGCCAGACGCAGCTCGATGGGATGCTTACGCCCAAGTCGAAGGCATGCGATCGATGCGGGATTATGATTCAGCATTCCAACCTGTGGTTTACGAAGGAAAGTTGCTGCTGGGAAGCAATGCAGATGATACTTTGTATTGTTTTGATTTGGCTGCGGGCACACCATTGTGGAAGTTCACCACCGGCGGTCCCATTCGGGTGGCGCCAACAATCGTAAATGGTATCGCTTATCTGGGTTCAGACGACGGGTGCGCGTACGCAGTTAAGATCCGAGATGGATCACTGCTCTGGAAACGACAGCTAGTTGATGCCGAGTTGTTCATTAACGATGGCCGTCTTTGTTCTTTCCAACCCATCCGCACAGGTCTGCTGTTTGACGAAAGCACAGCAACTCTGATCGCTGGAGTTGGGTTGTTTCCTTGGCACGCATCGAGCATCTTTGCACTGCAATCCGAGAGCGGCGAAATTGAATGGCAGCAGCAGTTGGGAACAGGCTGGACAATTGAGGGCCCGATGCTGCTTGGCGAGCAGTATGTCGTTTCTCCCCAAGGACGCGCACCGCCGCAATTGTTTGCTCGTGCCAATGGGCAGCCCGCTGGAGCACTGGGAGGGGGAGGTGGCTCCTTCGCGCTCTTGACTGAGCAAGGTGAGGTACTGCACGGACCTGGGAACAAAGGTGGTTGGTTGACTGCTTCGCGTGCCGACTCTCGCGAGCAATTCATGAGCTTCGAAAACGGTATTTCGCTTGTCGTTCATGGTACGACAGCTTTTGTGCTTGATTCAAACAGTTTGACGGCCGTGGATCGCACCTCTCAACAGCCTATATGGAAAGTAGCGCTGCGTGCAGGAGAGGAGCTGATTCTGGCAGGTTCAACTCTTTTCGCAGGTGGTGACGGCTATGTGACCGCGATTTCGGCCAAAGACGGCACGCTGCTTTGGGCCAGCCCAATTTTGGGGCGTGGACGCGGTCTGGTGGCTGCTCAGGGGCACCTCGTCGTTAGTTCAGATCTCGGGCAACTAACCGTTTTTCGCGGCGAGTCGGCCATATCGTCTGCGGATGAAAAAAGTTGGCTTGAACTTACAGCCTATCAGGCTATGCCGGTTTCGGTGGAAGCGCCAGCGAAGACTGCTCCACGCCCAGCCCAAACGTGGCCTGCGGAATTCGATTTAATAGAGCGTTGGACATTTCAGGACCACACGTTGCAAGCCAATTCGGAACCTCGCTCGATAGAATCTGATATTCCTACTGGGCATTCGATTGTGGTCCCCGCACACAGTCGCTTTTTTCAGTTTGGTGACAACCAGGCGCTTGTTCTTGAGGAAACAGTGGATGCCCAAGTAGCGAAAGATTTTCGCGAAGTTGAGTATCCGCAAGAATCATTGACGGCCATTGCAACGGTCAGAATAGACCAAGCGCAGCCCTGGGGAGGACTGATGTCTATATCTCAGGACAATGGCGAGTATGAGCGTGGTTGGAACCTAGGCTTTCAAAATCGTAAGTTTGGATTTGCTGTCAAAGCTGAAAGTGGCGACCCGGGACTCAGTTGGGCACTTAGCAAGAATGATTTCCAAGCGGGCCAGTGGTATCAAGTTGTTGGGACCTATGATGGATCGAAAACGCGTCTGTACGTCAATGGCGAGCTGTCGGCTGAACACGAAAATCAGAAAGGTCCGCTAGCGTATCCCGATCAGGCAGCTTTCCAGCTTGCATCGTACCGTGACAGCGACGAACACTTTTACAGCCGTGGCAGGTTGCATGGTCTCGCGCTTGGAAAAAGAGCCCTCGAAGCCGAGGAAGTGCGTCGCTTATACGAACTTACCTGCGAGGATTTGGGGGAAGAATTTCAACGCCAGCAGCAGCCTGCGGTTGTTCGCGAGCACGATGCTCCGATTCAAGGCGTGGATCAGTTCGCACTACGTGGATTTCAGATGCAGTTTGTTGCGCCGCGAACGGCCCAAGTTCAATGGGAGACGGCGCAGCCTGAAATTTGCCGGCTGCAAATCCTTTCTGGCACAGCACAGGTGAAAGAGGTTGCGGATGCGGCGGACGTAGCCCCGCGGCCGACGGACCAGCATCGTTGGTTGATCGAAGATGTGAATCAGCGGGAAGTGATCCGCTTCTGTATTGAAAAGCAAGATGGCTCTGACTGGCTAAGATCAGCCGAGTATCAGTGCGACGGACATTTTGACTATACGCGGCCAACGCTTGTAGCACCCGAGACCGATTGGGAGTACAGCCACGCCTCCAGCTTTTTACAAGCTTTGCCATATAGAAATCCGCGCGGGTTAGCATTGTTAGTTCAGGACAATGCCGAGACACAAATTGCCGAAGCGATGTGTTTGGAATCGGGCTTAGACGTCATCGTGCTCGTGGACAACGACGAACTATTTCGGCAACTCACGACAAAACTGAGCGAACGGAAGCTCTATGGCCGGCCGATTAGCGTTCGCCTGTTGGCCGATTCAGCCAGAATCCCTGATAATTGCTTAAACCTCGTGTGGTTTAATTTTGAGAACAAAGCCTCTGTCGAGCGAAGCCCAGACCCAATTTCGGCAGCATTTTCCAGCCTGGAAAGATGTATTGCCCCCGAGGGATTCGTTATCTGTGAACGCGACTTGCCTCTGGATATGCAATCCCATGCGCAGGGCTACCAAGAATTGAAGGTTGAACTTGCCAGTAAGCCTAGTTTTGTCGCCTATCGCAAGCCTCGAGCGGCAGGTTCACAGGGCTGGACACACATGTACGGTTTGGCTGACAACACGGCGTTTGCCGGCGAGACATTATCAGGGGCCACATCAGCCGATCAAATGCAAGTCGTGTGGGCGGGGCGGCCAGGCCCGAGGTATCAATCCGATCGTGGTAACCGCAAGCCTTCGCCGCTGGCAGCCAGCGGTCGACTGTATCTGCAGGGACATTACAGGCTAATCGCTATGGATGCACACAACGGTTCGATACTTTGGGCCAAAGAACTTCCCAAAATGGTACGATTCAATATCCCGCGGGATTGCTCGAACTGGTGTTGCGACACTGAATTTCTCTATGTGGCCGTCGAGGATGCTTGCCTGAAGATCGATGGGGCGACTGGCGAACAGGTAACTGAATTTACCGCGCTTCAGGAGCATGATCGCGAACTGAACTGGGGGTTTGTTTCCCGGCAAGGTGATCTGCTGGTCGGCAGCAGTGTTGCGCGAAACACATCCTACACGGAATACTGGGGCAAGGAATTTTGGTATGACGCCAAGGATGGCGAAACCGCAAAGAAGGTTGCATCTGACGTCCTGTTTGCAATGGACAGTGAAACGGGCGCCGAACGGTGGCGATATAACTCTGGACTGGTTGTTAATCCCACGATCGCTATTTCTGACGGGCGCATTGTATTTACAGAATGTCGGTCGGCAAAGTTGCGCGGTGAAGCTTCTCGTAGATTGGATGGTCCCGAACTGTGGGACAATCTGTTCATTGTGGCACTCGATCTGCAATCGGGGCGTAAGCTATGGGAGACGCAGGCCAAGCCGATGCCGGGTGTTGCAGCGATGTATGGTGTTAGCACACAGGATCAGTACCTGCTGCAAACGAGTACTGGTGGCGAGTTCGCTTTGTATTCACTGGCACTGGATACAGGCGAAATGCAATGGCGTGGCAAGTACGGGTGGGAAGCAGATCATCACGGGAAACATCTCTCTCGCCCGGCAGTTGTTGGCGAAAAGATCTATCTTCGCCCCCTCACACTTGATCGAACGAGTGGCGAAGTTCTGTCCAAGTCCTTTCCCGTGGGACACCAGTGTGGTACCTACACATGTACCAGCAACGCACTTTTTCTCCGAGCGGGAAACCTTGCCATGTGGGATGGCATCTCCGCCGCAGCGACGCGCTGGGACCGATTGCGGCCCGATTGCTGGATTAGCACGATACCTGCCGAAGGGATGTTGCTGGCGCCCGAAGGGGGCGGTGGCTGCTCTTGCGGCGGTTGGATTGAAACTTCGGTCGGCTTTGGGACAAGGATGAATCCGTGAGAGGCTTTCTCGTTTTTGTCACCTGCCTATGTGTTGTCCATCCGTCTTGGGCCTGTGACTATACAGTCCGCGACATAGGATTCGTAGATTTTGCGCCGCCCAATATGCAACTAGTCGTGCTGTTTAACGACAATCTCGACGAAACGGTACTTCGTGACCTGCAGCGTGACCTAAATCAACAATCACAGAAATCAAACTGCTCGTCATGGAATCTGCGACTCCGCAGCGGTACGCTTGCGAATCTCGCCGATCCGACGGAAGCTCAGCGAGCATGGCAGCGCAGTACAGACCTAGATTGGTCGTGCTGGCTGGTTCGTAGCGACGGTGAGGCACGCTTGCTTTACGAAGATGCAATGGACCAGCGACCAAATTGGGAAAGTCTGCTTGATAATCACCTGCAACGACCATTGGCGGTCGAGTTGCAAAAGCGGGCCTTCGATGCCTTCGCACACGTCGTGATTGTTGAGTCAAACAAAACCGAAGCCAATGTGGCGGCAGATGAGCTTGCCTCCCGCGCAATCGCAGCGCTGGACAAAGCCGCCCCCCTACTTCCACGGCCAATTACATTGCCGGTGCACCTGATTCGGATAGGTGCGCAAGAACGTTCCCTCTACGCGACGATGCTCTGGGCGCTTCACGGTGAAAGCTTACCCTTGGACGACGTACAAGTATTAACAATCTATGGTCGCGGACGACTGGCAGGTCCAACGCTGCAGGGTGAGACGCTCAATGTCGGATCACTTTTGTCGCAGCTCGTACTGGTCGGTCAATCGTGCGAGTGCGGCACGGAACGCAATTGGGTCCAGTATCCCCACCTGCCGATTGCCTGGCCCGACGAAATTCAGGATGATATGGCTCATCACCTGGGCTTTGCCCCAACGAGCTCCATGGTTATCGAGGAAGTTAAGCGAATAATACTGCGCGGGCCCCAAAACTTGCCCAACGGCCGTGACGAGGTAGTTGATGTTGTCCGCTCAACTTTATCAATCAGCAACGAACCAGGTCGGCAAGATCTGCATGCGACCGTCGTCCAGGGCGAGGGCTGGGGGTTTGATTCAAAAGTCATTCCGTCAACCAATGCAGATGACCTTTCTCCCCAATTGTTGGCAATACCCCCGGGACGGATCGCAATGGTCTCAGAAGCATTGCCTGATTCCGATTCACCAAGCGACTTCGTTCAGCGAGCGCCCATTGCAGCAACTACCAGCATCGCAAAAGTTTTGGCCTTGCTCTGTGTAGTGCTCGGTTCGTCCTTGTTCCTGCTAGTTACATTGCGACGTTTTCGTGCAAACCGTGGTGACTAAGCGTTGAGTCAATGCGTCATATTCAGCGCGAGAGGGGCCCAGTAGAAGTCGGTCAACGCCTAGTAGATGACCTCAGCGTAGGCCCCATTGCTAACGTTCGGGAGCCAGCTCGTACCAAAAGCTCTGAGGGAAGCTGAGGTACATGAGTAAGAGCGACCAGCGAATTGAATAGAAATTCGAACTTGGTCGATCAGACGTCACCATCCGTCAAGAGTGTCTAATTCGAAATCTTACGTGGAATGTTGGCGAACAATTCAATCCCTACAACGAGCGTTTCACAGACGAAAATACCCAAGACCGTGTACCCGATATCCGGCCAGCCAAACCCACGCTTAGGCATCGCCAACTGAGCGAACTCACAACCGACGAGCAAGACGAGCACAGCGCTCAACATTCCTCGGCGTTCCCAACGGCAAGAGTTGGGGTGCAGTATCAAGGCGGGTGGCAGAGCGACGCCGAAAGTTAGCAACACAGTGCGAACATCATAATTGACGTCTAGCCAATGTGCCCAGTCAGTGGGCAAGAAAAACAGTTCGCTGGCCGACGGAGAACTCTTGAGCAACGCGAAGGAGGCAACCGTTAGCGTCAATAACAGCCAGCACAGTGCCAAACTATGTCGACTCGTCCATCTCAACAGAAGGTCACTTTCATTTCTTTGGCCGATCTTGAGCGTGAGCAAAAAAACGAAATTGGGTGAGCCAACAATATGCCGAAATATTGCGAGAAATTCAAGTGTTAGGTTGGCACTCGGACGATTAGGCACTAGTTTAGCCTGCCGATCGTAAACATGCCACCGAGCTTGAAACGAGAATCACACAAGTGAAACTCTTACCTAACTGTTGTCTCCTCTGTGGCAAAGCTTTTATCTTCGGAACGCGACAAGTGTGGTGCGGGAACCGCGACTGGCGGGCTCGACTGTGTGTGGGAGGGCGCGCTAGTCGCAGGCGTTGTGACTTCAATGGTGCTTTCCAATTCCACCAACTTGCGCAATTCATTCGCGAAACGAGTCAGAATTGCCTCGCGACCTAGGTGTTGGATAGCGTATTGTCTTGCGGCACGTCCCAACGCTTGTCGCTGAAGCGGATTGCCTGCCAATGCTTTGATAGCCTGTGTGAATGCAACTTCATCACCTGGAGGCACGACGCAGCCACGCCCCTCTACCACTTGGGCGATCTGCGTTCTTGGGCTGGCACATGCCACGACAGGCCGACCGGTGGCTAGCATGCCGGTCAATTTGCTAGGCATCACCAGATCGGCCGCATCCCCTTTTTGTGGCAGCAAGTGGATATTTGCGCAATTCATTAGTTCATTGAAGACAGCGAAGGGTTGCACGGGCAGTAGTTGTAAGTTGTCCAGACTCTGCGCGCTCAGTGCCAGAGTTGCATGAGCGGCGCCATGCCCACAGACAACGAAGTAGATTTCGGTCTCAGCTTTTAGCCGCCGAGCAGCTTCGATGATCAATTCAAGCCCTTGCTTCGTACCAATATTCCCCGCATATAGCGCGATGCATTTGTCGATTGGAATCCCGAATTTGATGCGCAGTTGCCGAATGCGATCATCACAGTAGGTTAAAGCGGCGGTTGCCACGTTTCCAGAAAGGGGCTTCGCTGCCATGCTGTAAGGATCCCATTGCTCGCCTTGATCCATTTTCCGCATATCCATCTCGTCGTCTTCCAATGGCCGCATCTCCTGACAATCAACCCAATTTGGAAACAGTCGCGTGTGTGTGAATTCTACCCCTTTACTTTGTAGGCGTTCAACCATTTTGGGCGAGATGCTCGACACACGGTCGAAACTGCGCATTAACCAAGCTTCGATAGCCAGCGCTATTTTCTTGAGCAGCGGTTGCTTGAGAATCCCTAATTCGAAGGCGGCGTCAACTTCGAAATCTTGCACATGCAGCCAAGCTTTGGCTCGACACAGTTTAGACGCCAACCAAGTGGTCGGCATGCAAATAGCAGCAGGTTCCACCGTCATAATCACATCCGGCCGAAACCGCACAGCTTGCCAAAGGACAACGGGAATACTCGACAAACCAAAGGACGCTAAATGTACGATCCGCTTCCAACCATTGACATTTCGCGGTACCCACAATGGACAGCGAATAATCTTATAACGAAAACTCGATTCGGAAAACGTAGTACCAGCAGGTTCCGGTAATTGTTCGGTTGTCCGTGGGAAATTGTTTTCGAAAGTAACCGAGCGTTGTTTTGGCAAGGAATGGCTCAGTCCGGGAGTTTGGAACAAAGTTGAGTTCGCATCGGCTACGCACTGGCTAGGGTGCGATTTCTCAACTGCATACCACCAACCACGAAATCCCTTTCTAATCTTCCACTGTGGATAATACGGAGGCGTGGTAACGACAGTGACTTCGCAGCCGCGAGTCAACAGATCTGCAACCATTTCCCCTGAATATTTACCGATGCCGATTTCTTCTGGGGCGTAATTCAGACCATGCAGCAAGATTCTCAAGGGTTTCACACTTTCGAAAAAATGGACAAATTCAAATTTGCCTGTCTCTGCCGCTAACTACTCCAGCACAAATGGGATCTAGTAGGGCATTGCGCGAGAAAATTCCTCGTCCGCTAGTTGATCCTGCTGACAGCCTTCGCGTCGGAAAATATTCTTTCCAAATGATCACGAATGATTTCTGCTAAGATGCGGCATCCTTGGGCGGTAGGATGCATTCCATCGCGATACCATTCCACAGACCAAGACTCATCATTCAAAACTTCAACAAGATGTGCTCTGTGAGCGATGGCTCCGCTCAACGACTCGCGAAAAGCACGGTAGTTTTGCATCGCGTGTTTCTCACCTGAAGTTTGATCGCGGCTTGGATAAAGCACGACGATGCATTGTGTATGCTGCGCGATAAACTCACCAAGTTGCTCCTCAAAGATCTGCCTGCTCTGCAGATTGATCGTGTGGGCAGGTGAGCTGGCATTACTGTCTGGGGAGGCATTACCGAGTTCGCACAAATGCTGGACTCTCGGCCAGGCGTACTTTCGCAACGAATAACCGATGGCCGACCATGGATGCGAGCGGGGATGGGTAGCATCCGTTTTCCACTTTGAGGCACTCGAGAAGTCAGCATCGTTGAGCACCCAAACCAATGTGTCTGTCTCGCGGACGACATCTGGATTGCGTTTGCACCAGATCCTAACGTTTTCCACCGACCAACTTCCTGCGGAAATGGGCCAGACTCTTTCCGATGGTAAGAAATTTTGCAGTTGACTTCCGAGTTTCTCTGGCTGATCGTAATAATTGCCTCCCCAGACGACACTATCACCTGTCAGCAGTAGGTCGTGTTGGCCGCAGGGTTCAAATTTGTCGGCAATATTCATGCTCCGATCATTGATAACCCAACGGTTCTTGTTGAGAAAGGAACCGACCTGCCCGGGACGCGGCACGTAGCCTATATCAGCGTCCGTGGAATAAATAGGAAAGTCGATGGCACCAGATAGGCGCAATCCTATCTCTGCCAACAGTGTGATAACTAGAAGGCGGAACGCAAACGGCTGCAGCCAGCCCGAAGTGGTAGAGTTCGGAGTTGTGGATACTTTGGCAACATCGACTTGGTTCTTCATACTTATTCTTGTTCTCGACAACATACTCGTATCGGGTCGGCTGACGTTACTCTACGATTTAGTACCACAGATAACCTCTTCGTGCCGACATTCTGCGCGAGGAACTTGTTTATAGTTCCAAGCCCGTCAATTTCGATAACTTCAGACGGATTTCCTCTTTGTTGGATAGCCCCTTGATGGACTGCTCCAGTTCCATGACCTTCGCGCCGACTAAAAATCGATACCAGTAACCTTGCAGAAAGTGGTAGATCAAACCTGACCGCCCATCGAGAAATCCGAGCTGCAAGACGTAGCGATACAGGAAGTAGCCCAATGAGCTGAGCGTGAACGGAATTCGGTTGTAGATATTTTCTTTGACGAAGCGCTTGGCGGAGGCCTGTAGTGATGTATTTTCGCTAGTTACCCCGGCATCGCGCGGAAATAGCTGGAGGCGTTGATTGATCACATCCACCGCTTCGCGATTTGCATACCAATTGTGCTTGTCGGTGAAGAAGGTCAAGTCTTTGAGGTTATGATCTGCGAAGCCACCCTTAAAAGTTTCCGTTTTCCCGCCACTGATCACCATGTGTTCATCCATCCAGCGATTCTCTATACGTCCTCGGCCGTGTCGCCAGATACGCAACAAGACCAGTGGGTATCGCCCACCATGACGAATCCACCGGTCCATGAAAATATGCTTGCGTTTCAGATTGATGCCAGCGACTTCTTCTCCCAATTTTGGCAATTTCTCAAGTATTTCCTGCTGTAAGTCGGGCTCGATGATTTCGTCAGCGTCGAGCCGCATTACCCATTCGGTTGTAATCAGAGCGTTATCCATTGCCCACTGAAATTGCTTTGCATAATTCTGAAATCGATTTTGTAGTACGAGCGCTCCGTATTGTTCAGCGATGGCCACTGTGTCATCGGTTGAGTAGGAGTCCACGATGAATATTTGACGACAGATTGGGATCAGCGATTGGAGCGCGCGCTCTAAATGTAGCGATTCATTTTTGGTCAAAATGATCGCTGCAATATCTGATTTTACTTTGCTAGATTCTGACTGATTCATTGGTGCTCTACCTTATTACGTTGCTTCTACCGTCAATACGCGTGGCCAAAACCATGTGAGCTTTGTTGGTCGGCCAATAAACCAATGTTCGCAAGAGCTATCCGGGTTAGCTTCAAACGAAGCTGAATCGCGTCCCGCTGTCGCACGCTCTACTAGCAAACTTGGCCAGTTTGATATCGGCGACAGGTTGATGTCACTATTGGATTTGACAATCTGCTCCACGTTGTCTAACGAGCTTTGCAGGATTGCCAACGTAGATGCCGTTTGCTTCCGTGTTCTTAAAAACTACACAACGCGCGCCGACCACGCAGTGCGCGCCCAAGGTCACTCCCGGTCCAACGAACGCATCGGCCGCTACCCATGCAGCTGTCTGGATTCGAATTGGTTTAGCTATAAGCTGGAAATATTTTTCATCCACATCGTGTGTGCCAGCGCAGAGGTGAGCCCCCTGAGACACAATTGCGTATTCTTCCAAGCTGATCATGGCCATACTATAGCAGTTGACGTTTGGACCAAGACAAGCGTGCTTGCCCATGGTTAAGTTTTTCGGGATCCAAACCTGTGTACTACCATAGATGTGAGCCGACCAATCTACCTTGGCACCGAAGAGCTTAAGCAGGGCAATACGCCAACGGTGCAGTGGAGCTGGCGTCCATGACGCAAGCAGCTTCCAGCATATCATCCAGACAAGACGCATCCCCCGATTCTTAAGCGAGAAGCTCGCTCCGCCCTGTGTAGGGCGTGCAATTTCGGAATCTAATAGTTCCATGAGTCAGCTTTTAAGGAAACAAACGGTAGGACTCGGAGTTCGAATCACGCAAATGATTTCATTCCGTGATAGATTGGAGTCGTTCAATCATTGATTGTCGTCAACTTGAAACGCCTAGTTCTTTTTGAATGCGATGGCCAGTTCGTCGGCAACCCAATTGTTGCAAGACAGCGTCTGCACGATTCTCGAAACGAATCCGGAAAGTCGATTGACTGCTCTACTTTTGTCTTTGATCAAAAAGGTGCTGACTTCCACGATCTCCAAGTTGTGTCGAAAAGCAAGCTGTCTGAAGTTCATCATGGAAAAAAAATACAGATGGTCGGGGTGATTGCGCTCTTGCCTAAAGGCTAACACACCTAGGAATTTTTTAAATGAAAAAGCATTGGGCGTCGTTACTAATAGCACGCCGTCATCTTCAAGAACCCCCAGAATCGAATCGATAAAATGCCCGACGTTATCCACGTGTTCAATAATGTCACCTGCGATTATCAAGCTGAATTTCTGGTCTGGGAAAATCGCAGAAAGGTTTTCGGCATTCGCCAATTGAATATCGTCAATCCCGTAATTTAGACGGAGGAAGTCTATTTCGTCTGCGGCGTAATCGACGCCTGTAAGATCACAGTCTATCGAACGCAGCTTTTGATGCAGTAGCCGCCCATTGTGCGACTTTGACGCTGTCAATGGAGCGTCGGTGGCGCCAAGATGAAGTACGCGATGTCCCTTAGATTTTGTAAGTATCCAGTCGTCGCGGTCAACGGACGCGACGCGCGGCAAACTAAACGGTGCGTGTATTGGGCTATTAAATTTGTCGTGCATGGCTGGGCTCATTTGTCTTGGGTAATCGGAAATTGAAATTTTTGTTCCAGGGGAGTTGTCGCCAATGGAATCTAGATCCCTTGATTTTGCATACCTTACCAGGAATCGATCCTGGGCAAGCTGCCAAACCCTTCGGCCGAATCGTGTATGCCCTTCTCTGCGGTCGAAAGCCAAGTGGCGCACAAGCGACTAGGCAAATCACTCAACCCCATGGCTTTTCATGGCCGCGAGAAAGTCAATGGCGGTCCTCTAAGTTTTTGAACAATCATGGTCAATGCCCCATGCATCCTAACCGCCTAATGGCAGAAGTATTGGTTGTGAACGGCCGAAGCCATAACCAACTCCCAAAAGTTTTGGGCAACTGAATTGCCAGCAGTTTGTTCAATCGAGCGGGTGTCGACAGCTTTTCCGAGATAGATTTGCAGACTGGATGGCTGAAAGGAAAACGCGGGCTGCAGCTGTGGGAAGGTAACGTTTTCGGTAACATTTGGTGGCTGCACAGGCGAGGCGTGAGCGCTTGGCGACATTCATCGAAAACCACTGGTAAAGCATGTGCCGAGTTCCATTGGCCGTATCCTCAGCCGCGATCGCGGCTCCATCCGCGACTATATCGCTAGCGATATTTACTTGATCGGAGAGCAATACAGGCTTTCCACATGCGAGAGCTTCAACCACCGCGATCCCAAAATTCTCCTGGTGACTCGGTAGCACGAATGCTTCGCATCCGTAGAACGCTCCCCACTTCGCGTCTCCTTGCAACATGCCCGTAAAATAAATGGCTGGTCCATCATCTTTGTCTAACAGACCGTGTCGGCCTGCCAGCTGCTGCATCGATTGAGCGAAGGTCGAATCCATTGGACCTGCGATAACTAAAGTCGGAATGTTGAATCGTCTATTGCAGTCCCTCAAAAGCTGGGCGTACGCGTTAATCAATAGATCAATGCCCTTTTTGGGATGAATGCGGCTGAGGAACAACAAGTAGGAACGCGGGCCGAGCCGCGGGCATGCAGCGATGAATGCGGCCTGCATTTGGTCATTAAACGTCGGAGGTTCCGCAACTCCGTACCCAACGTTAATCTCTTGCTTTGGATTGTAGGGGTGAAACGCGACTCGGGCGAGCTCCAGCTCTTTCTGGCAAGTGAAAAGCAAACCGTCCGCGTTTTGTATCGTGCGCCATTCGAGCAATTTCCAGTAGAACCAATTGCGCAACGCTTTGACTCGCCGCGTCTTATTCTTCTGAAACCATGGATCTAGCATCCCATGCGGCATTACGTAGACCCGTGGCACCGGTCTACCAGTTTTGCGCAATTTGTCGATTTGACGCGTCACGGCGTATGAAGCGTATTGCCATAACCCATGAATAATCACGGCCTCGTATTGGTAAACATGATTGGCAAGCCAGGGTGCGAAGTTCCGATGGTAGTGCCAAGGACTTGTGCCCTGACCTATCTTGTGAATAGGAAATGAGTCGACGCAACCATATTCGCAGGTAGGATCGTCGAGACAGGAAACTTCAGTGCGGTGTCCAAGTGTTAGTTGCGCCGGAATGGAATTGCGAATCCCCTGAGCCGGCCCTCCACCTTTGGGGGCCATCGATGAGATTACACGTAAGTACGGACCACCTTCTGGGAATTTTGCCTGATCGTTGTTAATGGGTGCGCTCAAAGGGTCCGTCATTCGACAAATCCGGTTTCTCGTTTAAAATAGCCACTGTCTTCAGGCAGAGGGGTGATCGCTTGCGCAGGCACTCCGGCGTAGAGATAGAATTGGTCGGAAAATACCTTATTCAGCAGTGATTTCGCTCCAAGCACGCTGTGGTCTGGAAGTGTAGCGCCACCAAGAACGACTACGTTTGTTCCCACAAAACAATAATCGCCAATCACTATTGGCTGACAAGATTGACGATTCTGAACAACGTCAATCGAATGAGTTAGGAACTGCGAAAAATATCCCGCAATGGTTGTGAATCTACCTACCGAAAATTCGTCGGTACAATCGATATGATGATTCTTGGTGATGGCTGAATGCGCCCCCATCCGAAAACGCGGCTGACGATTGATAACGTGCTTGAAATGCCGGGGGGTGGGGATGAATGGGAAGCCAGTGATCCAATTCCTCCGGCCAATTCTGGAATGCTCTTCCATGAGCATGGCGTCAAGATTGACCGCGACATTCAGGTGACCAATTTGTGAGTACGCGTCCATTTTCAGTGTCCGCGGATAGATCCACGAAAAGCCAATGCGGGCACTGGTGTCAATCTCATATTTGTAGAATTTGATCAGAACAGTCCGCCTCAACCTCCATGGCATACATAAAACCACCAAATTCACAAACAGTTTAAACCGGAACATTCTCAATTTCCCAAGTTTGAAAAAATCAAATCAATATAATTGCTGGTCATCAGATCTCCAGAGAACCGTGATACATTGTTCAGGCCCTCTTGTACCAGGCGTTCGCGGAAACTTTTGTTTTCAAGCTTTAAGAATTGTTCGGCGAATTGTTCTGGTTGATCTGGAGTGGCATACAGTGCACCGTCGCCACCAATCTCTGGCATCGGTGCGACGCTGCTGGCGATAACCGGAGCACGGCAGGCCTGTGCTTCAATTACCGGCCAGCCAAATCCCTCCGATAACGACGGGAATATCAAGGCAGCACAACTGGAATAGAGTGCGACAAGCGCATCGTGCGACACATCAGGAAATTCCTTGATACGAGACAAGACCCCTAACTGTTCTGCGTACGACCTGAGGCCGGTATCCATCGACTTGCCTGCGAAAACAATGTCGCCCTTCCAGCGGTCTCCGAGCTTCACTGTTAAATCGATTAGCAGGCGACGATTCTTTCGAGCTAGATTCGTCCCCACATGCAATATAAACGGCCTTTGGTGAACAAAATCAGGGCCGAGTATACGTTGGCATTGAGTATTCGAGAGAGGCAGGAAATTCGCGTTCAGTGCATTATAAATCACTCGCCAATCTGGTTGGCGCGATTCATCTTCCTTCAGTTCCCGTAAATGTTCCATGGTAAGGTATGACACCGTTGCCAATTTTGGGGATCTAAGTAAGGCTCGTTTAATAAGCCATTGCAACACCTTGCCTGTCCAAGAGGCGCGGCACACCGCATCTTCATGTCCTATGGCTCCGCGGATGGCGAGTACATCGTGACAAGTTATCGACGTTCTAAAACGGGGAAGCACCGAAAGATACATCGCGTTCGAGTGGTCGCCGATGTGATAACGAACGCTTGGATCGATAAGTGTATTTAGCCCCAATGTGACCGGAAATAAAAGGAATTTATCAACATACCCGAGCCATTTACCGATTCCCCGATGTGGCGAGTTCGTCAATTTCCCAAGCACAACGGGCGGTCTCCATATTTCCGACGAGATACCGCGATTTAAGAAATTACGAGCCAACATCTCAGCAAAGCGGTTCATGCTCTGCTGCTGATCGGGAGCGTAATTGCCAATCAATATGACTCGCTTCTCAATCATATTCCGCGGCAATCGATGTAACTTATCCATCGATATCATTGATATTCGTTTTCCAGATCACTGATATTCGGCAAAGTCCAATTTCTGATCGCTATTGGCACTTCGGCATTCAAGCTAGATTTGTGCCTGACGAGCAATTGTTAAAACGTGTTTTTAGCGTAGTGCAAATTGCGCCCGCCGCTGCGTCAAAAGCGATTCGCGCAGGCCACCGTAGAGGAGTCGATCTTGATCGCTGCATCACGCATCAAATCCGCGACCCTTTTTTCAAATTGTCGCCGTGTCATTACAAGTGCCAGGCACGCAACTAACTCTGGGAAGCCAAGCAACATGGCTGCCCACACTGACGGAGAGAACATCGGAAAAGTCAGCCATGCGGCCACTATGAAACATGCAGCGCTGAAATATGCGAAGCCTACATTAGTATGTTGGTTTAGGCCCATACGCAGCGAGGCCGGGACAATCCACAGAGTGTAAAGCACCGCATGAACACCCATCATAGCAACGAAAATTGCGTCGACCTCCACTTCGCCCCGCGACCAAACGCGAATTATTGTTGGCCCAATTGCAATCACGGAAAGGTAGCCGCCTAAAGCCGTAAACGTAGAGACTATCGAAAGTTTTCTCGCAATTCGTAGTGCCTCATCGTACTTGTTTTGGCCTGCCAAACGACTAACCTCAGGCTTCATGGCATTATTGAACACCAATCCAATCTGAGCAAGTGTTCGTACTAGAGTGCGCACTAGCGTGAAAGACACGACAACAGACGCATCAGTGAATTGAAATAGAAGTTGAGTGCTACCTTGAATAGTAATCGCTTGCGAAAGTGGGAATGCCACGTACCCCATAGCTGGTCGGAATACATGCTTGAACTCCGACTTTGATGACCTACGTATGCCAAAAATCGAAAACTTGACGACGCTGACCAAATAGATCATTGCAGCCAAGAGATAAAGCACGTCGAAAACCGCCAGGCATATCGCCAGTGCCCCTGGTCTTGCCGCGACAGATAAGGCTATGGTTGTGACAAAAAGGTTGACCACTCGGCGGTTTGCAAGGATGAATTGGCCGCGTGCATTCACGTCCGCAACTTTGAATCCAGCATCGACCATGCCCAGTTGCAATGACACCGCGACATTTATGAAGAGTGATACTATAATCACGACGCATTCTTGGTACTCAATTTGTAGCAGTCCTAAGACGCTCGGTATATCAATGCAGCACACAGATGCAATTGCGATTAAGAGAACTGCGATCGCGAATAAAACGTAGGCCTGGGCCGTGTGCATCACACGAGTAGTTAGTGCGATGTCCCCCTCATTAATGGCTTGGATCGCTTTGCTTTCCGATGCTTTGGTCACGCCAAAGTCAAGTAGCACCAACGTGCTCGCCAGTCCCGTCAGAACCAACCATTCTCCGTAAAGCAATTTGTTCCAATACAACAAAAATATGGGGATCTGCACCAGTTGGATTGCAATCGCTACCAATTGACCATAGGCAAGTGCGACAGCAGTATTACGTATTCGCACTAGTTCGACGCTCCAGTTGCAGTATCACAGGTACGCGAGGCTCGAACTTGGGCAGGTGCAATGCCTCAACTTCTAATCACTGCAAGGCACCTGTGTTTCGCAGGTTGGCTGAATCTCAACGCGTTTTCGGCTAGCCTAGCAAAGTTCACGGCCAGCAAATAGACGACTGCCGTTTGCGGAAAGCCTCGAATCAGAAAACAAATGGTATCCGATACTCCTTCGCAGCCTGTTGCCGCACTAGTCCAGTGAAAACATAGGTCAAAGGCAAAGACCACACACAGAGGCGAAAGGATAGCATTTGCGGAAGTAGATTGACAAAGAGTATCCGTGACTGCAAAGGTAGCGGCAGCAATTGGGATGACGAACAGAGGGAACAGAATCCCAAAACACGCGATGGCGCTTGCGATCAAACTACCGGTACGAAATCCACCCAGGTAGCGAGTTTCGCCGGTTCCAACGTATAACATCAAGTCGCCAGAACTCGCGGAGGCAACCAAATCTTTGTTTACCGTTGGATCTAACTTTGTGAGTAAGGGCCGGGGGAATGTAGCCATTACGAGCTGATACTCTAATGTGAGAATTTCTGTTGCCTGATAACTGCTGAAGTATTTTACATGACTGAGCCCAATGTCCAGAAAGCGGAGGTTGCAAAGCCGCGAAAAAAAAACATTCCCGACGTAATATTCGTCAGAAAGTGAACCGTCACGACGCTCATGACTATCCTGTTTGTATTGCTGAATACTCTGCTTATCCATGAAGGTGGAAAATGTCAGGCCAATCATTTCAGCCGGAGGTAGGTCGTATCGCTGGTCCCGCACCATGACCATCGCTACGGCCAAATCGGCGAATTGACACAATGCGATTGCCGCCAAAGAAGTTAACACAAGCAAATGTTTTTGAAGGCGCCTCGAGATTGAAATCTTGCCGATGACAACAAACCACAGGGCACACATTGTAACTGACGTTATCCCTATCAGTAGCGGAGTGCGCGTATTATGCATAAGTCCGTAGCCGAAAATCAGTGTTGAGTAACATCCCGTGAACATCAGCATTTTTGTCGCGTTGCTTTTGCTAACTGAAAACGTATTGAGAAGTAACACGAAAGGGATGTACATGAGGGGCGTCAATGCGGAGAGAGATTTGGATACTGTCCCACGTTCACTTTCTTCTAAATCATGTCCGCCGATAAACAGGTTTGCTAGCGCGGGAACAAGGCCAAGGAATCCAATCATAAAGGCTACCGCGATACTTGGTTGGTAGTATAACGATGCTTTTCCCAACAGCTTCTTGCATTCACGCAATGGGAATTGCAGTAACGATGTTTTGATATAAATGATGTGGCTAGTGATCAACGTAGAAAGAAACAAGAGCGAAGTCAAAGTCACAAAAATTGGGTTAGATAGGTTTGTGGTCAACGGATTGAATTCAATCAGAGTGATCATAGGCGGCAAATAAAAGTAGTAGGCCGAGTACCCACAAATGCTTAAGGACGATACAGGATATTTCCGCCACAACTGTTTGTTCGCGTAAAAAACAACAGTGATAAGACCTCCGAATAGACAGCCTATCCCCATAAACCAGTTTTCAATCGTTGGCCAAATCGCCATTTGCAGTAGACAACAGCTGGTCAGAAGAATTACTAAATTGATCATCGAATTCGAATGCTAAACTAGGAGGCCATCTCACCAATGTACGCGTTCGGCATTGTGTGCGCTAGGTCGACTCACGATTCAGACTTGCGCGGTGAGTGACAGATGTCGATCGAGTCAGCGCCTAATAGGCACCTTCTCGAAACAGAGCGGTTTTCAACGTGCGCCACAGGATGAATATGTCCAAAGCCAGAGACCAGTTGTGTAGGTAGACGCGATCGAGCAGAACGCGTTGCTTGTAGGGCAACGAGTTGCGACCTGAGATCTGCCACAGTCCCGTAATGCCAGGTCGCACCATCTGATACAACTCAAATACTTCCGGATGCTCGTCAATATATATGCGGTCGTAGTCGCCGCAATCGATGATTGGTCGTGGACCGACCAAGCTCATCTCGCCACGCAAGACATTCAGCAATTGCGGCAGTTCATCCAGGCTACTCTTACGCAAAAAGCTGCCAATCCAAGTTACGCGAGGATCATGCTTGAGTTTGTGTGTGGCTTGCCACTCGGCTCGCAATTCCGGGTGTGCGGCCAAATACTCGTTCAGTTTCGAATCGGCTTGGCAGACCATGCTACGGAACTTAATAGCATAGAAGGGACGTCCAAAGCGTCCGACCCGATGCTGTCGAAAGAATAGCGGTCCAGGATCGCTCACCTTGATCGCCAAGCTGATGGTAATCATTACGGGTAGCCAAACGGGGGCTGCTAACAACACCATCACCAGATCCATCGAGCATTTTGTCAATCGAGCAACGGGGCAGGTGAGCTTCGAATGACAATTCAACTCGACCCGCCCTTCGTGCTCGAACAAAAGTACGCGCTCGGTCGGTTGTCGTCCCAAATCGGTGGCCAGCATTACATGCGGAACTCCCTGGAAATGGTGGTAGGCCTGCCCGTCGATGGGCAGCGTGTCGCTCACCGCTACTCGACATACTCCCGACCGCAGCAGGACACTTTCCAAATCACCGATCGGACCAATGTTCATGCCGCGATCAGGCTTTTCCCCCTCGGCCCAGTGGACTTCCGGATCGTAGAGTACTCCCACGGGCCTGAGCCCCTCACTGCGTCCGCGATCCAATCTTTTATACAACGCACGCGTCTGAGCCGTGTCACCAATGAGTACGACCGGTTGGGTCCACCAATCGCACTGACTAAGCCATTGCCGAGCTAACGAGCGCAAGGATGTGAGCCCTAAAAACACCGCAATCGAAAACACTGAGAACTCCACAATCGGAAAGTCTCGCCAGGGTAGTTGCAGCGCTAAGCCGCCCGCCATACTGGCCACCACCAATAGGCTAGTTCGCAGAAGTCTTTCGTACTCGACCGAATAGGGGAGGCCGCAAGCTGGATAAAGTCCGTGCATGGCTTGAAGCATCAATGTAAGTCCGACTGCAACGAACACAAAGACTGGTGGCGACAATTTGGCATCCAGTCCCATTCCTTGCGCTACGAAGTTAGCCAATCCGATGGCTATGAGTACCGCGGCGACGTCGACGAAAGCCAATGGTAAACTACTAATTGCATCTCGCAGTGCCTGGCGACGCCCAAGTCGAAAAGCCGTGGTCGCCGCAAACGGGGCCCAAGGTAATCCAATCACTCGTGTTTCCGAGTCCGCAATCGACTCAGCTGAAGCGGGTTCCCTTTGCACCGCTCTTGATTTTTGGACAATCGTCGAGTAAGGCATACTCATTGCATTGATACTCCATTCGCGAATTGGTGAATATCCGTCCGAGAGCGTTTGGTCATTGAACACAGAGGGCGATTTCCGCGGCTTGGTCACGGTTGGCCGTTGGGTCGGGAGCAGGTGGCAGACAAGGCGGTAGTGGATTGGTGCGTCATGGGCTAACGAGGGAGATTCGCATTTTTGCCGAAACAATTGCTGCTGCTGTCGATCCGAACACCGATTTTACTTAGTGTGTTGCCTGGTTCATTGGTGCTGTGATTGTCGCAACCCACAGTCGCTGCAGGCGGGTCTTTCAGCGTGGCTGGCGCATCATGCTCTTTGGCTATGTAGTAGCGGTGGTACTCGGCAATTTGGGCGTACTCCCTTTGCCGGTCATAATTGAAACTGCTGTAGCCGTATCGATTGCGGTGCAAATAGCTGCTGTTGACAATCACACCGTCGACGGCCACGCCTTGCTCGGATAGTATGGCTTGTGCACGATCGATCAACGTTCGATTGTTCTTCTCGATGCGCACGATCAATATGCAGCCATCAACGGCGTCGCCGACGATCGATGGATCTGCCACGGCCAAAATCGGTGGAGTGTCGATGAGCACAATGTCAAACCGCTTGCGAGCCTCCGCCAAAAACTTGGGCAGACGATCCGACTGCAGCGCGTCGGCTGGTTGCGAGATGGACGCACCGCTTGGACAGAACGTCAGATTGTGCTGTTCCGACGCATGGCAACTATCGGCCAGCTTCATGCCATCGAGCAGGTAATCAGTCAAACCGATCGCCCCGGTAATACCAAACATTTTGCCGAGTGACGGTCGTCGAAGGTCGCCATCCACTAACAGTACTTGGCTCCCTCCCTGCGCCAACGAGACAGCCAAGTTAGCCACGGTGGTCGACTTGCCATCGGCCGGGCTGGGGCTGGTGACCATCAATGTCTGTTTGCCATTCTTCCGCATTGCGCACACAACTGACGTGCGCAATACACGGAAGGTCTCAGCCACACTGCCGCGCGGATCGTGGAAAGTGGCGATCATTGGGGAAATGGCGGAGGTAGTGGCCTCCATCCTCATCGTTCGCGGCGGTTCCAGCGTAGGGATATGTGCAAGAACTGATGCCCCGACCGTTTGCTCGACTTCGCTTGGGTTTCGGAATGTGTCGTCGGTCATCTCTGCCAGCAAGGCAAGGCCCAAGCCAAGCAAGCCACCCACCAATAAGCCGAGAGAGGCGATTTTAATCTTGCTGGGCCAAACTGGCTTGTCGGCCTCATAGGGAGGAACGATCAAATCGGTCGAAAAGCCGGAAGAGCTGTTGGTTAAATTGATTTCCTGTAAGCGTGCAAAGACCTCATCATAACGGCTTCGAGCACGCTCCAGATCATTCTTCAGTGCAACGCTCAAGAGGTAGCTGGTCTCAGTTTTTTTAGCCAACCCAGCCTCCTCTTCGGAGATGGCAATCAAACCTTTCTCACGAACTTCTCCTTCACGGATTTCGCTATTGAGCACGTTAGCGTAGGCGACCAGCATTTGAGCGGGCGAAACCAAAATATTATCGATCGCATCATTTGCTTTCTGATTAGCTGCCAATTGCCGTGCCCGGTCGATGTACCTTTGCACACTGTTGATTTCCTGAACCACAGCGCGATAACTTGGATGACTTGCACCAAACGAAAATTGAAGCTGCTCTCGTTTGCTGATCAAATCGAGTAGTTTACGGTATTCCACTTCGGTGGAGATGCGATTGGTCTCGCGCGATTGGTGTTCCTCCGTCGTTATCTTGTCCTTTGGATTGTTGATGTTGACAATCGCCAACAATCGCAGGGCTTCTTCCTCGCTAATCAGCGTCATGACGTCAATGTCGGTCAACTGATCCGGTTTTTTGCCACGTGCGAAATTCTTTACGGCCTCCAAACGCGAACGGGACTGGGCCAACGCCTGTTTCACGGTCGCCAACTCTTGCTCAATCGTTAGTAGTCGCATGGCATGCACATCCTTGAGTCCGTCGCCATCGCTCGCAATTAAGGCGGGAATCGTAGCGATGAAGTCGCGGTAGTCGCTATCAGCCTTCTTCAGTGCCGCTTCGCTCTCAACAAGCGAATTGCTGATTAGAGCAGCCGCCTCTTTGCCAAGATTCTGGGACTTTTCTTCGATATAGCGATGGTAGCTATCGAAGATCGCTCGCAGTACCAAGGCAGCCTGCGACGGATCGGGATCTTTAAAGGTCGCTTTGAGGACGCTGGCGTTTTTGGCTAGGCCGGCACCGCCTTTACTGACAGATAGATTCTTCGAAAAATCCTTGACGGTCGAATCGAGTTTCATGTGAGCAATTGCTTTGTCCAGAATCACGCGGCTTGAGAAAAGCTCCATATGCGTTGACAAAACTTCGTCTTGCACCGTGCCGCGGTCAATGGAATTGCCAATACCTGTGTTCGCCAACTCTGAAGATCGTTGGCCTACTAGCACCGACAGCTCCGATTCGTAGATCGGCTGATGTTGCAAATAGAAAATCGCTGCCAGCACGGTCCCCAATAGGACTCCCAGCAACATATGGGGGTGTCGCCTGCGCAGAAGGCCCAACAGATCCAGCTCAAGGTCAAGCTGAACCGTGTTGTCGGTAGCGCTGTGAGTGGTGAGCATCGATTTTGTATTTCCATAAGAAGAGCGGAGTCGAGAAGAAATACACGTGCCACGAGAGACAAAACTTGCAATGCGACGCAACCACGTGGCATATGAAGCAATAACAATTTGCGTGTGTGCTTGAGCTCGAAACTGTCTGTCGCAGTCAGCACAAATAAAGACGTGTCCACAGTCGCGTACGTCTTTAATTTCGAAATGTAGAAAGCATGCACCGCACTCCACTTTTGGCGGGAGGGCATTGCGCTGAAAGTGCTGCTTCGTGTTCACCTTAAGGGGTTTGCGAAGTTTGTGCTGCGCGGACTTCGTTCCCATGGGTGGCAGGTTCGCCATGAACAACTTCTTAATCAATTTGATGGGCACAAAAGCATGTATAACCCCAGACAAGATTACAGCAACAAGCGCTCAAACGAATTCGCAAAGCCAGCACTACACTTCGGTCAAGATTGGCGCCTTAAACCGTGGACGAGTCGCAGATGTGGCCAACGTTGCATTAAAAAAAATTCTCTCTTTGGTGAGAAGACTATCGCATACAAATGTCCATTGACGCTCGACTTGTGATACGTCAGAAGGCCATATTGACTAGGTCCCAATCGAATCTACTTGCTTCGAGGGGAACCATGTGTTGCGACGAAGCGGAAGTTGTCGTCGTTCTCGTTTCGACCGCGCACGTTGTGTAGCCAAGCCCCAGTTGATATGCGAAACAAGATGCCATGCGACTCGTTCGTTTCGATCCTCAATTGACTCTTGAAGGCAGGCAATCATTTTCCAATGTTGTCTTCATCTCGTGCCGGTCACGAACATGCTACGTGATTCGAGTCCGTAACTGGCCTTAACCCATCGAAGCTGCTTGCAAGAATGTTGATTCGCTGCTGAATCTTGATTGAAGTGTTGTTCTTGTCCCTCATGTTCATACTGACGTGCGGAATGATTGATAAAGTTCGTGGAAGCGAATTCGCAGTGACTCAGCACGAATTGGAATTGATAGTCAACTGTGAGATCGGCAGCCGATTCAAGATGGTTTCGAATGGCTGATTGGGCCCGCTGATGAAGGCTGTTTTTCTAGGTATTAGACCGAGACATGAAACGCGATCGGACTCTGTCTTCCATCGTTGTTGTGCGAAACGGTGTTGGGACAACGCCAAGGGGTGTTACTTGTTGGTGGCACAGCTTGCTGATTCCCCCATTTCAGTTTGGTCTTGTGTCACTTCTAGACCACGGTAGAATTTAGATTGAGGGCGGAAGGCACGGTCGGGTCCATAAGACAAATCGACTGGACGAATCTTGGTTGTGCATCTTTTCGGCCCCCAAATTCTCTAGCGGATGATCCGCTTTTTTCTTGGTGTTTCAGCTTACTGCTGCTCTTCGTGTGGCGAATTTGTTCAGCCCTAAGTCTTTGGCCGACTTAGCCTGCACGCTAGGACTCTGTTTGCCAGTGAGGCAAGAATGATGGATGGTTTAACGCCGATACCTCGTTGCAATCTGCTGCATAACCATTGCCCATTGAGCCCGTCGGCTATGCAGTCATTCAAGGTTGAAGTGATGACTGGCTTTGTCTGTTTAGGCAAACCAAGTTTCGATTTGTTTGCGCGACAGCGTTCGGACACACGAAATCGCTTACCACGGGACAAGTTATTTCTGCCAAGGCGAGGTGCCAGCGTATGACAACAAGATTGCAGGCGTCGTTGTTGCTGCGCCCATCTGACATCAGGCCATCGCAAGTTGGATGGGACATAGTCGGTGTGCTGAATCCTGCAGTAGCTTTAGTGGGTGACGAATTGGTGATGCTAGCGCGAATTGCTGAACGCCCTAGTGAGAAGCGCCTGGGGCAAACCGCGCTTCCGCGCTGGCTGTGCACTGGTGAAGTTGCAATTGATTGGACTGACGATGTGGAATTGCAGCCGATCGATGCGCGTGTAGTCGCAATGAAGAGGACCGGCGCACGGCGCTTGACATCCATTTCGCACTTGCAGGTACTGCGTCGAGAGAAAGAGGACGATGGTCGTTGGATCGCGGTTGCATCATTATTGCCCGAAACGGAATTCGAAGAGTTCGGCATCGAAGACCCGCGCATCACAAAAATTGGCAATACCTATTGGATCACCTATGTCGCAGTATCAAAACTTGGTGCGTGTACAGCGCTGATGTCGTCAACCGACCTGGTGACGTTCAAGCGCCTTGGCGTGATTTTTCCATGCGAGAACAAAGACGTCGTCCTGTTTCCGCAAACGTTTGATGGAGATTATGTGGCACTACACCGTCCCAATCCGAGTTCGCATTTTAGTCCTCCATCGATTTGGATGGCTCGATCGCCGGATTTGATTCACTGGGGGCGTCATCAGCCACTGTTGAGCGGAATTGAACATTGGGAAAGTGATCGCGTAGGCAGTGGCACGCCACCCATTCTGATTGAACAGGGAATCTTCGAAGCGGGCTGGCTCCTGCTCTATCACGGCAGCGAGGTGTCGGGTGAAGTCGGAATGGTCGGGCGTTACGCTGCCGGGGCTCTACTATTGGATCGATACGATCCATCGCGAGTGATTGCCCGCTCCACGTTTCCGATCATGACGTCCACTACCGCTTTCGAATTAGACGGATTTGTGCCACATGTTGTGTTCCCAACGGCAATGCTCGATCGTGGCGATACTTTGCAAGTTTTTTATGGAGCCGCAGATACGTACATTGCTACAGCAGAGTTTTCCAAACAAAAGATGCTTGGCTCTATGACTCCTCAAGGCGGCTATTGATAATGCAGACCAATGAATTGTCCAGAATCGCTTTCGTGGGTAACTACCTGCCTCGGAAATGCGGCATTGCAACGTTTACACATGACTTGCGAGGTGCTGTCGACAAGGCTTCGGACGCACAGTGTATCGTCGTACCGATGGATGACGTCAGCGGCTACGCTTACGAAAGCGAAGTCCAGTTTCAAGTGGTGGAGCAGGAGCTGGAGGATTATCGTGCGGCAGCTGACTTCTTGAACTTCAGCAATGTCGATATCGTTTCGTTGCAGCACGAATTCGGCATCTTTGGTGGTCCGGCAGGGAGTCATATTCTGGCGTTGTTGCGAGATTTGCGTATGCCCGTTGTAACGACCTTACATACGGTCTTGTCGGATCCGAGTCAGACACAACGCGCCGTAATGACTCAGTTGATTCGGCTATCGACGCGACTCGTGGTGATGACGGAGCGTTGTCGCGCAACACTAATTAATACCTACTCTGCGCCCATAGATCAGATTGATCTGATTGCTCATGGTATACCGGATCGACCTGATATCGATCAAGCAGAATTGAAGGAGCAATTTGGTGTAGGGAGGCGGCCCGTCGCACTTACGTTCGGCCTGCTGTCTCCCGGCAAAGGCATCGAGTATGTCTTACAGGCGATACCTGAAATTGTTCGAACCTTTCCAAATTTCATCTATCTCATTCTTGGTGCAACTCATCCGAGTTTGATCCGTGAGCAGGGCGAACGCTATCGCATCAGCTTGGAACACATTGCTAAAGAACTGAAAATCACCAAGAACGTCAGCTTCTACAATCGATTTGTCGAGCTAGAGGAACTTACAGAGTTCATCGGTGCCGCCGATCTTTACATCACACCCTACCTGAATGTGCAACAAGCTGTTTCGGGCACGTTGGCTTACGCATTCGGATGCGGTCAGGCCGTCATCTCGACACCTTACTGGCATGCTCAAGAACTCCTAGCGGAAGGCCGTGGGATACTGATTCCTTTTGCAGATGCCAGTGCTATTGCTCGTGAAGTAGTCGGTTTGCTCGGTGACGATCAGCGACGCACCGCGATGCGAGAGCAGGCGTATGCCATGGGGCGCAACATGACATGGGAGCATGTTTCGCAACTGTATCTGAAGTCTTTTTACCGCGCGCTCGATCAACAGAGTGCTCAATTGAAGCGACTAGCTGTCCGCACTCTCGACGAACAACCGCTGGCACTGCCACAAATGCATCTGCAGCATCTGCAACACATGAGCGACTCGACGGGCATTGTGCAGCATGCGATCTACACTATTCCAGATCACAGCCATGGATACTGTACCGACGACAACGCGCGAGCACTGATACTGACGGTTTTTATCGAAGAATTGGGTAAAGACTCGCCCGAAGTACATGCACTAGCGTCGCGCTATGCTGCATTTCTAAACGTGGCGTTTGACCGAGATACAGGTCGGTTCCGAAACTTCATGGGGTTCGATCGACGATGGCTGGAAGAGGATGGATCAGATGATTCTCAGGGCCGTTCACTGTGGGCTCTGGGGGTCTGCATTGGCAGATCTCGGCGTGTGGGATTGACCGATTGGGCACGCGAGTTGTTTCAGCGAGCGTTGCCGGCCTGCGAGAACACTACTTCACCCAGAACTTGGGCGCTGGCTATTCAGGGAATTCAAGAGTATTTGCGGCGCTTTAGTGGTGACCGCGCTGCAGCGACTACTAGCCAGCGACTCACCGAGAAACTGGTTCAAATGTATCTTTCGACCGCCACGGATGATTGGCCCTGGTTCGAGAACATTCTGTCGTACAACAACGCCAAGCTATCGCATGCACTGATCACCAGAGGCCGTTGGTCGGGCGATCAGCAAGTCGCAGAGATTGGATTGAAATCACTGCGCTGGTTGTGCGAAAAACAACGTTCTCCCGAAGGTCGATTCCGACCGATTGGCTCCAACGGTTTCAGTCGCGAAAATGGTCCGACGGCTATCTTCGATCAACAAGCGATTGAAGCTTACTCCACAATTTCTGCATCAATCGAGGCCTTCGCGGCCACGCAGGATAAGCTGTGGTGCGAACAGGCACATCTCGCCTTCGATTGGTTCCTCGGTCGCAACGATCTTGGCAAGCCACTCTACGATTCATCAACCGGCGGCTGTTACGACGGATTGATGGCAAATCAAGTCAACGATAACCAAGGTGCTGAATCGACACTTGCGTTCTTGCTTTCACTAGCTGAAATGCAACAACTTGCGACACTAAGTTCGTAGCAAGTCACGTAAGCTGCAGACTGCCAGCTAAACAGAGGTTGCTGTAGTGGCCGAGCGGCGTGAGTTGTGCGTCCGAATTGAATACGACCCACTAAATTACCGTGCAGGTTGGGCTGCTTTGCAAACCGGTATATACAACGTGAGTGCCCTGCCGCTCTAGCCCTTTCACCGATCGCACAAATGCAAATCAATCGAACTGGAATTGTTCTCTCACCTAGCAAGCAACGCGTGGTTCTGAGGCCTTTCGAACCCCCGACGAACGACCGCATCCTGAGAGTCATTGCTCGAGTGTCTACGCTTGCCGAGAAGGATGTCGACTCACTCTTGGAGCAGGTCATGCAGGAATTCCATGGCCGACACCAGAAGCCCCATGCATTTTTCGAGCGACGCTTTCAAAAGATCCGGCGTCATCTACTTACCGATACGCCGCTAACCGAGAATCGGCGACTGTTGCTTGGTGCCTACTTCACTCAGGAATATGCCCTCGAATCGGCTGCGCTGTTCAATCCCTCGCTAGTATGGCATCCTGATCAAAGCAACCTTGCCGAGGGCTCGCGACGATTCGCTATGAGCCTTCGAGCCGTAGGAGAAGGCCATATTTCGTCGATTGTATTTCGTTCTGGAACGATTACCAAAGACTTGACGATCAGCGTCGATGAACCCGTGCGATTTGTTACCACACCCAACTTTGTGCCGGATTCGCGTTACGAGAATGGTTTATTTCGGCGCAAACTGATCGAGCTTGGTCTAGGAACACCGTTTATCTACGACGTGCTGTCGTCGCTCGAGCACGAATTTACTCTCGAGCAACTCGAGAACCGGTTGAATGTTTCACTGCGGGAAAATCGCTCGCGTCTTGCCGAATTAGCGCCACTTGTCGATCAGGTCGTAACGTTGGCAAAGTCCAACTACGAAATTCAGTACACGCCTGATCATGAATTGTCAGAACGCGTCGTTTTTCCATTTAGTCCGACCGAAACAAACGGCATTGAGGACGCAAGGTTTGTTCACTTCCAAGAGGAAGATGGCCGCAGCACCTACTACGCGACATACAGTGCTTATGACGGCAAAATGGTCCTGCCGCAGTTACTGGAAACCTCGGACTTCCTACGCTTCAAAATGCACACGCTCAATGGTCCAGTAGTTTCCAACAAAGGGATGGCGTTGTTTCCCAGGAAAATCAACGGTCACTACGCAATGCTAAGCAGGCAGGATGGCGAACACCTGTTTTTGATGTACTCCGACATGCTCTATTTTTGGTACACGAAGGAGTTAATTATCAAACCAGCCAACCCATGGGAATACGTCCAGATGGGCAACTGCGGGTCCCCCATCGAAACCAAAACTGGCTGGTTGGTTTTGACGCACGGCGTGGGGCCCATGCGCAAGTACTGCATTGGCGCGATGTTACTGGATTTAGAGAATCCGTCGAAGATTATTGCTCGGCTGCAGGAGCCTTTAATTACTCCCAACGAAATTGAACGCGAAGGCTATGTTCCCAACGTTGTCTACACTTGCGGAGCGATCGTCCACAAGGGTCACCTCGTCATTCCTTACGCCATGTCCGACTACGCAACAACTTTTGCCACGATTGAAGTTAGCCAACTATTGTCGGCGATGACATAGAGACGCTGCCGACAGTTGTGACAACTCGTGCCATTCTGTTATCAGGGCTGGTCTCAGCACTCCAAGGCAAACATTGGCCCTAAGTTTTAGAAGCGATAGCGAACAATGCAGTAGAGCGCATTGAACAAATCTCGCCAACCAATTTTCTTACCTTCGTGACGACTGCGGCAGCTATAAGAAATTCCGACTTCGCGAATCTTCACACCCCGTTGCGCTAGCTTGGCTGTAATTTCCGGCTCGAAACCAAAGCGATCTTGCTCAATGCGGATTTGCTGCAGTAGGTCGCGACGGAAGGCTTTGTAACAAGTCTCCATGTCGGTCAAACGGTGTCCGGTAAGCAAGTTGCTAAAGCTCGTCAATGCCCAATTTCCGAAACGATGTACCAGCGAGGGATCTTGTCGGGCGTTGACAAGATAACGTGAGCCATAGACCACATCGCTATGACCGGCTTGCAACGGCTCAATCACTCGCAGAATATCTTGAGGGTCGTACTCTAAATCGGCATCTTGCACGATTACAAAGCGGCCGCTGGCAAATTCAAAACCAGTTTGTAGTGCAGCCCCCTTACCACGGTTAACCGTGTGCTTAAGGAGCACCACGTCTGCCATTCCCACCAACCGCTGAAGCGCTTGGCCGGTACCATCGGTGCTGCCATCGTCGACAACAATCACTTGCTTCGAGATCGGCAAGGCCCGCACGCGATCGACGATTTCGAACACGGTCACTGGTTCATTGTATACAGGAATCACCACCGTTAGCTCGACTTCTGTCAACTCGGCCTGTTGCAGCAACAACTCCGCCGCGTCGAATTCCTGTTCGAGTCGACTGGCTGGTTCGACGATCTCGAGCGGACACGAACCTGTTTTTGCGGGCGATTCGCTGCTGAGTTGAGCTCGATGGACGGTAGTTTTAGACATGCATGACTCTGCTGACAGACGGTTCTTAAGGCCAGAGGGGAAAAGCCTGCTCTTTGGGTTAGGCCCAGGATCGGTTTCATCGCGAGCCTACTAAGCTTTGTTCGACCAGCGGCCCGTCACTTTCAAGGTGCAGACCCTATATCGAACAAAGCCTAGCATTTGCTAATCATCGCATTTTCAGAGACTGAAGTAATTAGCAATTACTACTTCGAACCAGCGGTTGACCAACTATTTATTTGGCATATTCGCTACGACCAGTCCTTGGTCCTGCTAGGCTTGTGCCGTAAGTTTATGTAAAAGTCCCGGTTGAACGACGCGTGATCCTCCGAACCGAGACGCCAGTTCGTGGTCCCCCTCGTCCTCGACTTAGTGATTCGAACAAAGTTTCAACTCGGCTCGTAAATTCGAGCGGCAATCAGAGAGTATTTTCTGTGCATGAAAACATCTTCCCGTTCTATTTGGTTTTGGTGCCACTGTTGGGGATCGCCGCGCAGTGGTTCGCCTGGCGTTTGCAGATCCCAAGTATCTTGCTGCTACTGATCTTTGGATTGGGGCTCGGATTGTGGCACTCGCCGGACGAGATTCTGGCCGACCTGACAGGGGGGGGGAGCGAAGTTGGTCCCAAGCTGCTATTTCCGATCGTTTCTCTGTCCGTGGCGATTATTTTATTTGAAGGTGGCTTAACACTCAGTTGGAATCAATTGGGGACCGGAGCCAACGTCGTCTTTCGGTTGATTGGACTGTCGTCGTTAATCACCTGGGGGCTAACGGTGCTCCTCTCTTATTATCTGCTAGATTTCAGTTGGCAATTGTCATGGTTGCTAGGAGCAGTCCTGATGGTCACGGGTCCGACCGTCGTGGGACCACTGCTGCGACAAATCCGTCCCAATCGTCGCGTCAGCTCAGTGTTGCAATGGGAAGGGATTTTGATCGATCCAATCGGTGCCGTGGCCGCGGTCCTAGTCTTTGAAGTCATTTCGCACCCAGCGAGCATTAGCTGGTTAGCAATCGCGAGGATCGTCTTGGAGACGCTAGGCATCGGCGTCTTGGTGGGCTGTGCGGCAGCGGCAGTACTGTTCGTTTCGCTCAGAAAATACTGGATTCCAGATTTTTTGCATGGAGTACTATTTTTAGTCGTTGCCTTGGGGAGCTTCTGGGTGAGCAACGTATTGCGCGAAGAATCGGGTTTGGTGACCGTGACCATCCTCGGAATTTGCTTGGCAAACCAGCACTACGTCAATGTCGATCATGTATTGGAATTCAAAGAGCATTTACGAGTGCTGCTGATTAGCTGTTTGTTCATCGTGCTCGGATCGCGATTGCAACTCAGTGCTCTGGCGGATATTGGATGGCAGGGGCTGCCATTTGTGCTGCTGCTGATTTTTGTGGTCCGACCACTGAGCGTGTTTGTGGGAACGCTAGGTTCCCCAATGCCGTTCAAGGAAAAACTCTTCGTGGGCCTAGTCGCACCGCGCGGAATTGTCGCGGCTTCGGTGGCCAGCGTGTTTGGGCTGAAACTGGTTGAGAAATACCATGGGACCCCCGCAGCGATGAGCGTGTTCGAGAAGGCTGATCTCTTGGTACCCGTAACTTTTATGGTGATTCTAGGAACAGTAACACTGTGTGGCTTAGGAGCTGGACCTTTAGCCCGTCTGCTGGGCCTGGCCGACGCAAATCCGAATGGGATTTTGTTCGCCGGCGCTTCGCAGTGGGTGCGGGAGGTGGCTGGTGCGCTGCACAAGTTTGATATTCGCGTGTTGTTGATTGATTCGAATTATGCCAATGTGACCGCCGCGCGCATGGCCGGATTGGATGCCAAGTGTGGAAACGTGCTTTCCGAGCACGTCCAAGAGGAACAAGACTTAGCTGGTATTGGTAGCTTTTTGGCGGTGACTCCCAGCGACGAAGTCAATACTTTGGCTACCATGGAGTACATGCACGTCTTTACCCGCGCCCGCGTCTATCAACTAGCTAATCGCGGTAAGTCGCATGGTCGCTGGCAAAGCATTCCCGAGAATCGACGTGGCAGGTTGTTGTTTGATAAAGATCTCGATTTTTCGGTACTGGAGCGGATGTTTGAACGCGGCGCGGTAGTCAAAGCAACAACTCTGACGGAGAATTTCACCATCGAACAATTTCGCATGCAGCATGGTGAGCAGGCGGTGGTTCTGTTTGCGGTCGGTGTGGATGGCCGCTTGAAGATCCGAACTGAACCTGAGGCCTTTGAACCGCAGGCCGGAGAGACCGTCATTGCCATCGTTCCCAAACATGAGTCAACAGAAGTGCAGCTTGCCGGCGCCGCAACGGCGGCCAAGCCACAGCCTGTCGAAGACGATCCGGAGTTGAGTTAAACCGTTATGCCCAGCATACACTTTGCCATTGCTGCTATCCCCGTAGCGGTCTACTTTATCTTGGTCGGGGGCCTGCGCCTGCGGACTCGGCCGTTGGTGACCACGGGCTGGCGCGATACGTTGACGCTGGGGATTGCGGCCAGTGGCTTGATCGCCATCGGTCCTATGCAACTGTTTTTTCCTGCGCAGGCCGCAGCCCGCTGGCATGCCTGGGTGTGGTTGGCTCTGTTCGTACTCTACGGGATGGGGCTGTTGATGCTGTTGCTTAGTTGCAAGCCTCGCTTAATCGCTTATGGTATGGATGGCGAACAGTTTATCGCCGCGTTATTAAATGCAGCACGAGAAATAGACGACCAAGCGCACTGGAATGGAGAAGTTCTGACCCTCCCCACAGCCGTGATGCAATTGGCGCTGGAGCCAAGCGGCACGCTGCGGGTACACCAGGTGGTGCACGTGGGGTTTTTGCGCAATCTGCAAGACTGGGTCAGATTGGAGCGGGCGTTTGTCAAAGAGGGCAATCAAGTCGTCTGCCCACGGTCAAACGCGGGTTGGCCATTTGTCATCGCCGGATTGCTGTTGCTGACTTTCGCTATCCTTCCGCTCGTCAGCGATCCTGACCGGGCACTTGCGCAGCTCAAAGAGTTCTTGGCGCGCTAGTCCTATTGGTCGCGGTTTCTCGCCAAGTTTTTGGGCGGTTGACGATGGCAAGCAACTAACTTCACGACTCGGAGAGCGTGCGACGATGAGTGCATTTCGGAAGTCTTGGCGACACCCGCTACGATCCCCGTTACAACCCGGAGGCGATCTACTCGCTGGCTTCTGCGGCGACTGGCTCGGGCGCCGCGGGGGCTGCCGCTGGCTTGGGAGTCGGCTGAGCCTGCACTGGGCGAATCTTCATCCGCTCCATGGCAGCTTTCTGCTGCGCTACGTGAGTTCCCTTGCTACCGTACTTCTTGATCAATACGCCGGCCTTCGGACTTGGCTGCGCGCCGACGCCTAGCCAATAATCGACGCGTTCGGTTTTGAGTACCACGCGGGCATCAGTTTCGCGCACCATTGGGTCGTAATACCCCAGTTCCTCAATCACTTTACCATCGCGAGGCCGGCGGGAATCAACGGCACAAAAGCGAAAAAACGGTCGAGCCTTTCGGCCCATCTTCTTCAGACGGATGCGGACTGCCACACAAATTCTCCTGGGACATCAAACACTATGAACTGGGTTGTATTGAGCCGGCCAGGTTCCATTGCTTGTAATTGAGCCGAAACCTGCGACCAGCGAACCCAAGAGTCTAACGCAACATCCCTGTTTCGGCGAGGGCGAACGGCCACATTTTTTTGCGGAAATGAGGCGACTTGCGGCTAGGTGATTGGCAGGGCCGTCATCAGCTTGTCAAGCTCCCGGTGGTATCCGTGCCCGACTAAGCTCCACTTGTTGTGTCTCGATTTGACCTCCCCAAGCGGCAGATTTTGAATTCGCGCTTTTTAGTGCCGAAGGCACGGAATTCGATAGCCTGGGACGCAAATCCCAGGCCGTCTACTTCTTGCGTTTTAGCTTGCGCAGCTGCTTTTCACGTTCTTTCTGCAGTCGCTGCCGGTCTTTAGTGCTTAATCTGGTACCGGTTGACTTCTTGGTGCGAATGCCACTCATGGTGGGATCGTTCATCATACTTTGCTGCATCTGCTGCATCATTTGCATCCGATCCTTGCCACTTCCGCTAGCCATCTGTTGCATCATGGGGCCCATGATTGAGAACTGCTTAATCAGTGAACTAATCAGGTTGGGCGATACACCCGCTCCTTTGGCGATACGATTCCGCCGCAAAGTGTCGATGACTTTTGGGTTTTTCCGCTCGGTGGGGGTCATTGAGTCGATAATGCCCAGCATTTTGCGAACTTCGCCATCGGTGTCCGCCCCGGCCATCATCTTGCTCATTTCACCCATTCCGGGGAGCAGACCCATCATTTTCTGCATCAAACCTGGCTTGGCAATCTTCTCTAGTACGCTTCGGAAACTGTCGAGCGTGAATTGCCCGGAGGCCATG
Source organism: Pirellulaceae bacterium (assembly GCA_041739785.1). Taxonomy (GTDB): domain Bacteria; phylum Planctomycetota; class Planctomycetia; order Pirellulales; family Pirellulaceae; genus Aureliella. Next base: position 80,555 of record JBGSNE010000321.1, read on the forward strand.
GCGGCTTCGAGCTTTTCGCGCTCTTTGTCGTCGATGATCCGATGCGCTTGTTCGGCCACCGCCACAATATCGCCCATCGCCAGAATCCGGCTGGCCATCCCCTCAGGTCGAAAGGGTTCGAGCGCATCGAGATGTTCGCCCGTACCGATGAACTTAATTGGGACCTGGGTCACATGTTTGACGCTGAGCAACGCCCCGCCGCGAGCGTCACCGTCGAGCTTGGTCATGATGACGCCGTCCAGCTCGAGAGTCTTGTTAAAGGCTGAGGCACTATTGACCGCATCTTGTCCTGTCATTCCGTCGACAACGAGATAGACTTGGTCGGGGCCGATTTTTTTATCGATTTCTCCGAGCTGTGCCATTAACTCTTCGTCGATCGCCAAACGGCCGGCGGTATCGAGAATAACGACGTTTGCCTCCTGAGCAGTAGCTTGTGCCACCCCTTCGCGACAAACTTTTACGGGATCCGTTTCCCCCGCTTTGCTAAAGACCGGAACATCCAACTGTCGGCCGAGCGTATGCAGCTGTTCAATAGCTGCTGGGCGCTGCAAATCGGCGGCGACCAAGAACGGTCGCACTTTTTGCTCTTTCAACAATTGGGCCAGCTTGCCGCAAGTGGTGGTTTTTCCGGAACCCTGCAAGCCGCACATCATTAAGATGGTGACTTTATCCTTGCGAATCGGGATACTTACATCGACCGGTCCCAGGATTTCAGTCAATTGTTCGTAAACAATTCGAACCAATTCCTCGTGCGGCTTGAGCGACAGCAGGACCTTTTGGCCCAAAGCTCGTTCGGTAACGTGCCCCATGAAATCTTGCACGACCGAGTAGCTCACGTCAGCTTCTACCATCGCCTCTTCGACCATCCGCAGTCCATCGCGCATGTTGGCTTCGGTCAGTTTTCCTTTGCCGCGGATCGATTTAAAGGCTGACTGTAGTCCGTCGGAAAGTGATTCGAACATAGCGGATTTCAATTGAACTTAGGGTGACAACGAAAAATAGATGCTCGCTGGCGGGTGGCGAACCCTCTAATTCTAAGGGAAATACTGCCAAGCTGACAATCGGCGGGAGGAATTAAACCGACAGCAGGTCTCATTGCGAGAGTACTACACACTGGGACACGCCTACCCAGTGCTGTGCGGCTGTAAGAGAGTCCCAGTTGAGATAATGGGCTAGGCCATCTACCATATGCATATGCTGCGCCTCTCACGCCCCCACCATCCTCACCAGCCCTGTAAACAAAACAAACATCTATGCCTCACCGCTGTACCGCATTGCTTATAGTCCTACTACTACCGATTTTGGCCGGGGCACAAGTCAAAGACCCGATCGCTGCATTGCAAACGCAATCCGTCGAATCGAACAAACCGCTGTGGGGGCACTGGGGACCAGATCGCGAAAAGTATTCGACCTGGACCACACACTCGAATCGACTCATCCCCGTCTACACTTTTGGCTGGGACCTGAGCGCCGTATCGGGCAAACACAGCCCCTATCGCAGTGCGGAGCGACTAACGGAATTGTACGGAAGGCTGCCGGCTGACACTCTTAATCCACAAGCCGATTATTTTGATCAGACTGACGTTTATCGCTTGCAGAAAATGGCAGCCGAGGCAGGCAAGCAGCGGATCATCCTGTTTGTCTTCGATGGTATGGATTGGCAGACAACACGTGCAGCAACAATCGCTGCCAGCAAGCAAATTGCCTATGACTCGGGACGCGGAACGGGCTTGGTATTCCAAGACTATCGTGGCGCGGCGACTGATTTTGGATTTTTCGTGACCAGCCCACACAACGAAGGGACTGCAACGAACGTTGACAAGCAAATTGTCACGAACCCCGGCGGGAAAATACCGGGAGGCTATGATGTTGCTCGCGGCGGTCCCAATCCTTGGTCACCTAGTGAACACCTGCTTTATCCAATCGCGAAGAGTTTGAGTGAAGAAGCCGTACATGCCTATACCGACTCGGCTGCGTCGGCGACGTCGCTGTGTTCTGGAGTCAAAACCTATAACGACGCAGTTAATGTTGATTTCGCCGGTCGTGAAGTGCTTCCGATTGCGCGCACGTTGCAAGAGGAAGGTTATGCCATTGGCGTCGTTACCAGCGTGCCTATCAGTCATGCCACCCCCGCCTGCGCCTATGCCAACAATGTTCATCGCGATGACTATCAAGATTTGACTCGCGATCTACTCGGTGTGCCATCGGTTTTTCATCCCGGAGGCCTCCCCGGTGTCGATGTCTTGTTAGGTGCGGGTTGGGGTGAAAGTAAGGACATGGATGGCAACCAAGGCGAGAACTTCGTCGCGGGCAATAGGTACCTGACCGCAGACGATCAAGCTCAAATTGCGGTGAGGACTGGGGGCAAGTACATCGTGGCAGAGCGAACTGCTGGTCAATCGGGCAACCAGTTGCTTCGCTCGTCTGTCAATCAAGCCATTGCCGGCGATCATCGGCTTTTCGGTTACTACGGCGTTACTGGCGGGCACTTGCCATTCCAAACTGCTGATGGTGACTTTCAACCAGTCATTAGCGTCGGCAACCCCGAGGCCTCCAAGGCTGAAAATTATTCGGCAGAGGATCTCAACGAGAATGTGACCTTGGCCGAAATGGCAATCGCTGCCATTGAAGTGCTCGACTCCCGTTCACCACGCTGGTGGTTGATGGTGGAGGCAGGGGATGTCGATTGGGCCAACCATTCCAACAACATCGACAATTCGATCGGAGCCGTCCTCAGCGGAGACAAGGCGTTTCAACAAGTCACGGACTGGATCGAGCAACATGGTGGCTGGGATGAGACCGTGCTTATTTTGACGGCCGACCATGGGCATTACATGGTACTCGACCAGCCCGAAATGTTAGCCCGCTAGGCATGACGTTGACAAACTCGTAGCGGAACTCGCCAAGAGTTTCGGCAACGTTGTTACCATCGACACCGTTGTGCGCCGAAATTCTTGGCGAATTCCGATACATAGATCCCGTCAACCGCTGCTAGAACAATCGATTGAGCTTCAGATTGACTGGCTGCCGATTGGCTCCATGCTCATTGAAGTCGATTTCGCAGCGAACCTTGGGTTCAACCCATACGGCTGGAATGTGGCTTTCGACAAAGGGTTGGGCGCGTTCGGTCCCGCGTAGTTTGTTCATTAGCAGGGCGGCTTCTGGAGTGCCTGACACGGAAACGCTCCCCAGAATTTCGAACTTGCTGCGGCTGTTGTTGAAGCGACTGGCAGTGGCCACTACAATGCTGCTGACTTCATTGGAATTAGCGTCACTGGTAAAGTAACCGACCACAATGCAGCGCGCTGTGTGCACGACTTGCTCTGGGCCTTGCAACTCCTCCTCAGGGATAGTCTCTTCGAGCCCCGCCCGCATTTCTGCAGTGGCATCCTTGGCACCTGCCTCACCGGCAAAGTCATTGATCGCTTCTTCCATCGACTGCTTGGGGTTGCGAGCCTTGGGTTTCGTTTGGCTCATGACCTGTGCCATTACAGATTTTCGTTTGGGTTGCGGCGCTTCATCAATTGCAAACGGAGAGCTATAGGGGACGCTGCGCAAAACGAGTAAGGACATCAATATCGCGATCACGCCGACGGAAGCCAAAACAAAATGACGCGACGATTCGGGAAGTCGGACTGCTACTGCTTCCCACGCACGAGGAGGCCAGACCACGCAATCGATGGCAGTGACCGATGTATCATCCATAATGGCCCACACAGTACCACGGAATTGGAAAGCCAGCACTGTCATTGCGCCGCCGATCAAATGCAATAGCGACCAAGCCATTCGCTCCGTACTATCGAGGGGCAGCAACATCGCGACGGCGACGCTCTCGGCGATGACCAGCAAACTAACGACCATGGCCGCGGTGGCCCAGCTGGGCACTTGGAATGCAGCGGGTTTTTCCTCTTCGACTAGGCCTTCCATTTCGTAGTCGATTTCGACGTAGTTGCCCAGCTTGGGGTAGTACCCACAGACGCGACAAACAGCATAACCCTCATCGGGTGCCGAACATTTGCTACACACTGGGCCGTCGTAGGCCGACGCAGAGTGATTCGATTCCGTACGGTCGGCGTCGAGGACGGCGAGGTTGGTGCTGCGTTTCATGCTCATTCCCAAATACGAAATCAAAGGACGCGGCGCTCTGCGGCGAAAGCTTAGAAAGCACCGGCAGGTAAGGTTTTCGACCGAAAACCCTACGTTGCCGATAGCTGTGAGCCAATCGCCCACCGCGACAATGCCGTGCAGAAAGCAGGCGTGTTTGATGTTTGGAACGAATTTTCCGGCTGAAGGACCGGCTGAGAAGCATCGTCGCTCGACCCTCCGAGTCGAGAATCTGTCGAACGCAGGCAGGCTGGTGCTGTCTCAAAGTCCGATTTTGTCAGGTTGGATCTCGACTCGGAGAGTCGCGCGACGATGACTAATCGATGACTAATCGATGACTAATCTTCGGGCATCGGTTGGCCCTTGGTTTCGGGCAAGAAGTAGACAACCACTAAGCCCAGAATGAACACCAAACTGACCCAGGAAGTGGCTTCGCGGAAGGCCCCCAGTTTGGCAGCCGCTCTGGCAGCCGCGTCAGCGGTTTCCGGTAATTTGGCCATCGCCGACTCTCCCAACTTCTGCTGCAACATTCCCAACGTAAACGGCCCTGTAGCAGCTAGAAAGCGACCGACGTTGTAGCAAAAGCTGACACCCGTGCTCCGCAGTCGCGTGGGAAAGAGTTCCGGCAAGTAGATGGCAAAGCCAGCGAATAGCGCCAACTGGAAAAAGCCCATCACGCCGCTCATCCACAATTGGTCAACGCTCTTAAACAACTGGAAATAAGCGTTGGTTGCGACGAAAGCACCGACAAAGGCAATTGCGAAGGCGGGCCTACGACCGGTCCGCTGAGCCAAATAAGCGAAGGCCAACATACCGAAGAACGCACCGATATTCTGAATGATGCTATTGAGCCCTTTATAGTAGGTAGCTTGGCTGGCAATTTCGTTCTCTCCCACCCCTTTCGCTCGCAGGGAAGAACTGATGACATCACCCACCAATTCCGGCGCAAAAAATCCAATTCCCCACAAACCAATCACGCCAGCAATACACAACAACATCCCCAGCAAGGCAGGTTTGCGCCAACGACCAGGCCCCAGCAGCGACGTATACGATCCGAATTTGACACCCGTGATTTTCCCAGCTTCTTTGGCTTTGACCCATTTTTCTGGTTCCTTCAAACGCAGTTGGATAAAGACGCACAAAAATGCGGGAATCGCTCCGAACAAAAAGGCATACTTCCAAGCGGTCTCACCCGTAATCGAGTTGGAACCACTGCTGATCAAGCTCCCCATCCACATGCTAATCAAACCCGCCGTGATGTTCCCCACTGCCGAGAGAGCTTGTAGCATCCCCAACGCTCCGGGACGCGATTCATCTGGAAGCGTATCGGCGATCAGCGCCACCGCCAATCCAAACACGCCTCCCACGCCCAGTCCAGTGATGAAGCGATAGATGGCGAAGTCTAACCATGAAGTGGAAAGCGCCGACAGTCCGGTAAAAACGGAATACAGTAGAACGGTTAGCGTCAGCGTTTTTGCGCGTCCAATACGATCTCCCACCGAGCCAAAGATCAGACCTCCGGTAGCCCAACCGGCCACAAATATGGACGTTGCGTAACCACCATAGGCCTTCACATCCCAGCCGTCCGGAAGCAAGGTTGCCAAGGCATCATTGCGGAACAAAATAAAGATCTGCTGATCCAAGCAATCAAACAGCCACGCCAGAGCGGCCATCACGAAAACAAACCAGTGGTACTTGGTGAGGTTCTTCCACCAAGCGGTCGAGGTGGCTTTACGCGGGTTGATCGATTGACTCATGAGGTTTCAGCGGATTGGGGGAGGAGGAATGAGCAGCAGCAACCGCGGCCAGCCAAGTCGCCGCGCTTTGAGAAGCCACTATCATAGCGTTTCCCATTCCCGCGTGGTGTGGCCCCGGCTTTGCCATCCGCGTGGTGTGGCCCCGGCTTTGCCATCCGAGCTATCCAGATCCTTGGGGTAGGTAGTCAACCACTCTCCCCAATGAGCCCGAACCATCGACTATAATACAGAACGGACATTCCCTCCTGCGTTGGTTCCCACCATGCCATTCCCTATTCTGTCGTCCCCGTTACGGATTGCTAATGCGACCCTGCTTGTGTGTTTGGTTCTAGGCAGTTCGCCGGCCCAGGAACCCTCAGACACTTTGCTTCCAACGACGAATCAAGTCACTCAACCCGTCGACTTCGCTCACGACATCTACCCGCTGCTGCAACGAGCCTGCTTTGAGTGCCATGGCGAAGGGAAACAGGAGGGAGCTCTAAGGCTTGATCTGCGTAGCGACGCACTCAATTCCGGAAGTATCGAACCTGGTCACCCGGAAACGAGTGAACTGTTGCGTCGGATCGCACTTCCGCGCGGACATGACGACATCATGCCAGCCATTGGTGAGCCGTTAAGCAAAAGGCAAATCGCACTGGTGCGCCGCTGGATTGCGGCTGGAGCCGAATGGCCAGCAGCGTTCGAACGACCGCCACATTGGTCGTATGTTTCTCCTGCTCGTCCGGCGCTGCCAACGGTCTCCGACCACGAATGGATTCGCTCCCCCATCGATCGTTTTGTGTTGACGCGACTCGACCAGGCAGGTTGGCAACCGTCCCCTCCAGCACTACCAGAAAAACGTGTGCGCCGATTATTCTTGGATCTTATCGGTCTTCCACCGACGCCCGCAGAAGTGAATGCGTTTGTGGCTCAACCTACACCGGAGCGCTGGGAACAGTTGGTGGACGAATTGCTCGAACGTCCGCAATTTGGTGAACGTTGGGCGCGACCCTGGCTCGACTTAGCCCGCTACGCCGATTCGCATGGTTTTCAACGCGATGACCTCCGCGACAATTGGGCGTACCGCGATTGGGTCATCCAAGCGCTCAATGCTGACATGCCCTTTGATCAATTCACTGTTGAGCAGATCGCAGGAGACCTACTTCCGGATGCGACTGAGTCACAAAAAATCGCTACTGGGTTTCACCGCTGCGCGCCGACCAATGTGGAAGCAGGTTCACTCCCCGAGGAAACTCGCGTGGAACAAGTGCTCGATCGCGTCAACACTACCGGAGCCATTTGGTTAGGTTCGACGCTCGAATGCTGCCAGTGCCACGATCACAAATACGATCCGTTTACGCTCAAGGAGTATTACCAGCTCTTCGCCTTTTATAATAATACCGAGCGAGAAGCCGATCTGATTAAATCCGATACTCCAAGCTCGATTAAATTCCAAGGGCCGACCATGCCGTTGGCCAATGCAGCACGCGACGCGGAACGGAACGTTTTGCAAGCGGAAATGGAACAGCTCGAGCGACAACAGGCCGCTCGTCAACAAACACTCGACGGACAACTGGAAGATTGGGCTCAGCGAATATGCGCTGAAGCGAGTGAGCTACCGAAACTCCATACCCTCGAGATCAAGCACTTTTCATCCCAAGGCACCACCGACTCGCATGAACTGCTCAGCGATGGCGCGGTATTGCTGGTGGGTGGCGATCCGCCTGACCGCGATAGTTATCAGTTGCGAGCCTCCGTCGTCTGTCAGCAAGTGGTCGCGTTTCGGTTGGATGTATTGCAACATGAGTCCTTGCCCGGACAGGGCCCAGGACGCGGTGATGCGAAGCGCAGAAACTTTGTGCTCAACGATTTCTCAATCGAAGTCAAACCACGCACGACCGGAGACGCGAAACAACCACCCGGCAAGGCACGCAACTTGCGATTTGCTTCGGCCAACGCCAGTTTTTCCCAAAAGAATTGGGATGTGAGTGGCGCTGTTGACGAAGACGCAAAAACAGGTTGGGCCATCTCACCAAAATTTGATCAAGCTCACTGGGCTACCTTTGTGCTCAGCGAACCCATCGATCTCACGGACGAAACGGAACTAAATATCAGCCTGACTCATAGCTTCGGCCAGTCGCGATCCATGGGTTGCTTTCGGCTATCGGCTGTGACCGGTGATGTGAACCTGCAACCGATCGCGGACGGCGTACTCGAGCTAGCTTCGAAACTCTCCGGAAATTCAGAACGGACTGAGCGATGGAATGCCGAGGATCGAAAAAAGTTGCTGCAGGCTTGTGTCGATCAGGACGTAGAGAGCCTTCAACGCGCAACGCGGATTGCTCAACTGAAAAAGAGGATCGACGCGTCTGCCCCCGACACGACGCTAGTCATGGTTGAACTCCCGCAACCACGCACCGCAACAATGTTCATTCGGGGAGACTATAAATCACCCGGCGAAAGCGTCTTGCCCGCAACGCCAGCCGCGCTACACCCGCTGTCAGATGATTCATCGAGCGGTCCACGCAATCGATTGACGTTGGCCAAGTGGTTGGTTTCACGCGACAATCCGCTGGTGGCCCGCGCCACGGTCAATCGCTGGTGGGCTGAGTTGTTTGGTCATGGAATTGTGACCACTCTGGAAGATCTGGGTGTCAAGGGAGAATCACCATCTCACCCTGAGTTGCTCGACTGGTTAGCAGTTGAGTTTATGGAACATGAGTGGTCCATGAAACACATGCTGAAAACCATCGTGCTCTCGTCGACCTATCAGCAATCATCAAGGATCACTCCCGAAGATTGGGCTCGCGACGACCAGAACCGATGGTTGGCTCGAGGACCAAGTCTGCGGATGGATGCTGAAATGATTCGTGACAATGCGCTGTCGATTGCGGGATTGTTGGACCTCAAACCCTTTGGGCCGCCCATTCGGCCGCCGCAGCCCGATGGCATTTGGACGAAAGTCGGAGGGGAGGTCTACGATTACCAGGTCAGTCCCGGCAGCGAGCAGTATCGACGAGGAGTTTATGTCGTATTGAAACGTGGGGCTCCCTATCCCAGCTTTGTCAACTTCGACGCGACTGCCCGCTTGGCATGTACGGTTCGACGCTCGCGGACCAACACGCCGCTCCAAGCACTGACGCTACTCAACGATCCAGTGTTCGTGGCGGCAGCCCAGGCGCTGGCCGAACGCGTGCTCTTGGAACGATCGAGCGCAACGCTTACCGAACAGCTGGACTATGCCTTCCAGTTGTGTGTCGCACGGCTGCCTAGCAACAAAGAGCGGGGAACATTGCTGAAGTTGTTCGAGTCACAAGTCACCGCAGAGCGGGCCGGCGCACGGGAACAAAACAAAGAGGTGCATGCTGGGGAAGGGGAAGGCCTTGCGTGGCTCAGCGTGGCTACCACGCTACTCAATTTACACGAAACGATCACCAAAGATTGAAACATTCGCAAACTCAGCTCGACGAACTGCTATTGAACAGAAAGAATCAGGCAAATGATGGCATCTCAGAGGAAAGCCAGCGCTGTGGCCAGTCTCTGCACCCCCAATTGTTCGCGTCGCGAGTGGTTGGGGACGAGTGGAATTGGCTTTGGTAGTGTGGCACTGGCTGGCCTTTTGCACAGCGAAGCGGAAGGTGGGCTGGCGGCAACACATTTCAAACCTCGGGCCAAACAGGTTATTTACCTGCATATGATCGGCGCTCCGTCGCAACTTGATTTGTTCGATGAAAAACCTGAACTCGTCAAACGCCACAATCAACCCTGCCCGCCTGAAGTCACCAAGGATCGCGACTTTGCGTTTATCGGCAAGACCTCAACGCTGGCCGGCTCTCCCTGGCAATTCGCGCGACACGGACAAAGCGGCCAAACTCTTTCCGAGCTACTACCACACCTCGCTACAGTCGCCGACGAATTGGCAATCGTTCATTCAATTCACTCCGAAGAGATCAATCACGCGCCGGCTCAAATGTTTTTGCATTCCGGTTTCGGACGTGGAGGGCGTCCGAGTCTTGGTTCGTGGGTTACCTATGGACTCGGCTCAGTGAATCAAGAGCTCCCGGGCTACGTCGTGTTGCTGAGCGGTCCACCCGGCGGCGCTGGAACCAGCCTCTGGTCAAGCGGTTTTCTGCCGAGTATCCATCAAGGGATTCAATTCCGTAGCGAAGGTGATCCGGTGCTGTTTTTGTCCAGTCCAGCCGGACATAGTATTCAAGACCGACGACGCGTGCTCGATGCCGTGGGCGCGTTGAACCAAGAGCACTTTACTCACAGTGGCGATCCGGAAATCCAGACACGCATTGCGCAATACGAGATGGCGTTTCGAATGCAGGCTTCAGTCCCTGAATTGATGAATCTGTCGGGAGAGTCACAAGAGACGCTTGACCTTTATGGAGCCACGCCCGGCAAGCCCTCGTTTGCGAACAATTGTTTACTTGCACGTCGGCTGGTCGAGCGCGGCGTGCGTTTGATCGAATTATACGATTCCGATTGGGACCACCACAACAACATCGAAAAACGACTCCCTACCAAGTGCCAAGAAGCCGATCGCCCGATGGCGGCGCTGCTCACGGACCTAAAACGCCGCGGTTTATTGCAGGACACGCTAGTGATTTGGGGTTCTGAATTTGGACGCACGCCTCTTCGACAAGGGGGCTCTGACAGCGACCAAGGATTGTCAGGTCGCGATCACCACAAGGATGCGTTCACCATGTGGCTGGCCGGAGGTGGTGTGCAGGGAGGTGTCAGCCACGGCACCACAGACGAACTAGGGATGGATGTCGTTGAAGATGGCGTACATGTGCACGATTTGAATGCAACGTTGTTGCATTTACTGGGGATCGATCACGAACGGTTGACCTACCGCTACCAGGGGCGGGAATTTCGATTGACCGACGTCCACGGGCAAGTAGTCCGCCAAATTCTGGCTTGAAACACCATTTATGTTAGGCTTTGTCTTGTCAAAACCTATGCCTAAGACGCCAAAAATCTTGTAGCGGGATTCGCGAATAATTTCGGACCTGGTACGCTGCCATGTTGGAGCGATATCCGAAATTCTTGGCGAATTCCGCTACGATTGCGGCATGTGGCAATTAACGTTCGGTCAACAAGAACAAAGGGAGTGATTCCGTGAGTCAATGTCTTCTTCGTGTGTTGTGTGGTGGTGGCCTGTGGGGACTCATACTTTGTCTTCCCTTAGCTGCCGATGACTGGTCCCAGTGGCGCGGACCGCATCGTGACGGAAAATCGGCTGAGACTGGCTTGCTGGCCCAGTGGCCCGAGGGGGGGCCCAAGCTCCTGTGGCATGCCAAAGATTTAGGCAACGGTTACTCGACCCCCTCGGCTGCAGCAGGTCAAGTGTATCTGCTGGCCAACACGGATTTACAAAACGAGCATGTCATTGCACTGTCACTAGCGGACGGTTCGCAGCAGTGGACGAAGCGTATAGGCAAGGTCGGAGAGAATAAGGGGCCGCAATATCCCGGAACGCGCTCGACCCCCACCATCGACGGCCAGCGGATATATGCGCTGGGTTCCGATGGCGATTTGGCGTGCCTATCGACGCAGGCCGGAGAGGTGTTGTGGAGCAAAAACTTGCGCGCCGATTTTGGTGGTTCACCCGGCGCATGGGCTTATGCCGAATCGCCCTTGATCGATGGCAACGTGCTACTTTGTTCCCCGGGTGGCGGCAGCGCCACAGTAGTTGCCCTCAACAAACAGAATGGAGAGGTTATTTGGAAAGCTCCCTTGCCGGAAGCGGACAATGCGAGTTTCTCCTCTCCAATTGTCGCTACCATCGACGGTGTGAAGCAGTACGTATTGTTTCTAGCCAAGGGAGTCGTGGGACTGAACGCCGAGACGGGAGATCTATTGTGGCGGTACACTAAGACCGCCGACGAAGCAGCCAATGTACAAACACCCGTAGTGCAGGACAACTTGGTCTACACAGGTGCCGGGCGGGTCGGTGGCGGACTAGCTCGAGTCTCTGGAAAAAAAGCCGAACCGGCAGAGGTCTACTTCGATAAGACCATGCCCACGGGCATGGGCGGGAGCATTCTCATCGATGGCTATTTGTATGGTGCATCAGGGCAAACCTTGATCTGCACCGAATACACAACAGGTAAAGTAATGTGGCAGGATCGCAGTATCGGTGCCACCTCACTGGCCGCCGCTGATGGCAAGTTGTTCTTACATGGTGAGAACAACGAAGTGGCCATGGCCAAAGCATCTCATGAGAGTTATCAGGAGCTTGGACGTTTCGCTCCGCCCGACGCCCCCGATCATGGCAAAGCCAAAGCTTGGTCCTATCTGATTATTGTCGATGGCAAGCTGCTAGTTCGCGACGTCGGGTCAGTCTGGTGCTACGATATCCGTGATTAAGGGCAAGACCGCTCGACATATGGGCGCTGCCTTCGCCTTCGCAGGCTGTGACTAACCTCCGGTCAACTCTTTGCGTAGGTGTGGTTCTCTCGACTGGCAGATCGAATTCTGAGCGACAGCCTGCTCCGGAGACTGCTGACTAAACATCAATCCAAGCGCATAATGGTAGCAGTATCGTCGCGTCACGTGTGGGAGACCTTTTGATGTTGATGGACCAGGTTTGGCGTTATCGTTTCGACGAATTCGATGACAAA
>JBGSNE010000326.1:0-128569 GCA_041739785.1 Pirellulaceae bacterium
CCGGCGCCATGCCTCAGAAAATCTCGGGGGTTCGGGGGCAGAGCCCCTGAGCGTCATGGGGGAACCCGCCCCTGATGCCTAAATAGAAACTTTTTTTCCACGTCACCTATTGCTAAACTTTAACACGGTCGCTCCCGCGCGCGGAATATTGCCGTAGTATTTAACCCATTCGCGGGAGCACTCCGAAGGCTGTTAGCGGAGTTGTTGCATTACTTCGCGCACGATGTTCTCAATAAAATCATCCGAAGTGCTGGGAGTGTTCCCACGCGAGCCTTCAGTGGCCACTGCCGGTGAAAGATCGGGAAGCCAATGCTTCAGTTCACTGAGGATTTGCGACAGTTGCTTTTGCGTTTGCTGTGCGGTTGCAATTTGATCAGGGGAGAGCGGCTGACGACTTTGTCCCAAATCCCAACCACGTGCCAAAGCCCCACGTCGAAAACCTTCGGGAAACTCGGGTTGACCAATCATGGCGTCGAACAGTGGTACTAACCGAAACTGCAACTGCATCGCGCGATCCCACTGCCCCCGTGTGGCTGCTTCGTAAATAGCGCGTGTCAATTCGGGAACGACACCACTGGACGCGTTGGTACCACCATTGCAACCAATTAAGAACATGGGGGCTAGCGCGGCATCCCAACCGGTGAGGAATGAAAACTCAGGACGCTGCGGACGGACGGCAGCGATCATCCGCATCATGTGTGGAATGTCCCCCGAACTGTCCTTGATACCCACAACACGCGGGCAATCGAGAGCAAGTCGACGGACGGTGGCCACGTCAATCGGTGAAGCAAAGAGCGGAATATTGTAGAGCGTGACATCGACCGAGACATGGTCGGCAATCTCCTTGAAATACTGATAGACCGCCTCAGGTCCCAGTTTGTAGTAGAACGGAGCAACAATGGCTACGGCGCGGACACCCATGGCACCATAAGTCTCACAGGCGTCGATCGTTTCCCGCACGTTGGCTTCGGCCGCACCGGCTAAGATCGGTACGCGCTGGCCCACGTGTTGGCATAGGACTTCGATAATGCGACGGCGCTCCGGGGCGGTAAAGCGTGTAAATTCTCCCGTCGATCCGTTGGGATAGAGGCCATGCACACCGCGCTCGATCAGCCAGTCGACGTAAGCACACAGTTTGTCTTCGTCCACGCGACCATGGGCGTCGATAGGTGTTATGTTCGGAGTGTAGATGCCATTCATCGGTGGCGACATGTTGAACCTTTATTAACCTGGCTATTAGCTGAACAGCGGCATTCCCGACGCCCGAAAGAGCAGATGGTACCGCGCAACCATTGTTTGGAAACGCAAACTACGCCGTCCAATAGAATTGTGAAGTTCGTGAAAATCTAGTTTAATTCTGGTTTCGCCGTTCCATGACCGCATCGTCAGTTTTTCCATGCCCCACGTCCCGTCCGAGCTGAATAATCGTTTCCGTCCACCTAAGTGGGCGGCGTGGGGGCTAGTCTGCGGAGGATTGGCGATCTATTTTCTGCTGTTCTTCAGCCAACCGTCAATGATGGGCATCACCAATGAACAGGGTGAACTGGTCCCTCGCGTCGTGGACTTCCTGCAGATTCTACTGTTGGAACAACTGCTGGAAAGCATGGCCGGCAATGGTCGGTTCGAATTGGGGCTGCTCGATCGCCTGCCGATTCTGTTAGGGATCGTAATCTGGCTGGGCCTGGCTGCCTGGATTGGCCACCCATTGGTGAAGGGCTCCAACAGACCGCTCCGAGAATCCCTATCGAGTCCGCGCAGCACCCTAACGCAGCTGGAGCAGGTCGCGCTGTCGATGCTGGTCGGGCTATCGATGTTATCGACTTTGACGCTGCTGATTGGCCTGGTTGGCGGATTGACTAGCCGGCTACCGTTAATGGGCGGAATTGTGGTGTTGGCTACGGCAGCGGGATGTGCATCGCCAGGGATGGCGCAGCGGATTGGGTACGGGATCTGCGCTGGGGTCCGGCGGACTGCTGCCAGGCCAGCGACCTCGGTTCGCACACGCACACGCGACCAAATGCTTCAGTCGCTCGGAGCGGAACCCAAGTCGATGATGTCGGTTTGGCTGGTGCGTTTGGTCCCAATAGGTACCTGCCTGTTGGCCGGTTTAACTCTCTACGGATGTCTAATGCCGCCCTGGGAATTCGACGTGGTGGAATACCATCTGCAGGCCCCCAAGGAGTTTTTTCAAGCGGGCAGGATTCGATTCAATGACCATAACGTCTACGCCAATATGCCTTTGGCTGCCGAGATGCATTCGTTGGCGGCTATGACAATCGTCGGCGGCGCTGATGGCTGGTGGCTGGGAGGTTTGATTGGAAAAAGCGTCACCGGGTGCATGTCTGTGATGGCCGCAATGTTACTCGGTGGCTTCATGTCGCGCGCCCGTGGTTCATGGTGCGGCTGGGTGGCTGCGGCGATGCTGCTGGCCACTCCGGGAACTTCGCATGTGGCCATGGCTGGATTAATTGATATGGCTCTTGCGGCCTACTTGCTGGCCGCCACGATCGTCCTTACAGAGTTGTGGCCCAAGTTGCGGCTGGGGACGGTGACCTTTAGAGAACTGTTTTTGGTCTGCCTGTTGGCCGGCAGCGCTGCCGCCTGCAAGTACACAGGGTTGGTCATGGCCACAATTCCCGTGCTTGCCGCAATTAGCGCTGGATTGCTGAAGGCACGTCAATTTCACAGGTTGAATGTTTTAGCTTTGGCTGGCAGCCTGGGTTTGTTGTTAACTTGTGTCCCTTGGTATGCGAAGAACTACGCCTGGACCGGAAATCCAGTGTTTCCATTGGCTACCAGCCTGTTTGGAGCGAGTGGCTTGAGCGAGTTGCAAGTCGAACGCTGGAATTTGGCGCACCGCGTACCTGCTGCAGCAAATCATGGGGCCTATTCTGTCGTTGCAATGTGGGAATCGTTGACGCACGTCTTTTTGAAGAGCCGCTTCTTACAGCCGGCATTGATGGTGTTGTTCGTGTGTGGCGCGATGGTGACGTGGCGCTCAGCCGGTCGACGTAGGTCATCGAAACTGTCGAGCGACCAGGAATCCGTTCGATGGGGGCAAGGGTGGATCTTATGTGCCTTGTGGATTGGCGCGGTATGGTGGTTCGCCACGCACCGTATCGACCGCTTTTGGCTACCGGCTCTACCTCTCATGTGCGCGATTGCAAGTCTGGGAGCGATGTGGATCGGCCGACGACTCTCGTTGACACTAGCTGCCAGCATCGTGCTTTTAGGAATGATCTATGGTGGGTTCATCATGGTTTCTGGTGCCATTGGCGACAATCGTTTTTTTGTCAGCCTGCGGGCCTTGCGGGAGGACGTCGGTGACGACGAATTCCCCGGACGATTGGTTCCCTCAATAGGCTGGGCCAATCAAGCTCTGCTTGATGATGACGTGAGGTTGCTGCTGATCGCCGAGGCCAAAGCATATGATTTTCGAATGCCAATCGTCTATTCGACCTGCTTTGATCGTAGTCCGGCCGAGGAGTGGCTCAAGGCACAATCGACTCAGCAGCAGAAGGCGAATCTCAAACGCGCTGGGATTACGCACGTGATGGTCGATTGGCACGAGTTGGAACGTTACCGCAGTCCTGGCAACTATGGATTTAGCGATTGGCCCCAGCGCGATGACCTAGCTAGCTTGGTTGATTCAAAAGTTTTAGAACTTTATGCCTCGCCGTTAGATCCTCAAGAGGTCGAAGTCTTTAAAGTTGTCGACGATTAGTGCGGTAGGCTTTCCAGCCTGACGTACGTTTTTTGGGGGCCAACAGAATTTTGACCAAAGCTTATGTAGTACCGTTTGTACTTTATCTATTGGGAACCAGCCTCATTGCTCGCTGGGGCGATGAATGGTATCCACTGTTATATGCTTTGTTGGTGGGGGGACTGCTGAGCTGCATGGCTTGGCTTCTAAAGGGGACAGGGATTGTCAGACCCCACCCACGAATTGCACTTGGGATTATCGTGGGCCTGGTGGGGATCGCATTATGGATCGTGCTGGCGAGTCTCCATGTCGAACAAGAGCTCGCGGAATTTTTACCGACTTGGCTGCAACCAGAATCGCGAGTGTCTTACAACCCACTGGAGCAACTGGAAGGCGCGGTTTTGTGGGGCTTCATTGCCGTGCGGTTAGCGGGAATTGCTCTAGTCGTGCCGCTGGCCGAGGAATTATTTTGGCGCGGGTTTCTGCTGCGATGGCTGATCGACCCGGAATGGGAAAAGGTCCCCTTGGGAGAGTTCACCGCCTCATCGTGTGCCATCGTGACACTGATGTTTACTTTAGCGCACCCCGAGTGGTTGGCAGCGGCTGTGTACTGCCTACTTCTCAACGCACTGCTGTATTGGAAGCGCGATTTATGGCTGTGCGTGGTGGCGCACGCGGTCAGCAACCTGGTGCTGGCCTGGTACGTACTGGCAACTGGCGAGTGGTGGTTGTGGTGAGCCGAGGGCGCGCGTGAACTGTTGATTTTTGTCGTTTAACCCGCAGCCGTAGGCGAGGAATGCCTCCGCGCGCCCTCGCCTACGGGTTAAACCATTCTCAATGCCAGGTTAGTAGGCGAACGAATCAACCAGAAGATTCAGCTTTTCCCCAAAACTACTACTTTTGTTGCTTTCCTAGCTCTTTCGGTGCAATTAAGCTCATACAGTGATACCTTCCATGTTGCCCTAATATAGATCTCCGTGCCCCTGTCATGTTAATGTCCGCTCGAAAGCATCGATTCGACTTTGTCAAACCGGATCATGATCAGTGGGACTGTTATGTTTCCGGACATCCCAACGGATCGATCTTTCATACCCGCGCGATGATCCAAGCGTTCTCGGCGACCGACAATATCGAGCCAGCGGCCTACGCCGCGGTCAATGAGGCGGGAAATATCGTAGCGCTACTCGTAAGTTGCCACGTCAAGACGCTACGTGATTTTTCATCGCTCTCGTCACGTGCAGTCCACTATGCCGAACCGCTGTGCGATGCGACACCGCTGGGGGTAGCCGCGCTGGAGAAGTTGATTAAGCGTCATGACGATCACATGCGAGCTCGAGCATTGCTGTGTGAAGTCCGCGTGATCGCTGAGCCCAGGAGCGAACACGATGCGCTGATCAACTCAGGTTACGAACATCGTGACTATATCAACTACGTCGTGGAACTCGATGCAACTCACCCAGTACTGTGGGGACGACTCAACAAAAACCTCCGCCAAAAAATCCGCGCCACGTTGCGTCGCGATGTGGAATTGCGTGATGACAACACCCCAGCGGGTGTCGACAGATTGTACAAATTATTGCAGACCAGCTACGGACGCGCGCGGGTGCCACTACTTGGCCGCGATCTGTTTGAAGCAACACTTGAACATCTGCCCAAGGAGTGCGTGAGAATACGTACCGCCTTTGAAAACGAGCGCCCAATTGCTTCGATTATCTCCCTACTTTATCGCAACCGACTTTTCTCTTGGTATGGTGGCACGCTGCGGATACCAGGGCTTTCTCCGTTTGCTTGCCTAGTCTGGGACGACATAGAGTGGGGCTCGCGCAACGGCTTTGCAGTCTACGATTTTGGCGGAGCGGGCTGGCCACACGAGGATTATGGCCCCAGAAAGTTTAAGGCTAGTTTTGGTGGCAAGGAGATTCGTTATGGACGGTATCTATTGACTTATTCCAAACTGCGATTGCGCCTGGCCGAATTGGCCTACGGCGTTTCGCGTCGATTGGGAGCATGGTCGCATTCTGCGTCCCAGGAGTCAGAACATGACTAAAACCATCGAATCTGCCGCCCAGGTGGACACGGGAGGCAAACGATCCGTTGCCGCCAATGTCTCTGCCGCCGCGCGGTCCATCCGCAAACACCGACGTAGACGAATATGGCTCATGCGCAGCATGACTTTGCTACTTGGACTCTTGTGTGCATTGAGCTTGGCAGAGATCGGACTGCGGCTGTTCGTCGTTCAAGAAGGAAAACGTGAAGCGACCTATGATGAAATTCTAGGTTGGCGAGGACGTCCTTATGGCGATGGAATTTACGCGCGTAACTCGGATAATATCGCAGTTAAATTTGAATACAACGAACTTGGTTTTCGCGATCGAACCGTCCCTCCCAAAGGAGCGCGAGAGAAACGTTTAATGCTACTGGGAGACTCGTTTGTCGAAAGCCTCGAAGTAGACTACGGCAAGACCTTTGGAGCCAAGACCGAAGACTTGTTGCAGAGTCGAGATAGCTCCTGGGACGTCTGCGTGATCGGTTCGCAAGGCTACTCGACGGCCCAAGAATTACTAGCTTTCCGCAAGTTTCAGCCACTCGTAGATGCCGACCTGGTATTGCTATGCTTCTATTGCGGCAATGACTTCCAAGACAACCTACGCCAGCGTTTCGCCTACTTGGACGAACACGAACAATTGGTTTTACCCGCAAACACAGATCCTACCTGGAAGCATGTAGCGCGACGATTCCAACGCTGGCTCTACGAATCGTCCCATGTGGTCTACCTGTTGAAGAACGGTGCCGAATCGCTATCGAGTATTCAATTCGCCCCAGAATCAAAGTTGGCGATGGAGCGAAGTCATGAATATCAACGCAGCATTACCCAAAAACTGATCCAGCGCTTGCAACGCGAAGTGGTCGAGACAGGTGGACAATTGGGGGTCGTGATCATTCCCTCTCGCGACGATTTGTTAGCCCAAAATTCTGACAAGGTCGAATTCATGATCGACTTGTGTGACGATCAGCGGATCCCTTGTATCGACCTTTCAAGACAACTGGCTCCCGAACATTTTTTTGGAGTCGATTTGCATTTCAATGAACAGGGACATCAGGTGGCTGCCCAAGCCATTGAAGAGTTTGTCGCGGATGGCTTGCTGCCTTTCAACGATGTAGCCCAATTGCCATTCACCAGTAAACAAGTATCGCGAAATGACTAGTGCTTTGGTCCGGGAAAAGGTGTCCGACACCAAAAGCCGGAACGGCCCTTCGAGTGCTTCGCACTTTTGGTGTCGGACACCTTTTCCCAACGCCGCCCTTCACTCTAAAGTTAAATTGTGCTGAAGCACTAGGCTCTTAAAGATGCGTGTGACCTTGCTGACCAATCTAACTGCTCGAGCGAGTCTGCCGGTGCTGGAGCGATTGGCGAAAAGTCGACAAGTTGAACTGCAACACGTGTTTTTCTATGATACCTTAGCGGCGGGGCGTGCTGCACCGCTGCAGATCTTACGTGAATTTGGCCTGAAGAAGTTAGTAGTCAAGATTGCACAGATCCTGAATAGCAAGCTGCGCGTTCGCATTGGGCGGCTTCTGAGGAGTGGCTGGATACGACCTTCATCGTCCTACGAATTTGCGGTGTTCCACAAAGTACCCCACTCGGTAACCAGCAACATGAATTCGGATGCGTCGTACGAGCAACTACGGCAATCCGATGTGGACGTCGTGGTAGTGTGCGTCTGCAAGAATATTTTGCGGGCCAAGTTATTGTCGATGCCCGGCCAACAATTTGTCAACATTCATCCGTCGCTATTGCCCCACTATCGCGGCCCTTCGCCTACCTTCTGGATGCTCTATCATGGCGAAAAACTTACAGGTTATACGATCCATCACATGACAACTCAAGTTGATCGCGGAGCCATACTGGCTCAGTCGACCATGCCCTTGGATTGCGATCGATCAGAATTGGAAATCGAGCTGTCGGTTTTCAAGGCAGCCGCTGAAACTCTGGTTGAAACCTTGTTAAAGCTCAACGAACAACCGCCCCAAACGTATAGTACTCCCGACTCCTGCGAGGGGAGTTACCATACCTATCCGACTCCCCAGCAGCGACAGGAATTGCTTCAACGACTGGCCGCCAGACGCGCGTAGCGTTGACAGCCAAACGGCGTTGGAAGTTTTTGTGTGTCGGCCTCTCCCGCATCGTCTTGTGTGGAAATCCATGCTATCTTCTCCCTAATCAGGAATTTCGGTCTCAGAAATTCGCGTGATGGGGATCTCGTAGCAGGGAGAGTCAGTTGGAGACACGTCCCAATTTTTTTATCGTCGGAGCACCAAAGTGCGGGACAACGTCACTCTACGAAAGTCTCAGACTGCATCCGCAGGTCTTTATGCCCTATGATCGGCGAAGTTATTGGCTGGCCAAAGAGCCAGGATATTTTTGCTCCGAACTGATCGCACGCCCCAACTTGGCTGTCAACGGCCCCCGGGAGTACCTGCGTCTATTCTCGGCTGCTACTGACCAACTGCAAATTGGTGAGGCTTCGGCCCTCTATCTTTACTCACAGCAGGCAGCCCAAAGGATTCAACAATTCTGTCCGACCGCCAAGATTATCGCCCTGATCCGCGAGCCAGTCGCGATGATGCGCTCTTGGCACGCGGACAATTTGCGGCACGGTCACGACGATGTGACCTCGTTCGAGCGCGCCATTGAACTCGAAGAGCCACGACGCAACGGAAAATCGCTGCCGTTTGGCTCGGGCTATCCCGCTTGTCTGCAATATCGCGCCATGGCCACTTTCAGCCAGCAAATCGAAAGGTACCTACAACAGTTTAGGCGAAATCAAGTCAAAGTGCTGCTGTTGGAAGATCTGGCGACAGCCCCCCAAAAAACACTTGGCGACGTACTGCAGTTCTTGGACCTATCCCCGGATTGCTCCCTGGATCAAGTGGTACACAACCAACGAGTGGGTCTCAGCCAAGGTGATTTGCTCAAGCAAAAAGCCAAAAACTGGCTACGTGGATTTGGTGCGGTGCGATTGGCCAGACGCGTTTTGCCCTTCAATCTTGATCGCTGTCTGGATCTTGCGTTGCGTCCCATGATGAGCCGTACACCGGTTCAGTCGTCCCCCGATCCAGGCTTTCTAGCAGATCTACACCAGCAAATGCGGCCCGAAGTGGAGCGGCTTTCGGAGGTCATCCATCGCGACTTGTCCCATTGGTTTTCACCGCTTCAAGCGCATACTGTGCCGTCGCCCCATTTGACCAGACAACGCGAACGCAAAGTTCATGTCAGTGGAGACGAATGACCGTTTGGAAAATGGAAAGCTGGGACAAGTCCCAGCACTCCAAAGAATGCAGGCAAATCGGAATATACCGGTTCCCCGGTTAATTCGGCCTGCGCGGAAGTTATAATCGCAGGCGGCGGGAGAGGTCGAGCAGGAGCCAACCACTTGGATAACTACAATGGTGGGGAAACACGGCTTTTTGCCACTTGGTAGCCCTCCACATCTCAACTATTGCAATGCTGACAGTCTCAAGTTCCGCTCATCCACACTCGATCGTTGTCGCGTCAACATTTACCGCCGAGCCACTGGTTTCGCCGATGTCGGCGTGGTTTCGCTGGCTCGGCATGTCGGCTGGAATTCACTGTGCGGCCTACAACCAAGTCTTTCAGCAACTGCTGGATCCACGCAGTCTGGCGCGCACCAACCAAACTGGGACCAACATCTTCCTAATTTGCGTCGACGATTGGTCGCGCGTTGCAGAGCCACAAGCCGCTTGGGGACGGGCTGAGGAATTTGCACAAGCCATCGAACAATTTGTTTCGACATCAACCAGTGAAACGCTCGTTTGCTTCTGCCCCAATTCGCAGACGTTACCAGACAATATCCGCAAAACCTACTCGGACATCGAACAGATGTTGATCGAGCGACTGGCCAAGGGGGGACGCTTAACTACGATTGGCTCTACTGAAATCGAGACACTCTATCCTGTGGTCACCGTAGACGACGAACTGGCGAAACGTGCCGGACATCTTCCATACACGGCAGCCTATTTCACGGCATTGGCCACCTTCCTGGTACGACGCACGAGCAGTCTGCGACAACTTACCAGTCTGCGGCATCCGGCGATGAAAGTCATCGCGCTCGACTGCGACAACACTCTGTGGGATGGTGTCTGCGGTGAAGTGGGACCACAGGGGGTTGTAGTCTCAGCCGAGCGGCAAGAATTCCAGCGCGAATTGTTGCGATTGCGCGACTCCGGGTTCTTGCTCTGCTTGTGCAGCAAGAACAATCCAGAGGACGCTTGGGGCGTGTTTGACGAAAATTCTCACATGCTACTCAAACGCCACCACATCACGGCCGCACAGCTCAACTGGAGCAATAAATCACGTAGCATACAGGAGCTGGCAGCGCATCTGCAACTTGGTCTCGATAGTTTCGTCTTCATCGATGACAATCCTTTAGAAATCGCCGAAGTCCGCGCGCACGCCCCCCAAGTGATCGCGTTGCAGCTCCCCGAGCGCGGCAGTCTGGCACAATTTGCGCGTCATGTCTGGGCCTTGGATCGCTGGTCGGTAACCGCTGAGGACCGACACCGCGCCGATCAGTACGCGCACCAAGAACAACGTGCTGCGCTTCGTGAAACCGCACCATCACTTGAGCAATTCTTGCGCGAGTTGCATCTCCAAGTCGAGTTCCTACCGCTGGCGAGCGAGCAGGTGGAGCGCGCGACTCAATTGACGCAGCGCACCAACCAATTCAACTTTACCACGTGTCGACGTTCAACCAGCGACATGCGACAAGTGCTCGACAGCCCTTCTCACGATGCGTTTTTGGTTCGTGCAGCAGACAAATTCGGTGACTACGGCTTGGTTGGCTTGGTTGTCTATGAGGCCCGCGAAGGCACTTTGCAGGTCGATACTTTCCTACTCAGTTGTCGGGCGCTGGGCCGTCGCATCGAATTGCAAATGTTGGCCGAAATCGGACGTCGAGCACAACAGGCGGGAGCACGCCAAATTGTGTTCCAGTTCGTTGACACAGAAAAAAACCGTCCTGCACAAGAGTTCATCGAGCGCTGCTTGGGAAATTTCAAAGTGGCGTTGCCGACCGCCACATCCGCAGGGCTTTATGCGCTGGACGCCGCGCAATTGGAGGCTTGCATAACCCGCGCGACGGCTGCCATCGTGAGTGACGAATCGTCGCAACCTCGTGAAGACTCAAGCAAAGATTTGGCGACGGAAGCAGCCGCCAATCCACCTATCGACTCGTCAAACGTCTCACCTCAATACTCAGAGTTGTTCAACCACATTGCCATCGATCTAAACAATGTCGAAAGTATTCAACGCAAGCTGCGAAGTGAAGCGCGCGCGCGTCCCGCGCTGGAAGAAGCCTACTCAGAACCGCGGACTGAGTTGGAACAGCGCGTGACTTCGATTTGTCAGGAGGTATTGAATCTGAATCAAGTCGGCGTGCGCGATGGTTTGAAAGACCTGGGGGCCAGCTCGCTTCACATTGTGCAGATCTATAGTGGTTTAGAACGCGAGTTCGCAGCGGGCTTGAGCATTACCGATCTTTTTGCACTCCCCACAATTGACTCGATTACCCGACGCATACAGAAAAACCTAACGGATGCTGGCCAAACTCAAATCACAACTTCACCAGCCGCGAGCAATCCGAATGGATCAAATTTTTGCTCGACAACTTCCACGAATTCCCATCATTTCATCCCACCTGCTTCGACGGGCATCGCCGTCATTGGTATGGCAGGCCGATTTCCGGGAGCATCCAATGTGCGCGAATTTTGGGACAACGTGACGAACGGTGTTTGCAGCATCGTTGAAATCCCTGAGGGCGAATTGAATCTGCCGATCGACAGCCCGCTCCGTCGCAACCCCAACCTGGTGCGCAAAGCGGCTTCGGTGAAAGATGCTGACAAGTTTGATGCGAAGTTTTTTGGGATCTTCCCCAAAGAAGCAACGGTGATGGACCCACAGCATCGCTTGTTTCTAGAAAGTTGTTGGCACGCGATTGAAGATGCTGGTTACAACGTGGATGCAGTGGAAGTGCCGGTGGGTGTGTTTGCTGGTTGCTATATGGATACCTACATGCTGGCCAGTCTGTCACTCAGTCCCAAGTGGATCGAAAGTTTGGCCAATGCCTTTCACGGCGGCGACCTATTGACCGAACTGGGTAATGACAAAGATTACCTGGCCACTCGTGTTTCGTTTCTGCTGAACCTGAGCGGGCCAGCCATTACCGTTCAGACTGCCTGTTCGACTTCGCTGGTCGCCATCGCGCAGGCTTGCCAGAGCTTGGTTAGTGGGCAGTGCTCCATGGCCTTGGCCGGCGGAGTGACTTTAAAGTTGCCACAAAATCGTGGCTATCTGTTCACGGAGGGAGGGATGGTCTCGCCGGACGGAGTTTGCCGCACCTTTGACGCGCGCGCACGAGGCACAGTGTTTGGCGAGGGCTGCGGCGTGGTGCTGCTCAAACGCGTCGAAGATGCCGTGGCTGATGGCGATGACATCTATGCCGTTATCAAGGGCTGGGGGCTGAACAATGATGGGCATGCCAAGCTGGGCTACACCGCCCCTAGCGTGACAGGGCAGGCCGGCGCCATCGAAATGGCCCATCGCGCCGCAGGTATCAACGCGGAAAGTATCACACTGATGGAGGCTCACGGCACGGGCACTTCGCTAGGTGATCCCATCGAAATCGAATCGTTGACCCGCGTCTTTCGGAAGACGACTAATCAGAATCAATTCTGTGCCATTGGCTCAGCCAAGACCAACATTGGACACCTCGATGTGGCAGCTGGCGTCACTGGCTTGATCAAAACCAGCTTGGCCTTGCGCAATCGCGTCTTGCCCCCCAGCTTGCATTTTGAACAACCCAATCCGAATATCGATTTCCCCAACAGCCCGTTCTATGTTAATACGCAACTAAATGCATGGACTGGCCCCTCTCCGCGCCGCGCTGGATTGAGCTCGTTCGGAGTGGGCGGAACCAACGCACACGTAGTCCTCGAGGAAGCCCCCGAACTCCCCGTGACAACACAGGTGGTCTGCCCGCAGGTGTTGACGTTGTCTGCCAAAAGCCAAGCAGCCCTCGACGCACAACGGTTGGCTTTGATCGAGCATTTACAAGCCCATCCGCAGCTCGATGTAGCCGATGTGGCCTATACTCTGCAAACCGGGCGCAAGACATTCAACTACAGCTTAGTCACTGTGGCTACGTGCACAACGCAAGCTGTTAATGCGTTGCTCGCCAATGTTCCGCAACAAGTTTTCCAGCAACGACAAGTGCGTCGCGGCAAGTCCGTGGTGTTCCTGTTCCCGGGCCAAGGATCTCAACATCTCGACATGGCCCGCGATCTGTTCGAAAGCGATGCCGTTTTTCGCAATCATTTTGACGCTTGCGCCGATTTATTATTGCCTCACCTTGGTTTTGATTTGCGGGACAAAGTGTTTTGTGGCACCGGTGCGGAGGAGTTAGCCCAATATGGTGAGAGGGACGCGGCGGAGTCACGACTCGGAGAGTCGTGCGACGATCGTGAGCAGGCGACCGTCGAGTTGAATCAGACGGTAGTCGCGCAGGCCAGTATCTTCAGCGTGGCATACGCCCTGGCCAAGCGATTGGAAGCTGTGGGAATTGTGCCCCGACAGATGATTGGGCATAGCGTCGGTGAATTGGTGGCAGCTTGTTTGGCCGGAGTCTTTTCGCTCGAGGATGCACTGCGGTTGGTCGCCTTCCGAGCTGCTCACATGCAGCGTCTGCCTAAGGGAAGCATGTTGGCTGTTCGCCTGAGCGAAACCGACCTACTATCTCGATTGCCGAGTGACCTATCGATTGCCGCCATCAATGGGCCTAAGTTGTGCGTCGTCTCCGGCCAGACCGCCGAAGTCGATAAACTACAAAGCAGCTTGGAGGCGGACGATGTCGTCTGCCGTGCACTCCACACGTCGCACGCGTTTCATTCCGCCATGATGGACGAAGTCATCGAGCCCTTTGCGGAACAACTGCGGCACGTAGCTCTGGCGCCTCCTAGAGTGCCGATCATTTCCTCGGTAACGGGCCAGCTACTGAGTGACTCTCAAGCGGTAGATCCGTGGTATTGGGCGCGACATCTGCGGGAAACGGTTCGTTTTACCGACGCTTTATCGCTGGTCGCCAAAGATCCCGACTGTGTGCTGTTGGAAGTTGGCCCTGGCCAAACGCTAAGCACTTTGTCGCGACAACACCCCGATCGAAACCCCGAACAGGGGGTAGTTTCCACACTTCCACACGCCAAACAGCACACCTCTGCGCGAGAACACCTGTTGTTGGCAATTGGTCGCTTGTGGCAGGCCGGAGTCGATGTAGACTGGAAGCTGCAATTCCACTCACAGCGGCGGCGAAGATTGCACCTTCCGGGGTATCCTTTCGAACGCCAACGGTACTGGTTGGAAGCGGAGGCACCAGGCCAGGTAGAACCGGAAGCTGGCACAGTAATTGCGACCAAGTTAGACCCCTTGGAACCTGTGCAACCTTCTTCGGAACAACCGCAGCCCCCCCAAGCAGATGTTTCAGCTGCGTCTATGGACGTGAACGCCATAACGCAGCGGGTTATCCAACAGCAATTGCAACTGATGAAGCAGCAGTTAGAGGCTTGGCAGCGCTAGGCATTGATGTGTCGTAGGTCATACGAGTTTTACAGACAAGAGCATTGAGTTTCTAAAGACATGAGCACTGAGTCGTCAGCGAGTGCCGAAGAGGCGCTCGCCAAAATTCTCAACGAAGCATCAGGATTCGATTTGCGTGAGCTCGATCGTCGCGCTTCGTTCCTCGAACTCGGCTTCGATTCATTGTTCCTGATTCAATTCACGCAGAAGATCAAGAATCAATTGAAAGTGAAAGTCACTTTCCGACAATTGATTGAAGAGATCCCGACGATCGATGCCTTAGTGCAATTTGTCGCGAAAAACGCTCCGGCCCAAGCACTCAGCGGCACGCCCCCTACTCCGTCACTCGCCCCTGCTCCGTCGCACGCCCCCTCATTGTCGCACGACTCTCCGAGTCGTGACTCAATCCAAGTCCCCGCATCCGCAACCATTGCCCCTGTGGCCCCCCCAGCCGAGCAATCGATGGTGACGCAACCGGAACCTATTCCAACTCCGCAACCGGTCCCTGCGCAACAGCCAACGGCAGCCGCTCCACACGTCCCCATCCATCCTGTCGCTTCACTGCCACCCCTCGCAGCGAACCCTAACGTTACGGGCTCCTCCAGCGCTTCACCTGCTGCGCTGGAGCAGATCATCACTCAGCAGAATCAATTGATGTCGCTGCAGCTTCAGTTGCTTAGCGGTCTGCGAGTTGGCCACTTGCCTGTCCCGACCCCACCAGGCCCATCCTCACCTGTCCCGACCCCACCACTTGCTACCACACCAACTTCCATAGCACCGTCGCACGTCGCCCCACCTGCTCCGGCAATACTTAGGGCAACAACTCCATTAGCCAACACAACGTCCGAAAGTGCGACACCGCCCAAACAAAAGTTTGAACGTTTTGGTCCGTACAAACCAGTGCGCAAGTCAGCCAGCGGCGGTCTTACCGAGCAGCAGCAACAGGGATTGAACAGCTTTATGGAGCGGTTCATTGCTAAGACGCGACGCTCGCGCGAGCATGCTCAGAAGCACCGTCCCCATTTCGCTGACCCGCGGGGCGTGGCCGGATATCGCCGCGTTTGGAAATCGATCGTCTACCAAATTAGTGTCGAGCGTTCGGCCGGCTCCAAACTATGGGACATCGATGGCAATGAATACATCGATGTCGCTATGGGCTTTGGATTAAATCTGTTTGGGCAATCCCCGGACTTTGTTACCGCCGCCTTGCATCGACAGCTCGACTGTGGTGTGGAAGTTGGCCCACAGTCACCACTAGCCGGTGAGGTGGCGGCACTACTGTGCGATTTTTCGCGCAAAGAACGGGTAACGTTTTGCAACACTGGCTCGGAAGCGGTCATGGCCGCCATGCGGCTGGCACGCACGGTGACCGGCAAATCGAAGATTGTGTTTTTCAACAAGGACTATCACGGGAACTTTGAGGAAGTGCTCCTCCGCTCGAATCAGATTGGCAATCAGCGCAGAACACAGCCCGCCGCGCCTGGTGTCCCACAATCGTTTGCCGACAACGCCATTGTGCTCGACTACGGCACCCCCGAAGCCTTGCAGGTCATTCGCGACAACGCCGACGAGATTGCGGCCATTCTAGTGGAGCCGGTGCAGAGTGCTGACCCGTTTAATAAACCGCGTGAGTTCTTGCATGAAGTACGTCGAATCACGCGAGAACTCGATATCGCGCTAATCATGGACGAGGTCATAACGGGTTTTCGAGCGGCCCAAGGTGGCGCACAAGAATGGTTCGATGTCTGGGGTGACATGGCCACTTATGGCAAGGTGCTCGGTGGTGGGCTCCCCATCGGCGCCTTAGCTGGCTCCGCTCGGTTTATGGATGCGCTCGACGGTGGGAGTTGGAGATATGAAGACGATACCGAACCGACAGCCGACATGACCTTTTTCGCCGGTACCTTCGTGCGGCACCCGCTGGCTATGACGGCTGCCTATCAAGTCATGATGAAGGTCAAGGAAGAAGGGCCCGAATTGCAAGAGAGTCTGACTCGTAAAACGACTCAGTTGGTGGATGAACTCAATCGCTTTTTCACGGAGGAACTATTCCCGTTTCGCGTAGCGCAATTCACATCGCTATTCCGCTTTATGTTTCCGCCCGATCTCGAGTACGCCGATCTGCTCTATTTCCATTTGCTGGAGCGCGGCATTTTTACTCGCGGTTGGGGAGACAACTGCTTTCTTTCTACGGCACACTCGGACGAAGATGTACGAAAGATAATTGAGGCGGTCAAATCGAGTTGTTTGGAGATTCGCACCGCTGGCTTTATGCCCAAAGCCGATCAACACGCCAGCGCTGCTAGCCTTCCCCAACAGTCGCGCTCCACCCCCATAAGTTCCCACAGTGTGGACGCTCCCACTGATCGAGCGGAAACCGCCTTGCATTGCGTGGCTCAGCCCGCTGCCTTGCTCAACGCGACCAGGCCCCTTGCTGAGCTCGACCGTTCCAATCGCATCTCGACCTTGGAAGAAATCCAAGACGAAGGCGACCTGCCACCGTTGTTTTGCATGCCCGCCGCCGATGGTCTCTCCCTGGTCTATCATCACTTGGCCGAAGAACTCGGTCCGCAACAGCCTGTTTATGGTTTGACCTCGCCTGGCGTCTACGGCGAAGAGGTACCACTGACCATCGAAGAGATGGCGCAGCGGTTCGTCGAGGACATTCGTGAATTTCGGCCACACGGGCCGTACCTGTTGATGGGCTACTGCTCCGGCGGGACGCTTGCTTTTGAGGCCGCACAGCAATTGGTGGCGGCCGGCGAAGAAGTGGCCTTTGTGGCTGGGATCGAAACTTACGACTGGGGAACCGCCCAATCGTCGCGGCCCACGCCCTGGATCAAGGCCTACTACAACCTGCAGCGCCTTGAATTCCATTTGCGAAACTTTTTGCTGCTAGGTGCCAGTGATCAATGGGCGTTTCTAAAATCGAAATTGAATCGAGCTAAAACCCGTTCCAAGAATTGGCGGGGCATGGTAGCCGGTTTGTTCTCTAAGCAGAAGGCTGTTTCGGCCACTGGGGCGGTGAACATGCATGAACTATGGCGTTTGCACGATGCCCAAGCCGACCGCTATCGCCCCAAACCATTTCCTGGAAAGCTGCTGCTGATCCGCCCCAGAAAGGACTACCGTAGTTACGTCGGCAAGGAAGACCTAGTTGCCACAGGCGGAGTCGAGATCGTCCGCCTTCCTGCTTTCCCGGCTGGGCTAATGACTCCGCCCTATGTTTCCGACGTGGCTAAGCTAGTCAGAGATTCGATCCGCGAAGGGCTATCCTGTCCGACGCGAATCGCCTGCTGCGAAAACGCAAGTGAAATCGAAGGACAAATGGCCGCGGCGCTGGTTGGATCTTAGAGTGATTCTAGCTCTGGGGTGTTGTAGGGTGTGAAACATGCCTATGTCCCATCCGCGACCATCATCCCCAAATACTTGCATACCCGACAATAAAAAATGGGCGGTTGTTAAAACCGCCCATTGGCAAATAGCTTAGCTAAACTCTGACTCTCTTGCCTATTCGACGTCGCTGACGACCTGTCCGTCATTGCGACCGGCCAAGCGCTGATAGGTGCCAAACAGGGTCCCGCCGCCCGTCAAGAAGGTCGCGTGGTTTACGCCGGTGTGATTAATCGATTGGCTAATGAAGTGAACCGAACCATCTCCAAAGACAAATTGTGAACCTCCCACATGCTGACTGCTAAATGAGTTCCGCAGGTCAGTAGGCGTTGAGGTTAGAATGGGCGGATTGATGCGAACCTCACCCCCGCGAGCCATGCACTCGGGGCCGTCAGCGGTGGGTGTACCGGCTTGCACACGCGCATACAGACTTGGATCCCAGTAAAACGTGCCTGCAGGACCAGCTGGCGATCCATTGCCATAGAATCTCGTTTCACCAACTAAAACGTGTTCGAAGTACCATCGGTGAGATCAGCGATTTTGGTCCTGGAATCTTCGTAGATGGCACCGTTCTTCTGAGTAACTGGGTTGTTGTAGTATTGGCTGTTATTAAAACTACCACTGCAGACCACGTAGTTGGTGGGTGCAAACCGATAGTTCGGTGGTGTGATCGACACTGGATTGTTGGCTGCTCCAACTTGAATTGCTTCCAATGTTGGCGACGAAGGGCAGAGCGCCGTCGGCATCCCGTTGGATAGCAGAGCTTGATGCTGAGGAGTAACCGCCGAAACAGCAAAATTGAGATTCGAATACAGTGAGGTTTGCTCAATGTAGGGCAAGATCGACGCTGACCAGGCAAAACCAGCGGCGCGTTGCGCGCGATTGCCGCGGGCCGTCAGCCAGGGAGTCTGAAAGTACATCGATGATGGAAAGGTCTTCATCGTATCGTGATAATTATGAAAAGCCAAACCGTACTGCTTCAAATTATTCGAACACTGCATGCGGCGAGCCGCCTCGCGAGCAGCTTGCACGGCAGGCAGCAGCAGTCCAACTAGAATTCCGATAATGGCAATAACAACTAGCAACTCCACCAACGTAAAACCACTGCGCCGCACCGACGACGGGGGAACTGGCCGAGAACAGGCGAACGAACAAGTGCTCATCATACGTATCTTTCAAAATTGCAGGAAAAACAAACTAGACTCAGTTTCAAGATGTGTTTGACTATTTCTTTTTGCCGGGCACGGCATCGGGATCGAGGGGTTGGACGACTTTCCCAGCTTTCGAATCGAGCTTGAAGTCAAACGTGTTGCTGCCACTTTTGACCGTTTCGACCAATGTGGTTTGCGAGTTGTATTTGGCCGGAATCGTCTCAGGCACTCCCATCCCAGGAGCCAGACCCGAATGGCCCGTGTTGATCGTGACCGAATTCTCGCCAATCCAGGCACCCTTCTCGGTGTCCGAGAACATCATCACGTAATTGCCCGACGCATCCGTTTTGCCAAAGGAAGGCGCCCCCGAGGAGCCTTTGGGGATAAACTTCACAAACGCTTCTGGCACCGGCTTGCCATCCAGCGTGACCTGCCCCGTAACCGACGCCAAATCATTGTTGCCTCCACAACCTACCAAGCTCGCCAATCCGATCAAAAAACCAGCACAGGTAGGTCGGCTAAAGTAAGAAGGCATCGATGGCTCCGAAGGGGTGGTTTGAAACGGAATACTACAAGAATCAACGTGCAGTATTCGTACCCCTGCAAACAAAGTCAATCGTTGCTTAACAAGATGTAATTTGCCGCTGGCGTTGGCGGCCGATTGCGATCGTGTTGGATTTTACCATTGGTGTTTAACCCGGATTATTCATGACACTGTGAACCTCACTTGAGCAATTGCCGAAACACCTCCTCATGCTTACCGACCACGTCGGCTTCTACAGAGACGGTCAGTCGCGCCGACAAACCTATCTTGCCCGGCTGCAAACAGCGCTTCTCGTCACAAGCCTGATATTGCACTTCGACTTTCAACTCGTGGCCGCCAAGTGCAGCACGTTGGTCAATCTCCACTGGAAAACTAAACCAGATGGAATCGGCATACACAGTTACGTTACGACCTAAAATAGGGTCGTCGCGCGGAACGCCCTGGGGGGTTTGGATCGCACCCGCTTGGAATGCGTCCATGGGTAGCAGCCGCACCGTAGTGGCTAGAACTAGCGGATCATCCTCAGCCGCTGCTGGACCGTACAAGTGAAAGCCCTCATCGATCTTAACGTGCACCGCAATCGATAGCGATTCTCCCGGTGCTCGCCGGTCATGCGAAACGAATAGCTCTGCCTGTATCGCTTCTGCCGACTGTTGATCATCCGCGTCATTGGACGAGTTGGTTGTCGCATCGCCTTTACGCTTTGACATCAGTTGGTCGTACTGAGCACTGGCAAGTACAATATGCTCGACTTGGCGGGGCGCTTTCATCGTCAGACCAGAGAACGCGCGCAGGGCACGCCGCGCCGACTCTAGGTAAACTTCATCACCAGTTTCACCACCGAGTTTAACTAACACCTGGATGGCGACGCCATTGCCCACCGGCAGATTGCCGCCACCCTGCAAGTTCTTCGATCGCACGAGCAGCGTTTCATGCTGTGAACTAGTAAAGAAGAATCCCCCATCGGTGCGGTCTTCGAACAACTCTAACATCTGATCCCCAAGTCGCCGCGCTTCATCCAGCCATCGCGGTTGGTGGGTTGCCTCGTGCAATTCCAACAACCCGTCACACAAGAACGCGTAGTCGTCCAGATAAGCCGGTATGCTGGCCGAGTCATCGCGCCACGTATGCAGCAATCCTTCACTGGTCTGCAACGCGTCTAACAGAAAATCGGCGCCCCGCGATGCCTGGTCGACAAAAGTGGGTTCGTCCAGGACGCGGCCAGCATAGGCCAATGACGAAATCATCAACCCATTCCAACTCGTGAGCACTTTATCATCTAGATGTGGGTAGCTCCGTTCGGCACGCGCGGCTAGCAATTGGTCTCGAATTGCGGCTAACCTGTCGCTGGTTGGTGCGTCCCACGCAACAAGTGGATCGTTGAGGAAGGGAATATTCGTCCCGGGTCGCTGGTGTGTCGCTTCTTCCACGAAATTTCCAACGTCTTGGAAGTTGTATACCTTGGCAAACAGCTCCGCATCGGTTTCGGACAGTACTTGCCCTAGCTCGGACATGGACCACGTGTTATAGCGACCTTCGTGGCCATCACTTTCGGAATCAAGTGCAGAATAGAACCCGCCTTGGGGATGCGTCATTTCACGCTCGACCCAAGCTACGATGTCACGAGCCGCAGTACGGTAGCCTTCATCGCCGGTCAGTTCATAGCCCTCAGCAAACGACCGCAATAATTGCGCGTTGTCATAGAGCATCTTCTCAAAGTGCGGTAGAAACCAACGCTCGTCCGTCGAATAGCGATGAAATCCACCCCCGACATGATCGTGAATTCCCCCTCGCCACATTGCGTCGAGTGTGCGCGTGAGCATCTGTCGACTAGTCGACTGCTCAGGTTTGGCACGCGCTGCCTGAGCCAACAAGCGTAGCGATCCGTGGGGTGGAAATTTGGGTTTGCTACCAAAACCGCCATGTTGCGCGTCGTACAACTGCGTGAGCTCAGCTATGGCGTTGTCGAGAATGACATTGTCCGGCGGATTGGTTGCCGATCCTCCCTGCACGAGTTGAGCTCCACCACTAGTCCCGTCGATCGCAGCGGATGGCACTTGCGAAGCTTCGCGAATAGCCTTAGACAACGATTCTGCTTGCTTCTCAACCGAGGCAGCTTCATCGCGCCAGACGCGAGCCAGCTGTTCTAGCCCGGCGGTGAATTGTTGCGGCGGGAAATAGGTCCCAGCCATCCACGGTCGACCATCGCTGGTCAACCACACTGAATTGGGCCACCCTCCCCTGCCCGTCATCAGTTGCGTGGCCAACATCAGTTGTTCGTCGATGTCTGGACGTTGTTCACGATCGACTTTGATGGCGATATAATGTTCGTTGATGATCTTGGCAATCGCTTCGTTTTCAAACGATTCACGCTCCATGACATGGCACCAATAACACGTCGAATAGCCAATCGAGACAAAGATCGGTTTGTGTTCCGCCTTGGCCTTGGCAAACGCTTCGGGCCCCCACGGCAGCCAATGAACTGGATTGTGTGCATGCTGCAACAAATAGGGGCTATTTGAATCGATCAGCGCATTGGTGTGTTTGTGCATTGTTTCACTTCTGGCTGGCTCTTGGGCAAACGTCACACTGACCGACGCG
Source organism: Pirellulaceae bacterium (assembly GCA_041739785.1). Lineage (GTDB taxonomy): Bacteria > Planctomycetota > Planctomycetia > Pirellulales > Pirellulaceae > Aureliella. Next base: position 22,041 of record JBGSNE010000326.1, read on the forward strand.
ACCACCCATACAAAACATATTCGTAGCGGAAGTCGCCAAGACTTTCGGAACATTATAGAGCTAACACTTCGCATGACCGCAATTTCCCAATTCGAGGTTTCGAACATCAATCTCATTATGACCGACCAGAGGCCACTTCGGGGTAGAATGCAGATGTTTCCCAACCGACTACCTGTTCACCTTCATCCGTGCTCCGGCCTTGCCATCCGTGCTATTCCTAACGTCCAGGTAGCAAGGCAACTAGCACGAACGTCGCAAGATTGATGGACACCCTGCGTTTTATTGAACGCGGAGCCTCGGTCGTCGCTCACGTTTTCGCAACCTGCGTAAAATTATGGGTAGTACTCGGTGTCCCGGACGCGCTTCGCGGTTAAACAGGCCAACACTACGACCGACCAAGGTAACGCAATCATGCAACTACAAATCACCTTCGGGCTCTGTTCGTTACTACTGCTGTGGCCAGGACTATGCCAGGCCCAACTAGCCACTCGCGACCAAGCCGTCACTGCCATGAAACAGGCCGCTGAATTTTATCATGGCCAGGTCGCTTCGCATGGTGGCTACGTCTATCACTACTCGTTGGATCTCAGCCAGCGCTGGGGAGAAGGTGTCGCGTCCAAAGACCAGATCTGGGTGCAACCTCCAGGCACACCGACTGTGGGTATGGCGTTTCTTCGCGCCTACGAGGCAACCGATGACCCATATTATCTACAAGCCGCCACGGACGCTGCCACGGCACTGGTCTACGGGCAACTCAAGTCAGGTGGCTGGACCAATTCGATCGACTTTGATCCGACGAGTCCCAGTGTAGCCGACTATCGCAACGGGCGTGGGAGAGGCAAAAACAACTCGTCGCTTGACGATGGTCAGACGCAATCGGCGATCCTGTTCTTGGTACAAGCCGACAAAGCACTTGGCTTTCACAACGCAGAGATCCATCAAGCGGCCGTCACCGCGCTCGATGCTTTGTTGGCCGCGCAGTATCCCAACGGCGGTTTCCCACAGGTTTGGACCAAGCCCGTTGAGCCACAGCCTATCTTGCCCGCTACCTTTCCCAACTACGATTGGCGAACGGAGGGGAAAGTCAAGAACTATTGGGACATGGTTACCCTCAACGATAACGTGACCGGCTACGTGGCAATCGCATTGGTCGAAGCACACCGTGTGTATGACGACCCTCGCTATCTAGCCGCGTTGCGGAAGCTGGGGGATTTCCTAGTGCTCGCACAAATGCCAGAGCCACAGCCGGGCTGGGCACAGCAATACGATTTCGAAATGCATCCGATCTGGGCCCGCAAGTTCGAGCCCCCGGGAGTCAGCGGTGACGAAACGCAAGAGGTTATCGCAACGTTGATGCTGATTTCGGAAACGCTCAGCGATCCCCAATACCTCGAACCGATTCCGCGGGCCGCCGCTTGGCTAAATCGCTCGCTCCTGCCAGACGGCCAAATAGCACGCTACTATGAACTGCAGACTAATCGCCCACTCTACATGGAGCGACACGCAGACAAGTACGAATTGACCTACGATGATTCGAATCTGCCCGACCACTACGGCTGGAAGACCGCTTCCAAGCTGCGAGAGCTTGGGCAACAGTTTGAGCGGGCGCGAGTTAGTCAGCCAATCGCTAAGGCAGGTTCACCTAAAGCACTAACCCAGCGAGCCACGGCGATTGTCAATGCGCTTGACGACCAAGGGCGTTGGGTCGATGAATTTGACGGTCAACGATTGGTGGGTCAAGCAAAAATGGCCCTTGGCGAAAAATACCTATCCAGCCAAACTTTCAGCGACAATCTGACCATTCTCAGCGAGTTTATTGGTCAATAACGCCAGTACCGTTCATTTTTCCATTCGCGGAATTCGTTTAACGCCAAGCCGCAGCAGCCGAGTAGCAGCGCGCTTACAGATTGCGAGAATCGTAGAGGCGGGGTAATGATGGATTGGTTGCGTCGATTGATTGAGGCTGCGAAGGCGCCGGCAGACGCCGCCGATCGTGCGTCGGGGGTTGCGCAAGAAAGAACGGGCTCGGGGCTGAATGGCTAGATCTCGCGGCTGGATGCGTCCAAGCTCCAACGCTGCCGTCGCCTGCGGCTCGGCGTTAAACGCGCCTGGAGAATTAACGCTATTGAACCCAAATCCAATTCCCATGTTCCCAGATTCTCCATTCGCTTCCGACTCGCTACCGCGGCAGCGCTAGTCGTTGTCTGGCGAGTTGTGGAAGAAACTTCATGGGGACACTACCGTGGTCGAGGACCGCTTCGTGGAATCGTCCGAGGTCGAATTGCTCGGCCTGCTCACGTTGAATCTCCTGCCGCAGTCGATAGTGAGCCATACGTCCCACGAAATAGGTACTTAACTGAACAGAGCTTTGCTTGGCGCGGACAATCTTCAATCGAGCCTCTCCCTCGGATTGATAGGCCTCGTTCACCAAAAACCTAAGGGCCTCATCATCAGTGAATTCCGTACAGTGCATTTTATGGTCCAGAATGGCATTGGCCACGGCGCGCAGGTAGAACTTGAGTTGATTCAACCGCAAGGCCAGATCTCCGTCTCCGTAGCCTTGATCGAGCATCATCTGTTCGGTGTAGACGGCCCAGCCTTCGATAAACACGCCTGATTGCAACACTTTGCGGATGAGCGAACCAGAGCGGTTGGAATATTCAAGTTGAACGTAATGTCCAGGATAGGCTTCGTGAATCGTAAGTATCTGCAGCATGTGGCGGTTGTATTCCTCCAGAAAGCTACGCACTTGATCTTCGCCCCAGATGGCTGGCGGAGGGCTAACGGCATAGTAGCTCAATCCATTGGGATCCAGGGGCAGAGCCGAATCTAGGTAGGCCAGCGAATTGCCACGTCGAAACTCAGGCATTTCGATCACTTGACAGCGATCAACTTCTGGCAATCGCAGAATATCGTGCTGGCGGATAAAGTCCCGAATTTGGCTGACGGTGGCGCGGGCATCGACAATCAGCGTCTCGGGGCGTCCGTGCTCCTGGCTGACCGCCTGCGTGACTTGAGCAATGGTCGCTCGGCGCCCCATTTCGTCGTCGACGGGCAAGGCAGCAGTTGGAAAATAGTGGCTCCACAATTGTCGCGCCACGACGTACATATCGCGTTGGACTCGGTCGAATTCCTGCTCCGCTTCGGCCAACACACGATCTGCGTCCCACCCAACGTCGAGTACTAATTCCAACTTACGCGAGAATTTTTCTCGACCTAGTCTCCAGTGGTCGCCGGCAGTGGGCAGCAGATCCTGCTCAAGAAAGGCCTGATGTCGGTTTAGCGCTACCACGGCAGCCGCTGCCGCTTCTTTCAAAGGTGCCAATTGAGGCGTATTTCCCACTAAGTCGAAGATTCCCTTTTCGTAGAAGCCCATAGCCCCTCGATTTTGCAAGATCCCCGTTTCGAGAATGGGCTTCGGCGGATCCTTCAACGCCTCGCGTGCGCTCGAGACGATTCTAGGAATCTCCCGCATTCTCGCGATCGCGTTGGTAATGTTTTTTTCTTTGGGGAGCGTAGATTGAGTCAGCAAGGAATAGACACTATCGTTGATATATGTTCCGTATGTTCGCGGGTCTTCTTCGAAGGGCTCGGTATTTTCCGCCAGCCAGATACGGCGGACCAATTCGTCACGGAAGATTTGGTAATCGATCCTGCCATTCTCAGAAAGTTGTGCCTCCTCGAACTCTCGCTCTAAGTCGATGAGTTGCTGGCGGGAGTGATCCAGCCACTTTGCTCGAGCATTTGGCGAAATATCATCTAATAATTGGTCAAAACGATGATCGCCCAGGAACGTGGCATCTAAAGGACGCATCTGAAATGTCTCTTCCAAGTAAGTTTGGAAGTACGCTGCCAATCGTCTATCGGCATCTTGGCCGTAACTAAGACTGGCCGAAGTAGCAAGGAGGAAAAGCATAGCGATAAGACGTTGGTCACGCATGGTAGAAGCTCAACAAACAAAATGGTTGGGAAACGGGGGGCATCGCGGTCGGGCAAAAGTGAACAGGTGGCATTTGTGCTTAGAGCCAAACAGGTCTCGTTGGCAAATCCGTCACCCGTAAATCATACGGTTGCGGCAGTGGCGCCAGCGGGGTTCCCAAAAATAAACCAATACTTTGGGAAATGCCTATTGCTGACTTCTATCGAAACGCTACAACTGCGCAATCATCGTAATGGTGGTTGGCTAGCCTTTGTTTTTCAAGGGTAGACAACATCGCAACGATGGAAACATTTCAATGGGGTTCGATGGAGTGAAATGAAATGAGCAAGTCTCGTTTACCGCGACACTCCCCCAGATAGATCTCCCTTGAAGGTGTTGGTTAGCTTCAACATTCCCTTGGTGCCTAGAGTGGTTCAAGGCGGGGGCGATTTTTCGACGTTTTAACGGATCATAAAACTAAATGGCTCGAACAGAGGCTGACTCCGTCAGCGTTGGTTCTTTGAGGGGAGCACTCCCGGCGGTTCGTAAGCAAGACGATGAGGAGCCTCCCAGTAGGCTCGCTAGCAAATCAGAAGTCATTGGACCAACTCGATTTCTTGCCTCTAGGCTGCCGGTCTTGCAGCCCGCTAAGCCGCCCCCGGTGCAGGCAGATGCAGGCGGAAACAACGTCGATCAATGCGCTAGTTCTACGAACGAGTACGACACCACCCAGCGTTCTCATTCACTTGAAACTCTTGGTGATACGACTCGCGTTGAAGGGGAGCAGACGGCCAGATTTCGTCGCCAATTCTATCCCGATGCTACTGAACAACAGTGGGATGACTGGCGTTGGCAATCGCGGCACCGGATCAAGACTCTAGCGCAAATGGAGCAGATGCTCCAACTTTCGACCGCGGAACGCGGTGCGATGCGCGAAGGGGGAACCATGTTGCCCGTTGGCGTCACCCCTTATTACATGAGTCTGATCGATCCAATCGATTCCAGCGACCCGATTCGCAAGACAGTGGTACCGACGGAGGCCGAATTTTTGCGTTCGGCTGGCGAAGCCGATGATCCACTAGGTGAGGACGGGCACAGTCCGGTTCCCGGCTTAGTCCACCGATACCCTGATCGCGTGCTGCTGCTGGCAATCGACTTTTGTTCAACCTATTGTCGTTACTGCACTCGGTCGCGGGTCGTAGGGCATGGCGAGATCGCTCCCACCGAATCGAGACTGGAAAAAATCTTCTCGTATTTGGAGAATGCCACGGAAGTACGGGATGTGCTGATCTCGGGAGGGGATCCACTTGCCCTGAGCGATGAAAAACTGGACTATATCCTCGGTCGTTTGAGATCGATCAAACATATTGAGTTTGTTCGACTTGGGACCAAGATGCCCTCCGTGCTGCCACAACGAATTACTCCTGCCCTGTGCCAAGTCTTGCGGAAATACCATCCATTTTGGATGAGTATTCACTTCTTACATCCCGACGAATGTACGCCGGAAACCGCTCAGGCCTGCGGTCGGTTGGCGGATGCCGGGATCCCATTGGGCGCGCAAACCGTGCTCCTCCGCGGTGTGAATGATTCGGTCGACACCATGAAACGACTGATGCATCGGTTGCTGATGATGCGTGTGCGCCCGTACTATTTGTACCAATGCGACCCGATCAGCGGCTCAGCCCACTTCCGAACCCCTGTTTCCAAGGGACTCGAAATTATCGCCGGTCTGCGAGGCCATACAACGGGCTACGCCGTTCCGACGTTTGTTATCGATGCACCTGGTGGAGGTGGCAAGATTCCGCTCCAAGTGGAAAGCGTAATTGGACGCGATGGAGACGACCTGATTCTGAGAAACTTCGAAGGCAATACCTTCCGTTACCCAGATCCGATGGGAGTCAAGCCTGATGACAAATAAATTGCCACTTGTCGAAAATCAGCCGGAAGAATTCCTCTGCGTCCGTTGCGCGCGGCACATGAAAACCTGCTGTCAAACGAGCGAGGTCTACACGACTCCAGGCGATGTGCGGCGGATCGCTGAATTCACCGGAAAAAGCGAGTTCACCGAGTTCCGTGGCGCAGATGACCCAGTCTACCTTGAGCAAGATGACGATCCCGTGTGGCTTGAGAATGTGTTTCGAGCTGATGGCTCGCGCCGCGTGCTCAAGCGACGGACCAACGGGGATTGCACTTTCTTGGGTGCCCAGGGCTGCGTGTTGCCCTTGGAAACCAGGCCGTTGATCTGTCGCATTTATCCTTACGACTACACGGCTGACGGATTGCGCGAACGGTTGGCGCAGGGTTGCCCAACAGAATTGATTCCGCCCGGCCAGACGTTGCTTGAAGCTCTCGACATTCAACGCTCCGATGCTGAGCGTTGGCACCAGCAGTTGTATCAAGAAGTTCTCACGGAAAAGGAGCAAGCTTAGCCCATGAGAGTCGGTCTCACCTACGACTTGCGTTCGGAATACCTGCAAGAGGGGTTCAGCGCAGAGGATACTGCTGAATTTGATCGACCCGATACGATCGATGCGATTGAGGATGCGCTGCAGTCGCTGGGGTACGATGTGGATCGAATTGGCCGCGGCAAATCGTTGGTGAGCAGGCTAGCCAACGGCGATCGCTGGGATTTCGTATTTAATATTTGTGAGGGCTTGCACGGTATTTCGCGTGAAGCCCAAGTACCGGCGATGTTGGACCTGTACGAGATTCCTTACACCTTCGCAGACCCATTGGTGATGTCGGTCTGCCTGCACAAACAGCAAACTAAGACGCTTGTCGCTGCGGCCGGCGTGGCAACGCCGCGGAGTTGCGTGGTGCGGCAATTGAGCGATTTAGTTGGGCTGCGATTGGCTTATCCAGTTTTTGCAAAGCCTCTGGCCCAAGGCACGAGCAAAGGTGTCTCGCCAGAATCGCACGTCAATTCGCTGAAGGAGCTGAGCGGTATTTGTCAGCAACTGCTCGAAAAGTTTAACGAGCCGGTGTTGATCGAAGAGTATTTGCCGGGACGTGAATTTACGGTGGGCATCCTGGGGACCGGCGACAAGTCTCGTGTGCTTGGAACGCTGGAGATCGTCATGCGGCCCGGTGCCGACAGTCACGTCTACTCCTACCGCAACAAGGAAGATTGTGAGTCTCTGGTCGAGTATCGTTTGGTTCGAGCCGAACAAGACCAACAAGTATCCGCAGCTGAAACGCTGGCTCTGTTGGCCTGGCGCAGCTTGGAAGCGCGGGATGCCGGCCGCATCGATGTCCGTTGTGATGCCTCGGGACAGCCACAATTTATTGAGGCCAATCCATTGGCAGGGTTGCATCCAACCCATTCGGACCTGCCGATGTTGGCAACCGCACTAGGAATTACCTACCAAGCACTCATCGACGAAATTGTGCAGTCAGTGCTCACTCGTGTCAAACACCGGATCTGTTCTAGCGATCAAGTGACAGATTGCGTGCACAATGCCTAAGGTAGTGATCCTAGTTAACGATGTACTAGACTCTGTCGATCCATCCGATCTCGATGTATTGACCCAAAGCCGCGAAGTGCGCGAGTCGCTAGAGCGGTGCGGACACGAAGTGGTCGAAGTGGCTTGCTCTCTCGACTTGGCCGCAGCGCGACAGGAATTACTCCGTCTGGCCCCCGACATAGTGTTCAATTTGGTTGAGTCGCTCGCAGGGACAGACCGTCTTATGGCCGCCGCGCCGCTGCTGCTCGATGCACTGCAACTATCGTACACCGGCTCTGGGACGCAGGCGATCTTGCACAGCGGCGACAAATTGCAAGCCAAAACCGCGATGGCGGCTGCTGGCATTGAAACGCCGGCCTGGTTTGATTGCCAGTCGCAAGCTTGGCAAAACTCAGGCAACAGCGGCTGGGCAGCGCCGCCGTCAACCGTTATTACCAAAGCGAATTACGAACATGCTTCGTTTGCCATGGCGGGCAGCGCTGTGTTCGAGTACGAAAACCAAACTCAGATCGAACAAGTACTCGACGAGCGACTCCAATCGACGGGGCAACTCCATTTAGCGGAAGAATTTATCACTGGACGCGAATTCAATTTGTCGCTGTTAGAAATAGACGGGCGCCCGCAAGTAATGGCGCCTGCCGAAATCGATTTTAGCGGCTTGCCAGCCCACCTGCCCCAAATCGTGGGAGCCAGCGCCAAATGGGACGTGGCGTCGATCGAGTGTCAACAAACGCCTCGGCGTTTTGATTTTCCGGCTAGTGACGCAACTCTCATGTCTGAAGTTTCTCAGTTGGCGATTCGTTGCTGGCACCTATTCCAATTGCGCGGCTATGCGCGTGTCGACTTTCGCGTTGGCGCAAAACAACGACCCTATGTTTTGGAAGTTAACGCTAACCCCTGTTTGTCTCGGGACGCGGGATTCGTCGCAGCGGCCGAACAATCCGGCATCAGCTATGACCAAGTTATCTGCCGTATCATCTCCGCCGCTGGCAGTAGAACTCGACTGAACTTTGCGCCCAACAACAGGAAATAGAATATGTTCTCTATTCGCCGCATCCATGACGATACGATTCCAGTAAATCGCATGGCGATCACCGAAGTTTGCGAAATATTTAAGAGTCAGTTCCCCGACGCACCGCTTAGCGATGTAAGTAGACTGACTGAGAAGTTACACAATCCGTTTGATCACGGGTTCCGCACAATTCTGTACGTGGCGGAGAACTCACGTCGCAAAGTTAGTGGTTTCGCCACGCTGCTCCACGAGCCTACCATTGACTTTACTTTCCTAGAGTACATGGCCATAGGTAAATCGTCGCCTGGCCGTGGAATAGGAGCTGCCCTGTATGAACGTTTGCGTGACGAGTCCGTTTCCTTGGGAGCCCAAGGCCTGTTTTTCGAATGTCTCCCCGAAGACAAAGAGCGTTGCTCCGATGCGGCCATTCGCAGGCAAAACGCGGCCCGCTTAAAGTTTTACGAAAACTACGGCGCAGTGCCAATCATCGGCACTCAGTATGAGTCGGCTGTACCTGATGGAAGTTCCGATTCATTACCACATCTACTGTACGACGACCTTGATACGCTTCAACCGTTGAAGGCCAAATTCCTGCGCCAAGTCATTGGAGCAATTCTCGAACGCAAATACGGCGACATATGCCCTCCCGCATATATCAAGCAGGTCGTTGAGAGTGTTAAAGCCGATCCAGTGCAGGTCCGACCGTTTCGCTACATTAAAGCTGAGCCGGCGCACAAGCCCGCGACGCCACTGGCCCATGAACTGGTCGCTATGGTGATCAATGACAAACATGACATTCATCACATTCGTGAACGGGGTTACGTTGAATCACCAGTCCGTATCGGCGTTATCAAAGATGAACTCATCAGGAGCGGATTGTTTGAAACGGTGCCTGTCACCGAGTATTCCATGCAACCCATCTTAGCAGTGCACGATGCGGGGCTCGTCAATTATTTGGAAACAGCTTGTGCAGCGACGCCTGAGGGCAAATCGGTTTATCCCTACGTGTTTCCGATTCGAAATGCAACACGGCCCCCCAAGGAGCTCTCCGTACGCGCCGGTTACTATTGCATTGACACATTTACGCCGATCAACCGCAACGCATTTCCCGCGGCCAAGCGCGCCGTGGATGCTACCTTAACTGCCGCTGATCTAATCCTGGCCGGTAGGCGCATCGCCTATTCATTGGTACGTCCACCCGGCCACCACGCCGAACACAAGTCCTTCGGTGGATTCTGCTATTTCTGCAATGCAGCCGTTGCCGCACATCATCTGTCGCAACACGGAAAAGTGGCCATCTTGGATGTCGACTACCATCACGGGAATGGTCAGCAAGATATTTTCTACAGCCGCAGTGACGTATTGACCGTATCCCTGCATGGCGATCCTGATTTTGCCTATCCCTATTTCACAGGCTTTGCCGACGAGACGGGCGCAGGGGAGGGGCTCGGATTTAATATAAATATTCCACTCCCAGAACAACAGGATGGAGAACAGTTTCGAGTTGCGTTGGCTAACGCAATCAAAGCGATTCGCCAATTCCAGCCGCAGTTTCTGGTGGTCGCCCTAGGCTTGGACCCAGCCAAAGGAGATCCCACCGGTACTTGGTCGCTGAAGCCAGACGACTTCGCCGCCAATGGACGCCTGATCGGTGAAATGGATCTGCCAACACTGGTTGTTCAAGAAGGCGGTTACCGTACTCGCACGCTGGGCACCAATGCGCGCAGTTTCTTTCAAGGCCTGGTGACAGCCCATGACCACTGAAAATGCCAAGATTGTCGTCCGCAGTGAAGTACAAGCTACGGATGAACTGCACATTGGCCGACTTGTTATCGCAACCCAGTTCTTTACTCCCGCCGAGGTCGACATCGCCATCGAGTTGATTCGCGAGCGAATGGATAAGGGGAGCAGCTCGGGGTACGAGTTTGTAATTGCGGAAGTCGATTCGACCATGATAGGTTACGCCTGTTTTGGAGAAATCCCCTGTACCGTTGGGAGCTACGATCTGTACTGGATTGTGGTTGACCCCCAACATCAGAGGGCCGGTGTTGGCCGTTTATTGATGGCCGAGGTTGAGCGGCGGATCTCTCAACTAGGCGGGCGAGCTGTCTACATTGATACTTCTGGTCGCGAACAATACGCCAGCACGCGCGGGTTCTACCAGCGCTGCGGATACCAGCGAGTTGCCAACCTTCCCGATTTCTATGCGCCCGGCGATCCCAAACAAATTTACTGGCGGTCGATAAGCACTATTGGTTAAGATTTCGCGTGGCTATAGGGTTAGTCACCACGGTCTGTGCTCGCTAGCTCGTCGCGTCACAGACTCTCGGATCAAACGAGTTGAATATCCGTGAAGGAAAATAATTATGTCCGAACCGCTCAACTTGAGTGAATTTGAATGGAGTATTAAGGCTCGCCCATTGACGATGGACGACTATGAGGCTCTGGTGGCCATGGCGGAAATCTGTTTCCCAGGTATTCCGGCGGTATCGCACGAGCAACTCGAAAGCCAATTGCGCAATTTTCCTGCCGGGCAAATCGGTATTGAAATTGACGGACGGCTGGCTGCATCGTCATCCAGTCTCATCCTGGAATACAATGCCAATCTGGAATGGCACAATTGGAAAGCCATCGCCGATGGTGGCTACATTCGAAATCACAATTCCAAAGGGGACACCCTGTACGGCATTGAGATTATGGTGCATCCCGATTTTCGAGGCATGAAATTGTCACGGCGACTGTATGACGCCCGCAAGGAGATTTGCCGAGAAAAAAACCTAAGCCGCTTTATTATTGCCGGTCGTATTCCCAACTATCACAAACACGCCGAGCGACTAACCGCTCGCGAGTATATCGATCAAGTTTTGGAGAAGGCGATCTACGATCCCGTCCTGACAGCCCAGCTTTCCAACGGCTTTATGGTTAAAGGGTTGATTCCCGGCTACCTGCCCACCGATGACCAATCGCGTGGCTATGCAACCTATCTGGAGTGGAACAATCTCGATTTTGTCTCAGGTGCCAAGCGACGATTTCATAGTGTGGTCGAACAGATTCGAACCTGTGTCGTGCAATACCAAATGCGCGCAGTAAAAGGTTTCGATGAATTTGCTCAGCAGTGCGAATTCTTTCTCGATACGGCCTCTGATTACAAATGTGATTTCATTCTTTTCCCCGAACTGTTTACCACACAGCTACTCTCATGCGTGGAGGCCACACGCCGCGGTACTGCCGCCAGACGCTTGGCCGAGTTTACTCCACAGTTTTTGGATTTCTTTACTGAAATGGCGGTGAAGTACAATGTCAACGTGATCGGTGGCTCTCAGTTTGTCGTCGAACATGGGACTCTCTATAACATTGCCTATCTGTTTGGACGCGATGGTTCGATTGGCAAGCAATATAAGATCCATATTACGCCCAGCGAGCGCAAGTGGTGGGGGGTTAGCCCAGGCGATCGTGTCGAAGTCTTCGATACCGACTGTGGCAAAGTTGCCATTCAGATTTGCTATGACATCGAATTCCCAGAACTCACTCGAATTGCCGCGCAAAAAGGTGCGCAAATCATTTTTGTCCCTTTTAATACCGATACCCGACATGGTTATCTACGCGTGCGGCACTGCGCGCTAGCCCGTTGCGTGGAGAATCACCTGTACGTCGCGATTTCGGGCTGCACTGGAAACTTGCCCTTTGTCGAAAACGCAGATATTCATTATGCGCAGTCGGGTATCTTTACTCCGGCTGATATCGAATTCGCACGCGACGCGATCGCGGCCGAATGCAATCCGAATGTTGAAACAGTGATTATTCACGATTTGGATTTCGAACAACTTCGGCGGCACAGGGAATCGGGTTCTGTGCAGAATTGGAATGACCGTCGCAAGGATCTATACCGGGTAGTCTACCAGGAGGACGGGGAAGCTCACGAAGTTTGATATGAGCACGACAGCTACCTTTGATTACTGAAAGTGGCTTACCGAGTGGCAATTGGGAATAAGTCACCACGACGTTTAACTCCAGGAAAGTCGCTGGCCCTTTGGCTGTGCTTTCTGTTCGGTGCTTTGTACTTCGTGCAAGGCATCGCAGAACCGACGGAGGGCTTGATTGCTCAGCCACTCCGATCGTTGCAAAGTCAGTGGGGGAAAAGCACGGGACAGATCGCCAGCTTCGCGGCCATCATTGCAATTCCTTGGACGATCAAACCGGTATTCGGCCTGCTGATTGACTTCGTGCCACTGTTTGGCTTGGGGAAACGTGGCTATTTGATGCTGAGCGCTGGCGTCACTTCGGTGGTTTTTATCGCCCTGTTTGCGATGCGATCAGATTTGCAATCGTCAGCCTGGTTGTTGCCCTTGTTGGTCGCCTCTACAGGTGCGGTCGCAATGGGGGACGTGGCCGTTGACGCGCTGATGGTACAGTATGGTCAACCCTTAGGACTGACGGGAAAACTCCAAAGCGTGCAATGGTCGTGCATTTATGCAGCATCCTTTGTGGCTGGTCCGCTCGGCGGCGAATTGTGCCAACAAGAGCTGCATGCGTACGCATTCCTCATGGCCGGGATTCTCGCCGGTTGCAGTCTAGTGTTGGTGTGGCTATGGCGTTTCCCCGCGATTGTCGCGCGCGAGAATAACGGCGTTGCAGTGGCAGACAGTGGGATCGTGATCGATACCCGGCCACCCAAGTTTTCCCTGCGTGTGACGCTCGTATTCTTGATGCTCTGGAGTTTTAACCCCTTTAGCAGCGTTGTGCAGTATTCGTATATGAAGGACTACTTGAGCTTTGACGAGCGGTTCATTGGCATCACCACATCGGCATTTGCCGGCGGCGCCTTCATCGCCAGTATTGCGTACGGGCTATATTGTCGCCGAGTCGCTTTCGACCAACTGTTACGCCTGTCGGTCTTGACTGGGGTTGGTGCTACCCTAGCCTACTTGGCCATGTCGGACAAAACCAGCGCTATCATAGTATCAATTGCTGCCGGTGCGGCTTATATGACAGGTACGCTTATCCAACTCGACTTGGCTGCCCGCGCCTGCCCACCGAAGATCGCAGGAACAGTGTTTAGTAGTCTGATGGCCGCTTCCAATTTTAGCATCCAGATCTCGACGTATGTTGGCGGCTGGATTTTCAGTGAACTTAGTGAAATTTGGCTCTCCGTAAACGTATTCCGCTCCCTAGTCTTGCTCGGTGCAGCCACCAGTAGCCTGTGCTGGTTGCTGATCAAACGCATATCGATTGCATCAAAACCTTAAAAGCAGTCGTGTACCAATTCAATTTCTGAACTTAGGTATACAATTGGCAAAGTATGTAACTTTTACAACATTGTGAGGCAGCCGTGCATTGTTACAGAGCTGTCGTTGACGGGCATTATTCAATTCTCAATTGGACGGAACCATGGCCAACCTTCAAACAACCAGCGACCATAGTCCCAAGAAGTTTGGGATGTTTGGTGGGGTCTTCACGCCATGTACGCTGACGATTCTTGGCGTCATCATGTTCCTGCGATTTGGCCAGGTTGTCGGCCAATCGGGAATCGTTTACGCCCTGCTGATTGTCTTGGCTGCCAAGACCATCACCACGCTGACGACGCTCTCACTCGCCGCGATTGCTACCAACACCCGAGTCAAAGGTGGCGGCGCTTACTACCTGATTAGTCGTTCATTGGGCGTTGAGTTTGGCGGAGCCATCGGCGTCGTCTTCTTTTTAGCTCAAGCCATCTCGGTCGCCATGTATGTCATCGGTTTTACCGAAGCACTCACGGAAACTTTCCCGAGTCTCGCGGCTAACTCAATAGCGATTTCGAGCCTTGTCAACCTGGCCGTCTTCGTCTGTGTTTACATAGGCGCCGGCTGGACGATCAAAGTTCAATACCTAATTCTGGCAATTCTGGTCGCGGCTCTGGGATCGTTTTACTTAGGGGCGATCTTCGACTTCGATCCACAGTACTTTCAAGCCAACCTGACTTCCCAGTTTCAGCCGGGAGAAAACTTCTTTACGATGTTCGCGCTTTTCTTTCCAGCCGTAACAGGCATCATGGCAGGTGCGAATATGTCGGGCGACTTGGCTAGCCCATCGCGATCAATTCCCAAAGGAACATTGTTGGCCGTGGCGGTAACGGGGGCGGTGTATTTATCCCAGGCCGTGCTGCTGGGAGGCGCGCGACCAGCCGATGAACTAATCTCAAACAACATGGTCATTCGCGAGATCGCCGTCTGGCCAATTTGGATTACCGCAGGCGTCTTTGCCGCCACACTCTCTTCGGCTTTGGGGTCGATGATGGGCGCTCCGCGGATCTTGCAGGCGTTTGCCAAGGACGATATTTTTCGTTCGCTCAAGTTTTTTGCCTCCGGCAGCGGTTTTACCAACGAGCCACGCAGGGCTACCGTATTGACCTTCGTGATTGCGCAGGTCTGCATTGTGCTTGGCGATCTGAATGCGATTGCCCCGATCATTACGATGTTCTTTATGATTACGTATGGGCTGCTCAATTTGGCGACATTTTACGAAGCCATTACTAAGAATCCGAGCTATCGTCCTACGTTCCGCTTGCGACACTGGAGTATTTCACTGGCTGGAGCGCTCGGCTGTTTGGCGGTGATGTTTTTGATCAATTGGGTCTGGGCCTTAGTTTCGATTGGCTTTATTGCCGCGCTACATTGGTTTATCCGCTGGCGCGAGATCGAATCACGTTGGGGCGATTTGCAAAGTGGCGTGGTATTCGAAAGAGCCCGTAAAGCACTGCTTCGCCTTGAGCAAGAAGCCTACCACCCCAAAAATTGGCGGCCCATTGTCATGGCGCTCAGTGGTAGTGGTTGGACTCGAGCTTACATTCCTATCTATGGACATTGGCTGACGGCCGGTCATGGTATCTTAACGCTGGCGCATGTGGTAACGGGTGATATCGAAGACCATGCGGAGCGACGCAAACGCTATGAAAAAGTACTACGCAATTTTATTGCAAAGGAAGAACTGGAAGCATTTCCGGCGGTCACGGTCAACGAGTTCCTGTCCGGTGGGATTGAGTCGCTGTTACAGTGCCATGGCATCGGAGCCTTGCAACCCAACACGGTTCTACTTGGCTGGCCCAAAGACGAATCGAAGGCCGAAGCTTTTGGCGCCAACATTCGAGTGGTTGCCCGCATGGGACAAAGCGTACTGGCCGCCCGGTTTCTAGAATTTCGCAATGCTGACGAAGAACGCCCCACAGATGTCGACCAACACTGGGAAGTACCGGTGGGTACGATCGATGTATGGTGGCGCGGTATGGAGAATGGCGCGCTGATGGTGTTGCTGGCGCATCTCTTGCATCAAAATCCGGAATGGCGGCTAAATCGCATTCGCCTAATGCGAGTCGTGGAAAAAGCAGAGGCTCAAGCTGAGGTGGAAGCCCACCTGGTCGAGCTCGCAGCCGGAGCACGCATTGCATGCGATGCGCGGGCTATCGTTTCCCAGGCATCCTTCGCCGAAGCGATCCAAACCGAGTCGGCGAGCGCGGCTATCGTCATCATGGGATTTCAAACTCCCGAAGAAGGCCACGAGCTAGAGTTATTCCAACGCATGGAGGTTCTAACCGGCGAATTGCCACGGGTGATCTTCGTAGAAAGCGCCGGAGGGATGGCGTTAGAATAGCCAGGCTGCAAGTCAAAGACAGCATTGCAGTTGCCCTGGACAACGCGCCCGCAATTCTGATACCAGACTAAATCTCAGCTGTGTTCACGAGCGGCCGGGCATCCAACATTGCCCGGTGCCTTACGGGCTTGTTTATTTAGTGTTGGATTGCACGTTTGTTGTTTAACCCGCAGCCGTAGGCGAGGATCATCGGGGCGAACCTCGCCTTTGGCTGCGGGTTAAACGACTAAACCAACAAGCCCTTACGGCCCACGGCTCACCCTTGGGTTTTTCAATAATTCGATTCTATCAACAAGCCCAATACGAGTTCACCCAAAGTTAGAAACGAATGATCGCCGTGGTATCCGAATCCAATCGCCCACAATTCCAAGTCGGTGCCGTCCCCGGAAGTTTGGTCAGGCACAAGTTCGCCGAAGAGAGTCGCACGCGTCTGATCGAGTACGATCGTTCGAGTCATCACGATCGGTTCCTGGAAGCGACTGAAATCCTAGGCCCACCGCTCCGATCGCCGACCGATGACGCTCGTGTTCGACCACGTCGAACGGCTATCGCAACTCTGGCGCCGGACTTACCATGCGACGATGAGGCTCCTCATGAACAATCTAACATACGGCCGGTGCGCTGGATCAATGTCGATGGCTTGGCCAATGTAGAGTTACTTGGAAAACTTGGTAAAAAGTATGGACTGCATCCATTGGCCCTCGAGGATGTGGTGAATGTACACCAACGAGCGAAAACCGACGCTTACGAGCACAACATCTACTTAGTTTTGCGGATGCCCTGCGATGGGGAACGATTTCTCACCGAACAAGTCAGTCTGTTCCTGCTCGACGGTTTGGTGATTACGCTGCAGGAATACCAAGGCGATTGCCTAAACCCTGTCCGCGACCGGTTGCTAGGTAGCAAAGGTCGCATTCGTTCGCGAGGTGCCGACTATTTGGCCTACGCTATTATCGACGCCATCGTCGACGGATATTTCCCGGTACTTGAACGTTACGATGTAGTGTTGAGAGCGATCAACGACGAGATCGACCAAGACTTGGCCCAAGATATCCCTAAGCGTCTGCACGCAATTCGCGCCGACCTGCTCAACATTCGCAAAGTGGCCCAGCAGCATCAAGACGCCGTTTCCACGCTATTGCGGGAAGAGACTCCACTCATATCCGATCGGACCGCCCCATTCCTGCGCGATTGCTTAGATCATCTGGCGCGCTTGATTGACACGGCTGACACCTATCGTGAAACCTGTGGTGAACTACGCGAACTCTACTTCGCACAATTGGGACAAAAAACCAACGATGTCATGAAGGTTTTGACCATCATCGCGACCGTCTTTATTCCGATGAGCTTTATCGCCGGTGTGTATGGTATGAATTTTGATTCGGAGGTATCCGCGTTGAACATGCCAGAATTGCATTGGGCTTTTGGTTACCCGTTTGCGATCCTGGTCATGCTCTGTACCGGCGGAGGACTTTTGTTTTATCTCCGCCGAAAGGGTTGGCTATAGCACGTCCGGCCAAACTCGCTGCCCTACAGAGTGGATCTCACCGGCGTCGGGAAAAGGTGTCCGACACCAAAAGGGGCAAAGCCCCCCAAGGGCCGTTCCGGCTTTTGGTGTGGGACACCTTTTCCCGAACACCCTGCAAATTAAGCTGTGACAAAGCACTAGGACGTCAACAGGGCTACGGTGTCGAGTAACGGAGATCTAATGTCATTGGAAAGTCGACATTGCTCTCAACCTTGGGTAGCGCGATCTTGCCTTGAGTATGCCCCATCGTTACAAACCTTGCCGCTCGACGACTTTCGGCTTCAAAGGCGTTCACGGGAAATACGCTTGGATTCAGGCCTGATGGATTGCCCACATGGTACTGGCACGCGCCGATGGATCGCTCATTCCAACTATCCACAATATCGAAAACTAACGGTACGTCGATTGGAATGGTAGGATGCAGGCAACTTGGTGGTTGCCACGCTCGATAGCGCACACCGGCAACATATTCGCCTTGTACCCCGGTGGGATGCAACGGGAGTCTGCGGCCATTGCAGGTGACGACATGCCGCGAGTCAGTCATGCCACGCACGGTAACTTGCATCCGCTCGACCGAAGAATCTACGAATCGGGCTGTTCCACCCGCAGTCGCTTCCTCGCCAAGCACATACCACGGCTCAATGGCCTTGCGCAATTCGATGTGCACATTATTGCGAGTCATTTCACCGATGATTGGAAAGCGGAATTCAAAATGGGGAGCAAACCACTGCTCATCAAATTCAAATCCACTCGATTGCAGATCGTTAATGACGTCCGAAAAATCAGCCCTTACAAAGTGAGGCAGCATGAAACGATCATGCAGCGAGGTCTCCCAGTCGACGAGTTGAACATCGTACGCCTGTTCCCAAAACCGAACGACCATACCACGCAACAGTAGCTGTTGGGCGAGGCTCATCCGAGCGTGCGGTGGCATTTCAAAGCCGCGAAACTCGACCAACCCCAACCGTCCGGTCGACGAATCGGGTGAATACAGCTTGTCGATACAGAACTCGGCGCGGTGCGTGTTGCCAGTTAAGTCGACCAATAGATGTCGGAAGATGCGATCTACCAACCAGGGGGCAACCGTCTCACTTCTGCCATTCGCTCCCACCGGTGTTTGGGGCGTCGGCGGCAACGCACGAGCATCGATTGTTTGACCTTGCCTGAGCGTATCTGACTTACCCTTTGACAGAAGCTTGCTCAATTGTTGACAAGCAATCGACAATTCGTAGCGCGCATCATTGCGCGACTCATCGGCGCGTGGCGCTTGACTAGTCGGACCAATGAATTTGCCTGAAAACAAATACGAAAGCGAGGGGTGATTGTGCCAATAGCTAACGAAACTTCGCAGCAGATCTGGTCGGCGGAGCCACGGACTATCAGCTGGGCTTGAACCACCCAGCACCACATGGTTGCCCCCTCCGGTGCCAGTGTGTTGTCCATCTAGATCGAATTTCTCAGTTCCCAGCCGCGACTGCCGCGCATCCTCGTAGACCCCAGCTGTAATTTCATTCAACTCACTCCAGTTCGTAGCTGGATGTACGTTGACTTCAATTACGCCGGGATCCGGAGTCACACGCAAATGCTGAATTCGACTATCGTGTTCAGGCTGATAGCCTTCAATCACAACCGGCAGTTTGAGCTGGGAGGCGGTCGACTCGACCGCAGCAATCAATTCCAAGAATGACTCGAGTCGATCGGTGGGAGGTAAGAAAACATGTAACGTTCCATTGCGTGGCTCAACACACAAGGCGGTACGAATCACGCTTCGCGAATCGCTCTCTTCGGTATCGACGGATGAGGCCATGTAAGCAGTCTTCTGCTGGCCCAAATCTGGAGTCGGCTGTGCGGTACCTGACTGAGAAACGCCACCGGTACGAGAGGTAAACTGCTGGGTGGGAGCGATGACCTTGGTCGTCGCAATTTGTGCTATCCCGTGTGCAGCCTGTTCGTTGGTTGCTCGCTCAGCAGCCAAGAAGTGCAACAATTCCAGCGAGGGGAGCGGCGAGCGCGGAGCCAGCGGATCGTGCGGAACCATGGCATGCTCCACATGTTCCGGAGTCTCCTTTTCCAAAGACTCCAGCGGCAAGCGGTAGCCCATGGGAGAATCACCTGGCAATAGGAACATGTCATCCGCGCGAAATCTCCAATGGCTGCTCATCCATTTTGACTGCGACTGCCACCACATATGCCGCAGTGGCAGCGACACGCCGACTGCGGAAGTGAGTCCCGTTTCAAAGATCCTTGCAATGCGTTCTCGCTCTTCGATCGATTCGATCTTCGAGTCGCGAACACTGACGTCTGCGGGCAAACGTCGTTCACGCCACATGTAATACATGGCGTCTTCGAAGCCGTCGATTACATGTTCTGGATTAACCCCCAAAGCCTTGGCCAAAAGTTTTCCGAAACGGCGGGCGTCATCCGCCGTGTGTCCGTAGTCTTTCTCGGAATCCGCCAATAGACTGTCATCGTGCCAAATGGGCTCACCGTCTTTGCGCCAATAGTTCGTCATGGCCCAACGCGGTAATTGTTCGCCGGGATACCACTTACCCTGTCCGAAATGCAGTACACCGCCAGCACCAAAACGGGCTCGCAATCGCCGCAACAGGTCATGGGCCAGACGTCGTTTGGTCGGTCCAACGGCTGCTGTTTGCCACTCTTCCCCATCCATGTCGTCGATCGAAACAAACGTCGGTTCTCCCCCCATGGTCAACCGCACATCACCGCGCTCAAGGTGCTCGTCGATCGACGCCCCCAGAACTTGAATTCGCTGCCATTGCTCCTCGCTATATGGCAAAGTAACGCGCGGATCTTCATGGATCCTGGTGATCGACATGGAGTGTTCAAATTCGACCTCACACTCATCCAGCCCGCCGGTGATAGGCGCGGCAGCTGACGGGAGCGGCGTACAGGCTAGCGGTATATGCCCTTCTCCGGCCATCAGTCCGCTGGTGGCATCGAGCCCAACCCAACCCGCGCCCGGCAAATAGACTTCGGCCCAGGCGTGCAAATCAGTAAAGTCGACAGCCGGTCCCGAGGGGCCATCCAGAGATTCCTGGTCGGCAGTCAATTGGATCAAGTAGCCTGATACGAAGCGTGCCGCAAAGCCCAGGTGCCGTAATACTTGCACCAACAACCAACTGGAGTCCCGGCAGGAACCACTGCCCAATTTGAGTGTCTCTTCCGGTGTTTGCACGCCCGGCTCCATCCGGATCGTATAACTCACTTGTTGATTGACCGATCGATTCAGGTCAACCAAAAAGTCGATCGTGCGTCGCGGTGTAAAGTCGACTTCGCTCAAAAAATCCTTGAGCACGGGTCCCGAGGTGGCAAGTGCCAGATAGGGTTGCAGTTCGACAATCGACTCGGTTGAGTATTGGAACGGATAATCTTCCGCTTGGGGCTCAAGAAAGAAATCAAAGGGGTTGATGACGGTCATGTTCGCGACCAAGTCCACTTCAATCTTCAGACTCGTTTGCTTCTTCTCGATGACGCAACGGGCCAGGTAGTTGCCAAACGGGTCTTGCTGCCAGTTCAGAAAATGGTCTTCCGGTGTGATCCGTAGCGAATAACTTTCGATCGGAGTCCGACAATGAACGGCGGGCCGTAATCGAATGGACTGCGGACCGAGATGGATGCGCTTATCGTAACGGTAACTGGTTTGGTGGTTGAGGGCTACTCGGATAGTCATATAGGTTTAAAGCGGTTGGGGGTCGTCTGAAAAAAGTGGGCCTAGTCAACTTTACTTTCCATCAATCGATTCGCAAGTGAGAATCACTGCAACAAACTCAGCCAAATGCGCGAATCGATACCAAGTAACTGCCTTAGAATCGGGACCCGTCTTTCGCCGAGCATCTTGGAATCAACGAAAACTGTTAGAATTTTAGTATTGAACGCCTGGTTATCCTAATCGCCAGGTCCATCAACCACTACGACCCCAATTTGGCGGAATAGCTCAATTCTCATGAAGACTTATGAGTGTACTTGCGGCAATACAATTTTTTTTGAGAACACGCAATGCGTTGCTTGCAGCCTGCAACTTGGATGGTGCCCCAGATGTCATAGCATGACGACACTCGTCGCAGCCAAAGGGGGCGGTCTCAAGTGCGGGCATATGGAATGTGGGGTTGCCCTCTCCAAATGCCACAATTATGCGGTAGAAAACGTCTGTAATCGTTGCTATGTGACCAACCAGGGGCCGCCACCTGCCGAGAATCTATGTGACTACTGCCGGTTTAACGACACCATCCCCGATTTGACGGTCCCAGGAAACCGTCAAAAATGGCACCGATTGGAGGAAGCCAAACGACGACTGTTGTATACGCTGGACCTACTGCAACTCCCATACGGCACTAAGGACGATGGCTTTGAGCCGCCGCTAGGCTTTGACTTCAAGGCAGATAAGTTGCCGGAGAACAAATGGTGGTGGTCGATGGGGAAGGAGGAACGTGTTTATACGGGCCATGCCGGCGGAAAAGTCACCATCAATTTACGCGAAGCAGATTCGGTAGAGCGTGAGAAAACTCGTGTCCTCTTTCAGGAAGCTCACCGGACCGTGATCGGACACTTTCGTCACGAAATAGGGCATTACTACTGGCACATGTTGGTGGAAGAGAAGGTGGAAGTAGCGTTCGGTCAGGTCTTTGGAGATCACGCCCAACCAACGTATGCCGAAGCGCAGAAGCGTTATTATCAGCAGGGCCCACCCTCAGGCTGGCGGACGACGCATGTCAGTTCCTATGCCACAATGCACCCCTGGGAAGACTTTGCCGAGACTTTTGCAACCTACCTGGACATGATTAGCGTGCTCGATACCGCCTGGAACTGCAGAATCAGTGGTCGTTGTCAGCCAGTCTCAGCGTCGTTGCCGCTCATGGTCGACAGCTATATTCGACTGGGGATCGTATTGAACGAAATGAACCGCGCCATGGGCCTGATCGACTTCGTGCCGGAAATTTTTACCCCAGCTGTCGTTACAAAACTCGGTTTCGTACACGAACTATTGCGAGCGGCTAGAGTGAACGCCATTCCAAACTGAGCCTCGTCCAAGCCAGTGCTGCATTCTCGAAAGTCGCGACACTACTCGGTGGAGCTGTCCAGGATTGGCGGGCAAAGTTGGTTTCACCCAAGCGACTGAGTCTGCGTCTGCATTTGCATTCGACGCGATTTCTGAACTCGCTTGGCGAAATAGGTCTCCCCAATGGCCGCATCGAGGTCGTTCAGGTCAACTTGCAGCGAGTCAATGAACTCATGAAAACCTCCGTCGATAATTGTGCGGTCGGTTGCATTGGTGAGCTTCTTGAGCAATGCATCGGCAAGCAAATGTGCGGTGTTATCAGCCGGATTCTCCGGACCACCGACTTTGGACAAGGATCCAGCGGCCGTACGTAAGCAGTAAGCGATGGACCTGGGAAAGCGGCTATCCAAAACCAGAAAATCTATGATCCGTTCGATGGTCAAAGTGTGGTAACGTTTACGAAACATCTCAAATCCGCTGACACTACGCAACACAGCCGACCACAGCAAATCGTCGACCGTCGTCCCGATGTCAGAGATATGTGGCAACAGCGTAAAATACTTGACATCCAGTATGCGACTGGTCTTATCGGCCCTTTCTAGAAAACGCCCGATATTCGCGAAGTACCAACCCTTGTCACGCGTCATGGTGCTGTCGAAAATCCCGCTAAACAAATGGCTTTGTTTTTTTATCTCCGTGTAGAGATCAGAATTCGCAGCGGAAATGGGGCGTTTGGCAGCCTGAGTTAGAAACAAATAGTAGTCATTGAGAGTTTCCCACGATTCAGACGAAATGGCTTCTCGGACCGTTCGCGCGTTTTCACGCGCCGCCGTCAGGCAAGATAGAATCGAACTCGCATACTCAGTATCAAACGTCAAAAACTGACGCACGTTTTCTGACGTGTATGCTTGGTATTTGTCGAGGAACACTTCTTCATCGCCGGTGGCCTGCACGAGCGGTTCCCATTGCTGAGCCGTGGTATGGTCCAACGACACATTGATGGCCACGTCGACGAATCGGGCCAGGTTCTCCGCTCGCTCAATGTACCTTGCCATCCAGTAAATGGAACTCGCAACACGACTTAGCATATTGTTACCTTTCTAAAACCAAACACCGACGAATCGATAAGTATTGCGTTGAGTTGCCCGTATTGGAAGTCGTCAAATCGTGCTTTCGAAATCTACGGCGTCGGTCGGGTTGTTGGCAATGACCCAGGTGTCCTTACTGCCTCCTCCCTGCGATGAATTGACGACCAGCGATCCCTTCTTGAGCGCCACCCGCGTCAAACCTCCTGGCAAAACCCAAATGGACTTCCCACACAGGACATAGGGTCGTAAATCAACGTGTCGTCCTTCAAAGTGATCGTCCACGATCGTTGGCACTCGTGAAAGGGCCAGCGTTGGCTGAGCGATGTAGTTGCGAGGGTCCTCCTCAATGAGTCTGGCGAAAGTTTGCTGTTCTTCTTTGGTGGAATGCGGCCCAATGAGCATGCCGTAACCGCCGGCTTCATTCGCGGCTTTGACCACCAATTCGTCGAGATGACTCAATACATACTTGCGATCCTCTTCGCGCTGGCATACGTAGGTTGGCACGTTTGGCAGAATAGGCTCTTCCTCCAAATAGTAGCGAATCATCTCGGGTACATAGGCATAGATAACTTTGTCGTCGGCCACACCAGTCCCCGGGGCGTTGCACAGCGTGACATTTCCCTTGCGATAAGCACGCATTAAACCCGGAACGCCCAGCATCGAATCCTTGCGAAAGCATTCTGGGTCCATGAAATCGTCATCGATACGACGGTAGATCACATCGACTTGCTCCAATCCATCGGTTGTGAGCATAAACACGCGATCATCTTCTACGACTAAGTCGTCCCCCTGCACCAGCTCGACTCCCATTTGCTGGGCCAAGAACGAATGTTCATAGTAGGCTGAGTTGTAGATACCCGGCGTCAGCACGACCACTGTCGGGTCGTCAACGTCCGGTGGTGCGACGCTCAGCATCGTCTCAAGCAGTTTCGTGGAATAGTTCACCACCGGCCTAACGCCCGAGTCAGCAAACACATGTGGAAAGCTACGTTTCATCACCAAGCGATTCTGAAGCACATAGGACACTCCTGACGGACATCGCAAATTGTCCTCCAGCACATAAATCGCGCCATCGCTATGACGGACCAAATCGGTTCCAGTGATATGACACCACACGCCCCCCGGCGGGTCGAGTCCAATGCACTGTGGTCGAAATGACTTGGCTTTTTCCAGCATTTCGCGGGGGATGATCCCCGCTTTGACAATTTCTTGATCGTGATAGATATCGTTCAGAAACTTATTCAGCGCCGAAATTCTTTGCTTGAGACCAGCTTCGACATGCTGCCAATCGGAGGCCTGCACAATCCGCGGAATAAGATCAAATGGAAAGATTTTCTCGGTCCCAGCTTCATCGCCGTACACGGTGAAGGTGATTCCCATGCGTAACAGGGCAGCTTCAATTTCGCGTTGTCGAAGCAGCAGCTCGTCATCGCTCAGGCTATTGATGCGTTCAATCAAACGCTCCGCTCCCTGGCGTGGCGTCCCCTTTTCTGTAATTAGCTCATCGAAGAATTCTTCGGTATCGTAATTAGTGAAACTCAACTTCTTCATCATCACCTTCCTTTCCATGGTGATCGTACCGATATTCAGAAAAGCTGACCAGTCGCCCCAACGACTTACTTCGCTTGCAATTTCCCCCGAAACGCAAGGTGGGCGCCAGCGATTGTCGGGCGGCGGGCCCGATCTGGGGAATTCGGCAGGCCCGGCTTAGGCTGTCAGCTCAGCCCTTAATGCGGACGGCTGCCAACTGAACGGCCCTCGCGATGGCTCTCACATATTTAATGTGAAGTGCACAGCCACCAATTTAATCGTACGAAAACACGCGATTTTCACAGTGGAAATGAATAATTGCGTAATTCTTGGACACTCGCCCGGTCTGGTCGGACGGGTCGGCGGTTAAAATATTGCGATAAACACAGCAAACGCGATTGCCGAAATTAAACAATTACATTCCCTTGTCTAGCTCTAATCATGCATTCTGATCCATTGCGACTGACCGTACGAACGGCGATCATCGTCGTGTGGTTGACAACGCATGTGCTGGCTGCTGATCCGTCAGTAAACAAGACGCCTACCCAAGCGTCCAATCCAGCGCAGAATCCGGACTCGCCCGTGGTGCAAGCTGTCGCGATCACTGCCATCGAGCAACCCCCAACGTTACGCCCCATTGATTTTCCACGCTTAGCGGATATCCGCTATACCGGTACCGTCGATGCCTATCTGTCTCCCGCCAGCAATCTGCCACAGAAATGGCATGTCGGCGTGGTGAGGCTGTTGTTTGTCTTCAGCATGATGTTCATTTGGTTGCGAGAACTAATGCTTTGCAATTATGCCGACCGAGAGCAACCGTCCAAGCATTGGTTCTTCCGGCTCTTCATGGTGGGCCTGGGCGGATGTATCTTAGCCCTGTTGGTTCCGGCCTATGTGCCCATTGTGGGAGTACTGTTGGTCACGAATGTACTTCCGTTTTGGCTGTATAAACGTGTCAGAAATTCTGCGGCAGAGACCAATTTAAAATTGCGTTGGCGGGACTTGTTCGTACTTCCGCTCGAAACTCAATGGCATGATACTTCGATCAAGTTCGAACCGCTGTTCGTGGGTGAATTGGAAACTTCCCAGGTAGCGGACACTTCCCAGATCAAGCTCATTGAAAAATCCACCTCTGCACCCAACATCTTATGGGACCATTTGGACGATGGACAGAAGTCGCGCGGATATGAGCTGGCTCGTTCGCTGATCAGTCATGCCGTGGCCAGCAACGCGACAGACCTGCACGTCAGCACCAAAAACGATCATGTGATCGCGCAGCAAAGAATCGATGGGTCAATCCGTTCGCTCGCTGATCTTCCCCTCGAGCTCGGCAAGTCCGTGATCAACGTCTTTAAGGTGATGAGCGATCTGAACATCGCCAATCGACGCAAATCTCAAGATGGTAGCTTTAGCGTCGACGTCAATGGGCGGCGGCTTAGCTTTCGCGTCTGCTCTCAAGGTACCGAAGGGGGAGAGAAACTGAGCATTCGCATTCTCGACCCAGCCACAACCTTTGCCGACTTTACATCACTGGGCATGCCCGTCGAAATGCAGGAGCGATTCAATGCTGAGGTCAACCGGAAGCACGGTTTGGTGCTAGTTGTTGGCGCAACGGGGGCAGGCAAGTCCACGACGGCCTGCGCCGCGCTACGTGCGATTGATACCAAAGAACGAAATATCGTTTCTATTGAAGCCCCCATCGAGTATCGCATTCCCACGGTGGACCAGATTGAAGTCAACACGCGCGCCAACCAAACCTTCGATTCTGCGCTACGCAGTGTGCTCCGCCTGGATGCGGACGTGATCTTCATCGGCGAAATTCGCGACGAAGAAACCGCTAGAATTGCCTGCCGAGCATCGATGACGGGGCAGCTGGTGCTGGCCACACTGCACGCCAATAACGCCGTTTCCGGTGCCTTGCGAATGGGAGAATTGGGCGTTGATCTTCAAAACGTCGCGAGCTCACTGCGGGCCGTCCTTTCACAGACGCTCGTAAGGACATTGTGCGTTGACTGTCGTGTTCCTTACCGACTTGACCCGCAAAAGTTGCAAGATTTGGAGGCACGCGGCCTGCATGGACTGGATGGCGAACTATTCCGCAGTCCGCAAAATGGGGACGTTCCATGTCCCAAATGCAATGGAGTTGGATTTCTTCGTCGAACGGGTGTGTTTGAGTTTTTAAGCATCACGCCCGCCATTCGAGACCTTATCCAAGATCAAGCCCGACCATCGACTATTTTGTCCGTCGCCCGCGAAAATGGAATGGCGACACTCAATGAGGAAGGCCTGCGTTTAGTGCGTGAAGGCAAGATATCTCTGGATGAGTTTTTGCGGATTTTTGATATACCATGAACATACTGAACTACACCCTCGATTTCGCCTTCGTGGTCATCATGCTCGTGACGATGGTCATCGTAGCCCGCAGAATGATGATCGAATCTGGGCTACTCTTCCTAGCCATTCTGATTTCG
Source organism: Pirellulaceae bacterium (assembly GCA_041739785.1). Lineage (GTDB taxonomy): Bacteria > Planctomycetota > Planctomycetia > Pirellulales > Pirellulaceae > Aureliella. The sequence goes on from JBGSNE010000326.1 coordinate 49,693, forward strand.
AGCCTCGTGGCAATTACAGTCTTCGAGCCCATTGGCGAATTCTGCCGCCAGTACATGTTCTCGGTGACGGATATCGCGATTAGCAAATACCTGTGGTTTTCCTTCGCGCTGATATCTTTCGCGTTCTGCTTCACCGCCTTATTTCAACTCTTCTTTTCCGTTTTCGAACGCGTACCTCAGTTTAAACCCAGGACAGAGCTCATTGGCTGCTGGATATTTGGCGCTGTGGCCGGTTACGTCATGGCTGCCTTTCTGCTAACCATCTTGCAAACCTTGCCAGCACCACGCAATCTATGGGGATTGCTGGAACCCAACGCCAAAGACCGCCCCGGCCCTATCATGGCCTTTGCTCCTGATTACCAATTCATTTGGCTAGCCGATTGCATCTGCAATGAACAAGGACCCCAGTTTCGGTCTCCTCCCCCGCCTAAAGATGCAAAAGAGGCGGCAAAGATCCAACGGCGGATGAACAAAGAGCGTTCGCAGTGGTTCCCCGTCCGCTATGCTACCTGGCGCGAGAAGACGGAAATCTTTGATGCTGACCGCAGTGACGACGCTGAACCCATTGACGATAGCCAATTCGCCCCGTCAGCCAAAGCAACCAATCCACCAATCACAGCTAACTCAGACCCCGACTTTTCAGACCCCGACTTTTCAGACCCAGACTATTCGGACGACTATTAGTTGGACAGCGCCACTTTGAGTCCCAATATCAGCTCGACGCGCGAGCTGATATTTCCGCAGATTCCAGCCAAAGTGACGCTGTCCAATTAGGCGCACCCTCCTTACTCCTTACTCCTTACTCAACAAACTCCACGAAACCAAACAAATCTGGGGTATGAAATCTGGGGATGTTGCGGTCCCCCTGCGACCATTGGCTCTTAACGCTCATATTATCCTCAAGCCGATTTAGGTTTAGTCGCCACCGGTCGCCCATCTGCGGATGCCCGTCAGGCTGAACCTGCGGAAACAGCCGAAATGGGATGGCTATTTCCATTGTCCAGCCACGGTCTACGTCACTGGAATCATTGATGGTGCCGTCGACGGTGCACGCGATCAGAATTCCCTTAGGATTCCAGGCTTGCTCCGGTTCTTTCCCTCCAGGACGATAGTTGTCCAACTCAATACCACGCGCATTGATCTCCAAGTTGAAATAGTTTTCGGGATGGTCAAGCTCAGGTGACGCAAAGACCTCCACGCAATCATCGCGATAAACATCGCTGTCACGCTCGGTGCGACTCGCCAAGACATCTTTGTCAACACAATAGAACGAGACGTACAAATAGTCGTCGTCCCACAACATCCTGGCGTCCGTTTGTTGCCGCTCACCATCACCTTCCGACCACCAGGGGAACACGAAGTCCCCTACTGACGCAGCCTTTTGCCAGGCTGCCTCAGCACGCTGGCCATCAATGGAAATTGCCTCGCCAGCCCGATGTATCGTCGCTTGCCTATGCTGCAACGGGCCAAGCTGGCGCTGAGCACCTAAGAATGCCAACAAGTCGGTGGCCTGTTGCGCGGTCAATCCCGAGAGCAGCATTTCCGGCATGACTGATTTGGGAGACAACTGCACCACGTCGATATCTTCCTTCGCGACCGCATGTAGCTTGGCCAGCGCGTCACTCAAGACCATTTCCGATTGATTCTCTGAGACGACGATGCCAGTCACAACCGTACCGTCGGTGGTCAGCACGCTCCGCGTTTGAAATTTGGGATCGATTTTATTCGAGGGACGCAGAATACTCTCCAACAACTCGGCTGGTGTCTGCAACATACCCACGCCACTGAGGTCAGGTCCAATGTTTTTTCCGGTTTCACCAAGCTGATGACACTGACGGCAATTCACATCGGCGGCTTGTTCAAACAACTCCTTTCCCCGTTCCGTTGATCCTCGCATCGCCAACAATGCTTGTTCATCCACGATGGCCCCCAGTCGCTCAACGCGTTGGCTCTCCGGCAGAAAACCTTCGAACAGATCTCGAATGCGCGCATCACTGTGTTGGCTACCAACGTCGATAATGCGAGCCCGCAATTGCTCATCAACAGAATCATGGCTGCACGCAAAGCTAAGGAACATGGCAGAAGGTACCGAATTCAGTGTAGCTTCCCAGGCGGTTTCGGAATTCGCGTGCTCAGTCAACTTGGTTAACTCGGCTTTCCAATCGGAGTCGGAGCCGCCTGGAGTTGTTTTCGACATCGATGCGATCCAATCGTGCAGCAACTGCACGCCGCGCCGATCGATGACGGTGGAGCCGAATTGAGGCATGTGCCCTCGACCGTATTTGAGCGTACGATAAAGGACAATACTGCGAAATGGATCCCCCGGAGCGACAACTCGCGCATCGGCAATTCCGAAATCTCCTTGAGCGGGTACCGCATCCAAAAATTTATTTTCCACCAGCGACTTGGTGTGATCAAAGTTGAAATTCGCCGTTCCGCCACCTTGTGGTCGATGGCAATTGGAACAGTTGAGCGCCAAGTACGCGCGGGCGCGATCTTCCAGCGACCGCGTTGTGTCATGTGCCGCAGCCAGCGGAATTATCTTTGGCAGGGAAACTGCGAACAATCCTTCTCCAACCAGCTTCGGCAGTTGGGTTTCATTTCGCCAAGCGATGTCCAATTGATCAGGGACAAAACCTAGGATCGTTCCCGAACTCCAGATATGACAGAGCAGACATTCGCTGCGACTAGAATGGTGCCAAGTCTGCTGGCGCACACCACCCGGGGTCTCTGAGTCGTGAATCGACAGTTTCGTTTCCGAGGCAACGTCAGCTTGCAGTACCGCGTCGGTCTGTTCTGCATTCCACAAATAATTGTAAGCCCGAAACTCGTCACCCAGCAGATGCAAGACTTGCGTTTCAAGGTGCTTTTCAGATTGCGGATTTCCCACTTCACTGAAGTAGCTGACCGTTTTTGCCATCACGGTGTCGGCAGGGAAGACAAAATGTCCATGAACTTGGCCAAGATCCCAACGTGGGTTGTCCCATAGTCCCAACTGTTCTGAATTTGGAATGGCGATCCACTGTCGCGAATGCGTTCCATCGGCCCAATGATGCGCGCTGATTTCATACTCAATCACGCCTGGCTCGGGCTGCATTCCCACAACGTCGGCAAATAATCCGGTCTCCGACAAACGTTTAGGAAACTCTCGCTGTTGCGTCACTGTGTCGTTGGGGAGCAATTCATGAATCGTGCCGTCGTAGCCAACAACCAGCACTTCGCCATTGGGATCGAGCATGAAACAGACAATCTGTAAGCTCGTATCTACCAATTCCTTTTGCCACAGCACTTGATCGCCGGCGGTCTTCAGCCCCCACACCTTACCCGTCATCCAATCGCCATAGATGTACGCTCCCTTGAGCTCGGGCAGGCGATCGCTTTGCCAGAAAAATCCGCCAGTGATAGAACGCGAATCGAGGTGCGTATGCTCAAAGATCGGAGGTGAGATGGGTATGGCAGGTTGTTCCTGCTTGACCGGCTGGCTCCCCTCCATGATGCTCCAACCATAGTTCTTGCCACGCTGAATGCGGAAGACCATTTCGCGCATCTCCCAGCCCACATCTCCCGCAAACAAATCACCAGTTTCAGGATTGAAGGCCATCTTCCAAGGGTTGCGGAATCCAAAGGCCCAAATCTCTTCGCGCGCTCCAGCCGTCCCAATGAACGGATTGTCCTGCGGAATACGATACGGCTGCTCGGGCGTTGGATGGTCAACATCGATCCTGAGAATGGAAGACTCGAGGTCCGACAGGTCCTGTCCTGTATTCAATTCGTCGGGTGGGTAGGGAGGTTGTCCATCACCGACCGACAGATAGAGGTAACCATCAGGTCCAAAATGCGCGCTACCGCCACTATGTCCCGCACTACTCCACTTCAACAGCTCAACCCGACTAGATAAGTCGATCGTCGGCACCGTCGGATCGAGCACCTTAAAGCGCACAAAATGCCGTCCCTGGGCTGCCTGTGATTCGGATGCGTAGCACACATAACACCACGGCTGGTTAGCAAGGTCGTGGTGAAACATCATAGAGACCGCGTTGGAAATAGGACGCTCGTGCAATTCGTTGAGGTCCAACAATGGTTGAGCGGTAGCTGTCTGGCGATCGTAATCGAAAGAAACGATCTGCCCTTTCTCTTGAGTTGCAATCCACCGCCCCGCGTCGGGGAGCCACACAACATCCGTCGGCTGCGTCAGTTGGACTTGTGAGTAGACGCGCTGCGTGCGATAGGGCAGGGCCGGATCGGGACTTCCCTTGATGTTCGACGTTAGCCAAGGCGTTTTGCGTTTGACAATCGTTTCTTCGGCTACCAACAGAGAGCAGCACAAGCCGCCCAGGATCACCAACAGTAAACTTCCCGATAGTTGTAGATCACGACGCACGATTGCATCCTCAGCCAAGCGAAGAGAGTTCTAAATAGCCCGCACGAAACCAAAACGTACCAGTATCGAATGGTAAAAAAACCAGGTAACCGTTTCCATGATTTCAACTTCAACTTCAACTTGGACAAAAGTTCAGGTTTAAGGACAATTCTTGCCAATCACCGCCACTGTCTCACGCGATCAACATTTAGTATATGGGTTTTTGAGAGGGCTGCTGAGAAATTGAGTCAGGCTGAAATCGCATTTTTCCTATCCGCGCTTGTTCGCGCTGTTCGTGGGCCCTGTTTGCTCTTCACACCGAAGCTGAAGTTGCCTGCCTGGTACCAACGCGCCGCGCAATCAACACAAGTCCAAGCGCGACAAGCGACATGCCTGCCAGCAGCCCGGACGTTACTTGCTCTCCAAGTATGGCCATCCCGAGCAACACCCCCGCGACTGGCGCAATGAAGTTGAAGCTAATCATCACGCTGGGGGAAAAACGACGCATCAAATAGAAGTTTACCGTGAACGCCAGTCCTGCGACCACGATCCCCTGATAAAGCACACCAGCCACGGGCCAGATGCCCATGCGTTCCCAGCGGATCTGCTCGGTCAGCAACCCGCCCACCGCAAACAATGGCAAGGATATCATCATTTGCCAAAACGTAAGCCGGACTTCGTTGCCTCGCTGTAGCAAACGTCCTGACAGCCCCAGTCGCAATCCCAACAAACAAGCACTAGCAACTACGATCCAGTCGCCGATTCTAACACCGGTCCCATCGAGCACAGATGTTTCAAGAGTCGAACTGTCCGGCTGTGAACTGCGGAGCAACACTACGGCTACACCTGCAAATGCAATCGCTGCCCCCAGTGCCCGTTGCGGACCGACGCGATCCCCCGGTATCAACAGGTGTGCGAACAACACGCCAAACAACGGATTGGTAGAAATCAACACCGCCCCATTGGTGGCTGTGGTGTGGCCAATACCGATATTCATCAGCGCGATCTGCACGGTGAAGACAATGGCAATCGTCAACAGCGCCGGCCATTCATCGCGCGGCGGTAGAAGTGGTACGCGCATCATCCGCGCCCAGGCGTAGACACAAACGCTACCGAGCAAAAATCTTAGAAAGCCCATCGACAGCGGCGGAAAAGCTTCCAGGCCAAGTTTCACCGCCACCGGGTTCCCACCCCACAATGTATGAATGGCCAGCGCCGTACACACAGCCCACACAGGGATCACAGCAGCGTTTGTAGGTTTCACCAGGAAAATCAATCTGTGTTTTACCGCATTTCAGCCAGCGGCCGACTCGGTCACTGCGCTCATCGATGCGGAATGGGCAGTCCGCTTGCTGAAGGACTAATGGACAATCACTTGCCAGTTCACCGGTCCAAACGACCGGTCGCCGTTTATTCGATCATCAACTCCTGAAAACAGGGTCTGACCCCGAGCCCCCTTGATCACAGCCCATGTCAGCCATTCTGGCAGCTTGATGAACGATCTGCAACCAGTTAGGTGTAAACCCAGCGCGCGGACAAAACATCTACTAATCATTCGCCGCTGGCAGTATCGGCTCAATCGCTGACAACTACGCAGCGGAATTCTATCCGACATGCTTCCTTTGGGAGGACAAGAACTTTGGAGAGTGTCCGACACTTTTTTGTTTGGCTCTAAACGTCATTCCCATATATCACGGCAATGGGATGGCCTCCGCGTTACAATTGAGTGGCATCTATCCCAGCGGCAAAGGGCAAGCCGGCCAAGGCGACCGAGAGATTCACTTTCACACACGGACACTCGTTGCATGAATACGACAGCTCGACCATCGATGGTTTGCGCTACTTGGTTACTCAACCTGCTGTTGTCAACTCAGCTGTCTTTGGGCGACCAGCAGCTTCCAGATGGATTGTTTGTGTTTGGCTATGCGAACCACTTGAGCGTGGCCCAGGGTGAGACAATTGCACTGCACCTTAGTTCCAATGCCCAAACCGTCGACATTTCCATCGAGCGCGTTGGTGCAGAAACCATGCGTGTCTGGGAGCAAAGCGATGTGCAAGTCGAAATGCATTCGATTCCGGACCGCGCGTCTTCGGAAGGTTGCCACTGGCCTGCAACTTTGGACGTTAGAGTGCTAGACAATTGGCAGTCTGGTTACTATCGAGTGAACTTGAGTGCTCAAAAGAATGACCAATCCACGTCGTCTCAATCCTTCTTCATTGTGCGCCCAGCATCACCAGGCAGCAAATCCAAAATCTTGTTGCAGCTGGCCACGAATACTTACAACGCTTACACCAATTGGGGCGGACATAGTCTTTACCGATACCATGACCGGGACGATGTTCAAGGGCATCGCGTTTCCTTTGATCGCCCAATTAGCTCTCAATTTGAGAAATGGGAGGAACCATTTGTACGCTGGGCCGAGCAAAACGGTTTCGAATTGGAGTATGCCGCCAATAGCGACTTGGAGTTTATTCCAGACTTGTTGAACAACTACAAACTGGTTCTCAGCGTTGGGCATGACGAATACTGGTCTTCGCCCATGCGCGATGCGCTTGAGGCATTTATTGGCAACGGTGGAAACGTTGCGTTCTTCAGCGGCAACACCTGTTGCTGGCAAGTTCGCAGTGAGGATCAAGGAAGATCACTGACCTGTTGGAAGCAGTCGTTCAATTCCGACCCATTGTTTCGAAGCGATGATGAGCGACTGCTGAGCACTGCCTGGAGTCATCACTTGGTGAAGCGGCCAGAAAATCAATTGACGGGTGTTGGATTCCTGTGGGGTGGTTATCATCGAAGTCACGGTCAGTTTATGGATGGGTCTGGGGCTTACACAATCCATCGACCAGAACACTGGATGCTCGAGGGCACAGGCTTGAAATTGAACGATCCACTGGGTGGCCAAGATACGATCGTAGGCTATGAATGCGACGGCTGCGAAATGATCTGGAAAGATGGCTTGCCTTTTCCTACTACGCTAGATGGCACTCCACAGACTTTTACAATCGTCGGAACTTGCCCTGCACGCTGGGCAGCGGACGATTGTTTTTGGTATGGTCGTTTCCCCAAAGATCGCGTGGGCGCGGCGGTGCTCGGCGTCTATACCCGAGGTGGCACCGTGTTCACCTGCGGCAGTACCGATTGGGCTCACGGTCTACAAGGCGGCGATGCAAACGTCGCTCGCATCACCAGCAATATCCTCCACCGGCTCTCTCAACCCTAAGCAGCTATGTTTGCTTGTCGCGCTGCAAATTGCTTGCGGCAATAAGCTCCGTTTCATTTCGGTTTTCTTCGCCAAACACACAACGCGTCTCCGATCGATGCCAACAGGCATAGCGACGAAGTTTCTGGCACGTTGACGGCAATGCTGCCCTGTCGAATCGTGGCCGTAACAAGAAAAGTGTTCAGTTTGATATTTTTTGACTGAACGCGCACCAAAATCGACTCAACCAGCCCGTCGAAGCTCGCCCCAAGTATCAAAACGCCCGCCTTCCCTCCCGTGTCCAATGCTCTACCCATCGGTATGTAAGCGGTTGCAAATGCGCCCACCGTCGCTATTGCACTTTGCAACACATCGCCGGTGTCCTGATATTTAACGGCCCCAGACGCCAGCGATCCTAAGCCGCGCAGCCACTGTCTCTAAAAAAAGGTGTCGGATGCCTTTTCCTCGAATTGATCCAACTTCCGAGCAACATGTAGAAACATGTCACGACAACCGATTTGGCTAATTACGCCTAGCTTCGGAGAATCAGAATGCTTTTACCGACTGTGCACGGACGAATTCCAGGCCCACTAACGGACCAAGATGATGCCTCGGGAACGGGAGCGTCGCATCCACTGGGCATTGCTGCGCCGATGTTTGCCATGGGTCAGTTGACCATTCAAGCGGTCAGGTTTCTCTCCGACCATGGAATCATGTTGGATCACAAAGAGGATTGGGAGGATGGCGGCATGCCATTCGACAAACCGGAATGGCCGATCAGTCCGGGCGTGCCTAGGGGACATCCGATAAGCCATACGATGGGCACCAAGATCCAGGTGGAAGTCACTGTAGAATTTGTCAGTTCGAAAGCCCGACGCGGAATCAAAGGAAAGCTGATTGGTGATGACCCTGATCTTGGAATTCACTTCGAAAAAGCCGTTCACTTTCGATCCGGCGTACAAAAGATCAAACTCATCTCGGATCACGACCTCCCCAACAAAGTACGCCTGATGGACCTCAGACTTGTGTGGTCGATTGAGGGTTCGGACATTTCTCCCTTTAATATATTTAGCACCTCCAAGGTGCTCGCCTTCCCAATTGTTTCGAAACATGAAATGTTCGTCACAATGAATGAACCGCAAACGGTGAATGAATTCCCAGATGTCACCTATCGTCGCTTGCAACATGCGGTGAAAAAAGTGGCTGAGACAGCAACCATCGATCCGCATGCAATCGTCAAGCACCTAATGGAATCTTTTGGTCGATTCGAATTGACCAACAACCCGAAGAATGCCTGGCTTTTAGGGGATCCAAATAGCGAGGCTGACTGTCGCACGATCGTGCGCTACGTGATCAACCTCCTGAAAATGGTGGGTTGTCCTGGCGAGGCTTACTGCATGATTGTCTTTGAAAAGCTCTCGATTAGTTTTCCCAGCATCAGTAACGCGAAGCTTGGGCCTGGATTCCGCCAGCTATTGAGGGAACCGGCTGACGTGGATTTTACCGTCGTGGCAGAGCCACCACCAATGGCCGGGCCACTTGGCGGTTTGGATCGTCCGCAACTCATCCATCCCAATGGCCGGTGGAAGCTGGTACTGTTCGATGGAGATGATGGCGCCAACGTGTTTGAAGCCTGCTTACTGTTCAAACATGGCGGTAAGTCAGTGTATCACGCAGGTGGCGTCGGCGAATATGGAACTCCACAAGAAGTAATTCATGTGTTCTCCCGACTGGCCTGGGCAAAGCTCGACAAAAACTCTCCTGCAACGGACGACGATGACATGATGGTTCCCGCAAACATTAAACCTGTCAAAATCTATTAGCTCGCTATCCAGGCACACAACAAGATTTTCATGGAGAACGCGGTTTTCATGGAGAACAAGGCTGGGAGCGTTTGGCGCTATCCGTTTTCGCGAAAACTCACAGTCAGGCAAACTGAGATTTCTGAGATTCAAAGTTACCCAGCTGCTTGGGAATTGCGTGGGAATTGTTTGTCGAGTGCGATATTTTTAGCCCTAACAGTTATGATACGAACGAGTTGATAGTCGTGTAAACTAGCTGGTAAAAACACTCGATCGGTGCGCGCTGTGTCGGAGCAACAACCCAAGATAGTGGCTACGATGTTGAGTGGAAATTCGCAGTCGATCGTAGCTGCAGCTGTCGAATCCGTGATTCCATGGGTCGACGAACTGTGCCTGATCGATACCGGCATCACGGACAACACAATACACCGCGTAGCAACCATCGCAGGCGAGAAATTTCACCTGGCTAGCTTCCCGTGGTGCAACGATTTTGCGGCTGCCAGAAACGCGGCGTTCTCCGTGGCCCAGCGGCGAGCTGCCAACTGGGCGCTAACCATTGATACCGACGAACGACTTCGTTTCCCCGGCTGTGCTGACCACGGCCAGTTGCATCAGGCTTTGAATGCCGATTCAACCGTACAAGCTTGGACAGTGCTAGCTGAGAATGGAAGCTACGGTAAAGAGCGATTCATCCGCCTTCCCACTTCACTCCAGTGGCACGGTCGGACGCACGAAACGCTCACCAGCGCTGATCCATTCCGCCGCCGCAGATTGGACGGTTGCCATTTCTGGGAGATCGGTAAAACGGCCAATGAGCAACACCACAAGCTTCTACGCGATCTGCAAATCCTGTTGGAGGAGACAACTGCCGAGCCGCTCAACTCACGCTGGTGGTATTACTTGGGACAGACCTATGAACGCTTGAAAGAGTTTCATCAAGCGATCGAAGCCTTCGACCGTTGCTTTCGCTTAGACGGCTGGCCTGAGGAATCTGCCTGGGCGTGCTACGCCGCCGCACGATGCTTGGTGGCTTTGGGAGAATATCGCGCCGCCGAGGAATATTGCGGATTAGGGATGACTCGCCAGCCAGCTTCGGCCGAATTGCCATGGCTGGCGGGTTGGTGTTGCTTTCAACGCGGCGCATTGCAACAGTCGGTGACTTGGTGCAAATTGGCGATTGTGCTGGGCCGCGACGTGCACAGCGAAAGTTCATTCGTATTTCGCCATGTTCCGGCTTGGTTCGAAGGCCCTTACGATGTATTGCGGCACGTATTCCGCGAATTGGGAACCGATCAGGATGCCGACAACGCAGAACAAGATTATCAAGCGGCCAAAGCACATCGCTTGTCGCGATTTCCTTCGTCTGAGTAAGCATCGCGAGAGATTGTCATTCACCTGCTCGCGCACCTAGCGCTACGCGGTTAAACAGAAACACTCGTCGGCAACCATCCAAGGCGGCCGATAAGCTTGACTGTTTAACCGCGCAGCGCGCCCGCTGATGCCTAACCCTAACATCACGGACTACCGCCCAATTGTCATTTGCCGCCGACTTAACTCTTGTTCGCTAGTGCAACTACCCATCGCGCACCTAGCGCTACGCGGTTAAACAATAACACTCGTCGGCAACCATCCAAGGCGGCCCAAAAGCTTGTCTGTTTAACCGCGCAGCGCGACCGCTGATGCCTAACCCTAACATCACGGACTACCGCCCACTTGTCATTTGCCGCCGACTTAACTCTTGTTCGCTACTGCAACTACCCATCGCGCAACTAGCGCTACGCGGTTAAACAGAAACACTCGTCGGCAACCATCCAAGGCGGCCGATAAGCTTGACTGTTTAACCGCGCAGCGCGCCCGCTGATGCCAACCTCACAGTTAGAAGAAGTAAGCTCTCCCAGCAAGCGCGCAATCTCAATCCTGGTACTTGACGGTACTGGTACTAATGCCGGCGAAAGGTGTCACGCCGGACCAACTCTGCTGAGCGACACCCTGATTAGAAATATTGGCTACCGTGTAGTGGATAGCATCGTCGATTGCCTTTTCACTATCGAGATAGTCAATCCATTGTCCGACGGCCCACACGCTATTCTCCATGTCACATCCTTCGGGGAGTAGTCCGCCGATTGTTAATCGTTCCTGGATGTATTGCTTTAGCCGTGTTACAAAATCTTCTGATGAAGTTCGACCACGGGCGAATGTGATATGTACATGTGTAGGCAACACGGCAAGCGCCCATACCACTCGGCATTCGTCCGCGACAAAATCACAAATAGAATGCCCAGTCTGTGATACCTGTAAATCACTAAAAACAACTCGTGGTCGCTTCAACGAGCGAGATAGACTCGACAGCAGCTGGCGTTCGTCGCGAGTCAGTCGGCTAAAGGGCTTACTGTCGCGGTTTGTAGCTCCTCCGCCCACGCCATACAGACGCCGACTACCAACGAACTTGGATTTTGAACCTCGTGGATCATTGGGCAACCACGAACCGTAGCAGCCAAATGTCGCCAAATAGCCATGAATCATTTTGGATCCTTGCTCTTAGCAACGCCTGGAAAATCCTTCAGTTTCATGAATATTATAGCTTTTCTGGCGATAAAAAAGGTTCAAAAAATCTTCCGTTTGCGTGGCTCACTAGATTGAATTTGCAATTTGAACTTGCTAGTTTCGCGTGATGTTCAGATGTTGGAAACGCCCCCTTCACTAGCGCGAAGGCTCATCATGACCAGCAAGCGTGGATACGTCGGCAGTAACAGTTCACCGCAAACATTCGGCAAGCGAACTACTCGGCCCGCTACCTTCGAAGAGTTTGAGAAGCGGTTGCTGTTGCACTCTGAAATGCCGCTCGGTCCATATCCCATGTCAGATAACTCAGCGCAACTTTCTATTGTGGAGCATCGATCAAACAATCAAACGTTCGCACAAACATTGGGCCTCAGTCGGGTAGGACCTGCCGGGCCGATCACTCTGGCTGAATCGATGCCGTTCGATTCCAACACTTCGGTTACCTCCACCGGGCCGACCAGTTGTGTTGTTGACAGCCTACCTGGGAATTCTGGAAGCTCTGGAAACTATCCAGATTTCTTCCGGTACGTCACTGTAAACGAAGGGGTCGAGTCCCCAATTGACGTCGCGTCGGTGGAGAACATACCTGGCGGTACACCCTATGGAACCAGAGGGAATGTCGAGCGATGGTTCGACAATTTATTGACTGCCAATGGAAATGTTACGCTAGAGTTTTCGGTTGTCGCGAACGGCATTGTGGGTGCAGGGGCGCCCTTTAAGTTGTTGCTAGATCAATCGGTCGTTCTCACAGTCGACGGTCAAGAATTCCAACGCTTGGGGATTTGGCAGAGATCGTCTGAAGATATTTATGGAGTATGGAAACAGGAAGCCTATCGGATCATTTTCCGCTTGGACAATCGGTTCTACGTGCAACTCGATTTAGATATCCAAGGACCTCCGGGCAGCTGGTGTGGCCTCGACGATCGCAGAACGGTGTTCATGTTCGCTACGTGGTTCGATCTGGAGCAGTACCAATTCCGAATCGACTGGAACGATAGTCAGTCAGGTCTGGGCAATGCACGGCCGAACGGGGACGGTGACTGGCTAGTTGGTGGTTCCCACACTTACGAATGGACTCCCTTCGACAATCCCTACCGACCAAACGTCAACTACTACATTCAGTCCTCCTATGGCTGGCAAGCGTGGGGCGGAGACTACAACGAGGTGGAAGTAACCGTCCCCGACGCCAATCATTGGATCGATGAATCGGAGCAACAAGCAAATGTGGATGGTGAAGTCTTTCTAGCGGCGCTATTAACCGATCAAGATCCACTTAGCGCACTCTATACTTACGATGTGACGATTGAGTGGGGGGATGGCACCACCTCGCCAGGCCAACTTACAGCCTCGACCACACAACCTGGGAGCTTTGCTGTAAGTGGTTTTCATGTCTACAACACCGTCGGTTGGTACGATGGCACCATCCACGCCTCAGCCAGTGACGGCTCAACCTTCTTGGGCAACTTCACCGTTTATGTCGAATCGCTCCGACCTAGCGCCGACCCCAACGAATACACGCTGATTCACGATCGCTTGTTCTCAGCCAATCTGCTGTTCAATCAACCAAACTATTTTGGGTTAACAGTGACGCTCGATTCAAGTACCACTCACGGCAGTTTAGTACTGAATCCCAATGGCAACTTCAGCTATCAACCCAATCGGTTGTTTGTAGGTAACGATTCCTTCGTCTATCGCATTTGGGACGATGAACTCGTGAGTTTGCCCATTGCCGTCACGCTAAATGTAATTAATCACGCTCCCACGGCCGGCGATGACAACTGGTATGTCAGCCACGACCGTCGCTTCTTTGGTTTCGTCTTCAACAACGACCGAGACATCGACGGTGATCGCTTCGAATCCAGAACCATTACCAGCCCGGCAAACGGCGACTTAACTCTCAGCCAAGATGGAAGATTTGAGTATCTCCCCGCACCGGGCTTTCAGGGCATTGACCAGTTTACTTATCGGATCAGCGATGGATTGTCTGACAGTATTACCGCCTCAGTCACATTCGATGTGGGCAATCGCCTACCTACGTTGCAACTTGATCAGCCGTATACACTCATCCATGACCGAGAGTTGGCACGTTCCTGGCCAAACGTTGACCCAGACGGCGACACAATCCTGGCAACAATCTACCAGCAACCCCAACACGGGAGCGTCCTCTTCGATCCCAACGGCACTTGGACTTACGCGCCTCATACAGCTTACGTCGGTCCAGATCTGTTCACCTATTCGATCTACGACGGGCTACTTGAAAGTGGCCAAGCCGTAGTCCGCATCGACATTGTCAACCACACTCCAACGGCCATGGACGATGCATACTTCGTAGCTCACGACCGCGAACTAAATCAAGCCGCACCTGGTGTTTTGGCTAACGATGGCGACGCTGATAACGACGAACTCAACGCGACTCTTGTCGAGAACGTCAAGCACGGCAGACTCGAACTCCAACCCGATGGTGGATTCAGCTATGTTCCCGAACCACTATTTGTCGGGCAGGATTCGTTTCGGTACGTCGTCAGTGACGGCATTGCAGGGTCCGAGCCTACTTTGGTTGTTATTGAAGTCGAAGAACATGCCCCCGAAGCGGATGATTTGATAGTTGACAATTGGCCTCACGACCAAACGCTGATCGATGACCTCAACGGAACGGTGATCGACGTGGATCAAGACGATCTGGTGTATGTTCTCCAGTCGCCACCCAGAGTGGGAGCACTAGTGCTGCAACGCAATGGCGAATTCGCCTATAGTCCACCGCCGGCTTTCACCGGCTGGGTGACGTTCAGCTATCGCGTATCCGACCCATTGTTGTTGAGTGATACGGCGACGGTCAGCATCAACGTGGTCGAGCGTCCTCCGACTGCTCAAACAACTTCTCACATCAGTGTCGTGCACGATCGAGTTCTGCAACACAACGTCCTGGCCAATGTTCAAGATGCTGACTTGAACGAATCCCTCACTGCGCGATTGGTGACAGCACCCGTTCACGGGACAATCGCGTTCAACAGCAACGGTCTGGTTAGCTACCGACCTCTGCCTGGCTTTGTCAGCCAAGATGAAAGCCAGTGGGATCGTTTCACCTATCAGGTCAGCGACGGACGAGGGCAAACCGCTGTACTGACTCAGTCCATCGATGTGCAAAATAGTCCTCCGACGGCAAACAGCGACGTATATTATGTGCCACACTCTGCGGTACTCTCGGCTACGCTGCGCGCCGGCGGCTTCCCTGGACTTTCCGCCGATGGCGCATTGTTGTCCGGCGCGCCTAAAGCCAATGATTTCGATCCGGATGCCGACCCACTCACGTTCATCCTGGTCGATCCTGAAACGGGGGAAGAGATCAGTGTTGCCAATTTAGGATTACCTGATCAACTAACCTGGAACACGGATGGCACCTTCGTGTTTGACCCAGGGCCGCGCCGCCATGCCGATGTCGAATTCTACTATGCGGCCACCGATGGACTGTCTCTTAGTCCGCCTGCTCGGATTTTGATCCACATCCAAGATACTCCACCGATCGCGCGGGATGATGTCTATCAAGTTGTTCATAGTCTGCAGTTGCTGGCGACCAGAGATTCCAATTTCTTGCATGCCGACCAACTGCAGTCGGCGAGTCCTGTGGTCAATGATACCAACCTGGAAAGTGACACGTTAACTGCTATTTTGATCGATCCCGCCTCAGGCACTCCGCTCAACCCTCAAGATGGGTTGATCCCCGGCTCTTTGCAATGGAACGGCGATGGCACGTTCGTCTATCAACCGCAACCCGGGTATTCGGGGGACATCGCGTTGGCGTATCAACTCTCCGACGGAGTTAACCTTAGTAACATCGCGCTGTTGACCATTCGGGTGACGCGTCCTGGTCCAATTGCCAACGACGACCCATTCATCGTCACCCACGATTCAACGCTGAGCGGTAACGTCGCCCTCAATGATACAGCGCATGGCAGCGGTGTCAGCTATGAATTGTTGGATAGCGATGGCAATGTCGTCTCGACGCAGGGGCTGGCATTAAATGGAACACTCACTTGGACCAGCGACGGCAGTTTTACCTACACCCCCGCGCCGCACTGGATCGGCCGCGAATCATTCTACTACCGCATCTTCGATGGCTGGGATACCAGCCCACCGGTGCAGGTGCGACTCGATGTGGAAAATCGCCTTCCCAGTCCTACCGACTCCTTGCGACGTGTTATTCCAAATCAAACGTATTCTGCCACTCAATCCAGCGGTCGATTCCGCCCTACATTGCTTTATAAATTGACCGACCACGAAGGAGATCCGCTGAGTGTGCAGCTTGTTTCCGACGTCAAGCACGGCACCCTGCAACTGCTACCAAGCGGTGAGATTCATTACACGCCCACTGCCGACTTCCGCGGCCTCGACGGCTTTACATATCGAATCAGTGATGGGCTCACTCAGTCGTCGCTGGCACAGGTCGTCTTCAATGTCAGCAACAGAGCAGCGCAAGCCATCGATGACTCCTATCAAGCCTACTCCGGAATTAAACTCGAAGGGAACGTCACTTATAACGATATCGATCTTGATGGAGATCCGCTACGTGCCACTTTGCTTGATGCACAATCGCTGCTCCCTGTCGATCCCGATGCGTTTCATACTTTCGGACAACTTACCTGGAATGCACACGGCGGCTTTGAATTCACTCCAGCTCCCAACTATGTTGGAAGCCTTCGCTTCGCCTACTCAGCCACCGACGACTGGGAAGGTGCAGACATCGCCTATGTGAATATCGTAGTGGGCGATCCCTCTGCGCTGAACCAACCACCTGTCGCCCGCAACGATACGTTGACCGCAAGTCCTAGCAAGGCGTTGACAGTCCCCAACCGCACGGAGTGGGACGGTAATTCCAAGCGAATTCCGATCGGCTTTAATGATCGCGATCCCGATGGCGATTCACTGGCCTTCCAATTGGTAACAGCTCCAACCGCTGGACAGTTGACACTCAATGCGGATGGTTCCTTCGCCTACACACCAACCGGCGGCAATGGTACCAGTGACTCGTTTCAGTACCAACTCTTCGATGGAGTTGATGTTAGCCAGGTGGCCACCGTTACCCTGAATATCATCAATCACGCGCCCAGGGCTAGTAACGGAAGGTTCACCACACCCCACGGCAGACCCTTTTCAGGCAATCTGTCGACTTCTGGCGTTTCATTGAGTGGTTGGACCTCAGCCTTGGCCACTGACGATGATGGCGATGAACTTACATTCGCACCCCTAGTGCCTACGCAACATGGGACGCTCAGCTTGCAGGCAAGTGGTGGATTCACCTACGTCCCCGATACCGGTTTCGTCGGCCAAGACATGTTTACGTATCAAGTCTCCGACGGTTCATTGACCAGCTCACCAGCCACGATCGTGCTGAACGTGATCAACGATCGACCGCAAGCGTATTCACAAACGTTCGAGCTAGGACGCGATACGCAATTGATAGATCAAGTCCCCCAATACAGCTCGCGTGACGAAGATGCTGCGGTCGCGGTATTGGCCGGTGGTCCCTTTTACGGCAGCTTGAGCCTATCTGCCGATGGTAGTTTCATTTACACCCCCCCAGCCAACTTCATTGGGCGAGATAGCTTTACCTATTATTGGCGCGACTTGGCCAGTAGTTCAGCCACACATCAATCGCTGTCGGGCAACTTTGCGACGATCACCATCGAAGTCCTGTCGCGAGCTCCACTGGCGAACAGCGACCTGTTCCACCTTTCGTTCGGCCGGCCGAGCTATGAACTGGATGTGCTGGCGAACGACTTCGATCCCGACGCCAAGGGAATGGCCATTTCCAACTTCACGCAACCGACCAGTGGCCAACTGTCTCTGCTCCCCAACGGTCGCTTGTTGTACACCCCCAACAACTCCAATATCACTGGCCAGGATCGCTTCTTCTATCGCGTGCAAGCCACTGACTACGGCAGCGTACCAACCGAAGTCACCATCAACATCACGCCGCTGAATCTAATGGCCGTAGTTACGGAACCACAAGCCAACGAACGACAGCAGTTGACATTCCATTTGGCCGATCTGATGACGACCATCACTCCCGCGAGCGTCGATGATTTTATCGTCGACATCGACTGGGGTGATGGCCAACAGAATCGTGGCACACTTGTCCCGTCGGGTGGGATCTTTCAAATCACTGCCGCACACAGCTTTGCCAAACCCGGCAACTATGTCGCTTCAATCAAGGTGTCCCATGTGGACGGCTATCATGTCTCCGTCGCGCGCTCCGTGGCTGTGATCGATACAGCCCCGGAAGTGACGATTCAAAACATCACTGCTACCAAAGGTCTGCCATTTCAAGCAATCCTAGCCACGCTCATCGATGATGACGATCTCACCGACATAACAGCCATCATCGACTGGGGAGATGGCCGACAGTCACCTGGGCGCGTTCTCCGCCTCGCTCCAGGCATATGGAACATCTCCCAGGGACACACTTACAATTCGCGTGGTACGTTTCCCATCTCGCTAACACTCACCGATCGCCAGGGACTCACGACAACCTTCCAAAGTACCGCCCAGGTCTCGCATGTCGTTACTGTCCAGGGACTCGCTTCCCCGATCGAAGGCCTCGAAGTCGATGGGCTAGTAGGACGTTTCACCAGCAGCTCGCAATTCTCGCAAGCCAATCAGTTCATCGCCACCGTCGATTGGGGAGACGGCACCTCCTCTCCTGGCATGATCGTGGGAGAAGCTGGTCAATTCTTAGTCTACGGGGCCCACCGTTATGCGACGAGCGACACTTACAACATCACACTGATTGTCACCGAGGACGATCCGTCGCAGACCCTGGTTCACGCGATCGATAAAATTGACCAACCGGGTAGCTCATTACGCGTGTTAGGACGCAATCTAGAGATTGTCGAAGGGCAACAGATTGAGTCGACGACGATTCTGGCGGAGTTGCTTGATAGTGATCACACGGCCAGCGCGGCGGACTTTACGGTCTCAATCGACTGGGGCGATGGGCAACATAGCTTAGGCACAATTACCGGATCGACGGGATCGTTTCAAATTGGCGGCACGCACCAATATAGCTACCCTGGTGGCTATCAACTTAAACTCTCCGTCGACAAAACCAATGAACCATTGCCAGCCAAGGGAGTCACTTCGCTCGTCGTAACCGGAGCAGCCCTACTGGGCTCGGGTCGTACGATCACTTCATCGGGACCACGTGAATTGATCGCGACCTTCGTCGACCCCGCCGTAGTCTCTAGTTATTCCGGGCGGATTCGACTGTCGCCCGGCCAGTACCAGCCCGTTGTAGTGCAACCAACTCCGGGAGTTAGCGTCGTCACGCTAACCGATGGCCAGCCGCGCAATGCCACTTCCTCCTTCCCCTACGAACGCCAACAACTCAGCATCAACACTGCGCCGCAAGGTGGTTCGTTCCTATTGCAATTCGATGGAGAGTTCACGGCCGCAATTCCTTACAATGCGTCCGCAACGGCCATTGAGTCCGCCTTGAACAATTTGAGCAGCATTGACCAAGTCTCCGTCAGCGGAGGTGGTGAAACTTTCATTATTACTTTCGGTGGGGCGCATGCTCATCAGAATGCTCCACAAATTGTCGCATATGGAAATGCTTTGACCGGTGGAAAAAACCAGCTGGATGTTTTTGCCGACACACGCTCTCTACCACCTGGCGAATTGGAAATTCAAATTTACCAAGGCTCGACCAGCCGCCTCACCATCACCTCTAATTTTGCACCTCCCTCTGCTTCCGCAACCTCCGTATCGGCTGAAGCACATCCACCGGCAACACTTCCGCGGCAGATTGCCAATGTCGATGGTACCATCAGTTTGATTGAAGCGAGTGGCGTTTCCATTTCAGCCTTGAGCGGTGCAAATTTCAACGGCGCCGTCGCAAATATCGTCGGGAACACCAGCCGATGGGAGGCCGAGATCAACTGGGGTGATGGTGAAATCAGCACAGGGACCATCGATGGCCAGCAAGTCATCGGGAGCCATGCGTACGGCCGAGCGGGAGTGTACCGTATCCATGTGACCCTTCGCACTCCCAATCCTGAAGGGACGGGGTACCGCCAAGGCGAATATTGGGTTGGCAATGTGATCAGCGGTGCCACGATCTTGGCCCCCGCACTGACGGTCACTCCCACAAATCCTGTAAGCGTCAAAGCCAACAATCCCTTCACAAACTTGAAGCTATTGACCTCCAATGTTTCCAACAATGGCTTGGCTGTGATCCAATGGGGCGATGGCCGAACCTCGGAAGGGACAATCACGAACGGTGAAGTAACCGGTTCGCATACCTTCACCCAGCCCGGTTACTACACAGCTCGCATCACACTTCGCGACGGACAACAGCTAGCCATCTCAACCGTCGAAATCGATGTTGCACCAGCCCAGGCGTGGCCCCCAATCGTGAGGGCTCTCGATCCAGGCAATGTACGCGGTACTGAACTCAGCGAATTGAAAAATATTGCTGTCGCCAAATTCGCGCTCGACACACCCAGACGCATCGGCGGCCTACATCAAGCAAACATCGATTGGGGCGATGGCCATCAGTCGCTGGGGACTATCGAAGCTTTTGGAACGGGCAATCAAATCATCGTAAAGGGGACACACACCTATCGTGAAGCAGGTGCCTACGACATCGCGGTCACCTTGCTCGAACAGGCGCTGGCGGTCCAAGTGCATGTAACTTCTCTCATTGACGGTCGCGAGCTTGCTCTCACCCCCCTGCCCTTCCCCGCGGCTGTTGGCCAGCAGTTGATCGACGTGGTTGTCGGCGAATTTACAGTGAATGGCACAACCGCGGTTGAACCTAAAAACTACAAAGCTCGCGTCAACTGGGGTGATGGCTCAACGTCGTCAGCCAAGGTCGTGCGGCTGGGGGACAAATTCTTGATTGTCGCCTCCCATCGCTACAATCAAACTGGCCAATTCCAAACTACCATCACTGTTGAAGATGGACCCGTCGCCACGCGCTCCGTCCACGGCTCCGCCGCAATCATTGTCGCTCATGCCTACGAAGGTGGTCCAGCCGTTGACGTGTTCGACGGCATGTTGGGGAATAAAAACATTCCCTTTGATACCCTCGGAGCCGCGCAAGACGTAACGCAGTGGAATCATCAAAGTGGCTACGAAACGGAGGGGGGAAGTGGCTCGCAAACCTGGGCGAGTTACAGTGGCTTCGTCAATTTAAGCGAAGAGATTCGTTGGGGAGACAGCGCCATAAATGCATTGCAACGCGTCCTCCCCTACTATACGTTTGAAACCGCTGGCACGTTTGGAAGCTTCGACTCTTGGGCTTGGGGTAACAACTACTGGTGGGGATGGAATTACCAATCATCTGATCTCGAAGGTTGGTGGGGGAGCTCAGGCAGCCTCCCACCCAGCTGGTCCTACTACTACGGACTTGGCTGGTACGGCTGGAGTTTGGGGGCCGCTTGGCCTGGAGCATGGGGATGGAATGGCTACTATGGTTGGGGTGGCTACTACGGTTGGAACGGATTCTACGGCTTGGGATACGATGCATGGGTCTTCCCCAGTACTTACTGGCCCTACTACTTCAGCAACGGATCGGCTAGCGACAGCACCAGTTGGTCGTATGATGGGGGCGATTGGGAATTAGCTTGGTCATCCGAAATCACTCCCACCACCGCCCAGTTCGATTCGAGCTACAGTTGGTCGACCTGGTTTGGAAACGGTTTTCACGATTGGCAATCAGACTACTACGCCTATGATTTCCAACGCCAAAGTGGCAACACGCGGCACGTCTTCGAGGACAATGGAGTCTTCGCGACCAACACGACCTTTGGACTCGCGCGGACGTTCCAAGTTGCCGAGGCCGCCATCGAATCGCCTGACGTCCGCCCTGCTTTTATAGGTTATGAACAGGAACCACTGGCCGATATGCTACTGGCTACTTTTCTAACATCCGATTGGAGCCCGGGGACACAAGGAATGACCGCCGAAGTCGACTGGGGCGATGGCTCCTCCACTTCGCTGGCCACGCTGAGCCTCATGCCCGATCAACGCCTTGCCGTGCGCGGTGCGCATACCTACCAAGCAGATGGCAACTACCCTGTCACCATTCTGCTGCGTAGCAGTGGCGGTGCATCGCGCGTCTTGACCAGCAAAGCCATGGTCAGCGACAAAAGTCTAACCGTTACGGCCAAGGATATTTTCGCCTTAGAAGAGGAATCAACCGGTCAGATTGTTGTGGCCACGATCGACTCCTTCCATGGCGACATCGAAAATCTATCGGCTGTGATCGATTGGGGAGATCGCGACGCTCCATCGCCCGTTTCGTTCCCCTGGGAATCCCCCTATCTATCGCGCGGCGAAATCAAACTCAATGCGGCGACAGGAAAATACGAAGTGCTTGGCCAACACGCGTATGCACGCGGTCCCAATACGGTCAACTATTATGACCTGCGCGTGCAAATCAACGATCAATCGGCACAGCCCTTGGTCGTCGAGTCGCTTGCCCGAGTGACCGGAGGTTGGACCGCTACCGCACAAGCCCGACATCAAGGTTTCGGCGAATCACATCTGGAGGCGATAGGAGGTGCAGTCGTCTCAGTCAACACTGGCGAGTTGCTATTGACTCACGAACTCGATTTTGACCTCAGCCCCGGCACTTCGCTGGGCGGCAATCCCCAACTAGTATTCAACTCGGCCACGACCAACCCCAGGCCGATCATTCAAGCCGTTTTGGCCAGCGATGTGGGGCGCGATGTGCCTTCGCACTTCGAAGCGCGTTTGATTTGGGATCACCAAGCCCCCACTCCGTGGACCACCTATGCCGGCGGGAATTTTCAATCGGGGACCGATTACCTACTTGCCCTTCAAGCCCCCTACCCCGTGCGGCAAACAGGCGTCTACGATTGGACGATCGAAGTGCGCATTCACACCAGCCTAGCCGAACCGTTGACCATCGCAGAATCAGGTCAGTCGATGGTGGTCGTGCAAAACTGGGCCGATGTCAATCCGTCAGATCCTTTCGAAGCCACCGCTCCGTTCGGCATGGGATGGCACCTATCGACGCTCGATCGCCTATGGATCGAAGGCAACGGCGATGTACTCTACGTCAATGGCCTGGGCTACCCGCGTCTGTTCACTAATCCACATCTCTCCACGGGCCTACCTTATGAGCTCGAAGGACCTGTCAACGAGTTCGGCACTCTGAGCTTTGATCCCAGTCAACGCAGCTTCATTTATACCTCCAAAGAACAAGTAAGCAAACATTTCAACGCGCTGGGACTGATGTTCAAGATCGAACGACCGGGTCTCCCCACCGAACTTTATAACTACGATGATCAAGGTCGACTGATTGCGATCCAAACTATCGATGGTGCGCTAACCACATTCGACTATAGCGACATGTCGGCCTCGTTCATCATGCAACCAGGTAGCCGTGGCGTCGGTCTGCTAAACCCCACTGGTAACCTTCTGAAGATCACTGAGACCACGGGTGCCCGGCTGTTCTCTTACCTCAACGGTAGCCTGACGTCCACGCAGTGGGGTGTGCTGAACACAGCCTTTACCTATGGCCCGCACGGTCGACTATTCCAAGCCGATCAAGGTTCGGGAAGCGCTTTCCAGCTATTCCCAGCTGCCGTGCAAGGCTTGCAACCCGACGTACAAACTATCGATAAAGACGTGACTCTGTTTGTCGATCCATTGGGGCGGCAGAATTGGTATTCCCTGGATGAAGCGGGACGACTACTGCGTTATTCCGGTCCCGGCACGTCGGCTGGCATTGCTGGTCAAACCGAGACTTGGGATCGCGATGACCGTTTCCAAGTCACCGCGCATAACGGTCCTCTGGGGACATCAACCTTTGGCTTCGATGACCGAGGAAATCTTGTCACACACAATTCGCTCGGACAAGGGACGACCACATTTAGCTACGACCCACATTTCAATCATCCCTTGTCGACCGTCGACCCCAACGGCTATGCAACCAACTACCAACTCGACAGCCAAACTGGCTTCGTTTCACAATTGACCAATGCGGCGGGTGGCTTGGTCTCGAATGTTTATTCCAACGGCCTATTGCTCGCCAGCATTGGACTCAACGGCGCGACAACTTCATACCAGTACGACGCCCATCGCCGCTTGATCGCCGAACTCGGACCGCAAAATCGCAATCGATATCAGACCTACGACAATGCCGGCAATTTGCGAACCGTTCAAGATGCCAATGGCGCAGTAACGACCTTCACTTACGACGCCCGCAATCGCATGATTGGACAGACCGATGCCCTCGGCAATCCCACCTATTTTGCGTATGACCCCTCCGGTTTATTGATTGCCACGGTGGATCCCAATGGTCGACGCACTGAATACGCGTACGACCAACGCGGATTCCAATTGGCTGTAAGCGAAGGTGTCGGCACGCATTTGGTTCGAACGTCCACCGTCGTCTATGACAGCGTGGGGAACCCTATCGAGCAACATGACCCGCAGGGTTTCATCACTGTGCATTCGTATGACAATCGCGATCGGCGCACAACAACGCTCGATCCTGGCGGCGGTGTGGCACGTTACTTCTACGACGAAGTGGATCAGTTGGTGGGGGTCGTTGATCGAGCTGATCGCACGTGGGCCTATCACTACGACGCGCTAGGGCGACCTGTCGGCGTAACCGATCCACTCGGTCGCACCACCTCTCAGACATTGGGTTGGACCGGCAATGTCACCGCTGAAATCGATGCCGCAGGACGCGTTACCACGCATGCTTACGATGCTCTCTATCGGCGGATAGCCACTTCGTTCGAAGGACAAATCACTCAGTTCGACTACGACAACGCTGGGAATATGATCCGCCTGACCGATCCACTCGGACGGCAAACCATTTTCAGTTACGACCTGCTGCACCAACAAGTTGGCCAACAGGATGCACTGGGCAACAACTGGTTTACCTCCTACGATCCCGAAGGCAACCCCGTGGCGACGCTGGATCCTTTGGGCCGGACCACCACCACAACTTATGATCAATTGAACCGCCCCACGGCTCATTTGGACTCGGCCGGCTATCTGGTGCAATGGACCTACGATGCGTTGAGCAATGTCACCGGAATGCGCGATGGACTTGGCAATTGGACCACATCTACGTTCGACTTGCACAATCGTCGCATCTCCGAGACCGATGCGCTCGGCAACTCAGAAATTTTCCAATACGATCTTCGCGACGTGATGGTCGCCAGCTACGACAAACTTGGCAGGAAGACCAGCTACTCGCCAGATGCCCTTGGACAAATCACTGCCATCCAAGACCCCAGCTTGGCCATTTGGCAGTTTTCCTACGACATGGCTGGCAATACGGCAGCTCAGCTCGATCCGCTCATCCGCACAACACTCAATCGATATGATGCCGCCGGAAGGTTGATCGCGACACAAGATCCGTTGGGAAATGTAACTAGCGTGCAGTATGACGCCGCCGACAACATTCTGTCGCAGACCGATGCACTGGGACGTGTCACTACCTTCGAATACGATACCTTTGATCGTCGTACCAAGGCCATTGATGCGCTCGGGAACGGTACGACTTGGGTTTACGATAGCGTGGGAAATGTACGGAGTGAGTCACGGCCGATGGGTCGCGTGACGCAATTCGAATATGACGCACTCGACCGTGTAATTAAGACTACCGACGCGCTCGGCGGACAGACGCTCACCAGCTACGATGCTGTGGGGAATCTGGTCAGCCTGACCGATGCGCTGGGATATACGGTTCACTATGGCTACGATGCACTCAATCGTCAGACCACTACAACTGACCCATTGAACAACGTCTCTACTACGCTCTACAATGCCAATGGTAAGGTCCTGAGCATCACCGACCCGCTTTCTCGCACAACGACCAATAGCTACGATGCTTTAGGACGATTGGTCACAACCACCGATCCGCTGGGTGGTGTTACCAACCATCAGTACGATGCCGTCGGCAATGTCCGCTCAGTAAAAAATGCCGCCGGTGAGTCGCAAGGCATGTCGTACGATACTCTCAATCGGTTGGTGGCCATCAAGTCGCTAGCTCACGGGACGCGTTATACGACCTACGATGCGGTCGGCAACGCAGTGAGCCACACCGATGCCAATGGCGTCAGAGTTACCACCACCTACGATTTGCTCAACCGACCGATCTCGACCACCGATGGGTTGGGAAATAGGTCACGCGTTGTTTACGACGCAGTTGGAAACGTAGTTGAAACAATCGATCCGTTGGGACTGTCATCACAAATCACCTATGACGCTCTCAATCGCCAGGTCACTTCGACGGACGGCTTAGGCTTTTCAACTGAGTTGACTTATGACTCACTTGGCAACCGCACTTCGCTGACCGATCCCGTGGGAAATGTAACCACATGGAGCTACGATCTGCTCGATCGCGTGACCACCGAGACCAACCCATTGGGGCATTCGCTGAGTTACAACTACGACGCTGTTGGCAATCGCACCTCGCTCACCAAGCGCGACGGACAAGTGATCGAGTCGACCTTTGATCCGCTGCGGCGCATGACCGCCGAAAAGTGGTTCAGCGGCGGCAGCTTGATCGAGACGCTCAATTACGCCTACGACGCGGCCAGTCAAATGACTCAGGCCACTGATAGCGCCACTCAGCTGAGTTGGCTCTACGACGGCTTAGGACGTGCCACCGCGGAAACGCAAGGATTAAGCACGAGCGTGACCGCCACGCTGGTCAATACGTACGATCCGCTAGGTCGCCGCATGCAATTGGCAACCAACCTCAATGGCACAGTTGATTCGACGATCAATTATCGACTCGACCGTGGCGGGCGTGTTTCACGCATTGAGCAATCCGGCCTTGGCGTTGGCCCCAAGGTTGTCAGCTACACCTACAATTCCGGAGGACAACCGATTGGCGTTTACCGTTATGCCGATATAGCTCGCACGAACTTGGTAGCTCAAACCACCCATAGCTACGATACTGTCGGTCGCTTGAATCGCATTCAGCATTCTCTGGGAACTATTCCCGCAGCCGATTATACGTTCGCTTGGGACGCGGCCAGTCGTCTTACCTCAGTCGATTCGCTCGTCGATGGGTTGTCGAGTTTTACCTACGACGACACCCATCAATTGACTTCGGCAGTTTATGCACAGCATCCAGATTTAAGTTTTACTTACGATGCCAATGGCAATCGAACTGGTGGTGACTACACGACCGGCGTCGACAATCAAATATTAACGGACAGCCATTCTGCCTTCGAATATGATCGTAACGGCAATTTGATTCGCCGCACCGACTCGATAACCGGCGCGGTTATCGAAACCAGCTTCGATCATCGCGATCGCCTCACCGACGTCCGTTTCCGTTCCTCCGCAGCTGGTCCACTCACCAAACAAGTGCACTACGTCTACGATCCACTCGATCGTCGCATTTCGCAGAGTGTCGATACAGATGGTGACTCGGTATACGATCAGACTGAGTTCTACATCAACGACGGTCTTCGTGCCGCGCGCAATGGAGCTGGTGATTCGTTGCTGCTTTGCGTCGATCCTAGCGGCAATGTCCTCAGTCGCTACCTCCACGGCTTGGCCGTTGACGAAGTCTTAGCCGAAGAGAACATTGACCCCATCGCGGGAACCACCGATGTACTTTGGCCACTCAGCGATCACCAAGGTTCGGTACGCGATTTGGTTCGTTACGACAACTTGGCGGAACACGCCAGCGTCATCGATCACATTTTCTACGACGCCTTTGGCCAAGTCATCTCCGAGAGCGACTCGAGTGTGGAACATTTATTTGGATACACGGGCCGCGAGTGGGACGCCGCCAGCGGTCTACAATATACACGTCGCCGCTACTACGACCCCCGCCTTGGTCGCTTCACCACCCCCGACCCCCTCTCCTTCACCGCCGGCGACATGAACCTCTACCGCTACACCGGCAACAAGGCCACGTTTGCGAGCGATCCGAGTGGGTTGGATGATCTACAGGTGGTACGCGTACCCCAACGATATCCGACCCTGGCCGATCATCGACGCGGCTGGTCGAATTGGTGGAATGAACAAGGAGATGTGATGTGGGGTTTCAACGGAGGGCAACACTTCATTGGGGGACGAAATGGCGATTGGGTTTACCTGAACAGCGGCGGGCGTGCAACGCTAGCTGCAGTGGAGAAAGCTGCTGGTGGAATTCGAGATGCGACGCCCGACCAGGTTCAAGATCGACTAAACGCTATCCGCTCTCCTTTTAGAATAAATCGAGCCTCCAATGAGATCGGAATTTTCTTCGGCGGGACGAATCAACACATCCACGACATTGGCAATGTCGAACGCCTTTATAATCTCTTTCAGGGCACGAAGTTCTACCATGGGGGCGTCGGCCATCCTGTAGACTACAACGCTGAAACAATTAGCGGAGGCAACGGGTGGGGATTTGAAGCAGGAATAGCACGAGCACTAAAGGATGTGCTCGCACACTACGAACGCGGAAGTAGAATATCAATTTACGGCTGGAGTCGTGGAGCGGCGCAGTCCATAGAACTGGCTCGCGATTTAGAAGAGTTAGGAATACCGGTCCAGTTTCTGGGGCTATTTGATCCAGTTTACTCGGTGACATCTGCTGGCCACGGATCGGCTTACATCAGCCAAGGAAGCATGCGTGACAATTACGTGAATATCGAGACTCCCGCCAACGTGCAAGTGGCAACGGCCATTTACGCCATGAACGAAGATCGCTCGTGGTTTGCCGCCACGCAATTGCTCCCCAACGGCACAACCCGTTTGAATCTCATTGGCTCACCTGGAGCGCACGGCGAAGTCGGCGGACACTGGGAGAGTAACATGGAGATCCAACAATTGAATTTGCGTGCGATGATTGAATTCGCTCGGGGGCAAGGAGGCGCCACCTTTGAGTGGCGTGGTATCGATCCCCAAATCCAAGCCATTCTCGACTCCGATTTTGGGCAGAAAATTGCACTGCGAAATTATGTCAACACGAACGATTACACCAACAAACGCAGGGACTGGTTTGCGGCAAGTATGGCGGCTAACTGGAGTCCCTATTCCGCTGTCCGGTTTCAAACTCAACTTCATTCTACCAATCCTCGACATTGGCAACCGGGTGGATTTGGAGCGCAGAAACAAGACGGCATCAACTACATTTTTATGATTGAAGTCTATGCTAACGCCACGGAAATAACCGGACGGCAACCGATGTTGGATCACTATCCACGAGTTCTACCCTTTGTCGAGACCGGTTTATGGGACATCTATCCTGGGAATGACAACGCCAGAGCGTTTATCGAATCACTCTATAACAATCGAATCAATCCCCAGACAGGTGGCTGGAGATGATGACCCCATTCGCGAATAATAAATTGTTGCGTAAACTCACAGGAGTCTTGCTGGCACTATTTATCTTATTCGGTAGCATGGCAGTTCTCGTCGGATTGAATCTTAAAAAGCTCGATTCACTACTAGGCGACTTTCTTGCGTGGAATGGTGGGTCTGGGACATACTTAGCCTCCTACGATGATTTTCTACTGACTGCATCGCGCGACCAATTCTTCAAATTCTCTTCAGGCAGGGGACGGAACTCGCTAGCGAGATTACGTGTTCAGTTTGTAGACGGCAACTCTTGCTCGCTAGAGCAATTGACTCCCAATAAGGTCAAGAAATTTTTCCCTGACGCAACCGAGATAATCATACCTGATCCCGGAATGAAAATTGTACGTTACAGCATAGGATTCGATAGCTTTGATTTTGTAGACTCCGAACTGGAGGGTATAACTCTTTCGAAAGACTCCGGAGTAGCAATCGATTTTGGCGACGGTCAGTTTTTGGAACTGCCAATCGACCGTGAAAGACTACTGAAGCTCCTTGGTCCGCCAAACAAGTGGGAATTGCAGAAAGGTGGCCCGCCGTGATAACTGGTAGACACGCAGCACCTGCATGGTTGATCACGAGGCCACCTTAATGAGTCGCTGCCACACGTACAACAGACGTTTCGTATTGAGCAGGACGCCAACCATGGGTACTCGGTGTCCCCGTTTGCCACTCAACAGTCTGAGACCGGACTGCAGACAGTTGTCGCGCAGAGCGGTGATTTGCGAGTGGTTTCTTTGGAGTGCTGTGATTTATCACAGCTTTCACTTTCCCTAAAACTCAACCGAACACGGAAACGCCGCCGTACAACCCAATTTAACTCTACCTATAATCCTCTGGACACGAATTCGGACCGCCCAGTTTGCGTTGTATTTCCGCCTGCTTCCAGGCTCGTACAAAAGAGAAAGCTGTGATAAATCACAGCACTCCAAAGTGTACGGTCGAAATCGGGAACGACACGACAACGCAGCGCGAGCGACTGAGGGAAACGCGAGCCGTCACGCCGCAGCAACAGGTCACGTCAGAATATTTTCTTGCCAACATGTTCTTGTCCACTCGGACGCGTTGGTATTGTTGCTTGCGAAACTCATCCAATCTGGCCTAGGTCGCATTCTATTTCCGTTGGCTACCTGGCCGTTTGGAAAGTGAAAGCTGTGCCAAGCCACAGCACTCCAAAGTGTACGGTCGAAATCGGGAACGACACGACCAACGCAGCGCGAGCGATTGAGGGAAACGCGAGCCGTCACGTCGCAGCAACATGTCTCGTCAGAATATTTTCTTGCCAACATGTTCTTGTCCACTCGGACGCGTTGGAATTGCTGCCTGCAGAACTCACTCGGAATGGCCTAGGTCGCATTTTATTTCCGTTGGCTTCCAGGCCGTTTGGAAAGAGAAAGCTGTGCCAAGCCACAGCACTCCAAAACAATCACCATGAATTGGAGCCGCCGCGTTGGATGCCGCGGTAGGCCTACCCCTTCCGTGCCCTGGATTTGCCAGCCGTGCTACTTAGGGCGACGACTAGGCACACCGCACCTTCAACGAATAACCTGACTTGTCAACGTGCTTGCTGATCGCGAAGCGCTTTGAGAAATTAGCCGGTGGTTCGCGATAGCGTACCACCGGAGCCCATCAGTCGATACCGAATTCATCCCGAGGGGATTGCAGCCTACTGTGCGGCATCGCCATCGAATTTGTGTTATTTCGCAAACATGGCAAACACCCAACTCACGAAGAGCAATCCCACCAACCAAGGCTGGCATCCCCTTCGGGATGCGGACCGACGACAATCCGATCCGGCGGTGGCGCTAACGCTTACCTCCGGCTAATTTCTGAAATCGCTTCGCGATAAAATCCGGAAGCACTTGGCTATAGTGTTGGGTAGCACCAGCTATGCCAGATAACGCCTCACATACACATAGTAGTTGGTGAAAGAATTGCTTGGCTCAGGAGCTTGCTCACTTCCGACCATGAATCCCTAAAACTGAGATAGCAACTCTGCGGGTAAGAGCTCGCCGATATTGGCACGAGCGATCCAGGCGAGCCCGCGTTTGATTTCGGCCGAGTGCTTCTGCTCAGCTTCGCGGAGCAGCTTGTTCCTAAACGCGGTATCGTAACCCACGTCTGGCTTTTTAGCATAGCGCTGCATCAACGGACCTGCCAGTAGTGATTCCACTTCGGCGCTTACACCAAAATGCGAGAAGACTTGGTGCAGCCGCAGTTGGGGTTGAACTAGAAAGTCGTCAAAGTCTAACCAGGCGGTGCGGGCCGGAGAATATTGATTCGCATCGACCAGGGACAACATTTCCACCAACCAACTCAAAGCCACGGACTCTCCCGGAGTGAGTTCACTTGCGGATAGACTAGGAAACAAATTTCGGCGTTGGAGTCGCCTTAAACGCGTTTCCGTCTGGCTGGTAATATCGCTCATCGCGCCATCGAGCAGCGCGCGAAGAAAAGTTGGCAAGGGTACATACATGAGCAGCGCACGAGAGTCAGGAACCAACTGCATCAGTTCTACAGCGATTTCGCTGACAAAACTCGTGGCTTTGATGACGGCACGTTGTTCGGGATAAAAGGTCCGCGACCACAGTCCGAGAAATGGCCGGAGATGTTCTGAAAAACTCCCTTGTGACAGCTGTCGCAAAATGGCCGGTTCCCTAAGGCAGAAAAACGCGGGATGGGAACCGAGCAATCGAGAAAGGAGTGTTGACCCGGCGTGCGAGATATGAAAGATAAAATCACACTTCAGCGCTAGCCCCGTCGTGGCGGGCTGCAATTCGCTCCACGGTATCACCGCCTGCGGGAAGTCCGGTTGCAGCATGCGGCTATCCAAGAAACTTGCATTCGCATAGTCGTTGGCGGAGAGCCGGATGAATTGAATTGCACTTCCAACCGCGTCCATATTCAGCGGGAATAATTCGGGGGAGGCGGCGAGTGCATCGCGAAGTTGCATGGCAGGCTCCCCGTTTAGGCTGGACGCCAAGCAGCGTTGAAGGCGATCGAGACGCGCTCCGTATCCGTATTGCAGGGGTGCACAAAATGATAGAGCCAACTGGGGAATAAGACCATCAATCCCGGAATCGGCCGTATGTGAATTCGCTGACCGTACGGCGAGCCCGGCACATCGACCATTTCGGTAAACGGTCGCGGATCGTACAGTTCGAGCACGCCCCCCATGGAGTCACTCGAACTCGACCCAGCTACATAGTAGACTCCAGACCAAGCACTGTTGGGGTGATTGTGCATGCGGTGGTAATTGCCACGACGACTGATATTGCCCCACGCGGTAAGTTGAAATCCGCCCCGCGGCGGAGCGGCGCGCCCCTGTACTTCAGGGAGTTGCCCGGTGGCTTGCACCATTTGAGTAAGCGCGCCTGTGATCCAGGAGCGCAACGTGACTATCTCGGGACTCGGCCATTCGAGTAAATCGCCGTTTGAATGCCAACCGCCAACGTTGGCGTAGTTGTTGGTTGGAGTCGCAGCCTCACGCTCGAGCAACAGCCGCAACAGCGACGCGTTGGCACTTTCCGTATCGGGGAGTTGAAAGCGTCCAATCAATGTGGCAAAGGCTAGTGCGATATGTTGGCTGGGCGGCGGCTGCGTGGTCTCGGTCATTGTGGCTCTGGCTTCAGTACTACAAAATTAGAATGGCTGAGATTATAACGCGCTGTGCAAAGTTGGGATGCCGCCGCCAGGCGCAAGTCTAAATTGAAGCCCGCGCAATATAGTGCCGAAGGCACGGAATACCACCACTTCGCGGTTGAAGTAACGCGAGCTTCAAAATTGGCGCGTCGAGCCAATATTGTTTCCGAGGCGACCCACTCGCTGGCGCGTCGAGCTGATATGTTCCCCGAAAATGGTGCAATCCGATGAACCCAGCGTCGATCCTTTCAAACCTTAGATAGGTACTTCAAAATGTCGCAAGATAAAAAGTATAGTCTGAACGGCACTCAGGTTTGGCCAACCATGTTCTTTACGCGGCTGTGGGAAGCGCATACGCAAGAAGCGCCCAGAATTCTGAATTGCTTGGAACACATGCAACAAGAGCAAGAGGAGCTGATCGAGAGTGGCATCGCCATTGGTGCGAAATCCGAGCAGGGTCTGTACGAAAGTAAATTTGATCTTTTTTCACAGCCAGACGAAGGAATTCAGAAACTAGTTCAATTCATTAAGGCCTCGTTAGCGATCGCCGTTAGTGTCGCTAACAACCAGGAAGCGCCACCGCAAGATTTGGAAATCGAATTTGCCGACAGCTGGTATCACGTTACCAATGATGGCGGTTTTCACGACGCACACTATCACAATGGCTGCTCATGGTGTGGCATTTATTATCTTCAAGTGGGCGAAAGCGGGCGGCGGAAGGGAAGTTCTGCTCCCAATGGAGGTAGCCGTTTCTATTGCCCCTTCAATGCGGGGGGTGGCTATCGCGATTACGGCAACAAATACTTGGGCGCATCGATCGACCCACCGCTGGAAAACGGACTCCTGTTACTTTTCCCCTCGTATTTACTGCACAGTGGTTTGCCCTATCGAGGAGCAGCCAATCGAGTCGTGATTGCGTTCAACGCGATGGCATTCTTAAAGCCAGAATCCGCGTTGGCACGGAAATTGGCCCACAAAGAACACTCTAAAAATTAACGAAAAATTCTCGCCGTCGGCCCACTTGTTAGCGTAGAATCGCGCACAATCTATGCGTCAGGTGCTACGCTGCCACTATGAACATAGTGCGAAAGCGTTTGCATACCGACGCTCGATCGTGCCTCATAAAGTGTCTTTCGCTTTGGAGTGCATACCGAATTGCGAGCCTTGTTGTCAGGGACGAAAAGTTTCAGACATCCTTTGAGACAATCCCTAATCTGCGCCAACTGTGACTATCATGCTGTGAAGTAAAACTTTATTGGCAAGCACAAGCAGGCACCGCGAATGATCCTCAGCGCTTACTCGTAAGTGCGAGTGTTAGCAGAACATTAAGAGAGTAAGCGAACGAGCAACACTCAAATGCGTCAGCGCATTTCGAGCGAATTGATTTAACGAGATGGGTGGAACAATCGCCCGTTTCGTTGAAGGTCCCAGCCCTTGATTCATCATCCCTAGATTCCTCATCCCTTGATCCTTCAACCATCTGGAGTATTTCTATGACATTCAGTCGGCCTCATGCACGATCTTCTTTTTCGTTTGCAAGCTCCTCCTCATTCGCAAAGTCCATCGCTCGGCTGGTCGGCAAGCGCAAGAAGGCCCGTGGTCGTCGCAAGGGGATTACTCGTCAGCGCTACATGGAGCAACTCGAAGCGCGGAACTTGCTGGCGCTGAGTATCTTGAGCGTGGGCCCCGTGGATGGCGCAAGCAATGTGCTAGTGGGTTCCAATCTGACGATCAACTTCAACGAAACTGTAATCAAGGGTCAAGGCAATATTCACGTGGTCCGCGACAGTACGGGAACGCTGGGCCAGGCGGTCGATGTGCAATCGTCGGCGGTGACAGTCTCGGGTAGCACGGTCACAGTCGATCTGCCAAACAATCTCGCCTATCAAACCGCTTTTAGCGTTTACATTGACAGCGGAGCGTTCATCGATACTTCTGGTACACCTACTGCAGGCTCTACGCTGCTAACTCAAAATTTTGAATTCCTACCGCTCGGCCCAGCTATATTCGAAGCAGGCGGAGATGGCACCGATTTCACGCTGGTTCCACCGCTTGGGTTTTCAATCGACAATTCGAACATGCCTTGGGGAACTGGCACTCCTGATGGCGTCCCAGAATGGGCGGGTTGGAGTTTCGCCAATAAAGACTTTTGGATTGGGGCAGCAGGACAAAACCGTGACAATTTCACACTTGGCAGAAACACGATCGCTGTTGCGGACTCCGATGAATGGGATGATACGGCGCACGTCCCCGGGAATTTTAATAGCATCATGCAATCCAAGGTAATTCAATTGGCTGGCGTGACGGCCAATACCGCGGTACTGGAGTTTGATTCGAGTTTTCGCCCCGAGAACAGTCAAATCGGTACGCTCGATGTTAGGTTTAATGGGGGAGCCTGGACAAACCTATTGACACTGAATCCCACCACAACCACCGACCTCGGTAACGTGAACGAACACCGGACAGTACCGGTTTCGAATCCGGCTGCGGGGACGATGGAGTTTCGTTGGGGACTGGTAGGCGGTAACGATTGGTGGTGGGCGCTGGATAATCTCGAGGTGAAGGCTCAAGTCGCAGGGGTTCCTTACACCGGCCAATCAAGTGCCACGTTTTGGAATTTCGCCACGGAAATAGAACCCATTCTCACCGTGGCGATCGACAAAGCGTCGATGAGTGAAAATGGTGGGACCGCGGTGGGGACGGTCACTCGCAATCGTTCCCTGGTGGGTGACTTGGTAGTCAATCTAACCAGCAGCGACACGACCGAAGCAACCGTACCAGCCACCGTCACGATTCTCAATGGGCAGGCATCCGCTACGTTTCCAATCACGGCTGTCGACGATATTTTGCCGGATCGCACCCAGAAAGTGACGATTACCGCCAGCAACGCGGCCTTCACTTCGGGATCGAAAACGATTGATGTTACAGACGACGACGGATTGAATATCGTATCGCTGAATCCCGCCGATAATCAACTGGTCGCAGACTACCAAGGCAACTTAACGGTCACGTTTGATCGCCCTGTTCGCGCGGGGAGTGGCTTCATCCATGTAGTCAAAGCTAGCGACAACAAACTGGGCGTTAGCGTCCGTGTGGACTCGGCTGCCGTGACTATTTCAGGTGCTACGGTAACCATTAATCCCGCCAGCGATTTGGTGGCAGGCACTCAATACTATGTCTTGATCGACGACGGCGCGCTGGTAGACCTATCGGCGACGGTCTCTCCGAATACAACACTGCTGCAACAGAATTTCGAGCTACTTCCGTTGGGTCCGTTCGTCGGCGAAACCGGCGGTGACGGAACAGACTTTACCAAGACACCTCCACTGGATTACACCATCACCAACTCAACGCCGGGCGGTGGCAACCCTGAGTGGAATAGCTGGAGCTTTGCGGATAAAGGTGCGTGGAGTGCCGCCAGTGCCAACGGCGGTCGCGCCGATTTTGCTCGTGCTTCAGGGACCGTTGCGGTGGCAGACCCCGACGCTTGGCTCGACACGGCTCCCCCTTCCAATTACAACACATTTTTGACGACTGCGCCAATCAACTTGACGAACGTCGCGGCAGGTACTGCCGTGCTGGAATTCGATGCGAGTTTTCAAGACGCTAGCCTCGGGCTGGCAAATGTCGACGTAAGTTACAACAATGGGCCCTGGAATAATCTGGCCTTCTTTTTTGGAACCTCTGCCCGCAATACGCATATCGTGATCAATAGTACGGGTGTCACCGGCGCCGGTAGCAATGCTGGAGTGGGAACGGCATTGAACAATCCTGCCAGCGGTAACATGCGTTTTCGCTTCACCATGGAGAATGCTGGCCAAACCGGTTGGTTTGCCATCGATAATTTGAGGGTCGCTGGCACGGCCACGGGCATTGCGTTCGAAGGCATTTCCGATCCCGCGATTTGGAATTTCACCGCCGCCCTGCCAGCTCTATCGCTAGCGACTACCAAGACTTCGATTCATGAAGTGGGTGGCGTGGCAACTGGTACGGTAACTCGCAACATGCGCACCGAGGCCGCGCTGGTCGTCAATCTTTCCAGTAGCGACACCACGGAACTCACGGTGCCCGCTACGGTAACCATTCCCGCTGGTCAATCGTCAGCTACGTTCCCGATTACCGCAGTTGACGATGGGATTCCGGATGGCGATCAAGTGGCAATTATCACCGCTTCGGTCAGTCCGTTCCTGTCTGCAACGCAGTCGATTAACGTGCTGAGTGTCGGTTTCAGTCCCGCCGATGACTCGACGGCCGTTCCAGTCAGCTCGAATCTAGTGATCACGTTTGATCGCCCGGTAGAAAAAGGAAATGGGTTCGTACACATCGTCCGCGCGAGCAACGGAAAACTCGGTGCGAGTATCGATATTCGCTCGCCAGATGTAACCATCGCTGGAGCGGTGGTCACGATCAATCCACCTAGCGACCTGCTTGGCTCAACCGACTACTATGTCGTTCTTGACAGAGGCGCTGTTTTATACACCGAGGCCACAACGAACACCGGAGCCACGCTGCTCAGCCAGAATTTCGAATTGCTGCCGCTGGGACCTGCTGTAATAGAAACGCCACTTAACACCAACGGCGTGGATTGGACACCTATTCCACCTTCCGGATTTGCGGTCGACAACTCCCAAATGCCTCCCGGTGGTGTGCCGGAGTGGACAGGTTGGACTTTTGCCAACAAGGACTTCTGGGCAAACGCCGGCGGACAAGGTCGAAATAGCTTTACGCGTGGTGCTGGTACCGTTGCCATTGGCGACACCGATGAATGGGACGACATCCCCAGACCCAGCAATGCATTCAACAGCATTTTTTCAACCAATGCCGTCGACCTCGGTCCAGTGAACGCTAGCAGCGTGTTATTGGAATTCGATTCCAGCTTCCGACCTGAGAGCGGTACTACCGCAGCTGGAAACCAAGTGGGAATGGTGGACGTCAGCTACGACGGTGGCACCAACTGGACCAATTTGCTAACACTGGATCCTACCAATTCCTCAAGTGATCTTACCGCCACCAATATCAACGAACGGCGGATGATCACGGTTCCCAATCCAGACACCGGCAGCATGAAATTCCGCTTTGGCGTCACTGGAACCAACGATTACTGGTGGGCAATCGATAATATCCAAGTCACCGGCACAGTTACCGGACTACCTTATGGTGGAATTGTTGATACGACTGCCTGGAATTTTACCACCGCTGTGGCAGAAGCCCTAACTGTTACGCTGAACCCAGCAACCGTCCCAGAAAACGGCGGTACCGCCACGGCGACGGTCACCCGAAACTTGGGAACTACCGGCGCCTTAGTCGTTACACTAACCAGTAGCGACACCACGCTGGCTACCGTTCCGGCCACCGTCACGATTCCAGACGGGCAGCCCTCAGCGACGTTTACCGTGACTGCCGTGGACGACTCAGTGGCAGATGGGCTTAAGAAAGTAAATATCTTGGCTTCGGCTACCGGGTTAGCTCAGGGTGTAGGCGTGCTGTCGATTGCCGACAATGAGTTGGTAAACGTGGTCATCTCCGAGATCATGTACAATCCAGCGGGAAGCGAACCACAGACCGAATGGATCGAATTGGTTAACCGCGGTACTGTTACCGCAGATCTCGGCGGCTGGAGCTTGGACGACGAAGACGTGACCAACTGGAGCGCCATTCCGACGGGGACTTTAGTGCCTGCGGGCGGGGTCGCCGTGGTTTACAACAGCTTCTTTGGCACCATCACCGAAGCCCAGTTCCGCACGCAATGGAATGTACCTGCCGCCGCAACGGTCGTTGGAATATCGCTGTGGGGTAATCTGGATAATAGCCCCTCAGCCGTCGGCACTATTAACGAAGACCTCAACTTCCGCGACGCAGGTCTACAACTCGTTGACAAAGTCAACTATGACGACGATGGCACGCTGTGGCCGACATCGGCCAACGGATCGAGTATTTATCTCCCGAACATAGCCCTCGATAACAGTGTGGGTACAAACTGGCGGAATTCGGTGGTTGGGACCGCCTCAGCGCGGAACCCTGTCGCCCCTGCCGACCCGCAACCACCGGTACTCTACAACTTAGCCGATATCGGCTCGCCGGGACAAGTTCCCGTCATCACCAACATTGGCAATACCAAGGTTTACTATAAGGGATCGTCGTTCTCCGCTGGCGGAACCAACGTGGCTGCCGCTCTCGACCCTAATAAAGTTGTGGCCCAGTCGAGTGCGAGCCCACAGACCCTTACTTATGCCAACTTGATCAATACCACGCGTGGCATCAACGGTCTCGTTCTGGATGTGGCCGGTCTCACGGCGACCAGCCTAACCGCCGCGGACTTCGTGTTCCGCATGAGTCCTACTGGCGTGTTTGATGAGGCGGCCAATCCACCGAGCGGCTGGGCCACGGCGCCCGCTCCGAGTGCGATTACCGTAACGCCGGGCTCTCCGGCACGTGTCGTGCTGGAGTGGGCAGACAATGACATTGCCAATCGCTGGCTACAGGTACAGGTCCGCCCCACTGTGAACACGGGTCTGGCCAGCACTCAAGTCTTCTACTTGGGACATCTGCTGGGCGAATTGGACGGTACCGTTGTGGTAGGCGCCTATCGCGTGTTAAACAGCGACCTGATTATGGTGCTCCCACTTGGAGCAGCGACGGTAGACAACAATCGCGATGTGGACAAGAACAGCTTTGTGCTTAATGCGGATGGCGTGGCAATTCGAAATAGCCTCGTCGCCGGAGCCGCGTTGCGAAACATCACCATTCCTGCTGCTGGTTCCGCTGCCGAGGGAGCCGTTTCCCCTGCCCCCGCCCCGGGATTCGCTGGGAATGGAGGCCAGGGGACGAGCGTCTTGAGCACAACCACAGCCGCGGACAGCGACTCCTCCAAGTCCTTGAGCCTAGCGGCGACTCCCTTTGTTGGGAACTCGCTGGCTACTGCCACGAGCGAAAGTACGGAGCAAGAAGAGACTCTTCGAGCTTGCCTCCCACACTCGGTCGCTGCCGTAACACCTGGACCACTCCGTGGGGCTGAATCGATTGGTCCTCAAATTGACTCAAGTCGGTCAGCAGCTCCGACCCCGACATCAACTAAGAACGATCTACTCGAAGAAGTAGATGACTTTTTTGCTGAATTGGAATCTAACCCATTGAAAGGTACTTTACTGATTTAACGTACAGTTCAAACTGTATTTCGTGTTCCATATTGTCAACTGTTACCATTTACACCAATGTATGACCACCATGAAAGGTAATGAAATGATGCGTATTTTCGCCCTAACCCTCCTAGCCTGCCTGAGCTCGTATCAGACCTCGGAGGCGGCAGTTGTGTTTACTGCTCGTTTGAATACAACTGGCCCGATCGTGTTGGGTTCCTCCGCTACGGTTGATGTGTTCGTGCGATCGGATGCAGGTGTTGTTCCCAACCTCCGCGGAATCGACTTCTTCTTAAACGCGGCGGATCCAACGTTGACCGGATCAAGTCAGGTCGGCGGGCGGTTTATTCAGGGGACGAACAACTTGTTTCCTGGTGCTGCCGGATTTCAGATTCCATTTCCAACCTCAACCGTCGTGTTCGGCGCCAATAACGCAACGGACATTTCCGTCGGCTTGACCGATACGTTGGTGGCCAGCGTAACACTTGGGACGGCAGGGGCTACGCTTGGCACCTACAACCTTCAGCTGACCAACATCGTAGCCGCAGATTCAGGTTTTGCGCCTTTTCAGGTCGTTAACGGCACCCCAACTCAGCAGTATCAGATCGCCGCGGTACCTGAGCCAAGTAGTTTAGCCCTCATCGGCCTGACGATGGCAGGATTAGTAACCTGCCGCCGCAGCAGACGGGCGCATTTTACTGTATGATGCGTTAGCGCTGTTGTGATTTAGGAGTTGTTGAATGACCACCACTTGCCACTGCGATAGGAGATCGCGAACTGCTTGGTTCGCAACGGTGGTGGTGTTCTGTTTAGTAATCGGCTCGGTATGCCCCGGACACGATGGCCCCAATCCCATCGTGAGCCGGGTGCTCGCTGACAATTCTGTTGACAATCCTATTGTTAGGGCCCAGTACGGTCCCAAGCTGGTCTTGCATGGTTCGCCAGAACTCGATCCGGAGCGGGAGTACTCCGGTAAATTACAAGCCTTCAAAACTGCATCGCCCGCTAATCGGCTATATTCTGTGACGGAAAACGAGGAACCACAGGGCAATTCTGACTTAAACGGCAAACTGACAACGTTCGCCTGGCCGCTGCGTTCTAACTTTCTCATACTGTCCGGCGCTTTGGTCGACGGCGCTTTGGTCGACGACGATCAAAAAGTAAA
The DNA here is from genome assembly GCA_041739785.1 of Pirellulaceae bacterium. Lineage (GTDB taxonomy): Bacteria > Planctomycetota > Planctomycetia > Pirellulales > Pirellulaceae > Aureliella. The sequence continues at coordinate 90,912 of JBGSNE010000326.1, forward strand.
AAAACGGTCATGACGTACTGTTTTGAATCGGTACCAGGCTTAGATTCATTCCCAAACTCACATGTTTATTTGGTTGGAGAAGCAACGGCATGCAAGCAAGCAAGAAGAAAAGTTGGCTTAGTAAGACCGCTTTCGGAAAAAGTGCTCTTGGTAAAAAACTTTTAAAGAATCAGAAGATTGTGATCGGTAGCAGTGTGGGTGTGCTGGCGCTGTGCATCGCAACAGGACTGCTCTTTGCCAGAGGCTGCACGCCAACCATGCAATCCGTCTCCGGTACTGTCCTGCTCGATGGCAAGCCGGTGGGTAACTGCAAAGTCGGATTTTTCCCGGATGTGGAATTGTTCGATTCCACTCGACATGGATTTGGCTTTGGCGTTTCCGATGCCGACGGGAATTTTACGATTCAGCATCCGCAAGGCGAAAAAGGGATTTGGAGTGGAAAATACAAAGTCACTTTTGTGGCCTGGATCGACAAATCGGGAAGATCGCTCGGAATTGAAACCAAACCCAGCGAAGTCCCCGGTGGAGTTCACAATCGGTTTCCAGACATCTATGAAGCACCGAGTACCACTACCGAGAAAGCCACCGTCAAGTCGGGCGAGAATGTTTTCAAATTCGATATCAAATCCCAGTAGGTTATCATTTCTAGGAGAATTGTTATGAGTACTTCGTCGGCCCGTAGAGGTTTCACTTTGGTGGAACTGTTAGTGGTGATTGCCATTATTGGCATATTGGTGGGCTTGCTGCTGCCCGCTGTGCAAGCAGCGCGCGAGGCAGCGCGCAGAATGCAATGCCAGAACAACGTCAAACAGATTGCATTGTCGCTACATAATTTCCATGACTCGTATAAGGGTTTCCCGATGGGTGCCGAGTTCGGCGTTGGGACCGCTTGGTCCGCGCTGATCTTGCCCTACATCGAGCAAGGCAATGCGTACAACCTGCTGACGTTCCAAGAGGACAGCGGTGGAAACTACCAGTGGGCAGCCGGTGTGCCAGGAATACCTGGCGATGTTACGTTAACTCACCCTGCCTACAAGTTCTTCAAAAACATCTACGTGTGCGAACAAAAGATGGCTACGTTTCGCTGCCCTTCCTCGTCGCTGCCAGAATCCATTGCAGATATTTCTGGGGATAACTGGATTGTCCAGCGCCGTGCGCCATCCAATTACCTGGGTTGTGTGTCAGGCAAGCTGCTGGACGATCGTCGACCCAAAGGAGGCGTCGAATCTATCTCTGACCTGGATGGTGTTTTTATCCAAAAGAAGGATAACCAGCGCATCAAGAGCAACGGGGCAAGCGACGGCCTGACCGGCACCAATTTTGGCGGCATGACCGACGGCACCTCCAATACGATCGCTATCGGTGAAGCCCATGCAGACACTCAGGTCGTGGCTGAAATGGGTGTGATTCGAGAAAACAATGCATCGATGATGGGCCGCAAGGACCACTGGGCCATCGGCAGCGACGATATTGATACCACTGGTCAAGGCGACATGTCCGAAGTCTTGGGATCGACTGGCGTGCGGATGAATTATGCCAAGGTTCCACCCGGTTCAGCGCAGTTCGCTGCCTACGAATTGAGTTTCGGTAGCAAGCACACTGGCGGTGCCAATTTTGGTCTGGGCGATGGCTCTGTAAAATTCTTGTCAGACAGCATCGACTTGGTTTCCTACAGCGCCTTGGGAACCAGATCCGGCGGCGAAGTCGTCTCAGTTGAACAATAGAAGGCGCGCGGTTGGACTACCGCAGTTTCGTTTAACGCCGAGCCACAGCGGGCAGCTGAGTTAGAGTGAATGAAACGAAATCAGTCGAGCGCAAAATCAGCTTGCAATTAAATGCAAGCTGGTCGCAGCCCGCGCAGGCGACGGCAGCAGTTGTGTGGTTCTCGGCGTTAAGCGTAGTGGCTGCCTAAGCCGGCGCCTACGTAGACGGGGACTTCTTACTAAAAGGCTGATCACTTCCGCATAAGCAACTGAGTTGGTGAACTTCACGCGTTGCCTCACCAGTCTACTGCGGCTAGGCGTTAAACAATCCTAGCCACAGTTTCGTTTAACGCCGAGCCACAGCGGGCTGCTGAGACAGAGTGGATCGGACGAGATCAGTCGAGCGCAAAATCAGCTTGCGATTAAATGCAAGATGGTCGCAGCCCGCGCAGGCGACGGCAGCAGTTGAGTGTACTAGGACAAATCGGCTCGTAGCAAGCAATTGAACTCGCGGGCGAAGTCGACAGACACGCGAGCGTGCACGCGGCCTTGGCGATCGAAGAAGCGCTGCGTACCGCGCAAGGCAAACACTCCGTCGTGCCAGATGTTGGGATGGATGCAGCAGCCCTTGTCAGCTGGAAAACGAAAGCAGACGAAGTCGCTGGGCGTCACATCGTCCCCGGGCAACGCGAGTGGCACCAAGTAGGGCTGTTTGTCCAGCGGAAAGAATAGCTGACCGCCGTCAGGATGATAGTTCGCATGCCACATCAGCAATTCCTGGGGGTTACCCGCGTGGTCAGTTCGCGCTGCAGTCGGTTCCACGCCATAACCAAGCACGTACTCGCCTCCCACCGCTTCGTTGCTGCCGTACAGGATATCACCCTTCCAGCTGCTAACGAAAACGCCTTCCGTAGTCCCACCCTCGTTTCCACTATCCAAATCTACAGGCCGCCAGCCCTGTGCAGGCCAGCGCACTATTTCTATTTCGACGTCAGCGGGATCTTCAACCAAGATCCCATAGCCTTTAAGGCTATCTTCGTCGGCGTCAACGATCGGAATCGTGACTCGCTCGAGTCCCTGTGACAAGCCAGGATTCAGGTAGTCTACGGTCATTTGATCTCTCCCAATTTAACGATCTCAGAAACTCGTTCGGTGGCAGGTTGGATCTGGGCGCGAGCCACACGCGCAAAGTACAGTTGCGAACCCAACATGCACGCCAACGACACACAGCCAACGACAAAACATGTCGGTCGAAAGAAAGCCATGAAGTCACCAGAAGTTTGAAACGCGTTGCGGGCCAACATGACGCCCACGTATCCCAGATAGCCAATCGCATCTGCCAAATACATTAGAAACACTAAATTGCCCTTGTCGCGAGTCATCGCAATGAGTCGTTCGAAAATTGTCGTATGGGTGGCGACATAGGGGAGGTACAATCCAATGCCAATCAGGACCATGAATACAAACGGTGAAATGTGGCCTGCTTGCTGACCGAAGGATGCTAACAATAGGATGACGAACCCGATAATACAGACCCACAATGCTAGCCGAAACGCGCGATAGTTGTCAGCTACCAATACCGAAATTCCATTGGCTAACGTCACGCCTAAACCGACCCACATTTCAGAATAGCTGAACAGTTCGGGGGTGGTCGTAACTCCCAAACTCTCCCAAATTGCTGGAGCGAAATCGGAACGAATGCTCCGCAAAACAGTAACCAACAGGAACATGATCAGCAGGGGGATCAATCCACCCGCATATTTCCAAAAGAATGCTCGCCGTTCGGTGGCATTTAGTGGTGTCCGTTCGCTGCGGGCTGCGACGTCAGCGGACGTCGGCTGCGGAATTTGTTTGAGCATCCACACGAAAACCAGCAGCGGCAGAAAGAAAATCGCTCCAACCGCCGCTGGCATCCAGAACTGGTTGACCCCGGCTACCAACAGAGCCTTACCTGCCGACTTGGTAACACCATCGGCCAGAATGAAACTAGTACACAAAAAAGCAGTCAACGCCTCGGTCTGCCGACGACCTTCCAAGAATCCCAACACCAATCCAAACACCAATCCCAGCGGCAAGCCGTTTAGAAACAAACAAAACACATTGTACGGCGCAGGTACGAAGCCAAATAGAATTAATGCGAACTCGGCCAATAAGAGCAAGATCACAATACTGGCCGCTCTTCGCGAGGGATGCAATTCAGACAGGACTTTGATACCGGCAAACTTCGACAGCGTATATCCAAAGACCTGAGATGCGACCGCAATTGTTTTGTACTGCCAATCCCAGGCTGTTAAGTCGCTAAACTGCGCCACAGCAAATGGTTTTCGAAACGCGTACATACAAAAATAGGTACCAAAGGCAGCAATCACAGCCCAGACCATCGGCCCATGCCCTCCGCCAACATCGCTGGATGGATTTATGGAAGGAGAAAATGAAATTTTTACGCTCATCGGCCGACTACGTCCTATTCTGACTTTAATATTGGAGCTGGTGCCTAATGGGACTGCGTTGTGCAGCTAATGATAAGCTAAGTGCGACAACGACTCGCCCCCCAACTGCATTTATTAATACAACCAAGTTTTTAAGAAACAGGCCAATGCCAGAAACGTTCAACGGCAGCTGTCTAGCAGCGGTGTTTCATGGGCCCGACCAGCCTCTCGAACTGCAGAAGTTGAGTTTGCCAGGTCGCTTAGCCCCGGGCGAAATACTGGTGCGGGTTAGCTGCTGTACGCTTTGCGGAAGCGATCTATCAACGCTCGCCGGACATCGCCAAGAACCCGTCCCTTGTATTCTGGGGCATGAGATTTTAGGTATCGTTGAAGCCATTGGCCCCGAAGTGGTCCACGATCTTCGCGAGCGAGTTGTTGAGGTAGGAGATCGCGTGGTCTGGTCCGTAGCCGCGTCCTGTGATGTTTGCCGCTACTGCACACGCGGTGTGCCACAGAAGTGCGTTGAACTTAGAAAATACGGGCACCAAAGACTAACTCCAGCTTGGCAGCTCAGCGGTGGATTGTCCGAATATTGTCAGCTAGTACGCGGAACCAAGATTCTGGTTGTGGGGCCGGAAGTCGCTGACGAAGCACTTTGTCCGGCTAGCTGCGCCACGGCAACCGTGGCCGCGGCGCTGCGAACATCGGGCGCCGTTGAGGGGGCACGCGTACTGGTTTTTGGAGCGGGACTGCTGGGACTGACCGCTTGCGCCATGGCCAAAGCGCAGCAGGCCCAATCGGTGACCATCTGCGATCCATCTGCGGAGCGGCTTCAATTGGCTACGCGATTCGCCGCTGACCATACACTTGGCTGGGAGGAATTCCCGCAGTCCGAGGGGAGCTCGCAATTCGATCTCGTTTTAGAAATGTCGGGCAACGTTCAAGCCGTTCGAACGGCTTTGACAGCTGGAGATATTGGAGCTTCCGTAGTCTTGGTTGGCTCGGTGCGACCGACAGCACCTGTCGAATTCTTACCTGAAGTGTTGGTTCGCCGCGTACTCTCCGTACACGGCGTTCACAACTACCGCCCGCAAGATCTCGTAACCGCAGTCGACTTTCTGACGTCCCCTGACAACACCTACCCATTCGCTGAACTCGTATCGTGCAGTTTTCCGTTGGCAGACATCAACACGGCGGTAAACTCTCCACAACGACATCAGGCAATTCGCATCGCGATCAAGCCCTAGCAGTTTTTGCGGCAAGTGTTTTTCTCTGCACGTTCGCGATCCCCCGTTGACGAAATCAGCGTTTGTCGCAATGGTGACTACCAACCAAACCGTTTCGGGAAAAGGTGTCCGACACCCAAAGTGCGAAGCACCCGCAGGGCCGTTCCGGCTTTTGGCGTCGGACACCTTTTCCCGGGACGCCCTTTTGAGCAAGGAGATGAGACATGAGCATCACAGACGAGATCGCAAAGTGCTTTGCCGAACGCGGGAATTCTGAGTACGGTGGGGAAGACGTGACGCAACTTGAGCACGCGCTGCAGTGTGCCCATTTGGCGGAACAAGAGGCTTCCTCAGCCGAATTGATCGTCGCTGCGCTGCTCCACGACATCGGCCATCTGCTTCACGACTTACCTGTCGACGCACCCGATCATGGCATCGATGACCACCACGAGAATAGTGGCTATCGCTACCTTGAGAAACATTTTGGTATCGCGGTCACCCTGCCCGTCCGACTTCACGTGGCTGCCAAACGCTACCTTTGCACGGTAGACCCCGCCTACCAAAAACAATTGTCGGAGCCGTCCTTAGTTAGTCTGCGACTGCAAGGCGGATTAATGTCAGAGGCTGAGCTCGAGGAGTTTCGGGCAACGGCTCACTGGGAGGACGCGCTACGACTACGAAAATGGGACGACTTGGCCAAAGTCGTTGACCTACAGACCCCTAAACTCGAATACTATTTGCCTCTGATCGATCAAGTCGCACTCGCCAAGGCGTAACCGGGAGCTTTTGAGTTCATGAATCATCCGGGGTTAAGGTCGGAGCATTTCGACGTAGCCGTAGTGGGCGCGGGTATCGTAGGACTGGCCCACGCTTGGATGGCCGCATCGCGAGGTCTGAGCGTCGTGTTGCTTGAACGGACGCCAGTCGCTGTGGGCGCTTCCATTAGAAATTTTGGAATGGTTTGGCCGATTGGACAAACCGCGGGCCCGTGCCATGACCTGGCCCTGCGTTCTCGCGAACTGTGGCTGCAACTGGCTGAGGAGGCGAGAGTCTGGGTCAACCCCTGCGGATCGTTGCATGTAGCTCATCGCTCCGACGAATGGGAAGTACTTCAAGAGTTTGTCGATCAGCAGCGAGCGGGTAGCGCTATCCAGGTCGAATTGCTCAGCCCGTCAGAAACGATCAAACGCAGCCCGGCTATCAAACCGCAAGGCCTACTGGGGAGCATGTCGAGTTCGACTGAATTGGGAGTCAATCCGCCTCAGGCTATCGCGACCATCCCGCAATGGCTCGCTCAGCAACATGCGGTGGATTGCCAATTCTCTACCACGGTCTCAAGCATCGACACCACTCACTCAGATTACGCGACGCTGCTCGCGAGCGATGGTCGCCGCTGGCGGGCCGAACGCCTGGTTGTGTGCAGTGGCATCGATTTCCAAACTCTGCTGCCGAAAACTTTTTCCGACGCAGGACTAAAAATCTGCAAGTTGCACATGCTCCGCACGATTGCCCAAGCCGGCGGCTGGCGTCTCGGTCCGCACTTGGCTGGCGGGCTGATGCTCAGAAACTACCAGCCGTTCGCAGCTTGTCCCTCGCTGGCTAAATTGCAAGACCGTGTGCGCCAGGAAACACCCGAGCTGGATGAGTATGGTATCCACGTGATGGCTTCGCAAAACGAACTTGGGCAGGTCATCCTGGGTGACTCGCACGAGTACGACTCGGCCATCAGCCCTTTTGACCGCTCCGAGATTGATGCCTTGATTTTGCGTGAACTTCACCAACAGTTCAACTTGCCAGACTGGACGATCGAAAGCCGTTGGCATGGCACATACGCCAAGCATCCCACGCAGATCATGCTAGAAAGTGAACCTCACGAACGCCTGCACGTATGCGTGGCACCTGGAGGCGCGGGCATGACTCTGGCATTTGGAATCGCAGACCGCTTTTGGAAAAAGGCAACTCAATGATTGACGAGCCAGATTCATTCTTAAATTTGACGCTGATGCGATGATCCTTTTTAGGTAACTACCACGGGATTCAGCGAGTTATCGCGGGCATGTTTATCGCGAAGCGATTTGAGAGATTAGCCGGTGGTTCGCGTTAGCGTACCACCGGACCCGCAGGCAGGCATCAAATCGATCCCCGAGGGATCGCAGCGTGTAAGCTGCACTGATATCGACTTCGTTCTTTGCGTAGACGTTCGGAGCTATTTTGTTCGCTTATCAGCGCTGGGCTGGACTCCCTTCGGGGTGCTGCTCGGCAACGCTTGAATCGTAATAATATCCACCGTAACGGGAATATCAGTGACACGATAAACGGACCGAAAGTCAGGTGGTAGCATCGTCCGCTTCACCTGTATCGGATGCGGATGTGGATTCAGTTGTCGCCGATGATGCCGAGTTGTCGGTCGTTGATGTCGCGGCAGCGTCTGGCGAATAGGTGGCGGAGTTGTGAGATTCGATTGGCGCGGCAGGATCTGTGGCAGCCAAAGCTCCACCGTGCTCACCCAAGTCTCCATAATGATCGGCGGTAGCCCCATGGTCGACGGCACCGTCGATATAATTTTCAGCCTTACTGAAGTCTCCGTCGCTCGCATAGTCTACCGCAGAAGCGAGCATTTCATTGGAAATCTGTTGGTGCCAATCCGCCCATTCCATATTGGCTACCTCCAACTCCGCTTGTCCGGAATGGTCCATTCCACCAGCCAATTGATCCGATGCTTTTAATTCGTAGGCAGCTCCGGCAGCCAAATCGCGAGCAGCGGCGTAGTCGCCGGCTTGCGCCATTTCAGCTTGTTGAGTTTCCAATTCCATGGCATGATCCTGGCGCTCGTCTGCGCGCTGCAGTTCGAGTGCGCTCGGACCGTTCAAAAGAGAGGTGTCACCTGCTGCGTCGGCGGCGGCTTCCGCCTGTCCCTGGTGATACGCGGCCGCTTCGTAGTCCCCAACTGCAATCGCCGCGTCAGCGGTTGCCTGCGACTCGAGAGCTTCAGTGCGCATCTCTGAAGTGTCGGCGTTCGCGTCGTCGGCATCAGCCAGCGGGGCTTCAGCCAGGCCTTCGAGCACCTCCAAGTGCGCATCAAGCAGTTCCGCTTCATCGACCGCTGCTAATTCGAATTCGTCTCTATTCCACTCAAAAGTTGCCATTGGATTAGATTACTCCATAGTTAAGTTAGATTTGAGGCTCGCAGCCGGCCGCACAGTTGATTTCGCCCGCAGTCGCGATATCTTCCTGCAACCCTGGTGTGGACATCGCACCGCAATTGCGTCAGTCAGCTCACTTTCTAAATTTGGCGGGCGCGATGGCTGCGGAAGCCAGATCGCTTGACGGCAGCTGGGGCATACGAATTGAGGCTGTCGCGTTTTAAGGTCGCTGGGCTGCAGTGGTTGCTGGTTCGACGCTGCTGCTGGCTGGAGAGGCTGCGAAGTTGGCTTCGGAGATGACTGACTAGCCTGCGCTGGGGACAAACCTGTTGGTGACTGAGCGTTGAGCCGAATGGTCGACATCACGTGTTGTCGAAACTGTCGAACAACCAGAGACGCATCATAGTCTTGCATCAGTTTGAGACGCCGCGTCAGGTACGTGGTGGCAGAGGAAACGGATTCGGCCAATCGAATACTATTATCGACCGAATCGTTTTCCTGTTGTTCGAGCCAAGCGTCGATATTAATCTGGCGATACAAGATAGGTGACTTGAGCGACCAAATCATCAGCACTTTTCGAGCTTCAACTAGTCCACTTGAAACCAGTAAGCCTGCGCGATCCGCCGTAATTTCGGCTTGCCGCGCCCAGGCGATGAGCGGCAATTCGATCGCACTCTCAAGTAGCCGACTGGGGTCGAGCAAACCGGCCACACCATTGCGCATCATCCCGCGCCCAGCAGTCTGTTCCCCTACCAAAAACTGAATCACAGTTTTCCAAAGTGCGTGACCGGCAAGAATGTGTCCCATCTCGCGCGCGAACAAGAACATCAACTCGCTGCGTTGGAAGCATGAGACCAAGGCCGATCCCATGACAATGAAGGCATCACGATCGGATCCAAATGTCAGGGCGTCCCAGGGACGTGCCCCAGACACGTAGATCATCGGCATCTTTGAAAGGCCGAGCATTTGGGCGGCTTGCACCGCGGCACTATGCACTTGTGGCATCTGTCGATAGCTGAGTCGGATGCCATTGAAATTCGCTTCGATCCATGGTTTACCGGCACGCTGGGATACACTTTGCGCGAACGCCACCAGCGGCTTGATCGAACGCAGCTTGGACATGGCTTGGCCATCCAGTGCCCATTGGAAAATCTCCGGAGCTACTTGATGACTAACCCCCAAAGGCCTCAATGTGCGACAGTTTCTGCACTGCATTGCACCGGCGATAAAAGCTGCACCGCAACTGGAACAGTGCTGAGAGGTTTGCTGGGGTAGATTCTCACCATGAGCCAACACAGGCGATGCCACGGACTTTGGCAGCGACGCAACCGGTGGTACAACCTGCCCAGCGTATTCTTTGGAAATTGTTGCAGGTTGTACGAGCTCCGTTTGTACTTTCAACGCTTCGCCGCAGGCGGTACAAAACCGGGAAGATTCTGAGTTAGTGTGCCCAGCGCTACAAGTAACCATTCGAGCGTGCATTTGGGATTATCTCGATTTAAACCAAGTCAATAGGTCAATAGAATGGTGCTAGAATCCGTAGGGATCTGGTTGCGAGTAGTCAAATTCGTTACCAGTCGGCGCAACACTTGCCATGATTACCATGAGAATCATCAATCCAATGGCCACGATGGTAGCCAGTATACCTAGCACATTGAGCACCAGCCCCACATTGGAAAGTGTGGTGCTTCGTCCTTGGGCCTTGGCCTGCGTTAAGGATGACCAACTGAAGTAAATTCCGGGGATCGAAGCAAACGCTCCGCACAAAAAGATCGAGAGTGCACCACAGATCAAACCCGCTTTCTCATGCCACTGATCTTTGGATGCAGGATGGGTCGCATCTTGGTGGGGCAAGTTACCGGTGGTCGAATTGGCTTTCGTTGGCGAAGCAGCTGGGTTATTTGCCGTTGTTGGCTTGCCGCACTCTCCGCAAAATTGAGCCGTGCTAATATTCTGAGCTTGACAATGAGGGCAATTGATAACAGATAGTGACATGGGTTGACTCGGATTGATTTCGTAGTTGGAAGTGCCGCTTTGCTTCGAAAGCACACGGCAGGCGGCTTGCAAACGACTGACGGCTGCGTCTCTGCTTGACTCAGAAAAACTGAGGTCGCAGTATAACATGAGGACACAGCGTTAACAAAAGAACCGAGCACAATTCTAGTCGGCCAATTCTGCAGCCGCTGCAATCATCAAACATCGGCAATCCTAGGCTTTGTCTCAAAAGGTGTCTGACACTGCGTGGTGTTTTTAGCTTTACCACCGCGAAAGCTCTACGCGTTCGAAGGTGAGGGTCACCACGCCGTCCGGCATAGTGACGTTGAGGTAGCCGTCTTCGAACATGAACTGAGCTTGTTGCGGTCCTTCGTTGGTTTGCAAGAGCAGTGTACTGCCGCGAACCGTATAGCTACCGACAAGTGCACTTCGATCCTCGCTACCACTTTCGTCGACAGCGATCGAATCCAAGCGGAAGTTACCTTGCTCGTCAAACCTGACCATCATCGTGAGGTTGTAGTCACCCACATCATCTTGAAGATACCACTGACCTACGAGCGGATTGCCTGGCTCTCGGGATAGACCGGGATTGACGTTTCGAGGTGCTTGTGGGTCAGCCCAGGGGTCCGACGATTGTTCGCCAGCAGTCCTTTCGAAACCGCTAGTCGGGTATCCGCCGACAGTTGGCTGTCCGCTCTGATTTTCCAAAGTGAGCGCCGGCAACGACGCGGGAATCGGTGATGAAACTTGCAGGTAGGCTATGTCTTGATTGCTGTTCCATTGCATCATTACAGCGGGAGAGCCTGTCACGGAACCTCTCTCCGCACCAGGCAGCTGCGGATAGGCGACGATCAGCTTCACCGCTCCAACAACGACATGGCGGTTAGTCATGACGATACCACGTCCTTTGTCGACAATCCAACCGATCGTTTGAAGCTCCCGGCCATCCTCCAGCACCACTACCACTTGCACGGCTGCTTGGCCAAAGCGAGCGGCCAGGTCAGCGGGAACCGCTGGATCTACGGCGGGGACACTCTCTTTAGCTGGGCTGCCCGTAGCCTGAGTCCGTGGTTTCGAAGGCTCAGAGGGGATAGCAGGCTTCTTTTGTCTGACGGGGGGCTCCAGGCCCCACTCTTCGTATTCGGCATCCAAATCGTTGTTTGTCGCTGCAAAGGTGCGGCCCGCCAACGCGTCTGAGAGGCAACACGCAAAAGCTACCGGTACCATCAGGGCCTTCAAAGCGCTGAACGTGAACCAGCGATTACCAAGAGTTACTGTCATAATTCTATTCCTATGGTCTGGGGGATTTGTAGTGAAAGGACACTCCACATACCTGCCAATCGCCGACTTGTGACGCTGTTCCAAGAATAATTTCCGAATATTGCATAATTGCTGGCTGCGGAAGCGTCGACTAAGATGACTTGATGAGGTGAGGGTTTGGCAACGTACGAAGAATATTCTCGCAACTTTTTCGCCGCAGTTTTGTGCCGCAGCAGCCAGAGAGCCCAAACACAGGGTGTCTATTTAGTGCCTCCACGACAGCAACTGACTGGTCGATGATTTTGGTAATTGAGACAGCCGCCAAACCTATTAAGATGCTCGTCGTCTTGGGTTGTTTATTAACCGTCAACAGCTTGGTAAGCCCGCAGGAACCGACCAGTTCGAACGACTCGCAATCCCTCCAGCGGCCGATTAACTCCCTCTCTCCAGCGCAAGAGCGCGCTGACCTGCAATCAACATCAATGCGTCATTGGCTCAATGGAGAGTTATCGACAGCCATTGAGAGCCTACAACTGTTGATCAACCTTGAGTCGAGCCTGTTTGGGTCCGATAGTGAACGACTTGCTCAGCGGTATGAGGCGATGTCGAATTTGCATCTTGAGTCAGGCGACGTACCGCAAGCTGAAATCGGCCTCAATCGTGCTTGTCAACTTCTTCAGGCGAACCAACCTTCCACTAGTTGGCAAGCCGTTGAAACCGCCCGCAAACAAGCGATGTTCAAGCAATGGATTGCCATGCCAAACGCGGAGCGGCAAACGCTTTTCGACCTCAACCGCGAGGTAAACCAGCACTACGAATCACTGCGATTTGGTGATGCGCTTATCGCCGCGGAAAAACAGGCGCGTCTAATCGGTGAACAGTTTGGCGAGCGTCATCCTGCCTGGATAGATGCCATCGCAACCATCGAAACGCTGCACATGTCGCAGGGGCAACTAGAAAATGTCGGGCCGCAACTCGAGAAGCTCTACAGCCTTTTGGAACAGATTGAGCACCCTGACCATCCCAACTTTGGCAAACTACTTTGGCTATTGGCGAACCAGGCCAGTTTCGCTGGTGACACTGTGGCTGCACGACGCTATGGTGCTTCGGCCGTCGAACAATACGAAAGGGCAAACGCCACCTACGATATCAACTATGCGAGAGCGCTTGGCCAGTATGCGACGACGCTATATAGCCAAGGTGATCTTGAGCAATCCATTCCAATCCTACGCAAAGCCTTCTCGATTTGGACTGAAGGATTGGCCTTAAAGGACGAACAGGAAACGGTCATCGGGCAGGACCTTTGTCGCGCACTGGAAGACCTTGGTAGGCGTGAACTGGAGGTACATCGCTGGGACCAGGCCAAGGCTGCCTTTGATGAATCACATCAGGTGGCCAGTCAAACTTGGGAGGAAAATCACTATCGATCCAAAGACATAGGATTCCTAGTGGGCCTTGTGCAACTTGCCCGCACTTGGACGGACACTGAACTGTCTGCCTTCGATACGGTAGTTGCGTTGGAGGGAAAAATTAACGAGCAACTGAATCAAGCCAATTACTCGCGTGCCATTGAATTGGCGCAACAGCGATTGGTGGCGGCTCAAAGCTTGTTGGGGCCGGATGCACCACTAGCGCTCCAAAGCGAGCAGGAATTGCTCACTTTGCAAATGCACCACGGCCAACTTTCTCCCAACGGCTGGCAGCAATTTACAGCACAGCTTCCCGGTTTTGTCGCCCGCCAGCAGCGGGCCTTCGGAATGAAGCACCCCAATCACGCGGAACTTTGTTTCAACATAGCTGAGTACCTACCTGACACGGATCCACAAGCGATCGACTTTGCTAGGCAATCGATGGAGGCCTTTCAAGATGTGTTCAATCCAACGTCAGAAGAATATTTGGTAGCCCGCACTTTGCTGGGCACTCTCCTGGCAGCTCAGGAAGACGAAAGCTGTACTGAGATTCTTGAAGACGCCATCCATCTCTGGGAATCGGGACCATCTGCGGGATGCGTTCGCCATTGCATGGCAGCGTTAACACTCGGACGATACTACTACGGAATTGCTGACTCCTATTCTGCCAGAACCCAACTGGGTAAGGCCGTAGCCCTGATTCGCGAGAACAAGCAGATACCGTTTCACGAATTGTCGAGTGCACTCAACAATCTAGCGAACATCTACTCCGATTACGAAGACTACCAGGGTGCGCTGATCTACTATCGCGAGGCGCTTGCTCTTTATCCCGCTCGCACCCCAGGGCCGAAAGTTGCCAATGTTTATCCCAGCGATTGGTTGCTCTACAACACGGCTAGGAGTTGCTACTACACCCAGCAGTACGCCGAAGCGGAAAGCTTGTTGAAAGAATTGGTCGGTCGTTTTCCTGAGACAGAGCTCAGTGACGAAGATGCTTTCCGCAGCGGTTGTTACTATCTGGCGAAAGTTTTGCTTAAACTTGGAAAGGCCAATTTGGCCGCGCAGACGCTTCGGAAGGCAAGTGCTGCGGTTGAGCTGCACTTTGCCGATGATCCCCAAGTCTACGCCGAAATGCTGCTCGAAAATGCCGAATTTCATACTGCGCGAAGTCAAGCAGACCAGGCCAGAGAGTTTCTCGATCACGCCTTCGTACAACTGAGCACTCGGATCGATTTCTCGGCTCTGTCAGCAGGCGACTCGTCGAACTACTTTCGCTTGCTCGATCGACTAATCGCCAACTGCGAAGAGATTGGAGCTTGGGAGAAATCAGCTGAAGCCAGAGGCTACAGCATCCCCTTGGTGGCTGAGTACTACTCTGAATATTGGGAGTGGATTGTTGTACTTGAGCGGCAGCAATTGGCTGAGGCAAAACTAATTGCCCAAGCCACGCGTGAGCAGCAGGCACAAATTCAGGAACTGCGAGTGCGCACGAAATACTTGTCCGAGCAGGCCAAGTCCGACTACCGCGCAATCGAACCGGCAGATATTCACGGGTTGATGGCATGCTACGAGAGTTGTGTGGAAATTCTTGGTGAGTTCAACTTGATTGCAGCCAATTATCGCCAAGAGGCTGCCATCTATTTTGAACATCAGCAGCAGTACTTGACAGCTGTGACGTCGCAAAAATACGCTGTCGAAACTTACTTGCGTCTACTGGGTGAGACGCATCCTCATGCGGCGCGTGCGTTGGTGAATTGTGCGCGGATGGGACGGCAGATCGGTGCTTATGAACAATCTGAACAGATGCTGGACTTGGGGATCCGCGCCCTAGCTAAAATCCAAGGAGAAATGAATGAAGACACGCTCGAAGCCAAGCTGGAACTAGCAAAATTGCTGGTGGATGTCAGAGACTATGCCACGGCCTTGCCACTGGCAAGAACTGTCGAAAGTACGTTCGGCGAGGTGTGGGGCCAGAACAATGTGATCTACGCCAGCGCGTTGAGCGTCCTGGGAGAAGTCTATCAAGGGATGGGTGAATTCAATTTAGCCATCGATAACATGCGCCGCTCGCACCAACTTTTAGATGGCCTCTTGGAACCGAATGATAGGCGATTGTTACGGGCCGCGGCTCGAGCAGCCATAGGGGATACTTGGAACGCTGATCAGACTGGGTTTTCGACCGAGCCCATCGAGAAAGCACTTGCAGCTTACCAAGAATCTCAACAAACTCAGCTGATCGACTATGTGGAATTGCTCGTCGACTATGGCGATGTACTCGTAGAACATGGTAAGTATGCCGAAGCGGAAGCCATATTTGGTCAGGCGTCGAATTCGATTGTCGAATTGGATGGCTTGGGTGACGACATCATGCGGTCAGCCATTGCAAGTCGACTCGGATCGACGCAACGCAAGCTCGGAAAACTAAAGGCCGCAATGGATAGCCTGAGCGGTGCCGCAAAAACTCAACGCAGCATCTACGGTGACCAGTCACATGCATTATGCGAAACTCTATTCCAGCAGTCCATTGCCGCTCACCTCGCAGGTGAAACTCTGCAAGCCACCTCACTTGTGCTCGAAAGTCTCAGCATCGAGCAAAAGCTGTTGGGGGACATCGGCCATTTGCTCTCCGATAAGTCGCTGAGCTCGAGGTTGACCGCAAAAGAGAATCGACTCAGTGTGTTATTGAGTGGCTTAGTTGAGTCCGATCAGAATTCGGAGGCCGTCGATTTGGGCTTCTACTGGACACACCAGCGCAAGGGGCTGGCGTTAGACTTGAGTTGTCGTCTACGCGGTATACAACAATCGCGATTGTACGATTCCAATGTAGTAAGACTCGCCCGACGCGTGCGACTACTAAATCAGGAAATGGCCGATCTGGCACTGTTGCCAACGGAAAAGAACACTCTGCAAGAGATTCGTCGCCAACAGGCGAATATTGCCCGAGCAATTGCCACCACCAATAGCGAATTGTCGCTGGCCCTACAAGGCTCGGAAGTGGAACTGCCGTGGTCGACCGATGAACCCACCGCAGTGCGAAAATCACTTCCGCCAGGGACTCTCTTCGTCGAGTACGTGCGACTAGACGGTTTCGTTGATTCGAAATCGGAAACACAGCCGTCACGGTATCTTGCGTTTCTAGTAGGCTCCGAACGGGAGCCCCCCATCCAATTAGCCGATCTCGGCGATGCCGAAGAGATCGACTCGCTAATCGACGCGATGCGTGCTGAGACCCGCGGATTGGCCCGCGCGCTGAGCATTTCCAGCGAAGCCGCTCTGGAAGACAAGTACCAGCAGCTCGCCAGCAGCCTGTATGCAAAATTAATCGCACCCTTTGATGCTGCCTTGTCACATTGTCAAGCATTGATAGTTGGCCCTGATGCCAACATATCCATGGTCCCGTTTTCGGCTTTGGTCGCTCCCGACGGCCAATACTTGGTTGAGAAGCTGGATATCAGCTACGTTTCCTCGTCTCGAGATCTTCTGCGGCCACATGCGAGCGTCGGTAGAGGAACATTGATTTTGGCCGATCCGAATTTTGACGCAGGAGTTGAAAGTCGCCGCGAGGCAGCCCAGCAGATCGACCAACAAACCGACACGCGTTCGCTCTTGGTAACACGAAGTCCCATCGAGGTGGAACTGCGCGCATTGCGTTGGCGAAGATTGCCGGGAGCCGAAGGCGAAGCCCACGAAATCGCTGCAATCCTTTCAGATTCTGAGTTCGGCCCGGTGAGAAAGTACCTAGCCAACCATGCCATGGAGGAAGTTCTACAGAAGGCACAGTCGCCGAGAATCGTACACTTGGCCACGCATGGGTTTTACGTCCCATTAGAAGAGGAGATGCGGTCCTTAGATTCCGACGCACGATCTGTTGGGTTTACGTCAGGATTAGCCAGATTGCGGACCGACAGTAACCCACTATTGCGGTCTGGGATTGTACTGGCCGGTGCCAACCGAGTGGCTGAATCGAAAGAGTCAACAATCGACATGGAAGACGGCTGGGTGACGGCTCAAGAGATTGCCAGCCTGGACTTTCACAACACCGAGTTGGTTGTTTTGAGCGCTTGTGAAAGTGGATTGGGAGATATATCCAGTGGCCAAGGGTTGCAAGGCATTCGACGGGCCTTCACCAATGCTGGGGCGCATTCAGTGATCACCAGCTTGTTTGAAGTGCCAGACGCGGAGACTCGCGACCTAATGCGCGGTTTCTATCAGACGTTCGCAACAACCAACAATTTAGTCTCCGCCATAAACACAGCCCAACGTCAGCAGATCAGTCAGCGTCGGGAAAAGTTCGACGCAGCTCATCCGTTCTTTTGGGCCAGCTTCGTCATTTCAGGTGGCGTGAAACACGCCGACTCAACCTATTAGTCAGCGGGACTCGTTTGAAAGCCGGCGCCACATCTTCTCGATACCGAATTTTTTCTTGCAGTTTGGTCACAAGAATGGAATCCGCCTGTAAGGGAATTGCAAGTAAGAATTGCTGGGCATTAAATCCAGATCAGTCACTATAATCGGAACAGGCGTTTCGTTGGCCGACCATGATTTTAGCGGCAGTGGTTCTCTCCTTGTTAGAGTTTGCGTTTCGAATTGTGACCTACTAGAATCAGGCGTAACCGTTGCGGCTGTGGTGGAGTCTACTCAATCCCTTCTCACTGACGAGTTATGATGAAAAAGTTGAAGAATGCAACTGCACCGGCGTTGTTTGGTTTGCTGGCTGGAGTTCCTGGCGCGGCGTTTGCCCAGCAGCTAACTCCGCCGACTCGTACCGAGCGAGTGAACGTTGCGGTCGAGGACCTTCAAATATCCAAGGTGGCGCATCTTGGGCAGCTAGAAAAAAACCGACAAGGCTCCTCGACAGCAATTGCCGCAATTGCATCGTCCTCCGCTCCGGCAGGCAAGCTTACCATGAGTAGCGTTGGAGGCGCGACACGGCGAACTGCAATCACAGCGAAGAGTGACAATACGACGGCTGCCGAAGGTCACTTTACCCGATCGGAAGTAACCTCCTTTCCCGAACGAACGAGCAAAATTGCAACGCATGGTTCAGTGACCAAATCACTGCCGCTAATGGCCCGCAACGCACTCACCGCCAAAGCCAGCACGACAAACTCGATTAATCCTGAGCCTGTCTCAATTAAATCTATCACTAAACAATAATCTACAAGTGATAGGAGCTACGGAGATGAATCGAGCAAGAATTTTCGTTTCGCTGTGCGCCGCCATGTTGGCCAATTTGATGTCCGCAGGCTGGGGCCTGGCTGAAGTAACCGAGCGACACCGCGCGGCGGTCAGCGAGGTTTGTGAACGATTGTTGGCCGTGATGGACAAGCCCGAAGGTTGGACTGTGTGGCCGCCTGAAATTAAGGTCGTTGATCCAGGCTTTGCGAATGCATTTGCCAGTTTCCGCACGGAAAATGGTGTGGATATGCCAATCGTAGAAATCACGGTTACGACCATTGAGGAGGTCGCCAAATTCGAGCCTGACGTATTGGCTTATACCATTGGACATGAGCTGGGGCATCTGCACTTTAGACACGGTCATCAAAGAATTGATTTCAGCGATAAATTTGGAGACAAATTAACCACGATCCGCATGGCTTGCGGTCGAGAGCAAGAATTGGAAGCCGATTTTTTCGGTATGCAATTAGCGCTTAAAGCAGGCTTCTCTCGGCAGGGCCTACTAAAGGATTTGCAGGCCTGGAGAGAGTTGACGCCCCCCTACTGTCGCTTTGAAGGACTGGCTTTGGTCCATCCACCATGGGAAGAACGCGCCGCGTTTTTGCTACGCGGGGATCATCAGGCAACCTTGTGGCAGTCACTAAGCTCCTTTCAAACTGGAGTAATGTTTCTCGAGAATCAACATTACAACCATGCTCAACTCTGCTTTCGCAACGTGACGACCGAATTCCCTGAGTGCTACGAAGCCTGGGCCAACCTCGGCTACGCACTGTTGATGCAGTACTGTGATGCATTAGATGTCGAAGATCTACGTGCGCTAGATGTAGGTCATCTGGTCGTGGGTGGGTTCTATCGTCGTCCCGATTCCCTGGAGCCGGCCATTCGCGGCACGGATGAGAATCTATGGTTTGAAGCGGTCGGTGCTTTTCGAGAGGCGTTGAGACTAAGAGAGCGGCTCAAGTTGCCAGACGAACTGCTGATGGTAAAAGCTAATTTGGCCGTGGCCTATCTGGTTCACCCCAACGGTAAAGATGTGGGACAAGCCGAACGTTGGTTTGACGAAGTAATTACGAGTTTGAAAGATCCGGAGAAGGCCCAGCAGCTCGATCCATTGGTCCACGCATCAATCCTCATCAACTCGGGTTCCGCACGCGGATTCGACAGCGACTTGATCGCTTCGACACTGAATCTAATTGCACAGGCGCGAACGGCTCGCAACAACGGGTCGGCTGTCGAAGCCATGGAAGCCGCCTTGCAATTCAATCAAGCTCGTGCCCTAACCGGTTCGGGAGACAAACAGGGAGAGACTTCCGCGTTAGCACTTTATGAGAAGTACCTTAACGGCATGACGGCTGCCAGCTCCTGGTGGCCGATTGCCTATCAAGAGTACGTCAAGCTGGCACGGGCAGGTGGCGTTGAACCGAAAGCTCAGCGCGAGTTTCGACAACCGGGAATCGCCGATTGGAGAACGCTCACGGGAGTTACGCTCGAAGATGGAACGCTAATTGGCCTCAGTCAAAATTGGAGCGAAGTCATCGAAAAAATCGGGCCGGCGGATGTGGAAGTGCCCGTTATCGAAGGCTCTAACCTCAAATTTCACAAATACCAGAAACTGGGACTGACTATCTTAGCCACCCGGGAAGTACTGGCTATCATCCTCGATTCAAATGCGGCCCCTAAGCTTACGATTCGCAGACCAGGTCTCGGCGGAGAGACCGCAGAAATTAGCCTAGGCATGAGCCGCGGCGCTCTGGAAGAACTCCTCGGCGGCGACTGGGATGTTGAGTTAACACAATTATTTAATCTCGAGGACAGACATCAGCTCTACCGCGATTTGGGATTAGCGGCCCGCTTTAAGGATGGGGCCGTCAGCGAACTTGTCGTGTCCGTGGTTCCGCTATCGGACTAGGACCCAAAGCGTCCTAGGCCGAGGTCCTAGCGGTCGGTGCGCTGATTCGTCGAACCGCGACAAAATAATTTACACACGACGCGATTGTCTAACGAACCGTTTTTCCAATTTAAACCGAAAGTGAGATCCAAAGATGAGTTCAACCAGCAAATTGATCCCAACTGCCATGTTGGCTTCCTGCCTAGCCTTCTTCCTGTCGACCAATTGCTTTGCTCAACAGTCGGACGAGCAGCAGGCCATGGAGGCCGCCAATAGTCGATTGGTCGCCGCTCTCGACCAAACGGAAGACCTGTTTTACAAAACTACCAAGAATGATGATGGTTCGACGAGCTATGCCATCGTGTGGGAGCAAGACGGAGAGATGTCCAAAATCGTCATGCTTTTGAACAAGCTCGGCACTTACCGTGGCGAGACCGTTTTTGGCCTACTTGCCTTCTCCATCGTGGCTGACTCCGAGAAGTCTTTTCCACCGGCAGTCATCAAGCTAGTGACGGTCAAGACCGATAGCTGCGGAGTGGGCGCATTTACGATGCCTGAATCATTCGACAGAGTGTACGTTACCGCCACGATGCCATCCGACACACTGACTCCCAGCCAGATCTGGATCACCTGCGCGTACATGCATCAGAATCGGCTTGAGTTGAAAAAAGAGATTGAACAAATCGTAGCCGCGTCGACGAGGTAAACCCATGGTGATGGAGTTCCTTATATCGAAGCCCGTGTCGAGAATCGATGTTGGTCAGCATGGCAAAGCCTAGCGAAGCGGCTAAGATCGACGCGTTCAGCACGATTGTCGGTGCCGAGCAAGCAGCGGAAACGGTGGTCGGTAAACCGCGTTGGCCAGACATTCCTGGCTACCGACTGATATCGCTCCTAGGTCGAGGTGGTATGGGAGAGGTTTACCTCGCCGAACATCTCGCCCTGCGGAGACGTGTAGCCATCAAGGTGATTGCCTCGAGCGCCCACATTTCATCGCGAGCGCTGGGCCGCTTTCAAGCCGAAGCGCGGGCCGTTGCCGCAGTTACTCACGCGGGCATCTGTCAGATATTTGAAGCTGGCGAAACCAATTCCACTCCCTATCTGGCCATGGAGTTCATCGAAGGTCAAACGCTGGCTCAGCTTATCCGCGAGCAACCGCCCAGCCCATCGCTTGCCGCCAAGACAGCCCAGGCTATCGCAGAAGCCATTGACGCATGTCACCAAGCCCAGATACTGCACCGCGACTTAAAGCCCGCCAATGTGATGTTGACTCCCTCGGGAACCATCAAGGTCATGGACTTTGGTTTGGCTAAGCGACTCGGCGAGACCGACGCAATCAACACGCGGACCGGCGAGATCCTCGGAACCCCATGCTATATGTCACCCGAGCAAGCTGGGGGCGTTGTCAAGCAATTCGGACCAGAGTGCGACGTGTATGGTATTGGCGCAATACTTTACGAAATGCTCGTCGGACGACCTCCGCATTACGGCTCGGACGCCATGCAGACCATACTGCAAGTGCTCACCGCTGATCCAGTTGCACCTCGATCGCTACAGCCGCGCGTCCCTCGCGACCTAGAAACAATTTGCTTGAAATGCCTCGCCAAGCAACCCAAGAGACGCTACTCAACCGCCGCGGCCCTGGCCGAAGATCTCGATCGCATGTTGACAGGTCGTCCGATTCTGGCGCGTCCAGCCACTCGGCGAGAACGGACATTCAAGTGGGCCCGTCGTCATCCCGCGACTTCAGCTCTGATCACAACAGGTTTGATTTCGATTGTCGCCGCCATTCTGGGAACCACTTTTCATGTGAGCCGACTGCAGCGCGAATTGAATCGATCCGCGCGACTTTTTTCTCAGAGCCAAGACTGGGGGAGTTGGCTGGTCAATGAGCATATTCCAGCTATCTCAAAACTGCGTGGTGCCGGAGAGCTTCAATCTGCACTGGTGAACAAAACGCTCGAACACTTGCAACAACTCGAGCTCGATGTAGCCGCTGATCGCCAGTTGGCCGACTACATCGCCCAGGCCTACGTTTACATCGCGGACGTCACCTCAGATCCTGCCTTCGCTACGCCCCAACGCTTAGAACAGGCGTTGAAGAGCTACGAACACGCGGTAACGCTCTATGCGGCCAGTGTTCAAGCGGACCAGTCTGAAACACGATTTTCCACCGCATTGCTGCTTCTAAAGGTGAGTCGAGTACAGGCGTCGCTCGAACGCACCGAGCAGACGCAAACCTCTGTCGACCGCGCGATTATGCTGTTGACGGCAATCATGGCAGCCAACCCCTCCGTCGACAACCTTGTAAACATTGCATTCATCGATGCACAAGCTCTGCGCGCGACCCTCAACTCTGCCAGGGTTTCCCCTCAACACAACGTCGATGTTTTCCATAGGCTCTTCTCGGATTGCCAAGCGCTGAATCACGATCGGCACGACCCTCGTTACTGTGAGGTACAGGCAAGGCTAGCGATCGAACTGGGGAAATGGCAAGCCAGTCAGGCTGGCACCGGTAATGAAAGATCTTCGGCTCAGCAGGCCTCGATAGATTCGTTTCAATACGCGGTTGAACTGCTCAGAGCTGCTTCACAACAGGACGAACGCTTGCGATGGATGTTGACTACTGCCACGTCTCGATGGTGCGAATCTTTGGCCAATGTAGGACGGTATCCGGAAGCGGTGACCGCATTGCAATTGGCAATCGCACAGCAGCAGCAATTGCTTCAAGAACTGCCCGAGAGCGAGCGTTACCAGCTGAACTTGCTAACGCTATTTGATCGGCAATTTCAGTTGGCCGAAGCACAGGGAGATGTTGCTAGCGAAATCGCTGCGGCTGAGCTGCTATTGAACAAGGCTGAAGCGTTGTATCTATCGGATCCTGCGCGCTACGCTCGTGAGATGCGACGCGCCTATACGCTGACCTCCCACGCACAGCGGGACAGCCAGCACGACGATTTAGCTATCGAGTTCATGTCCAATGCTACTGAGCAAGCTCGCAAATTGACGATAGATGAGTCGCAGCCCGACGATCACCGGGTCCTGGCCGATTTATTGAATCAACAGGCTGAGTTGCTAGTCGCGCATGTCCATAATCGCTCCACGATTGCTCAATCGCTTGCAGCCTTGCAGGCATCGCTCGCTCTTTTAGATGAGAGTCTCTCGATCTATGAAAGGCTTGGCGAATCCATCGACACTGAAAGCGGATCGCCGTATTGGTTAACGGTTGAACGGAAGCATCGGTTCCAAGATGAGTTGGATAGCCTAAAGCGGCGCAACCAAGAGTCTAGTCGTGGCAACAGTAAATAAATGTGCGAAAGCCGAACAGCGGCCTGCGTTGCTATTGCCGACACGATTCGCAGTAAGTCCTTTGTACTTTAATACCCAACGTACCAATAAACTCGTTGACACAGGCTTCAAAGCATCAACAGGAGTTAATCATGTCTATCCCTGACCCGGAAGCATTCGTGTCGCGATTCGATGCCCAGCCGACTCGCTGGAGTATGGTCCAACGCGCCCATGACCAAACTGCAGGTGACGGACGTGCGGCCAGGCAATATCTGGTGATGCGTTACTCACCAGCAATCCGGAGTTATGTTCGCGCGATTACACGCAACGAAGATCAGGCCGACGACATTACTCAAGATGTGATCGTGCGTTTGCTGCAGGGAGATTTCGCGGGAGCAGATCCACAAAAGGGACGCTTCCGCGATCTGTTAAAAACGGCTGTTCGCAATATGACCAGGAATTTGTGGGCCAAACAAAAAGTGCGCAAGGCGGTGGCATTCGACATCACGCTGGTCGAGGAAGCGGATAGTCAAGCTCACGACGTCATGTGGGACGAAGGCTGGCAACGCAACATACTGTCACTCGCCTGGCGGCGCCTTGAAGTATACCAAGAGACGCACTCAGGCAGCCATGCGTATTTAGTTCTAAAAATGAGAACGGACTTTCCAGATGATAGTTCCGAAGAGCTAGCCCAACGGCTCGAGAACCTGCTCCAAAAACCGATCCGCGCAGATCAGGCTCGGCAGCAACTGCGCCGTGCGCGAGTTCGTTTCGCCGAATTTCTAGTGGAGGAAGTTGCCGACATGCTGGAGTCGCCGACCCCACAGCGTATCGAAGAGGAACTCAGCTCTCTGGGTTTGCTCGAACAAATTCGGGATGTGCTGCCCGCTGGCTGGGCCAATTTGCCCAATTAACTCGAACAACTCATTTACCAGCGTGTATTCGGTAGCTTTCTATCATGGAAATATTAAGGCACATTGTACGTACGCTGATAATCGTCTTCGTCTATGCTATCGGTTGTGGTGGTATTGTTTGGGCTCTGGTCGTTCTCGGAGTTAATGCGTATGTAGTTGTGATCACGCCGATAGCTTTGGGACTTGCTTTCGCTTACTTCTCAGCCCGTTGGCATCCATACTGGGCTCCGATTTGTAAGCAAGTCATGCGCATACCGTGGTCACAGGAAGACGGGACTGCCATGGAAACCTGTATCGAAATCGCTGTTTTTGCGGCCGGCCAAACGAACACTTCCGTCTATCGCGCCTCGATTTACCAGTGCCTAACACGTAAGCGAATCCAACGTCGCTTAATCGGGGACAGTGTCACTCTGCTTGGGCGATTCGATCCCGGAGTCTGGTTTTATATCCATGATCGGTTTTATCCGCGTCTGGATGGCTTGGTGTGTTTAGACGTCCGCACGTGCGAGTGGGTTTTCCATCAACCCAAATCGGTGATCGAATTAGATGATTCGGTCAAGAGTCGCAAGGGGCTCATCCACGTCATATGGAATGGGAGGGCTACTCAAATCGATCTGCGAACGATCCCTGACTGCGCCCCTTCACACGTTTAACCCGGACTCTTCACGTGGGTCATCAACGAGTGCGGGTTTTTGTCATGAATAATCTGAGACTAAGCCGCAAGCAGTGCCAGTCGACGAACGTAAACACCGACATATAGTCCCGACAGGAGATAGAACGCCCCAAGTACTTGCAGGTAGGTCGGACCATTCGGCCAAGCAGGTTGTCGAGTATCCAGTCGAACCATGATGGCATGTTCTGCGGATCGTGTTTGGAATCGCTGGTTGGAGTTTTCGACCGCTTTTTTGTAGGTCACGCGATGGGCGTCTTGCTTCGTGATAACATAGGCATAGCGATGCTCGGCGGTAATTTCCTCGCCTTTCTCGTGTACTACCCACACTTGGACCGGTTGGCTCTGGTCCCAGGTGTCGTCTCCGTACGGATCTGCATAAAACGTCTCAACAACAACGCCTGCCCTGCCAGTGTCCACGGCACCTCCAAGTGCGTGGCGCACATTGCCGTCGGAGAACTCAAGTACCCCTGCCGCTGTAGGTAATCGCAGTTCACTCATGGCCAGTGGACCAACACACGGGCCATCACAGAGAAGCCTGCCCGGCTGCCAGAATTGGACGAACCAGAAGGCAGGCATACCGATAGCCAAATAGCAGATGACGCTCCCATTGGCGTGCAGGTTCCATCGCAGCGGGTTCCAGTTAGTTTGGGTAGCCGCACCAGGAATAACGGTAAACGGTAGTTCCGGCGCGGGAATATATCCATGTATAACCCCAATCCAACGGAAAATCATGGCCTCGATAATTAACGAGAATGGGACACAGATGATCATGTAGCTGACGATTCCGTCGGTCCTAAGCAAAAAGACGAACCAAGCGAATCGGACTACTTGAAACACCAACAAGCACAGCCACAGTGAAAGGGCAGTCGACGATGCATTGATCCGCGCTCGTCGACTTTGTTGAACTTCGCTAGAGATCTCTGGTGACACGGTGCGTTCTCCGATGTTTGATGCGCGGACCAATTTGCTGGCAAACAGCTGGACAGTAACAACTAATAGCCACCGAATGCGTTCATTTGCGTGCCCCAGCCGCTGTTGTCGTACTGATAGTAGTCACCATATCCGTTTTGCATGAACTGGCTGCCGTCGTTGGCTTCGTACGACTGATAGGGTTGGTAGTAGGGGAGCTCGTAAACGTTGTCGTTATTTCCAACGTACAACCCACGCTCCCAAATGCTACCACGGACATAGTCCTGGTGAGCTTGGAACTGCGATTGCGAACGCTGCATGTAGGCGTTTAAACTACTATCCATTTGCGCGTTGCGGTCGGCTACGTACTGGCGTTGTTGCTGTTGGAAGTTGGCTTCCCGCTGACGTAGGCCAGCATACCATTCAGGATTCTGCTGGCGTGATTCGGCTACCAGGTAGGCGATCACTTGTTGGTCAGGAGTCGACCAGTCGCCTGACTGCTGGCGATAAAGGCGAATCGCTTCTTGCTCATGGTAGGCGGCTTGTTGGCCTGCCTGAGCGGCCAACTGGCCGACATACGCCACGTAGTCAATTTGTGCCATGGAGCTTTGGCTGACGACAAATCCAAGGGCAACTGCGAGCAGCGAAGTTTTGAAGGCGGACATGTTCTGGGTTCCTATCGTTGGAGTTGGTTAGTGTGGCTAAAGCAGCCTCTTTCCATACAGCCCAACTCAAGACTTGTGACAGAGATTCCTGAAAAACCTTGAACCCCCCCATCTGGCTGTACCTTTACGAGTGTTTGCCGAGCTCAGCTTGCCGTCACCGTCAGCACTCTTCCGTTTGTAAACTTCTTCTCATTTCCCACGAACCAAGTCCGTGATCACTATTGATGATTGGGTCGCCAGAGCCCTTCCGTATTATTATGGAATCAGAACTCAAATCGATTCCGCCAATAGTTGACTAGTCGTTGGGTACAATCGCTTTGGCCCCCAAGTACAGTTCATTCCCGACCTAAGCCAAGGACGCCATGCCGCCCGTCAGATGGTGGATCGTCTAAACAACCGCACACAACCCCCGCGCGTGGTTCAATGAGAGCGACAACCGTGAGCATCCCGAAGCTACACGGTTACTACAAAGCGGATTGGCTCAAGTTGAATGTGAACTCGAGCCCAATTTTTGGCGGGCTATTTGCCGGTGTCAGAAATAACTCGGAAGCTGGAGGTTGTGGAACTTGGAATCGGCCGGTTGATTCGGCAGGGGACGCAGGAATCCAGGCTGGCCAAGCGGCATCCTTCTTCAATTTCTCTAAAACGAATCGAGATGTTGTATACGCGGTTCCTTCGCGAATGCCCGCCTTCATCGATTGTTCAAAATGTTCGATGGCGGACTGGCGCTTGCCCTCGGCCAAGAGGGTCATGCCTATGAAAAGATGTCCCTCACTGCGATTGAAGTGCGACACCTGGGGGTCATCCATACTTGCAATGAGCTCTTCAGCGGTTGTTTGCTTGCAGCCATAGCCAATCAATTTGCGAAACCATTCACGGCGATAGGGAGGCAATTCAAAGGTGTCCCGCAATCGCTCGCAAAGTAGCCGTGCTTCTTGAGGCTTACCGAGGACCAACAATCCGAGAGGCTGATACAACCCACTCGCAATATTCCGAGGAGCTGGTAGGCGATTTAATTCCTCCAAAGCCGCGTCGATCTTGGCATGGCGTTCGGCGTGAAGCACGGCCAACTGCACGGAGATGTTGTTTTTGGCCCAACTGTGCAGCTTTTCCAACTCCTGTTCCGCCTGCTGAAGTTCGCCTGCAACGATCAGTTCCGATGCATAAGCTCCTAGCCACGCGACGGGCACCGCCTGCAATCCCTCTGATCTTTTCTGATACGCAGTCTGAAAGGCCTCCAAGCGTTTTTGGTGATCATTGGCGTAATAGGCTTGCCAATCCCAGGCCAAGGCTGTCCAGTACGAACGCGGGAATTTTTCTTCCATGGCTTGCAATTTAAAGTCGGCTTCTTTCTCCAATACTTGAGCATCACTTTCTTGGTTGGCCGCTCTTAACACTTCAGCGGACACCTTCATCGATTGAAATGCATTCGCATTGACAAAATTGTTAGTGCGGAAGTAGTAGCACATTAGATTTGCTTCGCCCGTTGCCCGACTTACCTCATCAACATCAAAGCTGGTCTGCATAGTCTGCCAACGGGAGCGAGCCAACAGCAACCCGGCCAGCCGATCCAATTCCGGCAGGCAATCGCGATAGGACTCGGCAATTACTTCAGCCCCTTGGTGTGGTTCGAGGTCCATCTTCCAACTCCCGAGGAAGAGTTTCTCCCTCATGTCTGCTGGCACTGCTGTGTCGAGCTCCGCCGAAAGAACGCTGAACTCGTCGAATCGTCCGCTGTCGAAATACGACCTGGCCAACAGCGCCTTCAGTTCAACACTGTCTGGCTTTGTTTGCAGAGCAGCTTTGAACTCGTCCGCAGCCTTGTCTGGGTCGCCGGTGTACAGTCTACGGATACCACTTACCATACCTAGCACCCAAGGCTCGACTCCTTCAGATTCAATCTCAGCCATGGCCGCAGATGTTTCCGCTTGATCGCCAGCAAAAGCCACGACAATCGCATCGTTTATTTTCTGATCGAATTGAGCGGCAAGCGTGCGACCAACGGAGAAGTACCATTGCGTGGCAAAATTGCCCATCACACCTACTAGCAGCAAAGACATGAGAACAGTGGCACTCTTCATACGATGTCTGCGTACCCATCTTGTACCTTTACCTATAGCGCTTGCACGCCGAGCGACAATGGTACGATTGTCCACAAACCGCCGTAAATCTTCAGCCATTCGTTTGGGCGTTTGATACCGCGCGCTAGGATCCTTCTCCATAGCCTTAAGGCAGATCGTCTCCAAGTCTACCGGTATACGCCGGTCGATTTTACGTGGTGTTACGGGAGCGTCATCCATGATCTGCGCCGAAAGTTGTTCGCGTCGCTTACCATCAAACGGAGGCTTTAATGTGATCCATTCGTAAAGTACGGCCCCCAAAGCATAGATATCGCAGCGCTGATCTCGCAGCCCTCCACTGGCCTCTATCTGTTCAGGCGAAGTATAGATGATCGAGGTAAGCAGTTCTCGACTCAGCGTCATACCGGGTTGTTCAAGTACGGCCGCCAAAGCAAAGTCGACGATACTTAGGCGGCCATCCGCTGACAGCAACAGATTGGACGGTTTGATGTCCCCGTGGATCACATTTTTGTCTTTGGCGTATGCCAATGCATCGGCTATCGATGCAATCATAGCGGCGATTTTCTTAAAATCGACACGGTATGGCTTCTCAGACAGTGCCGCGGCACTCTCACTCGATCGCCCATCAGAAGATGGAACAGCCCCCAACAGTTTCAGTACCCAGTCGAGATGCCGCTCTCCGGGCAACTCGTTCGTCAAAGCCACATCTTTATTTCTCAATCCGACGCGCTCGAACTTGATTCCTCGGATAACATCCTCAAGGCTTGGTCCATCGATGTACTCCATGACAGCATACGGTACGAGCCCAAATTCACCAGTGGAATAGACCGGCACAATGTGGGGATGCTGCAACTGCGATAGTAATTCGATCTCGCTTTTGAGTCGCGTAATAGCCATAGACATTAGGCCCAGCTCACTCGAAAAGACTTTGATTGCTACGCTGCGGTTGCTAACTTCTTCCTTGGCTTCATAGACGGTACCAAGTCCTCCGCTTCCAATCCGTCGACAGATGCGATAACTATCTATCTTCTCAGGAATCTTCTCGTTGTATTGCATTTAGAAATTCCGTTGGCTGAAAATAACCGACTAATAAAGCGGAGCGCAGCTTGGTACCATCCCAACCATAGGTCTTGTACTCGTGTTGGCAGTCCATTGATCTCTTTTGGTGTGCACGATGATCATTTAACCCGGACTATTCATCACCTCGTTAGCCGAGGGATGTGAGGGCTTGTTGATTCAGTGAGCCTCGGGCGCGTGGGCGGCCGGGCGACTAACATTGCCCGGTACCTTACGGCCCACGGCTCACTCTTAGGTTTAATAACCAGAGGATCCTTGCCTTCGGCTGCGGGTTAAACGATTAGCATTACGGTGCGCTAGGCCGTACCCATCGGTTCGGAGACTTTCCCATGCTTATAAAGTTCCTTATCACTGTCGGTGGGATCGAGCGGGGGATGTCCCTCGTCGAGCCAACTGGCTTCCTGCAATTCTTCAATCGTGGTTATTCCGTCGCGGACCTTCGTCAGCCCGTCGAAGAGTAGACTCGCACCTGAATTGAAGACGAACCTTCGAAGATCGGAAACATGCGCTTCCTGACGTACGGCTTCAGCAAACTCGCCTTCGACGACAACTGCCTCGAACACACCAATCCTACCCTTGTACCCCGTACCGCGACATGCGGGACATCCGCTGGCTCGAGCAAGTTGCGTCGGCAAATCGATTTTCTGAGATTTGAACCAATCCTTTTCTTGCTGTGTCAGCGGACTGAATTCGCGACACTCCAGGCACAGTCGCCGCACTAGGCGTTGGGCGATAACACCAGCGATACTGTCGGCCAGTGTCTTCCCATCCACATCAAATTCCTTCATGGCTGAAACGGTCGCCGCCACATCCTTAAGGTGGATGGTGCTCACAGCCCGCTTGCCACTCGCGGCGGCTTGCAGCGCAATCTGCGCAGCTTCGGCATCACGTATTTCACCTATAAAAATGGCATCTGGGTCCATGCGAAGAATGGTGGATAGCCCGTTTCTCATCGTAAATTTGTGCTTGGCGTCGACATTCAACTGACGCATGAAGGGCACCACCATTTCAACAGGGTCCTCGATGGAAACAATTTTCTGTTGATTACTGAAGAGCAAATTTAAGATGGAATAGGCGGTTGTCGTTTTCCCAGCCCCTGTCGGCCCGGCAATCAATACTATGCCGGAGCAGTGGTGCAACATGCGATGGACCGACTCAAACGACGTTTCCGAGAGGCCAATTTCACTGAGGGGTAGACCTAACTTCTTGCCATCGATGATTCGCATGGCGATGGCTTCTCCATTGGCAACCGGAGCCGTCGTGACACGTACATCGTAATGGGGGAGCGAAACGGGCATTTCCAAGCGGCTTTCGCTAGGTTGAAATGGATCAGCCAAGCTAAGATTCGCCATCAATTTGATCTGCTTCATGGTTACGCCCGCAACGTGCTGTTGCATGCGGCAGAATTGATGCATCCGTCCATCGATACGAAACTGTACGTTGTAGCCCTGAGAACTGTCGGGATCGATATGAATATCGGTCGCATTGACCTCGATCGCCCTTTGAATCAGGCTAACTGCGGCTGTCCGCTCCATGTCGAATTCGTCTTCTACCAACGTTAGTCCGGAACTCTCTGGCTGGTTGGGCTGTCTGATCTTCCAGCAACCCAGCGGACTAGTGAAATCAGCTCCGCCTTCAGCCATCTTCCATTTCAGCCACTCGCATTCTTGGGCCTTCGCAACGATTCCTTCCGCTTGTTCGCGACTCAGCCTCAATTCATCTTCAAGTGCTCGAACGAGCGACTCAAGAGTTGCTTGCTGGTCACCGGCTAACTCCGATCCGAACTTCTCGATCAATGACTTCATCGCGTGATCATTGTTCGACTGCTCCAACCAGCCCACGCTATCGGTCAGAATGATGGGTATCGAAAGTCGCATACGCAATTCGCGGACCAGCGCATTGGCAGACCGCCTGTCCATTAATCGCAAATCGGAGCGATCGATAAAAACCAAATCGATTTCGTGCTCCTTCGCATACTCTAAGGCACAGTTGGTCATCGTGCCTTCTCGCACCTCGCGCTTCACTCGAATACTGTTCTTGGGAAGCGGCAGTGCCGCCAATTGCTCCGTCGACTGCGTAAGCCGTCTTTGGCTTCCAAACAGCGGCATCGCATTTTCTGCGACGACGTGCAGCAAATGGACTTCCGAATCAAACTTGCTGGCGAGTAACAGGCATTGGGCCAAGCTACTATCGTCCGTTTTGGCCAAGTCGACGAATTTGAGGATGCGATTAAAATTAAACATTGTTCCTCGATTATTGGGTGAGGTCAGCGAATCATCTCCCCCCCAGAAAAGACACTGCTAGATTCCAGATATTCATCGCACAACTTTCGCCCACCGCGCGATATATATTGGACCACCCTATTCGATCAGCAGGTTCAATTTGCGGTAATCTAGCTCAGAGAAGAGTCATAGAATATATCCTATATTGGCTTGATTCGCATAACGAAAACCCCTGGCATTCGGATCAACGGCTCAATTTAATGCACGAAACACCCTTGGCGATGTGTTTTTCGGAGGGCAGGCAGAGCTAAATGAATGACCTTAGCTACAAAGTCACGATGAGCGTGTTGTTCACCAGCCATTAGGGAGGCCCACGACTTGTATGGCTATCTCCCATCGGCCCGTGTGCTATCGGAAGGCGGCTATGAGACGCGTGGGATTTACAACGGAAATACCTTCACGGCCGAAGCCCAAAACAAAGTCGTCGCCAAAGTACGCGAACTCGCCAACCAAGTTGGTCGGAAATCACCTTAGGAGTAAGAATGGGAAGCACTGCCGGCAGGACAGGACATTGCGTCGCCATGGAGCTTCCCGGAAGAACATCTTCTTGCCACCATCTTCTTGCCAAACTGGTCGAGACCCTATCGTTGCGTACCATTCTCTTTCTGCACGCGGTAGGTCGCATTCAATTTCCGTTGGCTACCGGACCGCATGGAAAGAGAAAGCTGTGCCAAGCCACAGCACTCCAAAACAATCACCGCGAATAGCGCAGTGCATTTGGCCACCGCGCCCCCCTTCAAGCGTGCTCCGCTTCATCCGTAGTCCGGCTCATCCGTGCTCTAGACTTGCCATCCGTGCTAATCAATGAGTGCGTAGGACAAATCCTGCTAATGTAGAATATTACCTGAATGGCACGCGACCTCAGGGTCGATCGCTGAGGGGCGGGGTTTGGCCGGTGACGTTGCGTATTTCAACTTGTTCGCCAGCGTGCATTAAGAATTGTACGGTCGTACCGCGAAACAATTCCTCTTTCTCATCATACGCCTGTTCCGCGTAAGCTTGCGCAATCAGCTCGCGGATGTCGTTCAGCTCTTTCCCCTGGACCGCCAGCGGTTCAAGTCCCGGCAGCGTTATGTGGCCGTTGGCGCTTACGGGGACAGGAAAGCCGATCACAGGCTGCGACTTGCCAGCTTGCAGCACTGGGGGTGGCGAACCATCGGCGGGGAGCAGCCCGGGGATAGCAATCGCCAACGTATCGCCATCCCGAACAAAACGCTTCCGCGCCTCGGCTTCTTCCTGACTAACCTTGTTCGGACGGTCGACAAGTTCGCTGTAGTCCTTGCCAAGTAGTGTCCCGGAAACAACGTAGACAGTTTGAATCATAAACTGCTCGAGGCCGCTTCCATCGCGACTAGGTCGACGTGCGTCCTCGAGAAACTGAGCCCAGTAGAGAATGTTTCGGTTGCCAAAGTAATTCCGTGTGATCCGCGGTCGCTCGGCAGCTTCAAATAGCAACTGCAATTGTTCAGTGAGCACAGTGGTGAGTTCCAGTTCTGGTATCAGATTCAAGCCAGCAATTAGAACATTGCACGGACCGTTGTAGCTATGATCGTTAAATATTTTCCCTTGCGGTTCCGCCAAATAGCCGAACGGACCCCACTGTCCAATGAGGGCCGTAGCTTTTACTAGATCGTTCGCAGAATCTCCAAGTAGCTGGGAAAGGTAACGTTTGACTTCATCACGTTGCTGCGCCGACAATTTATCGCCTTGATCCATCACTGACCGAATCACCATCAACGCGTGCGTGCGTAGTTGGTCGGGGTTTGTCAACAGTGTACTGGGGGCCAGCGTTGCGACAGCATGCTGGAGCATCGCTGATCGAAACGGTTGATCCATGGGTAAGATAACATCTTTTGTTTTTTGATAGGTCACGGGCTCGGCCAGCCAGAAGTTTCGATCGGTAAGCTGCGGATATGTTCGCAGGTGGCCTAAAATTAATCTCTGGCAGTCTTCACTGACGATACCAGACTTTGTTTCGACGGAAGATGGGTTCCTTCGCACGTTTTCCACTGGGCTACGGCGATCACGCAGTAGGCTACGCAACAGTTTTGCAAGCACTGGTTGAAGCGCGACCTCTGCTTCTTGCTGGGATGCGAAAACGGAGTCAACCCAGTTCAAGAATCGGTTTAGGGATGCCGGTTCGGTACAACCAAACTCCCACCTTCTTGAAAAATCGATGGAGAGAATTTGTGCGTGCTGCTGAATGGATGTCGCCTCAAGAATTTTGGTGAAATGCACGAAGAACTGATCCCCGGAGACACGCCACAGCATCGACAACACCAACTCCACATCTCCCGAGTCACCGTGCTCGATCAAGTAATTGGTTAGGACCGGAATTGCACGCGGTGCTTGGTCTCGAGTCAAGCGTTGGTACAATTCCCCAAGGGTTTGCTGCTTGTCCTTCAGGTCTGGCTGTGACTCAATTTTATCTAGGAGCGCCTCGGCTTCAACAGCAAAGTCGGCGGCGCCCTTTTGACTGAATCGAGCCACTAATTCCTTCCGATCTTTACCGATCAGCAAGCCGCTTTGGACATAAGCCGTCTGCTGAAACAACATCGCTCGTAACTCAGAACTATTTCCAACTCGTTGAAAGGCACGTACCCATTCAGTGCCTCGGACGATGTCATTGCTCACAAATATCCCGCCGTACAAAGGCTGCGCTGCCAATGACTCGTGCAACGAAGTAAGCGACGGTTTCAGTTCGTCATGCAATTTGCAATTGACGACCAGATTCATTAGCATCATGGCTTGGTTTACCGGCGTTTTAGAATTCCCTCCATGCAAATTGTCGTCACCGAGAATCGGTGCGGCAAATTTCGCGTGGGAGTTGGAAACAGTGATTGGTGCGAGGGCTGGCTGGAGTTCTTGGGAAGCCAGCGTTAGGCGCCTGGCCAGCGCGTCGATCAATTGTGATTTCTGCCTCGTACTCAACTCGGTACTGTACTGGCGAGTTGAATTAAGGACTAGCGCAGCTTGCACGACCAACTTGGCATCCGCATGTTCGTCCTCCAGCACCGCCTGCGCTCGACGCACAATTTCATCGCGCAAAATGGCGTGCCATGGTCGATCATTGTAGGCTCCTTCATTCTCAGCCAACCAGAACCCAGCATCGGTCAGTTGCTTACTCACTAGTAGAATGTCCATGACCGCCTGTTGGCATTCCATTGGAAAAACTCGGGATGGCCCATGGTCTTCCAGCAGGTTCTTTAGCACGTAGCTCACCACCGGTTGCAGTGTAGGCCGTGGGGAATCCTCTCGCAGGACGTTCGCCCCCCAAGTCAAAAAACTGGAGATTTGCGAGACGCGGTTTACGTCTCTACTAGCAAGCTTTTGATTGGCAGCGCCCAGAAATTTCTCTGCCGGATCGTGGGCTCGAAGGCTCTTCAGGATCTTGGTCACGTTTTCGAAACAGCGTTCACCGCTGGATCTTTCCAAGGCTAAAGAGGCTTGGTCGTAGTGGGAAGACGACGTTTCAGGATTCATTAAAAACTCAACGATCACCGGTTCGATCAGATCGCTCACGTTCTGATCGGCCATGGCATTGATGGCGTTGAGCGCTTCTTTGATCTTCCCACTACTGCGTTCGAACTTGAGTCGTCGCAGCCAGACGTCTAGCGAATCGCCTTCATAGACAACCGTGTCTAGTCGTTTATCTTGGGGACGCAGCGCCGCAGTGATATCCCGCGCAGTCGTGGAGGCGCTGGCTAGCGGCTTGGTCGTCACCTTGGCTACCACCGTTTCGCCATTGCGAATGGTGAATTGCTGATTGGAGACTGTAAAATTATCGCTGGGCGAATCGATAACGATTTCATATTTTCCGCCGCGCAATCGCGTGGTCTGCGTACCAGGCTGAATGTGCAGCTCGCTAGCCTCCTGGCCATCTTTGACCAATTTGACTTGCACATCGGCGTCGTCGGATTCGATGACCAGTTGCCCCTTGGAAGTTTCCAACACAAACAGAATCCCTGCGTACAACATGCCCAGACACAACGCCAGCGGAGCCCAAGTTACCAACGATCTCCAACCACTTTGATTTCGCATGGGTAACGACTGAGCCGAAGTAGTCTGCGCAAGACTGGGATGCATTGCCTGATTGAGCAGCGAGGCCAGTGGGGGAGAGCTGGGGAGTGCATCGTCAAGCGTTGCTCGGGCACGTGACACTAGCGCGGCCAGCTCGGCACCTTGGCAATACGGTTCTAACAATTCAGCCGCATGCGCCGCGCTGGCTGGCCGGGCCGAGGACTCGCGCGACAGGAACGAATCGAGCAATACACTCAACTCCGGTGGCACATCGTTGCGAAGCGTGGCGAGTTTCGGAGCTTTGTGCGTGGCCAACAGTCGCAGCTTTTCCAGCGGTGTCAAATCGGGCGCCGCCGCCAACGGCGCGCGTCCGGAGAGCAAGCGAAACAGAGTGGCTCCGAGCGAATACAGATCGGCGCGATAGTCAACCGCCCCGCCCCGTTCAGCCTGCTCGGGGGCCATGTAATCGAGCGTCCCCATCAATTGACCAACGGTGGTAATCTCAGCCGACCCCGAATCCCACACTTCGACTTGAGCCAAACCGAAGTCCAAAATCTTTACTTGACCCTCCGCATCGAGCATCAAGTTCGATGGCTTGATGTCGCGATGTACGATCCCTTTTTCGTGCGCGTGCGACAATCCCAATGCGGCTTGTCGAATCACTTCGCAAGCGTCGGCAATGGAGAGTTGCTGCACTGCCCGCGCGATGCGACTGAGATCGAGTCCATCGATAGCATCCATGACTAGAAAGTGGATCCCATGCTCTTCGCCCGCGTCGGTCGAACGGACGATGGCCGGATGTTCGAGTTGCCCAGCAGCGCGCATTTCGCGTTGAAAGCGGGCTACGAATTCAGGCAAGCGGGCGGGGAACGCCGGGAGCAATTTGATGGCAACCTGTTTGTCGAGCTTCTTATGTCGAGCCAGGTAGACGGCTCCCATGCCTCCGCCACCCAGTTGTTTTAGAAGTTCGTACGAGCCGATGCTGGGTGGAAGCGCGGGTAGAGGGCTTGAGTTCTCAGTGTGCGCTGGACTGGCGACTGGTGCACCGTTTGCCAGTGGCCCGGGCCCGAGTTGCAGCAGTTCCACTAACGTATCGGGATCGTGGTCGATCTCGGAAGCCGCTTGTTCGCACTCAGAGCACTCCAGCAAATGGCGTTCGAGAACCGCCGAGTCCGGTTCGTCGAGCTTGCCGGCCAAGTAGTCTTTGAGTCGATTGCGGGGAGGGCACTTTGTGGCTTGCATGGTTGGTAATCCCTAGAGCAGCATGTTAGCATGGTTGGACAACAACTTGGGCTATGTGTTTATGACATACCAGCTCGACGCGTCAGCGAGTGGGTCGCGTAATTTCGGCGACAGCAGGGCCAGAAGGATAGCGACCCACTCGCTGGTGCGTTTTGAAGCCCGCACTATTTCAACCGCGAAGCGGTGGCATTTGCTAGCCTGGGGTGCAAACCCCAGGGAACATGGAATCTACCGAAATCCGGTTCGCCAGCGATCGACCGCATTCGCGGTCGATCG
>JBGSNE010000010.1:0-3457 GCA_041739785.1 Pirellulaceae bacterium
CATTTCCGCCGAAATCAACCGAGGCCACATTTACTGAGGGAGCGACCCCTAAAGTATTCCAAGTGCCAGATGCGATCAACAACTTTGCGTCATAGATGGGCTGCTCTGAAAAGATCAACATATCTACGCCAATAAAACTGCTTAAATTGCCACCCGTCCTACCAAAGTCGGGGACACGAATGGGCGAGGTAAAAGTATTTTGCGATGCCGAAACAATTAAAGAATTGTCTGGTGAACGCAAAAGGCGAAAGCCCACGTCCTGGACACTACTGGTCAATCCTTGTGGTGATTTGTGGTCAACGCTTAAAATACTACCTAACAACGGAATGGAGTAGGAAGCGATGCCAAACGTATTGAGTGTACTGGCCTGATTGTTATCTTCAATGAATAGGTCGAACGTCCCCGGTGCAATTGCCAACGAAACAATATAATCGCATCGGGCCTGCGTTGCATTCAGCAGCAATGTTAGGGCGATCGCAGAAATTGGCAGTTTGATTCTCATACATGTCCCACTTTTTTCGTAGCAGTGCAATCGGTGCAAAATAGCAATTCAGACAAACTTCAGCGTTGTCGGCAGTTCGAAGACGAGCAATCAAGTTCGTCGTAATTGTTCCTGCAAAACAAATGGGCTGGAGGACAGAATATTTAAGGTTTTTCCAAAGTACGTCGATCCGGCAAAGATTGGTCGAAGTCGATCGTAATTCTGCTTTTCAAAGTCCTCCTTGGCACATTATCTCGGCAAACGCACGGGCCGAATGAACTCAAAAGCATCAGCGAAGGCAGCGTCTGCCAGTGCCGGCAATATCGAGCTGGTAGGTCTGGATGCTTGGGACAATCGCTTTGATGCGACCACATCGGTTTTGTTCACCAATTGTTGACTGCCAAGTACTACTCGCACAGTTGTGGAAGCGGAATTGGCGACACGCTTGTCTGTCGTAAGTTGTTCCGCAGTTTGCTCTTCGTTTTGAGCGGCTATATTGAGGGGGCTTTCTAATCGATTTGCGAATGGCGTGCTGACTAACCCTAAGACAGAAGTTGACGACATCACTGGCGTCGACATTTTGGTCAACGGAGCGGCCGAGCTTGGCACCTTAGCAGCCTGGCTGGCGGTAAAGTACGTCTGCCCAAAACGATTTTGCAAGATCAAGAAATCAGCAAATGTGATAGAGCCGTCAAGATTGAAGTCGCCTTGGCTCCAGTCTCCAGGTTGCCCCATCGCGTTCTGCAATGTTAGGAAATCGGCGAAAGTGACTTGTCCGTCCAGATTGGCATCCCCTGGACCGGTCGTGATCAATCGAAGTTGATTCTGTTCATATTTGGGGATCACCATTACTGTGCTGTTGTTCAAAGCCATTCCAGAAAAACCTTGGAACTGGCCTGTACGCGTTCCACTCCATGTCATGACGTCAAAAACATTTCCGTATTGGGGTATGAAGCCGTTGAGAAGTTGCACATTGAGAATACCGCTGATTCCCACATCTCCTTCATGGTTGACCTGATCGTACTGGCTCCCCGCAGAAATACCCGCGATTTCAATGATGGTGGTGGAATTCGCTGCATAGTTGAGACTACCTGCGCTTACCGACGCTGGGCTTAGACCAGGAGAATAAGTCCCTGTAAGATTGACGTTACTCAGCGTTCCCACCCCTTTTACAAATCCCGTTAGTGTTATGCGACTGGCTGCTGAATCACCCAGGATCGCGCCATTGACCACCAGTGGTACGCTAGCGCTGTTCGGTGTCCCAATCGTTCCGAACCCGGCAACGATGTTTCCAAAGTCAACCACACCGCCAGTGGCGTTGACGTTCCCACCGGCTAGGGTTGTGTAGGATCCTAAAACTGCCTGTAAGCCATCTTGCAAGTTCACCGTTGAGTTTCCGACATGCAATTCGCCTCGCGAAAAGAAACCGGCGGGATGACTCGCGTTTCCCAACGATAGACTTCCACCACTTGCCGCGATATAGGAGCCTGCCTCGGCAGAAAATCGCCCCTGGACACTGCCGAAGCCGATCAGACTCTCGCCTGAACCAAGAGAGAGCCCCGAAGGCGATGCGACAGAACCTCCCGAAAGAAATGTGATATTGCTAAGGTTGAGCGGTGTGGAAGCAGTCGATTCAAAGAACTGGCCTCCTGCGACGGCCAATACGCCATCAACCGATACGTCGAGCATTCCGCCGATGCGAAGTGTGTCGATCGATGAGAAATTCACAAAGCTTTTGAAACCGCCTGAATAAGTCAAGTCGATATGTGCATTCCCCATTCCGCTGCTTTTCGAAACATAGCGAGCCGAAGTTGAGGTAGGTAGAGTATTGGCACCGACCACGACTAGTTCGTCTTGAGCAGGGCTTCCCACGATGGTAATGCCACCTGCCAATGTTGTTCTGACCTCGTATCGCCGGTTCGCATGAAAAAAGGAGTTACTCTCGATTCGCAAAGAATTTAGGTTGTATATGTAAACCGAAAGATTTGTGTCAGCAAAGAAAATCCGCAGATCGCGTCCCGAACTCCCGGTTTGTTCGATGATTATGTTGTTACCCTGCGTGGTGACGCTTAGCGTAAAGTCCCGCAAGACTTGGACTTGGTAGTCTTCGACTTCACCGTCGATAGCAGGTCCGGTAACGGCAAGACCATCTTCAGAGCTAAGACGAATCCGGATCGAACAAAGTTCGGGAAACAGTGAGAAGTTCGTTGGGATTGTGAATCGGACATTGTTCCTACCGTTTCCAACTTGAATGTTTTCCGCGACCTGAATCCAATTGGGAGCAGAAGGGCTGTTGATCCAAGCGTTTAGAAGTGCTCCCTGTGGAGCATTGCTCACATCAACTTCCATTAAGTTGTCTGAGCTACCTGCTATTAGCGTTCCAAACCGGACTCCGTCGTCGAATGTGTCAAAACCACTGATGCGATCTGCTTCTACGCTACGTCCTGAGCCAAGCCGAGGACCTATGGCTACGTGCCTTGCACCGTTGTCCGCAAAGGTTGTTGCACCGGCCGTAAATCCGAATGTATCGCCAAAGTCGAACGTACTGGTAGTATCCACGAATCCGAATTTCAGACGCGGTGGATTGACCGGCGCGTTTAGGGTTCTGACAGCGTAGACAATGGAATTTCCACTAAACGCAAAACTATCGGTCACCTCGTCGAAGACAGGCGGTGGATCGTCGGCGGGTACCCAATTGCTTCCACTGCGTGTAA
Organism: Pirellulaceae bacterium; assembly: GCA_041739785.1. GTDB lineage: Bacteria > Planctomycetota > Planctomycetia > Pirellulales > Pirellulaceae > Aureliella. The sequence goes on from JBGSNE010000010.1 coordinate 3,196, forward strand.
AGAAATTGGGCACTTGAAATAGTTCATTGGCTATCAGGGTATCGCCACGGATTATCACCGACGATCCGAATCTACCGTTGGCATTGGGCGAATCGGAACTGATGAGAGTTGGCGACTGTACCGCGCTGGCGAGCCCAAGGGTGAAAACCATGACCGTGCCGTCGTCGCCGAAGCTGCGATTGTCGTAGGGAACGCCGATGGCTAGCGTTAAACCGTCTAAACTGACGCTTTCTCCGGCTCGATCTCCGGAATTTGCGGTGGC
>JBGSNE010000029.1:0-24893 GCA_041739785.1 Pirellulaceae bacterium
GGTGGCGGTGGCGGTGGCGGGTTTGGTCCCGGTGGACCAGGTGCCGGCGGAGGTGGCGGCGGACGCGGTGGCGCGACTAGCGGTGGCGGAGGCTTTGGTCCTGGCGGACCAGGGGCCGGCGGAACTACTGGTGGCGGTAGAGGTGGACGTTAATCATGCACAAATCAAAACAACGCGCAGCCTTCACTTTGCTCGAAGTGATTTTGTCGCTGGCACTCATCGTGGTAGCTACTGCGCTGATCGGTTCGTTGATGCAGATCTTTGCCCGCAACTTTGCAACGCGCGGTGATGACATCCGGCGTGAGCAACTTGCCCGCGCGCTGTTGAGTCAAATCGCAGATGACATTCGCGGCGTGGTCATGCCGCAAGAATATGATCCCAGCGTGCTGGAACAATTGATGGGAGCTAGCGGCGGAGGAGGAGGAGCAGCGGCTCCCACCGGCGAGACAAGCGGTTTGGCCAGCGAAGCCATGGAACCAGCCGCGACGAGTGCTACTAGCGATGTGTTGTCCGAAACGGTGACCACCGCCTTGCCACCCGGCATCTACGGCGATCAATACTCGTTGATTGTCGACGTTAGTCGCATTCCGCGCCCCGATGAGTATGTGTTGCAGCAAGCTACGCTGGTTGATTCATTCCTGACCGACGTGCCCGGTGACATGAAGACTGTCACGTACTACGTACAGCAGCCGACGAACATGGGGATTGAAGATTCACTTCTCCAGTTCGGGGCACCGACGGGGCAGGCCTCCGCCTATTCTGCTGGACTTGTGCGTCGGCAGCTCGATCGCGGTGTAACTGCTTACGCCGAAGAAATGGGAGACACGCAGCGCTTGCAGCAGACCGGCGATCTGCTAGCTCCCGAAGTAGTGGCACTGGAATTTGCCTATTTCGATGGTGTTGATTGGCTCTTCGACTGGGACTCGTCGACGCAATCGCTTCCCTGGCTAATTGAAATCACTTTGGCCATGCAATCCGCCTCGGCCAGCGAAGCATCGCAGCTGACTCCGGGCATATCCATTAGCATGATGTCTTACGCCGATCGCCAAGCCTACGGTGTCGAAGTTTATCAATTGGTGGTGGCCATCCCAGGCGCGCAGCTTCATGCTGCGGATGCCGCTGCGGCTGACGAAGCTGCCGGAATGGAGTCGATGGGACTATGAAGATGAATAGCACCACCTTCGTGAATATTAGGGTCACTACCAGCTCGACGCGCCAGCGAGTGGGGCGCCAGATGTGTATGTATTCGGCACCCGCAAGTCACCAGCAGCCAGCGCCCCACCCAAAATCGCGTTTTGATGTTGCGCTATTTAGTGCCGAAGGCACGGCATTCGATAGCCTGGGATGCAAATCCCAGGTCACTTGTCACAAGCCACCGCTTCGCGGTTTAAAAAATGCGCGGCGCCCCACGAGGCGGGGTGGGTTTATTCTGTTGTTGGTATTAGTGGTTTTAGTCATGGCCACTCTGGCAGCCCTCAATTTTTCGCGGTCCATGCTCATCACGCATGAGGCATCGCGGATTTCCGCGGGAAGATTGCAATCGCGGATGTGCGCCGAATCGGGTGCGCAATCCATAAGATTACTGGTCGCTTATCCGCGCTCCGAACGCTTGGCTCAAGGCGGGACTTGGGACAACCCCACCATGTTCCAAGCCGTGAATGTGATCCCCGATGTCGATCCAGCGCGACGCGGTAATTATTCGGTCTTGTCCCCCAGCCTCGATGAATTTGGCAACTATACGGGTATTCGTTATGGCTTGCAAAACGAATCTGCCAAGCTCAACCTCAATACGCTCGCGCAGCTCGATGCACTAGCGGCAGCGGGGACGCTAGGCGCAGCGGCAACCGGTGGCGCAGCGGGTGGTGGCGGAGCCGGCGGTGGAACTGATCCAGCGGCCAGCATGACGGCGGCCTTATCGTCCCTAGCGAGCGAAGCGACGGCTAGTATGTCATCGAGTATGTCCACAGGGATGTTGATGTCGCTCCCTGGGATGACTGAGGAAATCGCTGATGCCATCCTCGATTGGCTCGACGCAGACGACGAGCCGCGACCGTTGGGTGCCGAGTTCGCAGACTACTATATGAATCTGCAGCCGGCGTACAAACCAGCCAATGGGCCCATCGAATCCATCGAACAATTGTTGTTGGTTCGCGGCGTGACACCTCAAATGTTGTTTGGCTATGACGAGAACCGCAACGGCATGCTCGATCAGGCCGAGTCGACGAAGATGAGTATGGGGCTGCAGGCAGGGCAAGCTCCGGGTGCGTTGGCGCCGATTACTGATCCCAATATTTTGCCGCCGCCGCCGCTGGGGTGGGCTCCCTATTTGACTCTACAGAGTCAGGAAAAGAACGTAGCCTCCGATGGCACGCCGCGTGTGAATGTCAATGGCGACGATATGCTGTTGCTCTCCGAAGATCTTGCGGCCGTATTGCAAAACGAAGAGTGGTCCAGTTTTATTCTGGCCTATCGCTACGGTGGAGCTCCGGGCGGGGATGGTACCAGTCCACTAGTTAAATTAGCAAGCATGGCGGCTGCTGATAGCGAGCAAACCGATGGTGCCATGGGGGCTCAGCTCGATATGCTGTCCTCAGTACAGGGTGCCACCGCGCCAGGTGGCGCCGCGCAGGGTGGCAATCAATCTGGTACGCCGCCGCAGCCCTGGAGTTCGAGTGCCATGTCCTCGATCGATCTTAGCCAAGCGGGAAGTGTCAAGTTCAATCAGGTCCTCGATTTGATCGACGCCACGATCACTTTAGACGGCCCGGCCGGGCAAGTCACATACAGTTCTCCGTTCACTTCGCTCCCCTTGGACCTAGCCAATTCAACTCCGGTGTTGATGGATTACTTGACCACGGTCGACGCTCCCGCCATTCCGGGACGGATTAATATCATGGAGTGCCCTCAGGAGATTCTGCGCGGGGTTCCCGGGCTGACCGATGAAGTGGTGGACCAAATCTTGGAGGCCCGAGTGGATGGTTCCGACAGCCTCACACGCGATTTCGAAACATGGCTGGCAGTTGAGGGTTTTGTAACGATGGACGAAATGCGTGCGATCCTACCCCTGGTGACATGCGGCGGCGACGTATTCAAAGCCCAAATTGTTGGTTACATGGAAGGGGAAGCAGCTTTTTCGCGGGTCGAAGCGGTGATCAGTGGTGTGGGGGATGTCCCGTTGATCCTATTCTTCCGTCGCATGGACCATTTGGATCGCGGTTTTGACATCGCCACCCTTGGGCAGCGGTTTGATGTTGGCAACCAAATGGGGGCGAGTCATTAGCGGGCGTCAAGGTATTGGCCGGAGTTCGAGTTAGAATAGGGAAATGGCTAGGCCGCCAGACGACGAATTCGTTTAACGCCGAGCCGTAATAGGCTGTTGGGGAAGGTAAGACCGTTTGGCAGTGAGGCTTATTGATAAAAGCGAGTAACGACCGAAGGCAACGATGGCAGCCTATGCAGGCGACGGCATGCGTGGCGTAAGACAGAGGCCAAAGCTGCCGAACACTTCCTGCCGGCGCCTGCGTAGCCTTCAGACAACTAAGAATTATTCCGTATCCTGAATCACAAACACTTGGTTTTACCGACCCGACCGCGCGGCCCGAAGTCTACTGCGGCTGGGCCTTAAACGAATTCGTTACCCTGAGATTTTAAGCACGAGACAATAGCACAGTGGCAAAACAGATCATCATCGATTGGCAGCGCGATAGTTTGCTGGTTTCCGTTGGCCAAGGCAGTGGAGCGTCCGTCACCATTGAACGGCTAAGCGAGCAACGGATTGGTGCTGCGCCGCAAGACGCCGAGGGGACCGTGCCTCTCAATGGCGATGCCGCGCAAGGCTTGAGTCGCGCGATCGATGAACTTGGCTTGCGCAAAAGTGACGTAACGATTGTCGCCTCGCGGGAGATGGTCGAAGTGCGCACTATTTCCATACCTCGGATGGACAATAGCGAATTGCCCGATGTGATCCGTTTTCAAGCTCAACGCCAGCTTGCCAATATGGGAGACAATTGGACGCTGGACTATGTGATCCTCCCTGAGGAGCCGGGCCAAGAGATGCTCACCGCGTTAGTAGGGGTTATTGCTCCTGCGGTGCTCAACGAAATGGAATCCGCTTGCGCACAGGCGGGGGTACAGCTCACTCACGTCGCCTTGCGGCCAATCGAGCTCGCTCGTTATGCGACCTCTTCCGGCAAAGTTACTAGCAGCGATGCGGCAATGGTAATTTGCATGTCGGAGCATGACGCCGACTTGTTGATCCTCAATCGCGGTAGTGTGCTGCAAATTCGCGGTACGAAACTACCCAGCGATCCCAGTCAGCTTCCACCGGCTCTCAACGGCGAGCTGCGACGCAGTTTGATGGCCGCCTCAAGCCAATTGTCGGGTAAGCCGATCACAAGCGCGCTATTGGTCGCCACTCCACGTTTGACTGTGGGCGTACAGGAGTTGATCTCGGAAGTCCTGGGTTGTCCCGTGAAGATCGTGGATCCCACTGAGTTGCTCGATGCTAAGCTGCAGCAACGTGAAGAACTAGCGCATGCTTTCGCCAATCGCCTGGCGGGAGTAGCAGGGGCGTTAAACTTTGTCACAGCGGATCAAAAATCAAAACTTGACTTTAAGGAACCCAAGAAGCGTCCACCGCCAAAGAGCAAGACCACGACCTATCTGTTGGCCGGCGCGGCAGTCGCATTGTTGGCGCTGGGCGGTATCTATTGGTGGTCGAATGTCAATCGAGCGCTCGACGAAGATTTGGCTATGTACAAAGATCAGGTCGAGAGTCAAAAGGGACTGAAGAATTCTGCCGAAGAGCGAATTGCCGACTTAAACGAGGTCGAGAAGTTCCTCGATGGCTCGCCAAATTGGCTGGATGAATTGACGTATATTGCGGAGAACATTCCCGGTTCAGATAAAGTCATCGTGGGCGAACCGACTTTTTCGGTCCAACCCGATGGTACGGCACGCATCCAAATGCCCGTCGGTGTAGATTCCTCTACAACCATTGCCGCCTTTGAAAAATCGTTGCGAGATGACGCGCATGTGGTGGCGGGAAAAAATACAACCCAGCTCGATGCCGCACCAGGTGAACTATACAAATGGCGCGTTGAAGAGACGATTTCGGTCAAAGGACGTGGTTGGAAGTTGGTCGAGAGTTTAGATTCCGGCGGGGGAGCGAAGAAGAGTGAAGCAGTGAAGGAGTGAAGTGTCGTAAAGATTAAGATTTGAAGTTGTTGGTTTTGATTGAGACTCTATAGATAGTGATGGCGGACTGATATGGCGATGACACAGCGAGAACGGTACTTGGCATTGGGCGTGGGGGTTGTCGTGGGATTGTTTGGCGCCAACTATGCCTTCACCACCGTTCGGGAAACCATCAACAACAAACAAGATTTGGTCGACGCGGCGCGGAAGGAAAGCGATAACATGAAACGCATCGCCACGTCTGGTGCCTTGGCGGCGCGAAAACTGGAGCAATTAAAGATCAAATCGCTCCCAACATCAAAAGAAACACTGGTTGCACAATATAAGAGCTGGCTCACCAAGATCGCGCTCGACGCGGGGGTCAGCGATATCAAAGTCATCACGCCGGAAATGCCTTTGAAATCGACCAAGGCTTACAAGTCGTATAGGTTTAGCTTGACCGGCGAATGCCGCATTGAGCAATGGCTCGATCTGTTGGCAGCCTACTACGATGCGGATTATCTGCATACGTTGCAGAATGCCAAGGTGACGATGACCAAAGTCCCCAATGTCATTCAAATCTCCCTCGAATCGCATGCCTTGGCATTGGATGCAGCCAGTCCCAAGCAGGAGCCTTCGGGACAGTCTTCTGGACGCTTGGCGATGACATCTGAAGAATACAAGCAGAAGATACTGGGACGCAATCCATTTGCCCCCCCCAATCATCCGCCGAGACTGGCCGGTGACAAGAGTTTTGACATACCCCGTGGGGCTCCTTGGGATCAAGTCCTCAAGCCAGAGGACGACGAGAATCACGATGTGGAATTGAGTTTGGTGTCGGAACAAGTGCCCGAGGGGCTCAATCTCGCTGGCAAGACCCTCAAATGGAACCCTACTGAGAATGGCACGTACGAAGTACTTGTTAAGGCGACCGACAAGGGTTGGCCACGCGCTTCGACGGAGCAGAAGTTGACATTGAAAGTGGTCGATCCACCCAAACCTGAAGAACCCGCGCCACCACCTCCAAAATTTGACGTGGCCACGCAAGCCTTTGTGTCTGCGCTAACCAGCGGGCGGACTGGAACGGCCGCATCGATCCGATCACGGATTGAAGGCAAGACGATTGAATTGGCGCAGGGAACGGAATTCGAAATTGGCTCTGTGAAAGCCAAAGTCGTTGACATCAATGTGAGCGAGCAGTACGTCGAATTGGAAAGTGAAGGTGTGCGCTGGACCATTGGTATGGATACATCGTTGGCCGATGCCTATGCCAAAAGCAAGATCGATTGAGTTAGTAACCACTACATTCTTCCCAAAACATTGCGACCTCGCCCACCGTCGATTGCCCGAGGATTACTCCACGCTGCATGGGAACACAGTTGCCTGGCCGCATTTCTCCCAATGTGTAAACTCGTTCACGCGGATGGTGAGTGAGTGTCTTGTAGGGGACAAGCGGGATACTGCCAAAGAAGTGCATCGACGAGGCCAAGGGTTGTAGGGCTGGTCTGGGGCCAATGCCGTAGCGTTCTAAGTTGGGTTGTTCGAAGTACAACGGGTGATGGTAGAGAGCGGGACTGATCCAAGTGTAGGCGGCCGGCATCCAAGCGTAGTTGCTAGCATCCCCTCGCGGACCCGATTCGATGCGGGCAGCCACGTGTCGCATGTCATGCTCTAGATCCAGGCGGTAAAACAATTGTTCCGCCCCTTTCAATGGCCCAATCATCGACTCCGTAGTTAGCAGCGGAGTTCGCGGGGTGGCAGGTATCTTGGCTGACATTTTCGGATCCGTCGATTGGTCGACTGCAGGTTGCTGTTTCGCCTGATCGGTCAAGCGTTCGGAAATCGGTGGCGCTGGCACCACTGTAGAGCCAACTCGATCGCTGGCTGATTGTTGTTCGTCGGTAAGTGTGTAGTGATTCGGCGACACCAAATGAAGTGGCGAACTCGCAAGGCGACCGGTGCCTGGGGGCAGGGTCGGGGTCGCAACTCGCGGTGCATCGAGCTCGAGCGTAGGGACTCGTTGAACGACCGATTGGCTGAGTTTGGCTTCGGGTACTGGTTGTATCAATGATTCGGTAAGTTGGGCGATCGGCTCTGGTTGGATCGGCGTACTGGCTATCAATGGTTGTGGCATACGTTCAGCGATGGGCAGCGGCAAGCGTTGCACTGCGTTGGGCTGCGGATTGTTGAGCTGCAGATTTGGTTGCTCTGCTAGAACCCGATTGGGCTGACTTCGATTTCCTTGCCAAAGAATTATGTCGGCTACGGTCGTAGGGTGCGGTGCAACAGCAGGAGCTGACGTTGGCAGAGCCACAGGCGTTTGGGGCGCGCTCGCCGGCGACTGTACGTAATTCGCTCGTACTTGGGCAGCCATGGGGCCTACTTGAGCACCTCGCCCCTTAGCGGATGCTGATCCCTTATCGGACTTGGAAGCTGCCGCATGCTGGTCAAAATCGAAGGGAGCAGAGGCCGTCACGGACCACGGTATCTCAAACTCGCGGACTCCGCTGTGCTGGCCACTGGCGGGCGTGACCACTTTTTTCTGCTCATCACCGGTACGTTGCGACGCGTGGCTGGGTTGAGGCTGAGTAGCTTGTGATTGCGTCTTCGGCTTATTCAGCAAGCCACCGAAGCGTCGCGCGAAACTCAGTTCTTCGGCAGTGGGCTCAATGGTGGTTACGGCAGGTTCGCTGGGAGTGAACCACAACGCTTCTTGAGCGCACACACCGTGTGCCGAAGCCAGTGATAGACTGACAAGGCTAGCGATCAAACGAGTTCGCATGGTAATCGACTCCCAATTCCATTCAGCAGGTCACGGCTCGGAGAGCCGTGCGACGATTGCGTTAGTAACAGTTTCGCAGTTGACTCTCTTAGTTTTCCTTGCCGACCACGATATCGCGAGCCGCGGGTTGGACTTCATAGTCGAGCAATTCGTGTCGCTCGGCGGCGTCGATGTAGGCCTTGCCCGGCGCCATGGCTTCCACCAAGTCAACGTTGCAGTACTCGAGCAACGTACCCTTTTCGAAATTGACGTTACGGAGTGCCAATGCGTATTCTACTTCTGCTTGGTGGTATCTGAGTCGAGCGTCGAGCAGGCGACGATGGGTTTCCAAGCGGACGTCCAACTCGGCCTTCTCACCTTGCTCGCCCTTGGCTTCGATAGCGTTGAGTTGGACCACGATAGCGTCGAGTCGCTTGCGTTGTAGCAACATGTTTTCATAGGAGCGTTTGGCTTCATTGACCGCGTTGCTGAGGGCGAAATGGATGAAACGTTCTTGTTCCTTCAGCACTTGCACTTCGCGAGCCAAGCCCAATCGTGAATTCTGTACGGCAGCGTGGGCACGTCGAAAACCAATGGGAAGGTTGTATTCCAAACCGACTTGCCATTCTTGGAATTGTCCACCATACAGGCTGGAGCTGGCCGAGTTTGGCCCAAGGAATTCTTCACCGAAGCCACGGAAACGATAGCGGCTGATGACGTCTAACTGCGGCATTAGGAAATTGCGATTGGCCACCAATTCGAGCTCGCGCTGTTTGATAACCCACTTTTGTCGACGGATTTCAGCACGACGGCTGAGCGCTTCGTTGATGCTACTCGACCAGTCGTAGACGACCGGCGCGTTAAAGGGCGGGTCGATGGGTTTGATCAAATTGCCATCGTTGATCGGTAAGCCAACCAGTAAACGCAATCGCCGTTCGCTAATTCGCAGGCCACCTATACTGCGAAATGTTCCGGGCGAGCTGCCGTTGTTGGTTCGCGTCGCGTCCAGCGGTCGACCGTTGAGCGAGTCGACGATTTCGGCTTGAAAGCGATAGACCTGTTCCTCGGCTTGGGCGATCTTACCGCGGGAAGTGGCATTCTTATCCTGCAGATCCAGTGTCTCTTGCGCAATGTCACGCACGTCGATACGGGCTTCCAAATCGCGATAGGCGTAATATAGATCCCAGTACGAGTTTTCGACTTCAGCTAGCAGATCGCGGACACCACGTTCAAAATCAACCAGGCTGATATCGGTTCGCACACGAGCCAGGACCACGCCATTGAGCTGTCCCGCCACGGCACCTGGACCAGCGATGCGATTGAACTCCGTTCCGGCACCTTGTAATAAAGGTTGTCGGGCTTCTGCTTCGACATAGGTTTCCCATGAGTCAAAGGGGAAGCGATTGGACAGTTGATTATTGCGGTCGTAGTTGGTGACATTTCGAAAAGCAAAGAAGCCACCTGTTGCCGAGCGCTTGCTCACACCGGCTTGAGTTGTATTTAAGTCTTGCTTGAACTGACCGTTGCTACCGAAGAACTGATTGTTGAGTCCGCGATCGTTGCGTTCAAAATAGTTGTTAACAAAGAAGTTTGCATCAAAGGCGCTCAGAGCTGCCACTTCACCGACGCGCGGATCGCTGAAGGTCAGGGCCGGGTCGATGTTTGTACCGACCGACTGCGGCGAGCGGATAACCATCCCACCCAGATCGCGGAGGACTTTGGAATTGGAGAGCGCAAGTTGAATACACTCTTGCAGCGACATCGGCATGACATTCCCACTGGAGAGAACACTTTCGTTCAGGTCCAGCGGTGAAAGTTGCTCGCCAAACGTCGGTTCCGCGCAGGGAACGTTGCAAACTTCAGTGAACTGTAACTGAGTAGGTCCGCACGCGGGTTGAGTGATCAGGTCCGCGCATTTGTCGTCCTTGCAGAAACTGAACCGGTCGCCGGTGAGCGCACAGCCGCTTGCTAGCAACAAACCTCCCAGCAGCAACCCTCTCAGCGGCAAACCTGCCGCCGAAGCTTTTGGTGGATGATGCATGCCTTACCCCCTCCTAAGAACCGCGCAAAACGGCTGTTCCATGTCCATTGTTAGAACCAGACTCTCAACAATTCGGATATTCCGGTTGTGTCAGTTCAACAAATCGCTCTTACGGACCCAATTGTGAGGAGTTTCGCGAATAAATGTCCGGTTAGCGAAATTGGGCAAGTTCCTCGGGCGAAACATTTGACGGGATAATGGGTGCTAGGAGTACAATGAAACTCAAGTTTTAGATTGTCCGTCGACTCGAATTGTTTGACGCGGATTATGCATAAGCTTGTGAGCCGAAGCGCGTGAGCCAAAATGGACTCACTTTGTGCATGTTGTGAATCTCAGGCGCTAGCCGTGGGCGGGCCTGAATTGGTTCGAGCCCACGGCTAGCGCCTGAGGTTCACTAAGTGGTCCGATGCTAGTTCGTCTCCGCTCACGTCGAAGAAATTTGACAGCATATACCGCAAGCCAACTTCCCTGGAATTAGCCATTGTTCGCTGAGCAAGTAGACCATCTTGACAAACTGCTCGACGAGCTCGAGGACCTGGCGCGGTCGGACCTGCCCAGTTCGCGTTTCTTCGCTGCCGTTGTTGACCGTTTAAGACTGACAATGGCGGCAGAGTCGGTCGTCTTGCTGCTTCCAGCGGCTAGCGGAGATTGGTTGCCGATCGCTAGCAGTGGCGTCCCGTCCGCAGTGGCTCAAGCCGAGTTGGCGCGGCGCGCGACCGCCTCAGCCGCGCTCACCGCCGAATTCCTCATGGGGAGCGAGGCTGGCGAGCACTGGATCGCAACCCCTTTGCGCGCGAAGAACTTTGCCAAGGGGTGTCTCTTAGCCGGAACTGGCGAAGCAATTCCGAAAAACGCCATCGCGGGGTTCGTGGAATTGCTAGCAGCTTTTTCAGAAGTGATTGCGATACGACAACAATCAGAATTGGAATCATTTCTTGACGAGACCTGGGATCATGCACAGGCCGTCTGCCACCAAATCAACTTGGCGAAGTCGCAAGACGAGGCGTCCGCGTTGCTGGCTGGCGGTCTAGCCCGCACGCTCGGAGCAGCCCGTGTGACAGTGATGACTGCAGGGTGGTTGGGACGCCCTCAGGTCCTGGCCCTCAGCGGCGTTCCCCAGGCCAATTCTCGAGCCGCCGCAGTTCAAGCCTTGCAAAACGTAGGGGCTGAAGTCGTCAAGAGCGGCAAGCCCGTATTGCGTCAACAAGCCGGCCTGCTCGACGCGCAGGGCCAGCCTCTACCAGAGATTGCAGCCGATGGAACGTTTAACAACTTGATTGGTGTGCGTCTATCAAGCTCTGACAATCAGACACAGAATTCAGTACGGGCTGGTTCCACGCTGCTAGCCATCGAGTATCAGACTTATCCGGAAATGGTTCGCTCAGCCACCAAACTCTCTCACTTGTTGCCAACCGTTGGGGTGGCCTGGGAACAGCATTCGCGTTGGTTGCGCTTGCCACGGATTTTGCAACTGTGGATGCTGGGACCAATGCAAGCTTTGCGAGGTGCGCTTTCGCTACTCAAATGGGCCGCGTTGCTGGCGATTGTCGTGTTAGCACTAATCGTGTTGCGCACGCCCTACCCGCTAGTGATTGAAGCGGAAGGAGCCTACGAACCGGTAACTTCGCGAGCCATTTACGCGGCCGATGATGGTTTCATCGAGGAATTGTTGGTGGATGATGGAAATTGTGTGAAGGCTGGCGAGCCGCTAGTGCAAATGCGGTCTCCGGCACTCGAATTGCGCATCGAACAGACGCACGGAGCTGCGCGAGCCGTCGACGAAGAGGCAAGTGGTATTCGCATAGCGATCAATCAATTAAGTGGAGACGCCCCAGATATACTGAGCAATCAAAGTCGATTGGCGGGCAAGATCGCGGAGTTGGAAGTCAGAAAAGAAAGTTTGCAGCAACAACTGCAGTTGCTCGAACAGCAACGCACGCGGTTATTGTTGAAGGCTCCGATCGACGGTTGGGTAGTAGCCAAGGATTTGCGGCGCAACTTGGCTGGTCGTCCCGTACGCCGCGGCGATTCCCTGTTCACGATTGTTGATCAGTCGGGTCTTTGGCATGTGCGAGTACAAGTTGCCGACCGCGACGTTGGATATTTGTTGCGACATTTTTCCGGAGCGGAAAGCCACGCTCTGACGCCAACTTCAAACTCGACTTCCACACATCCTTCAGCTCCCAACACCAATTCGCGGTCTAATATCGAATTTTGTTTGGCGAGTGATCCTGATGAACGATTTACCGCAGAAGTCACGTGGATTGCTGATCAAGTCGAGAATCGGCATGGCGAGGGGTGTTCGGTCGAAGTCCGCGCTACTGTCGGAACTGATTTCCCACCCAATGCCCATGCAGGTGCTGGAGTGCATGCCTTTTTTGAGTGTGGCCAACAACCACTATGGTTTGTATGGTGTCGCCCGTTAGTGGAAGCCGCCCAGCGCCGCATGTGGTTCAGTAGCCAAGACGAAGAATAGAATTTTGAATGGTTTTATAGTGGAGTCGCTGCGGTGGGTCGCTCTTGCCGAGTGTGGCGGGCGATGAAAACTCTGTTTGCAGGCGAAAACGTGGCAAACTCCGCTACGCTCCACAAGCACATTGTTTATTACGAAGAGTCCAATGATGACCAGCAGTCGAACCATCTCGAGCATACCACTCCTTGCCGTGGCAGGGAGTTGCCTCTGTTGTCTGCTGTCCTCGTCGCTGGCGGCACAGGACTCGATTCGGGTCGAGTCGGCTATCCTCAAAACGATCGAAACCACGACCTTGGCGGCGGAAGTTCCGGGAACTATTCGTGAACTGCAAGTCAAGGAAGGGGATGTCGTCGAAGCTGGAGAGAATTTGGGGAACATCAAGGACGAAGCCGTGCGCTTAGAACTGGTTCAACTTAAGACGCAAATCGAAATGGCTCGCAAAAAACAAGCCAACGATATCAATCAGCGTTTGGCCGAAAAGGGACAGCAGGTTGCCAACAACGAATACCAACGTGCCCTGAACGCTAATGCCCGTGTACCAGACACTTATCCAATCAATGAGATCGACCGACTCAAATTAGTGACTGATCAAGCGCAGCTCGAGGTTGAGCGGGCGCAACACGATCAGGAAATCGCTGCCTTCGAAGTCTCCTTGGCACTAGGGAATTATCGCAAGACATACGAACTCTACACGCGTCATCAGATTGTGGCACCTGCGGCTGGTGTGGTCGTATCCGTGGAAAAACGTACCGGTGAATGGGTCGAGCCTGGTACCGATCTACTGAGAATCGTCCGTATCGACCCGCTGAGGGTAGAAGGCTTTATTGCGGCATCCGAGCTGGATGGTGATCTGGTAGGGCACTCCGCTAAGGTGAAATTGATCGAGGGGAAAAACGAAGATAGCGTTACTGGGCACGTCGTATTTGTTAGTCCCGATGTTAACCCTGCTAGCTCACAAGTGCGAGTGTTTATCGAAGTCGACAATGCAACTGGCAAACTCCGCCCGGGGCTACGAGTCAATGCAACCATTGAAAAGAATGTAGGCTCGGAGTAGAGGGGATGAGCACACCGCAATCTCAACAACTTGGTCCCCGGCTTCGTGCTGATCTGGAGTGGAGTAACCATGCTGATCAGGCCCGTTGGATTGCGCGAGATCCGCTGACGGCAACTTTCTATACTTTCAACGAGATCGAACATTGCGCGGTCGAGCTAATGACTGGTCGACTGAGTCTAGCGGATATCGCCATCGGCATGCGAAAGGTTTTTCCGACGGTGGCGGTCGACCAAGCGTGGCTAAGTTCGTTGCTCATGCGTTTACAACAACATCACTTGTTGGTCCCTGGTTCACGCCTCGAAACGGCGCGAATCGCCTCCCAACGAAACGGACTCCGACGCAAGGGATGGCTGCAACAATTGCTAAGTCCGCTGGCAATACGCGTGCCACTTTTCAATCCGACAATGTTATTGAATCTGCTCCGCCCATTGGCGACGGTATTGTTCCATCCTCTCGTAGTTCTGGTGTGGATCGTGGCTGGAAGCAGTCTGGGACTGTTAGTATTGCGAGAACTATTCAGTACGGGTCTGGCCCAAGCTTTTGACGTGACTGCCATTCGCGGTGATCGATGGTTGTTATTGTTTGTCTGTTACCTGGCTGCCAAGTCGCTGCACGAATTGGGGCACGGTTTAGCCTGTGTGCGGTACAAGGCGGAATGCAACGAAATTGGACTGATGTTGTTGTGCGGAGCCCCCTGTCTGTATTGCGATACCACGGATTCGTGGAAGCTGCCTTCCAAATGGCAACGGGCGGGGATCGCGGCTGCAGGGATGTACGTCGAATGGATTCTGGCCACGCTGGCTGCGGGTGTGTGGTTGCTGACTTTAGATGGGGTGGCGCACTATGTTGCGGCCAGCCTAATGGTTGTGTGCTCGGTGGGCACTTTACTGATCAATTCCAATCCGCTGTTAAAGTATGATGGATATTACATTCTCTCAGATTTGTGGGGCGTACCCAATTTGGCCGATCAAGGGCGCGAAGCGTTGCGGTCGATTGCCACCTTGGTTCTGGCCGGACGTTCCACTGCCAAGTCGCATTTTGATGCATCCCTGTTTGGGTTGGCCGCCTATGCCTTGATCGCTGCTGTGTATCGGTTGTTTATTCTGGGAGCGATTGTTTGGATCTGTTGGAGCGTGCTGATGCCACTCGGCTTGGGACTTGTGGCCGTGTTACTGACTGCCATGTTGTTATCGGGAATTGTGTGGGGACAAGTCAGATCTCTGCGTTTGTTTTTCCGCGATGTTCTGGCTACTGGGAGTATCCGAATTGTGCGTTGGACTCTGTTCTTCACGCTATTGTTGTTGCTGCTGGCGACGGTTGTTGTGCTACCGCTTCCCAGCGTGATCCGAGCGCGAGGTGTCACCGATTTTGAGGATAAAGAACCGCTATTTGCCAGTCAAACGGCCGAGTTAGTAGCGGCGGCTCCGCTCAATCAGAGCTTGGCGCAGGGCGCGTTGGTTTTAGAGTTTGAATCCCTCGACAGCCAATTCGAGCTGAGTGAAGTACGCGGGCAGCTGGCGGTACTGGAAGAGGAATTGAAGCAGTTGCGATTGCGCAGCGCGCTAGACCCTTCCACTGCCTATCAGATACCGGTCAAGTTGGAGGAGCTGAGTGAATTGCAGGGTCGGCAGCGGGTCTTAGTGCGTGAGATTGCCGCCCTGCGCCACACGGCTGCCTATGCAGGGTACTTAATCGCGGGACCGCAACAATTGGTCGCCCCCATCACCGCACCACGAGATGATCGCTTCGGTCATCATCCGCTCGACGCAAGCAACCGAGGTGTGACCTGCGACCGCAGTACGTTGGTTGGTTGGTTTTCAAGAAAATCACAGATGACGTTGACGGTGATTGTCCCCGAACAGGACGTCAAACGTTTGAAGGTTGGGTTGCCAGGAGCAATCCAGTGGGATTCCGATCTCGGTCAGATTGGACATGGCATCATTTCGAGAATTGCGACTGATCCCATTAGCCATACTCCGGTAGAACTGATAGGTGATCCGACGCTGCTTTCAGCTCGCAATGAACAGGGATTGTTTCTGCCGGAAAAACCGCACTACGAAGTCACCTTGCAAGTAAAACGCTTTCCGACGCGGTTGTTAGGTGCACCAGCCATGGTGCAATTTGATATGCCGGCCCAGACCCTATGGCGTCACTCCGTTGAACTGATTCGCCAAAACCTCAAGCCGCTGTAGCTTCAACCGCAAATTCTGGTGAAGACTCTTTTTCGGCACACCCTACGTCACTTCCGAACTGTGTCGCTTAAGTCGCGAATGAAAATATCTTTGAAACGCATGCGACCTTCACCGCCGGAATGCAACTGCAGGGCAATCTGCCCAGAGGTTGAGACCGGCGAGGGGTAAGTGTAGTCGAGCACTTGTATGCCATTGAGCAGCACGCGATAGTGCCGACCCTCGACCTTGATCAACATGTCATTCCAATCATTCGGCCTCAGCACGGCCTCTAGTTCCGGGGTAGGCCACGCAATCCAACCCTTGCCGTCTCCATAAATGCCACCTGTATGATGCCCGATCGCTCGATCTATTTCCACTTGTCGCCCTTTGCTTACCTTGGCGGTTCCCGGTTCAAAAGCGGTGTGAATATAGACTCCACTATTGCCACTGGCTTCGCATTTGAATCGCAACGACAAATGGAAATCTTGGTACTCTTTTTCGGTTGCCAAATATCCATACTCGCTGGTAATTCCTTCACCATAAATTGCACCGTCTTCGACAATCCATTTCTCTTGGCCGATTTTTTGCCAGCCCTGCAGATCCTGGCCATTGAATAGCGATACCCATGTCGTGTCGAAGGGGCTGAGTTCTTGGGCGGCGACAGGCTTGGGCAATGTGATTAACAAGACGCATAACAGCCATAGGCTAACAAGTCGCATGGTTATTTCCTTTTTCAGGACACTACTCGCTGAATTCGACCAGGATTTCGAAGTTGAATTTCTTTGTGCGGAATCTGACATTCTTAGCGCACGCCGCGACTGACAATCCCGCAGCGTGGTGCGACTAAGGGACTACCGGCTGCGTCCAGGCCTGTTGCCGTTGATTGGCGAGCGATGGGTCGGGATGTTCGGCTGAGCTGATGACACGAGCTCGAACGTAAAGCTCGCTACCGGTGAAAGTGTAGCTGGGAGTGAGGCTGGTGGTGCTGGCGACAACTTGGCCAATCTGCTCCGCCGCAGGGAGTGAGTTGGATTGGCTGTCGTTGGAGTTGGTCGGCTTGAGGGTCGCAACAAACTCGGTGGTGAATTGCACACCCGGGATAGCTGGAATTACCAAGGCGAGCGTTTTACTCTTAGCATCGTAGTTAACCTCCTCCAACACGACGCCGCTCGAGGCATAAAACTCAGCCCGTTTCATGGCGAGAATTAAATGTTCGGGCGTTAAATAATGCGCGCGAACCATAACCCAGCCACGACCCGGTCGCGCGCCGGGACGACCGTGGTACTCGTGCGAATCGTCAGTAGCAATTCCCCATAGCGGCGGCGCATCGAGTTGCGTCAGGCGAATCGCGTTGGCGACATCCCACATGCGTTCAATCGAGATGTGTTCTTCGTCTCCTAATTGGTTAACATCTGGATGCCCATTGTAAACTTCGAAGAATCGCTCTTGGATCACATGCCCCAAGTCTTCTGCGGTAACGGCATAGCCAAAGTTGGGGTGATTCAAATGCGGCAAAATCTGACGACCAGTGCTCGCTTCCTGCTCCAGTACCGATCGCAAATTGTTTTGCATGGCTTCACGCATGCTAGCCCCACCCACCGGTTGGATCAGTTTTTCGAGATTGGTAGCGTTGATATGTAAGGGTTTGCCATCGACACTATCGCTAATCTCCTCGCCTTGGATCAAGATGAATCTGCCGGCCTGTTCCACTAGGCAGCGAAATTCATCGAGCGGCTTGAGGCGGACTTCCAAAGGTGTCTCGCCTGAGTCGGTCGAATTCGCGGCGGGGCATGTTTCCACCCATGACGAGCCAAACTTTTGACGGTAGCGTTGTAAGATTCCGTCGTCCGATCGCTTGACGATGTTCGACAGAGGCATCCACCGCACTCCCGAGCTAAGAATATTGTGGTCTGATAGCGCTAGGAAGTTGTAGTCATGTTCAAGGTACCAGGCGGCGATCATCTCTGGGAAATCGTCGCCATCACTCCAAAGAGAATGCGTGTGTAGATTCCCCTTCCACCAACGCGGGGACTCATTCGGATCGCCCACTTGCGAGTGAACCGTTGGCGGGCAGACCAACAACCAGCAGGTTAAGAAGCCCAAGGCGGGTAGATAGCAATTCATGGTTCAACCGTCGATGATGCGCTAGACTGATCGAGAAATGAACCTCGATTGTAGCACAACTCTTCCATGAAGCGTTGAGACGGTTGTCACTTGTACTTTGTCAAGATTAGATTTTAGGGTTGCCTGGGAAGAGGTGGCGGACGCCAAAAGCCGGAACGGCCCTGCGAGTGCTTCGCACTTTTGGTGACAGACACCTTTTCCCCATCCGCGTTGTAACCCAATTCTTAGGTTGTACAGAGCACTAGGCCGCAATCCGCGTGGGTAGTTCGAGTTGTCTTAGATCGACGAGCGTGAGTGCTTCACCTCGTTCTTGACAAGCTAATATGATCGAGTCTCGATGCGCTAAACGGTTGAGCCAACTCCCGAGAGCGTTAGCCAAGGGTTGGCCGGGGTTTAAACCTCCATCAACAATGATCATGTCGGAGGCTCCGAGCTTGTGAGCCACGCGAGGAATCGCCGAGTTGATGTCACCGGGAATTAATGAAGCCTTGAAACCCAATTGACTGGCCAACTGATGCGCTTGCTTTAAGCTCAAATGGCGGCCACCATCCTTGGCAGATTCGAATTCGTCGGTGCCAATGTACCGCAGTGTTTCGCAACCAGCGGCCCGCTGAGCCAGCTTCGCCACGCGGCGCATCCGCGCTCCGTCGCCCACCCCGATCTCGAGAATCGAGCTCACAGGGTGACTGAGAAGCTGCCTAAAGAGTTCGCGATCTTCGACTGGTTTGGCAAAACGAGCCCAATAGATCTTCTGCAACCAGCTCGGCCGACTCATTGCTTTAATTCCTTAGTGGCGCCTTTAATAGCCCCGAAAAGCAGACTCGCTTTTCACGATGGCGTTGATCATTGCCGACACGGCATGTCGGCTCTTACTTGTTGTCCCCTGCGACTTCGCCGCACAACCGATCGCGAGCATCCTTGCTGGTTGATCGGTAGGCGGAACTGAAGCCCTGGGTGGGGTTGCGTCCTTGCTCCCCCAGCGAACACCGGAGCATCCTTGCTGCCTGTGTTCGCAGTTGTTGCTGATGGCAAGCCATCACACTGGTTTATTCGGCATATTCTGCAGCGAAAAAACAGCTGCTGCGCAACATTCGCAAAAGTCCTCCGTGCCAACCCAGTCGTCCTAATCGCTACAGTCGCTGCCGCCGACGATGTTCTTGGGTGGTGACAGGTGCTAGCAATCCTGGCGACCGCCTACCAGCAGAGCATGACCTAGGTTTTCCATTGAGTCGTTTCGTTTTTCCGCACGGATAAGTCAAACAGCTGTGAGCACCCCATATAAAACTCGACCGTTGCAAAGCATTGGCGATCTGATCGATCCAGGCGCTGTGTCGGGAATCATCTTTGAAGCCTGCGAACGGCGGCTGGTATTGTCTGCACAGTTGATGTTCGATGTGCTTGGTGATCAATTTTTGGAACTGCACGGCGACGTTAGCCTAGTTCCTCATTCCGATGCGGTCCCTATCGAATCACATCTTAAAGAAGCCCACGCCGCCAGCGGTTGGAACACAGTTCAGCAGCAATTTGGGTTGACCGGTAAGGGACAGACGGTAGCCGTGATTGACAGCGGCATAGCCTGGGATCACGTCGCGCTCGGCAAAGGACTAGGGCCAGGCTATCGTGTCGTCGGCGGTTGGGATTTCACCGAGGAAAATGACGCCAATCCGTACGATGATGGGCCGCTTGGATTTCATGGTACTCACGTCGCCGGAATCATTGGCAGCGACGATCCCAATCATACCGGTGTAGCCCCTGGCGTGGATTTGGTCGCGCTGCGCGTCTTCAATGATGCGGGGCAAGGTCAATTGTCATGGGTCGAACGTGCGCTGCAGTGGGTGCATGACAATCGCAACAAATTCGAGCATCCGATCACCACGGTCAATCTGTCGTTGGGTACCAGTTGGAATGCCGATGTCATTCCCCAATGGGCCACGCTCGAAGAGGAATTCCAAGCATTAGCCAACGATGGTATCGTCGTAACCGCATCGGCAGGCAACTCATTTCAACAATACCAAGCTTCTGGGCTCAGCTATCCAGCGGCCAGTCCCAATGTCTTACCTGTGGCCAGCGTCAATGACCAAGGGCAACTGAGCGATTTCAGCCAACGCAATAGCCATGTGATCGCGGCGCCTGGTGAGAACATCCTCAGCACCGTGCCCGATCACGTGCTAGGGCGCGATGGCAAGATCGACGATTTTACCTCCGCTAGCGGAACTAGCATGGCGGCACCCTACGTGGCTGGTGCTTCCGTGCTGGTGCGCCAAGCTATGGAGATGGTCGGTTATGCGAGTATCAATCTGACCTCGATCGCCAATCATTTACATGACACCGCTGACAAGGTCTTCGATTCCGTGACCGGAGCGAGCTACGATCGGCTCAATCTCCAACAGGCAATCGACTCACTAATTCCCGATGATAGCGTTGGCGATAGTCTTTCTTCAGCAGCTCAATTCAATTTATCCAATTCGCATCTTGATGGTTGGATCAACACACTTGGCGATCACGACGTTTATCGCTTGACTCCCTCCGCTAGTGGCACGCTACTGCTGGATGCCAATAGCGCATGGCTTGATTCGCTGCATTGGAGTTTACAAACCGCGACCGGTCTGCAAGTCACCAGTGGAGGGCTCGACCCTGCGAATATTCTCGTGGTGGCTGGTCAAACCTACAATCTGATCGTCAACGCGTCTCACGAAATCGGCTCGTTTCAATTCGACGTTGGATTCAGGCCAGACTCCGGTGGAGGCAATACCAACGGTGAAGGAAACAGCCCTCCGGCCACGGGTGACGCCACGAACTTAGGCCAAGTTCGCTATCTCGAACAGACTCAGGCGGCTGGCAAGACCTTGCGTGTGCAAGCCAGTCAGGCTGGATTGTTCTCGGTCGAGTGGACCAACCACGACGCACAGTCAGGCAGTTTGTCTGTCCTCAAAACAGGGGCTTCCTCAGTTAGCGACAACACTTGGTCCAGCGGTGCTTTGCGGGTTGACGTGGAAGTCAACGCTGGCCAATGGTTGGACATCCAACTACCTGGACAGGCTAACGACCATGGTGAATTGGTTTTGGCCAATGTTGTCTCACGTGTCAGTTCCGGTTTGACGGTCAACGGTGGACTCGGCTCCGACGATATCGGAGTCGATCTTCAGAACGGATTGAAGGTACGCTTTGGTGAAATCGAGTATGCGTATCCCAATGGAGCGATCAGGAATTTGACCATCGATGCGCACGGTGGCAACGATACACTGACCGTGGTGGGCAGTTCTCAGGCCGACAAAGTGGATTTGCGTCCCACCGGATCGACGATCGAGAATAGCCAGATTCAACTCGCCATTAACTCCGTCGAAGTGGTGAGCTACAACGGCGGTGGTGGTGCGGACCGCGTCTACCTGTACGACTCGGATGGTGATGATACTTTGACCGCGCGACCACGCAGTGCCGAATTAGTTGGGGTCGGCTACAAATTCAGCGTTGCGGAAATTGATCGCATTTTCATTCATGCTACCGGTGCCGGCCAAGATTTCGCGTACCTCTATGATTCATCAGGCGACGATCGGCTAAGCGTTCGTCCGCAGTTTAGTAGCATGACTGGGAGCGGGTTTTTTAACTACGTGCGAGGTTTCGAGCGTGTCTATGCTTATGCCAACGCAGGGGGCATGGATCAAGCTGACTTGTACGACTCGGCTGGCAATGATCGCTTCACCACCAGCGGTGCGTCGGCATCGATCGTGGGACCAGGCTTCTCCAGCTTCACACGTTCGTTTGAACAAGTCAATGCCTTTGCCGATTCGGGTGGCGCCGATTTGGCTACCCTCTATGGTTCGAATTCGCAAACTCATTGGCAACAGGGGAGTGACTTCATTCTCTTTCGCGAAGATGGTCTAACCCGCGAAGCTCGCGGTTTTGGAAATGTCGAGACCTTTGTGGCTGGGCGGACCCATGCGATGGCCAGCGCCTCGCTAGAAAGTTCTAGCGGATCCATCCAAGTTGTCGGTGGCGTGAATACGACGGACGAAACAGCCATTGCTTTTGCCCCGTCGCCAAATTCCAACGCCGCCCCATCGTCGCAAGACTCTCCGAGTCGCGACCCCATGGCAGGACCGGCAAATATCCAGTCAATTCCCGGGTTTTTGCGTAGCACGAACAATCATTGGAATCCCGCTTCCGCCGACGTGTTCGAGCGCATAGGTTCCGATCCAATTGAACCCTTAACATTGCAGGACGTAGATGTCGCAGACACGTTGCCCGAAATACAAGTCCTGCGCGACACACGGAACTTGGGGGACTGGTTGAGCGAACGGTTGATTCTTCCCGAAGAAGAATTATTGATGGATCCCGAGCTTGAACTGAGCTATCTGGACGAAATTTTCAGTCGCCACGGATTTTAAGGCTGGAGCATCCCCGCGACATTCGGATAAATGGCCACTAATCGCTCGCTCCCAAACGCTCGGTGAAACGCCAGCATGGAGTAGTTCTCCGCGTTATGCATCCTTTGATTGTGATTGAGGCCAAAGACCGTTCCCAGGGCTATGTAGCCTTGATCGACGATTTGCAAGGATGGGTGATCTCCGTCGACAAAATGGCCTTGTTCATGCATAGTTAAATACGTATAGCGATCGCGAGGATGTCCATCGATGTGCTTCTGGTGCATCCGCCTTCACAATCACCTTTGGCACTCATCTCTATTCGCTTCCGACTGACTCGCTGCAAACTAAAACCATTGCTTTCTTCATGATCGTCTTCAACACGATCGTGAAGAAGACTATCGTTGCAAGGCAATGGGTCGAGTCACGCCCTGTTGCAATAGATCGAGCGCAATCCGCAATTCACGCAGACGCCAATGCAGTGTGCCAGTTGAAAGGTTGTCGATATAGCCTTGACTGACTTCGATAGTTTTCTTGCTCCCTTCGACAACTGTTGCCAGAGAAAGTTCGGAGGCGGGATAAAAGCCGGTCCCGTCGATCAAATGACTTTCGGTATGGAAGTACTGATGGACCATATCCCACAATAGATTGGCGGCATGGATCACTTGATTGCCACTGGCTTGTCTGGCGCGATTGGCCTTGAGGGAGGCTAAACTGGTAATCTGACTGGACGCGTCCGGTCTGGCATGCCAGGCATTGGTCTCCCAGTTGGAGTCAAATAATTGTCCCATCGACGCATAGCGAAATTGGCCGCGTTGCTGAAACCGAGCGTGGGGTTGATAGGTATTCGACGTATCGATATCGGGACTTGTATTTCGGTAATCAATTAGCTCCACGAAGCCTTTCACGGGGACTAGAAACGCTTTGCTCAGAAAATTAAGTAGATTTCCATCGGAGCGGCCCGTGTTGCAGCCCATGACCGTGATTGACCCATCATGGGCGAAACGATCAGCCAAACGTTGAAAGCTCTTCAGTTCAGAATTAAAAGTAGCACTGTCCCCGATACAAGCTGCCTCGGTGAAGGCGACATTGTCAGTTAAGATGGTACCCGCAAAGCTAAACAGCGACTCATTCCCATGACCGACCAAGCGCAATTCTTTAATACTCGCACGGGGTTGATTCTCGAGCAGAATCCGCAGCCCAACCACTGAATTGACTCCTTTACTCCCCCCAGAGTTCTCCCCCATCGCCGCGAAATCGAGCGAAGAAGGAGACCATTTACACGCCCGATTGCCGCCGGGGCCCGCATAGCCACAATTCAGCTCATCTAAATCAGAAAGAAAGGCAGCCGGTCTTGGGTAGCCCGAGGAATGAACAAGGAGTTGTCTCATGGTAGGCCCGCAGTTGAGTTGGAAACGGTAGTTCGCACTACTCACCCATCGCAGGCCGACGACCAATGAGGCCAAAAAGTTTCATCAAATTTGGCCGCCAAACAGTAATACGCAGTTCAACTACCTTCTTCATTTTCGTGAGTCAGATGAATCGTTATCGATCACGATGCTTTTGAAAGCCCTCCAATTCTGATCCTGCAACTTAATGCCAATCGCGATCCGGATCACTAGGTACAAGCTGACAATCAAGGTAAGTGAAACGAGTGTCAGAAACTCGCGAAATCTCCGAATTTCAGGGAGCATGAAATAGACGACGGATTGCGTATCACGGAGAACCCAACCTGGATAGGTTTTCCCAACTGCATAGTGTTCACTGTCCATCACGGCATGCGTTTTGTAGTGCTCAATATATCTGGGGCGTCGTCTTCCGGCGAACTTCACCTTGGGCAGAGTGAACATGCCCTGACCAACGAGCGGCTCGATGGCCTTGCCATCCATCTCTTGGATCGTAACTTGTCCGCAAGCTACCCATAGGTCGATATATTTTTCCGGGAGAAAGAAGATTTCCTGCCAGCTCGCGTCCGCTTTGACCGATTCAGCATCTATGTGCCGTAACTCCATGGAATCAACCCGGGCTAAAACCGAGGCGAACCTAACGCGATCAATAGTCATAGATTCAAATGAAAAACTATAGAAAACGGAAACAAATACGAACAACATGAGCGCAGGAATGGACAAGAAGAGCATTAATCCATCGATTCGCATCGTGATAGAATGCGTATGGCGATGCCGTCTGGGATAAAGCAAAAGTAGGGTCGCTCCACCGATGGCCAACGCCATCATGATTGCGAGGCGCTGCAGGGCTCTTTGCAGGTCGACCGGATACCAAATGCAGAAATAGACTGTCCAAGCAGAGCTCGCCAGACCTAGCACCAGCGAGCAAGATGCGAAGAAGCGAACGTAAAGTGTAGAGTCCGAATCGCTATGGAAGTTCATGTTTTAAGCATAGCCTGGTTAAGAACAAGGAGCTCAAGTTATCGCTCCTGGGCTGCGGCTAGCAGCTTTTCCATCTCCGCTTGGTATTCGCCAAGTTGCTTTAGCGAGGCCGGAAACTTATTATTTCGCAACCAGGTGCTATAGGAAATTAGTTGCTTACTGGGGATCGCTTTTGTCCACAGAAGACCTTTGCCGGAAAAATAGACGTATCCTTTACCGCGAGGATCGATATCGGAGCGATAGTAGATGATCTTCTCGTCTTTCGTAAAGTTGATCCCGACGGACTCTGCAGTCGGCTCCGTGAAGTCCTCGGCAGTCCAGCCTAAGGCTTGTAGCGCGGCTTTAT
>JBGSNE010000030.1:0-4494 GCA_041739785.1 Pirellulaceae bacterium
ATAAAGCCGCGCTACAAGCCTTAGGCTGGACTGCCGAGGACTTCACGGAGCCGACTGCAGAGTCCGTCGGGATCAACTTTACGAAAGACGAGAAGATCATCTACTATCGCTCCGATATCGATCCTCGCGGTAAAGGATACGCCTATTTTTCCGGCAAAGGTCTTCTGTGGACAAAAGCGATCCCCAGTAAGCAATTAATTTCCTATAGCACTTGGTTGCGAAATAATAAGTTTCCGGCCTCGCTAAAGCAACTTGACGAATACCAAGCGGAGATGGAAAAGCTGCTAGCCGCAGCCCAGGGGCGATAGATCGAGCTCCTTGTTCTTAATCAGGCTATGCTTAAAACATGAACTTCCATAGCGATTCGGACTCGATTGGCATTAAGTTGCAGGATCAGAATTGGAGGGATTTCAAAAGCATGGTGATCGATAACGATTCATCTGACTCACGAAAAAGAAAAAGGTAGTTGAACTGCGTATTACTGTTTGGCGGCCAAATTTGATAAAAGTTTTTGGCCGCAAAAGATGTCGGCCTGCGATGGTTGAGTAGTGCGAACTACCGTTTCCAACTCAACTGCGGGCTTACCATGAGACAACTCCTTGTTCATTCCGCGGGCTATATCGACAACCTCTCAACCGGCACACTGCATTGGCGTCTGCGAGAATTACGTGTTGCGCTCGATCTATTGCAACAGGGCGTAGCTCGTCCCATTGCCTTGCAGCGGTAGTTTTCCTCAGGATCGAGTTGTAGTCGATCGTGACTGGGTCAATGGTTTCCGATTGCTGCGGATTGGTAAGGGGTCAATAGAGATGAGTGCCAAAGGTGATTGTGACGGAGGATGCACAAGAAGCACATCGATGGGAACCGTCGTGGAGGGGGACGTGGTCCTAATTGCATCGGTGGGCCTGGGGGGCGTCAATCAGTCGGCGGATGTGCGGAGCGTCCAAGGCTTGTTGAACGACGTGCGTCCCGAACGCGGCGGCCCCGTTCCCCCGCTGGACGTCGATGGCCTTGCCGGACCACTGACGTGTTCGGCCATCCGCAATTTCCAACAGGCGCTGCGGCTACCTTACAAGGACGCGCGTGTCGATCCCGCCGGCCCTACGCTCCAAGCGTTGAATTCTGAACGGAGAAACAAGTCGGCCAGTCCAGACAAAAAGATCCGAGAAACTCAGCGCATCGCGATGGCTATAAGCTCAATGCCCGATACCAAATATGCCGTACAGAAGGCAATTCGAGTCGTGGAGGCAGCCTATGACTACGCACTCATCGGCCCTGGCTTGACCCAATCGTCAGAAGCATTTGATTTTGTCTCTCGGCATTTCGCTTTCAAAGGTATCGACTCGGCGCAGACATTGCGTGACCTCGGATTCATCAAGACGATCTACCATCGAATGTCATCCGTTCTGCAAGGTCGCCAAGGTGCGACGGGAACCTTCTTTTTTGGCGACACCATGCACGCGATCGACCCCACGCCAGGCAAACATCCGCCACTATGGAAGGCCTATGTATACGGTAAAGCCATGGATATTTACGTGCCGAGTCTGATCTACTGGACCGCCGCCATCGATGGGCATCCACGCGATCGATATACGTATTTAACTCTGCATGAACTCGGTCATTTTGTCGACGGAGATGACCCTTCATTGCAAATTGTCGACCAAGGCTACATTGCACTGGGGACAGTCTTTGGCCTCAATCACAACCAAAGGATGCATAACGCAGAGAACTATTCCATGCTGGCGTTTCACCGAGCCTTTGGGAGTGCTCGGCTAGTTGCCATATATCCAAATATTGCGGGAATGCTCGATTAGTAATGCACTGGCTATTTGGTATTCTTTGACTGAAGTGGGCTAATGGAGCAAGCGGCGGAGCTCTTTGAGCGAGCCAACTACCGAGCCTACGACGCTATGATTATTGTGCCACCGGGCGCAACACTGGAACATCCGGCAATTGGACCGCATCTTTTGGCGGCCCACGCTCGAAAGGCAGGCTTTCAGGTTGCCGTGCTTTACGCAAACATGATCTTCGCGGCGATTTCCGGCGAAGTCGAGCACCAGTGGTTATGCAAAACTTCTGAGCAGATTTGGGGTGAGCGAGTTTTCGCCAGAGCCGCTTACGGCTCCCCGTTGTTAGGTAGGAGACTTGCGGCAGCAGTATCTACGGCCACCGCCATCGCAGCACCATCTTCACTCTAGGATTTAGTTAATTAGAATCCTCTGCGCGATTAAAACAAGCCGCTTGGATTCGTGCTCATTGGAGTGATCGGCGGGCAAAAAACCACGGCCCACGAATAGCGCGAACAAGCGCGAATATGAAAAATGCGATCTCAACCTGTCTCCATCTCTCAGCAGCCCCCTCAAAAAACCATATATTAACTCTTGATCGTGTGAGTCGGTGCCCACCGTGGGCAAACAGTTTGTAGCCGTGCCATGGGGGAGAATCCATATTGCGTTGGACCGTTTTCCAACGACTGCGAGTCTGTAACGTTTTGAAATCAGCATGAGCGAGATGGACCCGACGTCTCACAATCCGAAAAGGCAATTCATCATCGCCGGTAGCGCGGGTGACGTTGCTCGGATGGTTACGGCTTTCACGGAGGCCTCCCTCGGAATTCCGCTTAGTGCTTTGGATAATAGAGATACCAATTGGGAGCGTAAAAAGGTGCTTGCGATCCCAGAAAAAATGAAAACGATTTTCGGCCGATTCCAAGACCAGTGAACGATAGTCGGGAATACAAGGGTCTAACGTGTGCATGGCTAAACTAAGTCGCAGAACTTTTCCATGGACGCTGGTTATCTTTTTATCAATCTTCGCGTCATGCAACCCCCAATCAGAACAGACGATGTCGATTCAATCGAAAACCAAAGCAGCCTCGAGTTCCAAAACGCTGAATGCCGAGCAGGATCTCTATACTAGCGATCGTGAAGTGATGGTTTTCAAGCACATGGCGAGCCGAGACATTGTCAACCAACGCGTCCTAAACACCATGAGAAAGGTGCCGCGTCACCAATTCGTACCTGCAAATCTACAGCAGCGCGCTTACGAGGATTCGCCACTGGCGATCGGCGAGGGGCAGACCATCTCGCAGCCCTACATCGTTGCTTTAATGACTCAGTTGGTTGAACCGCAACCGCATCATCGAGCGCTGGATGTAGGTACCGGCTCGGGGTACCAAGCTGCGGTACTTGCCGAACTAGTAAACGATGTATGCAGTATCGAGATATTCGAATCATTGGCAAACTCTGCACGTGCTCGACTCAAAAACCTTGGTTATGAGAACATCCAAGTGCGGTATGGTGACGGGTATGAGGGTTGGGAGGAGATGGGACCGTTTGATGTAATCGTCGTCGCCGCGGCGCCTGACCACATACCTCCCGCATTGATCGACCAGCTCGCTCTTGGCGGCAAGCTGGTGATTCCAGTGGGCGACCACAGGCAAACGCTGGTGGTCGTGACCAAAAATCAGGACGGCACGATCGACCAACGAGAGGTTGCACCAGTCATGTTCGTCCCGATGACCGGCAAAGCCGCAAAGTAAGTTCGAAACTATCGAGCCAGTCTCATGAGCCAGTCGTGCAATGTGCTTGACTGAATTGTGGTGTCACGGATAATGTTGCTGATTCCAAATTGTTTACATCTGGCGGCGTGGGGAATCATCGCCCTGCTGATTGCCGTGTTTCCTGCCAACGTATATCTTTACCGCCATCAGGACATTCTTCCGGCCTGGCCGCTTGTTCATTTATTGCGACTCCCGTTTCAAGGTGTTTTAATTCTCTGGGCGTTCTGGCTCACGAGACCGGAAGCGAAGACGCCATGAACCTGAAGCCAATCCTACAAGCTATCCTCGAAGACTACGCCCTGCCACTTGGCGACGATCACGGCGTTACCCATTGGGCCAGAGTCCTCGAAAATGGGCGGAAACTTGCGGAAGCAACGGGAGCCAACGTCGAGGTCGTTTCCCTGTTCGCTGTTCTTCATGACTCACGCCGAATCAACGAAGTCACCGATCCTGACGGCGTGACTTATCGTTACTCAGGCACCGTCAACGTCGGTATTCCCTGGACGCCGACGCTACTTGAGATCAAGGAGAAGATCGAAGCTGTACAGGGCCAGTACAATTACTGCCTGCTAAACCGCTACAGATCAGGTCAGGACAGTATGGGGATGCACGCTGATGACGAACCTGAAATGGGAAACGTAATCGGCTCCTTGTCGTTGGGAGCGACTCGGACCTTTCGGATCAAACACAACAAGTCGAAGGAAACGATGAGCTTCTCTCTTGGTCACGGTTCGCTAATCATCATGGCTGGAACGATGCAAAAGTTCTGGAAACACGAGATCCCCAAGACGAAGCAACCGGTCGAAGAACGCATCAACCTGACGTACCGGCAGATTGTTGAGGCAGCGTGATAACATCTGTCGTCCAAACTCGACTTTGAGACAACTAAAACGGACGAATGGCGTCACTCATTTGTGCCGCATCTGTCCAAC
>JBGSNE010000050.1:0-63412 GCA_041739785.1 Pirellulaceae bacterium
ACCCGCAGGGCCGTTCCGGCTTTTGGTGTCGGACACCTTTTCCCGGACCATTGAGTACTCGACTCGGAGAGTCGAGCGACGAAATTAAGCGAGAATCGACAACGATTGTCGCGACATGTTCTTGGTAATTTCCATGACACCGATATTGGCTTCGTACGAGCGAGTGGCTTCCAACGAATCCACGAACTGTTCGTTCAGGTTGATATTAGGATAGGCCACATAGCCTTCCCATTTGCCTTGTTTGATTGCCAAAGGGTGATCGGGTTGGTAGCGATATAGCGGTTCACTGTCATCGGTTTCCACCGAGGCGACCTTGACGCCAGCAGCGCCCCCTTCAGCCACCTGGCTGTCATCGGTTTGAAACACGGTGAAACGGGGTTGATAGGGTTTAGCATTCCCCTGCTCGTCCTGCAGCGACGAGATGTTGGCAATGTTACCTGAAATCGTATTGAGTCTAATGCGCTGGGCGACCAGTGCGCTGGTGCTGATATCGAGGGAGCTAAGCATGTTTGTCTCCTCAAGTTATTTGGTGGAAAACGCTCTGTTGCTGTGGACACTAGCGAATGGCAAGCGTGGCGCAAAGAGCGTTTTGTTAGGTGTTTGGGGTGCTCCGCGCCCTGCGTGTTGCACTGGCTTCCGAAAGTCTTGGCGAGTTCCGCAACGGGATTCCGCAACGGGCGCCCGAGTTGGTCTTGTCTTGGCTAGCCGGCTTGACCTAAGATCGCTCGACCTGACAGCCGCTCGCCGGGAGCACTTAAGGCTGATCGCCAATTTTTGGAAACCGGGTTCAGGAGGAACCGATATGCTCACTCAGCCAATCCAAGCAAGGCTCTCCACCGCATGCCTGCTGGCGTTCTCGCTCGCTGCGTCCACTCTCGCGCAGGAAAAACCAACTCCACCGAAAAACCCAATGGAGTCGCTCCCTAAGGTGGTTGCCGTAGTCAACGGACAAACCATCTCGCGGGATCAGCTCGGCGATGCTTGCTTGCGACGCTACGGCTCGCTAGTGCTCGACAATTTGCTCAACAAACACTTGATTCTGCAAGCCTGCTCGGCCAAGGGGATCAACATCACTCAAGGGGACGTGAATGACGAGATCAACCGCGTCTCCCAAAAGTTTGGCTTGACTACCAAGCTCTTTTTGCAAGCCCTGCAAGAGGAGCGGGACATCTCGCCGGAACAGTATGCTAGTGAAATCGTGTGGCCCATGCTGGCCCTGCGCGCATTGGCCGCGGACAAGATTCAAGTCAACCCCGACGAAATTGAACGCGTCATCCAAAGCGAATATGGACCGAAAGTGCAAGTTCGCATGATCGCCGTTGCGCAAGCCGACAAGGCGCAGCAACTGTACACCCAGGCGACCGCTAGTCCGGAACAATTCCGACGATTGGCCAAGGAGCACAGTGATGATGCCGTGAGCGCTAGTGTCGAAGGGCTCCTGCCACCAATTCGCCGCTTCAGCGGGGACGATCAACTCGAACGCATCGCCTTTCAACTGCGGCCGAACGAAATTTCTCCTATCTTCCAGATTGGCGAAATGCACGTGTTCCTGCAATGCGTCCGACACTTTGACGCCACCCCTCCCAATGCTCAATTGCTCCCGTCGATTCAGCAACGCATCCACGATCAGCTTCGCGACCAACGCCTGGGCGTGGCAGCCGACGAGATCTTCGCCAAACTGCAAGAGAACAGCAAAGTCATCCCAGTCATCGGCAATCCGGAACTTGAGAAACAGCATCCTGGGGTAGCTGGCTTTATCAATGGTCAGCCGGTCGGCAAGGATCACTTGGCGTCGCAATGCATCACTCGACATGGTCGTCCGATTTTGAGAGGCGAGATTGATCGCATGTTGCTAACCATGGAGCTCAAAGCGGCGGGCAAAATCATCATTCAACCAGATATCGACGCGGAGATTGGTCGCGCGGCCGACTTGGCTGGCTATATTAAGTCGGATGGTTCCCCGGACAGCTCTGCCTGGCTAAACCACGTCATGCAGGAAGAGGGCGTTACACTCGACCTTTATGTGGCCGATGCAGTGTGGCCGAGTGTGGCACTCAAGAAGTTGGTTGAAGACAGCGTGAGCATTTCTGAAGAAGACCTACAAAAGGGCTTCGAATCCAACTTTGGTCCGCGAGCCGAGGTGTTGGCTATTGTGCTCAGCAATCAACGCACCGCTCAGGATGTTTTTGCCAAAGCTCGCTCCAATGCCAGTGAACAAGCCTTTGGTGAATTGGCTGCGCAATTCTCAGTCGAACCTGTCTCGCGCAGTAACTTTGGCAAAGTCCCCCCCTTGCGCAAGCACGGCGGACGACCAGCCTTAGAAAACGTGGCTTTCGCGCTGCAACCGGGCGAAGTCTCTGGCGTAGTGGCTTGGGGAGAACAATTCGCGATTCTTTACAAGCAAGGGGAGACTACTCCTATCGTGCAAGATTTCGAAGCCGTGCGCGGCGAGGTGCATAAAGAGATCTTAGAAAAGAAATTGCGTCAGTCCATGTTCGCGCGGCTGGAGGCCATTCAAGCAGCGGCTCAGATCGACAATTTCCTGGAGGGTACTGCCCAGGCGGGCGATGTGAAAACTGCCTCCGCCACATCTGCACCCGGACAAGTAGCGCCCGCTAGTCCACGGTAAAGCTTGTGGGTCGTCCTGAAAAGTGGGTCGTCCCTGCCGGGGGCGACTATCACTTATGCACAGTCACGCTCGGCAAGCGTGACCCACTTGGACCACCACTTATGCCCAGTCACGCTCGGCAAGCGTGACCCACTTGGACCACCACTTATGCTCAGTCACACTTGGCAAGCGTGAACCACGTGACTTCCACGCCGTTCGGCCGGCATTTTGACTGAGGCGGAACTCGATTTTCGAGGGATTTTGGGAGTTGACAGAACCTCTCGAGATGGAAATGTCTCTCTCAAGCTGAGCTTTGAGCGCGATTCGTCGGCTGGCGATTCGCAGGTTGTCGAGTTGACTAAACGTTACTGTGTGGTATCGCCGAATCGGCCGAACTGAAATCGGCATGGACGCGCCCAGTTTGGTCGCTCACCTATGGCGATTTCAGTTAACTCAGGCGACAATAAGGATAGTCGCGCGACGTGGCTTCCGTTACATTCCATTGATTCCGTTCAAGCAGATTTTGAGATGCTAGATCCCAACACTCCCGCTTCCGTACCCAACGATAGCCTTGGCGAACCGTTTCGAGTTCAGTATGCGGCTCGGGTCCAACGTTTGCCCCCCTATTTGTTTGGTCGTATCAACAACACGCTCTATCAAAAGCGTCGGGCCGGGAGCGACGTGATCGATTTGGGTATGGGCAATCCGTCCGATCCGCCTGAGCGAATCGTGATGGAGAAAATGGTTGAAGCCACTTACGACGAACGCAATCACGGATACAGCAAATCGAATGGCCTACTCAATCTGCGACGCGAGCTGACTAGCAAGTACTTCCGCAAGTACGGGGTGCGACTTGATCCCGAGACTGAGGCGATCGTGTGCCTGGGAAGCAAGGAGGGCTTCAGTCACATGTGTTTGGCGCTGATGGGACCGGGTGACACTGCCATGATACCCGCACCCTATTTTCCGGTTCATATGTACGGCGTGATCTTAGCCGCTGGAAATGTGGTCGCTTTGGAAGTTGCCGATAGCGAAAAGTTTCTATCCAATATTGCCTACACCTGCCAGCATTTTTATCCGCGTCCCAAATTGCTGATCATCAATTACCCGCACAACCCTTCGACGGTAACGGTTGAGCAGGAGTTTTTCACTGAAGTCGTCAAGCTGGCCAAACGCTATGGCTTTATGGTCATCAGTGATTTCGCTTATTCCGACGTGGCCTTCGACGGTTATACTCCGCCAAGTTTCCTGGCTTCGCCCGGTGCCATCGATGTGGGAGTTGAATTCACCACCATGAGCAAGGGCTACAACATGGCTGGTTGGCGAGTTGGTTTTTGTGTTGGCAATCAGGACATGGTTCGCGGTCTAGCGACCATCAAGGGGTACTACGATTACGGGATGTTCCAAGCGATTCAAATCGCTGCCATCGTCGCTTTGCGGGATACAGAAGCGGCCATTGAGCGACAATCGGAGATCTATCAAACGCGTCGTGACGCGCTCATCGATGGCCTAACGCGTATCGGCTGGGAGTCGCAAGTGCCACGCGCCGGTATGTTTGTGTGGGCTAAAGTCCCTGAGCGTTGGTTGGCGCGAATGAATACACTGGACTTCGCTATGATGCTGCTCGAACATGGCGACGTGGCGGTCAGTCCCGGTACCGGCTTTGGGCCCGCAGGTGAGGGTTACTTGCGAATGGCTTTAGTCGAAAACGAGAATCGACTCCGTCAAGCGGTCAGGCAGATTGCCAAATGCCTCGACAAAATGGAAGCCGATTACAATCCAACTGCGGCCAAAGCATCGCTGGCTAGTCAGTAAGGCCGGAACACGGATGAAGGCAGTTTCGCTTGGAGCTCGATTCGCACCAGTCCATTCCCGAGCGCTGTCAGCCGCATTGCAAAAGAAAGCTCCGAGAACTCGGAGCACTCCAAAGGTTTCGTTACTCGAGTTGTTTTTTAATCCAGGCGGCGGCACCTACGGCGGCGGCATCATCGCCGAGCTTGGCGGCGCGAACGTCAAATTGATCTCGATAGCATTCAAAGACATTCCGCTTGGCAACTTTGGTCACGGCTTTCACGATGAACTCTGGCATGGCTTCCACCAATCCGCCGCCCAGCACAATGCAGTCGGGGCACATTAGCAAGACCACGTTGGCAACGGCCTGCCCGATGATCTCACATGCCTCTTCGACAACACGCTCCACTTGTTTGTCCCCTTTGTCAATGGCTTCCGCAATGGTCTTGCTGCGGATTTCACTCAGCTCCGTGCCAGCCGACTTGAACAAATTGGGGGCTTCACCACGATAGGCCAACTTGGCGAGTTCACCGGCAATGGCCAAGCGACTGGCCTCAGTCTCGAGCGTGCCGGTCATGCCGGTGGCTCCGACACGTGGCGAGCTGCAGATCTTGATGTGACCGATTTCCATGCAGCTGAGCAATTTGCCGCGCAGAATCTTTCCATCGTAAACACAGCCGCCGCCGATCCCGGTTCCAGGGAAAATACCGACTGCGGTTCGCGCACCCTTTGCCGCGCCGTCGAAGTACTCGCCATAGACGCCTGCATCGACATCGTTGAGCACAGCTGTCGGACATTTAAACTTGTCGCTCAGCAGTTTACCGATGGGGACATTCTCCCAGCCCAGGTTCACAGCGACTCGGACAATCCCATTACGCCAATCCCCCTTCTCCCATTCGACCGGTCCTGGGCAACCGATCGCGATCCCTGACAATTGCTCAGGTTCGATTTTGGTTTCTTCGAGCAATTTTGAAATGGTATTTTCGATGCGATCCAGGTTCTCATTGACCCCCTGCTCACTACGTGTCCGTTTGCGGCGCGAATCGACCAGCTTAAGGGAAGCGTCGAACAGTGAGCACTGCATCTTGGTCCCGCCCAAGTCGAAGCCGATCCAATATTTGGGTTTATCTTCAGTCGTCACTATTGCGTTCCCTGTGGTATTTGGTGGACCTGTCGACTATGTGTGGACCATTGTGACCCATTGGTGGAGTGCTGCAACGGGCGGAGGTTCGTAAAGTATTGAGCCCTCGACTCATCTTTCTCCACGAAATCCTCCACGAAATCGCGAGGTTAGGGCTCTGCTCGCGACGTACTGTAGAGGCATCAACGAAACAACCTGGATTGTGACGGGGGGGATTGGCCCCTACGGGCCGCCCTATTGTCGGATTCGTTGGCGTTGGGAATATTACAGGTCTTGCTGTATAATACGCAGTTGAACGACGACAAGACTTTCGGCGGGGCCAGGGGTTAGTTAATGTTGGGGCCGCCAATAATCTTGGCGACTTCCGCTACGATCCTAGCGCCTTCCGCTCTAGTTATCAGCCATGCGTTCCTGTATTTGGCAGTATTTCGCGCTTAGCCCACCATGCAAGCTTGGCTCCACTTAGCCGGCAAACGCTAATTAGACCTACCCAATATATTAGACCTACCCAGCATAAACGACGAGGGATACTTATGTTCCTGCGACTGAACCGAATAGCCTGCTTCGCGGTCTTTGCATTCATCGTTGGGCTAGGAGTGGCTGTGTTCGAAGTTGAAGGGCGTGCAAGTGATGTCATGCCGCCGATAGCGGAACGCTTTACTTCCATTGGCGATCAGCCCCCCCGTGGAGATGAGGTTCCCGATTTCCAAAAACACGTTTCTCCGTTGCTAGGGCGTTTGGGATGCAACGGACGCGCGTGTCACGGATCGTTCCAAGGACAAGGTGGTTTCCGACTATCGCTGTTTGGCTATGACTTCGATGCAGACCATCAAGCTCTCTTGGCTGAAGATTCGAGTCGCGTTGACCTGCAGCACAAGCTTGAAAGTTTGATTCTCACCAAGCCGACCAGCGATGAAGATCACGAAGGTGGTAAACGCTTCGAACAAGGCGGCTGGGAATACTGGGTTCTGCGCCGCTGGATTGAGCAGGAAGCACCCTACTCGGCCAAGCGAGTGCAGCAATTAGCACAGCTAGCGGTCACGCCGGCAGAGATCAACTTTGAAAATTCCGGACAGACGCAACAGCTTTCGGCAATCGCTCATTGGTCCGATGGCACCAGCGAGGACGTTACGGGCCTGTGCCGTTTTCAATCCAATGACGATGCAATTGCGGCCATCAGCGAATCCGGCTTGGTTACCTGTGGCGAACCGGGGGACACGCACGTTGTCGTCTCCTACGACAGCGCGGTTGTTCCGGTGCTCGCCTATCGTCCGTTGTCCAATCAAATCGG
Source organism: Pirellulaceae bacterium (assembly GCA_041739785.1). Lineage (GTDB taxonomy): Bacteria > Planctomycetota > Planctomycetia > Pirellulales > Pirellulaceae > Aureliella. Next base: position 6,832 of record JBGSNE010000050.1, read on the forward strand.
TGAGAATTACCCACAACTTGCCACGACCACCGAAGTGGATCGCTTGGTTGTTCAAAAGCTAAAAAAGTTGGGGATAGTTCCCAGTGAGTTGTGCAGCGATGAAGAGTTCCTGCGACGCGCTGCGTTGGATGTCACCGGCACGCTCCCCACCGCCCAAGAAGTACTCGAGTTCACTAGCAGTACCCTGGCCAACAAACGAGCGGAAAAGTTGGAGGAATTGCTCGCGCGCCACGGCTATGCGGCGCAGTGGACTACCTTCCTGTGCGATATGACAGGCAACAATGAAGATCAGCTTCGCAATTTCCTGCCACAGGCCATTCGCCCTGAAAACCAATGGTATCAATGGATCTATCAGCGCGTGAAGGACAATGTTCCGTATGACCAAATCGTCGCAGGGATTGTGACGGCTACTAGTCGCTTACCTGACGAGACTTATCGCGACTATTGCGAGGCAATGACCGAGATTTGTCAGGATGACAGTGGCGAGAAATTTGCTGAGCGACCAGGCTTGGTCCACTACTGGGCGCGCAACAACTTCAAGACAGCCGAGGATCGAGCAATTGGTTTTGCATACGCCTTTCTAGGTGTCCGTATCCAGTGCGCGCAGTGTCACAAGCACCCCTTCGATCAATGGTCCAAGTCGGACTTCGACAATTTTGAGCGACTCTTCGGTGCGGTGCAAGCCAATCAGAATACTCTGGCGGAGGACGCCAAAGGCGAATTTGCCAAGATGGTCAAGGAATTGGATGTCGATAAATCGCTCAAGGGCAATCAACTGCGTAGAGAGTTAAGCGACCTGCTGAAGGCGGGAAAGACCGTGCCATTTCCCGAACTGACGGTAAAAGCACCCGCTGGCAACAACAATAAAGGTAAGGGCGCTCAAAAGAACAAACAGGTGGCTGCCTCATTCCCCAAGGCCAAGCTGCTCGGTAGCGATTGGATCGAAATGAATGAAGCCGATATTCGCGGCAAGTTGATGGATTGGTTGCGTGCACCTGAAAATCCGTACTTCGCCAAGGCGATCGTGAATCGCGTCTGGGCACATTACTTTGGGGCCGGAATTGTCAATCCGCCTGACGATTTGAATCTAGCCAACGCCCCCAGCAACGCGCCGCTACTCGATTACTTGGCGACTGGATTCATCGAACACGCTTACGACTTGAAATGGTTGCATCGGGAAATTGTCAATTCGGATTGCTACCAAAGAAGCTGGATCGCCAACGAAACCAATGCGCTCGATCGTCGCAATTTCAGTCGCAGTCAACTGCGGAGACTGCCGGCAGAAGCCACCTACGACGCGGTACGGATGGCCCTGGCCAATGATACCGTTATTGAGAAGACACACGACTTGGAAATACCACGAGCGCTCACGAAGCCCGGTAGTAGCGCACGCAATCCAGGCCGCGATGACCTGGGATACGCGTTGAGTGTCTTTGGCCGGAGTGTCCGCGAGTCGAATTGTGATTGTGATCGCTCCAGCGAACCTAGTTTGTTACAAACCGTGTTTCTGGTGAACGATAGTGCGGTGCAAGGCTGGCTACGTGATCCGAAGACGAGCTGGACTAGTGCAGTTGCTAAGAAGTATGGTTGGGATCAACTCCAGTCCAGCGAGGACGAACCGACCCCACAGTTGGTACGCTTAACGAAGATGAAGGAGACGTTTCTGGAACGCCAGGCTGAATTGGAAAAACGATTGAACGCGGCCCGTGAAAACGAACGTACTCGTCAAATCGCCGCGCTTGAGCAGCAGCTCCAGCAGCTCGTTGATCAAGCCAAGAATGTCGCTCGCAAAAGTGGATTTGTGGATCAATGGCAAGAATTGCTGAACAATGACGAGCCGCAAGAGGCGAAGCCACAGGAGCCACTGAAGTCACAAAACACAATGACCGAGGATCGCGCGCAGTGGATTGCCGAAAACGCCTACTTGCGCACGCTCAGCCGCCAACCTAACGCCCAAGAGCTATCGACTTCAATCGCCTACCTCAAATCCGAATCCGACCCGCTGATCGCCGTCGAAGGGTTGATGTGGGGGCTGATCAACACCAAAGAGTTTATTTTGAATCACTAATTTTCCCTAGGAACCTCTCATGAAATCACATCGCACTTGTGATGGTCATTCGCGTCGCGATTTTCTACGAGTCGGTTCGCTGTCAGCAACTGGCTTCACCCTGGCCAACTACCTGAAGCTGGCCGAGGCGGGCGAAGTAACAAAAGCTCGGGCCAAGGCGGCGATCTTTATCGATTTGCCGGGAGGCCCGTCGCATATCGATACTTTCGATCCCAAGCCCGAAGGTCCCGAGGAGATTCGCGGAACGTTTGGCACGATCGAGACCAATGTATCTGGAATGCGTATCAGCGAGCACCTGCCGAAGTTAGCTAAATGTGCTGATAAATTTGCGATTCTCCGTGGTGTCAGTCATACGTTGGCCGCGCACCGTTTGGGTGCCGAGTATGTGAACACCGGCAGTCGACCATTGGCCTCACTGGAGTATCCTGGCTATGGCGCGGTGATTACCAAGGAAATGCCAGTGGCTCCTGAGTTGCCGCCGTTCGTGGCGATTCCCAACGGGCAACAGCGGGCTGGGTTTCTGGGTATTCAATATGCTCCCATGAACACCGGCGCAACCCCGGTAGCAGGTCGTCCGTTTAGCGTTCGCGGAATCTCGCTCGGTTCGGGGATGACCGTCGAGCAGATCGAACGCCGCCACGGGTTGCTCGGCGACTTGGATCAAACTTTCCGTGGATTGGAGGATCGCGAGCAGCTATTGGTGGGATTGGACCGCTTCCACGACAAGGCCTTCGACATGATCACCAGCTCTCAAGCGCGAGAGGCCTTCGATATTTCGCGTGAGGAGCCGAGCTTTGCGGCGCAGTTTAGTGCTGATGGCTTTTCGCAGAGTTGTTTACTGGCGATTCGCTTGATCGAATCTGGTGTGCGATTCGTGTCACTGTCATTGGGCGGCTGGGATACACACACCGACAACTTTACCAAGCTCAAGGACAAACTGTTGCCGGAACTCGACGCTGGTCTGTCGTCGCTGTACACGGGGTTAAGTCAACGCGGATTGCTAGATTCGACCTCGGTGATGGCGACGGGCGAATTTGGCCGAACCCCCAAGATCAATACGCGTTCGGCCGAAGGTGGACGAGACCATTATCCGCGCTGCATGTTCATGTTGATGGCTGGCGGAGGAATGGTAGGTGGGCAGGTGATTGGTGAGAGTGACGATTCGGCTGCCGGGCCACGGCACGAGGGAATTAAGCCCGACGATGTGGCCGCCTCGTTTTATCACAGTCTGGGAATCGACCCAGCCAAAGAGTATCACACCGAAACCGGTCGCCCGATCACCCTTGTCAGAGACGGCACGGTGATCAGGCAGTTGTTTGGCTAGGATTTTGGACCGTTCTCGCTGGCGAACCAGATGCCGGTATATTCCATTTCCCCTGGGGTTTGCACCCCAGGCTACCAAATGCCACCGCCGCGCTTGAAATAACACAAGCTTCAAAACCTACGGCTGCGAGTTCATCCGACGGCCGTTGCGCGGCTGCAAGCTGCGATTCTGACAACGGGGCGACGGGATCATCGACGCAAAAACGGTCGCGGCCTAGCGGCCGTTTTCTATTGGCTTGGGCTCGCAGTATCTAGGCAAGCGTTAATCTGCAAGTAGACTGCCATGCAATAAACTCTTACCTGTTCGCTCTCGTTGGGACCATTTAGTGCGTTACCCCCAAGTATTTCTCAATGTCAAAAAGGCGCGGAACTTCAAGGGCTATCATCCATGGGTGATGGAACGATCGGTTATTCCGCCGTCCGTAGGAATCGAAGCCGGGCAGATCGTTGATTTGCTTTTTCCAGATGGTCGATGGATTGGTCGTGGCGTCTACAATCCCACCAGCCGTATTCGCGTCCGCCTCTATCAATGGGACCAATCCCAGGAATTTGACGCAGCTTGGATTCAAGCACAGTTGGCACGCGCCGTCGGAATGAGGCAAGCCTGGATGGCCAGTCACGGCAGACTCGATTCCCTGCGATTGGTCAATAGCGAAGGGGATGGGCTGAGTGGATTGGTGATCGATCAGTTTGGTGAGTATGTGGTAGTGCAAATCACGGCCCTAGCCATGCTGAATTGGATCGATGTCATTACCGCTTGGCTTAGCGAAAATTTGCATCCCCGAGGGATTCTGTTGCGCATGGACGACCGCACGTCCAGTAGTGAGGGGATGCAGGCGCGCGAGGAAACACTGGCGGGGGACGCACCTGCAGGGCCAATCGAAATTGTTGAGCATGATGTGCGGCTACAGATCGATCTGCAGGGGGGCCAGAAGACGGGCTACTATCTTGACCAACGCGCTAATCGCCTGCGGGCGGCGCGCTGGGCGGGAACGGGGCCGCTACTGGATGTGTGTTGTTACCTGGGAGGTTTTTCACTAACGGCCGCCAAATGGGCTCAGCCGGCCAGCCTAACTGCAGTCGACTCCAGTGCGCGGGCGCTCGAACATGCGGCGGAAAATGCAAAAGCCAATGGACTACAAAATATAGAATTCGTGCAGGCCGATTGTTTCGACTTTCTCGAGGCGCAATGCGCTGCCAAGCAGAGTTATCAAACGATCATCTTGGATCCACCACGGATGGCCAGCAATCGAGCGCAAGTTACCCCAGCCTTGCGAGCCTACTATCGACTCAATCTCTCGGCCGTGAATCTCCTGCAGCCCGGCGGCATGCTGATTACTTGCAGTTGTTCCGGGCGAGTCGAGCGGAGCGATTTTATCGGGATGCTCGCGTCGGTGGCCAAACGTTCCGGACGAGCGATTCAAATTGTCGAAACCTTTGGTGCCGACTTCGATCATCCCATCGACGCCAACTGCCCTGAGACCGAGTACCTCAAGTGCTTCGTGTGTCGGGTCAGTTGAGGTAGGTTAGGCTTTCCAGCCTGACGTACAAAAAAAAATGGTCAGGGTATGCCGCTCCATCGTCACACCTTGACCATTATTTTTTGGGAACGAAGGCAAGCTTCGTTCCACTCCCAATCCGTGGTACATTTTCTATCGTCTGGCCACTCCGCTACTCTTAAGTCAAGCAACCAGATTTTTGCGAAATTTCGGTACTTCCGGAAAATTACACTTTGCCAGCTGAATAGCACGAGGGTTAATGCGTAGCGGAATTCGCCAAGAATTTCGGTAAAGCTCTTCCCCCTTGGAATCCCGAAACTCTTGGCGAGTTCCGCTACTGGAAACCGATTATCCTCACGACCTTCCCTTGCCAGCTCGCTTAGCGGAACATGCCTAGCGGTGGCAAATTAGCGAGTTTGGTCATTCCGGCTGGTTGTCCAGGTTGTGGTTGGGCACTCTGCTGGGCACAGTCGCTGCAACCGGCGGCTGGTCCACCGTTGTTTGGTTGACAGCTATCGCAGGTCGCACACGGGGCGGCTTGTGGGCAGGTGTTGCAACCCATGGGTGGTGCCGATAGCCGTTCCAAATAACGGTTGCGAGGTGCAGCATGTGTTGCACAAGTTGTGCAGGATGCTGAGGCGGCTCCGCAGGTTCCAGAGCTGCAAGTCCCTGCGCCACAACCGCATGAATGTCCGGCTAAATTGCTCCACATTTGAGCGCATTCGGCAGCTCGCTGCTGCGGATAGTTGGCCCACAAACCGGCGACACACTCTTCGCGGAGCAGCCATTCCGCTACCGGATTGGGCGTTTGAGCGTTGCCGCCCCAATATACGGGAGTGACGGACGCGTTAGCAATGTTACCCAACGCGGCTTGGCTGACGATTGTGTCGACGACTGTCGGACCATTTTCTCGCTGGCGGCGGCCGACTGGTAGCGAAGCTGGATCGCTATTGGGTTGATCCTCAGTTGCCGCAGGTTCATCTGCGAAAGGTACGGATGGCGATTGTTCCGCTAGTGGTTCGACCTTGGGTAATTCTTGGTCGAAGTAGTCGAAGGGATTGGGGATCGCATCCGGTGCATTGGGACTTACAAACGGCAGCGGTTCGGCTTCGGCCAAACTAGTCTGGTCTGAAATCAGTCTGGGGGCGGGAGTTGGTGTCCCCGACCGCAAGATTTGAACCTGTGCAAAAGATGTGTTCACCGCGAAGCACGACAAGGCTACCGCAGTAAGAAGTGTCAATTTTTTCATGTGTAGGTACCCTTAGCGCGAATACAGAATTAGGCCAGCCAAATGTGGCGGGCGGTGGTCGCATCAAAAGGGCACCACGAACTGATCCCAAAATAGTGGTAAACTGACTCCACGTCGGACTGCGAGGCTGGTGTCGCAGGGGGCATCGTTGGTGCTCTGGCTATATAGATCGACAGTCGCTAGCAATCAGCGCAGGCAAGCTGGTTAGTTTCGCTTGAGTGATGCAAATCGAGCGCACACGGAGACGAAGATTGCGCTCTGCCCGTTTTCGTCGACTTGATTCGCCCTAGCGATTTTGACGTTTGTCCGTCCTGTCATGTGGCCTAGAGCACATGCACTTGGAGTCTACCTAGCACAAACTACCTAGCTCGGCGCGGCGCCGGGCTCCTGGCCAAATAGCGATTTGACGTAATTCATCCGCAGAGTGGCAATCGCTTCAAGACTGATTTAGAATCGGACGCACCCGCAATTCAAAGTCCGAGGCAATCTCAGTCGACCGGTCTTCGCGAGCTATCTGGAATTTGAACCTACAGGATATGTCGCCTACCAGTTAAGAGGTCATTCATTGAATCAGCAACAAAACACACGCCGCGATTTTGCTAGGCGCACCTTGCTGGGAGGCGCCGCAGTTGCCGCCTTGCAGGGAAGTTCTAGGTCGTTGCAGGCACAAGAAGAGCCACAGGAAAAGTCACGTAGCACAGTAGAAAGGTTGGGTGTCGGGGCGATTGGCCTGCGCTATCAAGGAAGTGTCATCGCCAACAAAGCGGCCATGTATGGCGATGTGGTGGCGGTTTGCGACGTCGATAAGAATGTTCGCGATCCAGTGAAGGCGGCGTTCGGAAGTACCCCCAAGGATTACGAAGACTATCGGGAACTGCTAGCGGACAAAAATGTGGATGTGGTGACGATCGGTACGCCCGACCATTGGCATACCAAGATGGTCATCGACGCTTGTCGCGCGGGCAAAGATGTCTACTGCGAAAAACCATTGACGCTGACCATTGACGAAGGGAAGATCTTGCGCGATGTAGTGCAGGCGACGGGACGTATAGTTCAAGTCGGTTCCTGGCAACGCAGCGATCATCGTTTTCGCTTAGCGGTTGAAATGGTTCGGCAAGGTCGCATTGGTAGATTGCAGAAAGTGGAGGTCATTCTTGGCAAGAACGTCGTGGGCGGTCCGTTCCAAAAACGTTCGGTGCCTCTCAACTTCAACTGGAATCTCTGGCAAGGTCAAACAACCGACGTTCCGTACTTGGCCGAACGGTCGCATTACACATTCCGTTGGTGGTACGAATATTCCGGCGGACAAATGACCGACTGGGGAGCGCATCACATCGATATTGCTCAGTGGGCCATCGATGGACTGCCTGTGGAAATCGATGGTCGGGCGAAATTTCCAGACGTGAAGGATGGATTTAATGTCGCCCTCGATTTCGCGGTGACCTACCAATACGACAACGGAGTTGTTTTGACGGTAGGGGATACAGGACGCAACGGCATTATGTTCACTGGTGATCAGGGACGGATCTTCGTCAATCGCGGTACGCTCGAAGGGAAGCCAGTGGAAGAACTCGCTACGCGCCCCTTGGAACCTGACGGTTGGAGTGTCTATGATTTTGACAATCTTGAGCGTCCCCAGCGAGCGGGCAAGCTCGATGCGATTGTAAATCACATGGGTAATTTTTTCGACTGTGTACAATCGCGTAAGAAACCAATCTCTGATGTTGAGTGCCAACATCGCACGGTGAGTACTTGTCATCTCGGCAACATCTCCATGCGACTAGGGCGAAAAATAAAATGGGATCCAGAACAGGAACAGTTTGTGGACGACGCGGAAGCCAATGGTTGGCTCCGACGCGAGCAACGCAGCGGTTTTGAAACGGTGTAACCCCATCTCCCATGTAGCGGAAGTCGCCTTGACTTTCGGTGCCTATTGGGGAGTGCTGGGACTCGTCACAGCTTTTCCTGGTCCCTAAGCTGGATACACCTGGGTATCCATTCATCGCGTAGGACAAGCCGCAAGTCGTGGTCAGCTTTCAGGTTGGAGCACGTCGCGATGGATATACTGGAGAGCAATTGTACGCGGAGGGTATGTCAGTGCTGAATGCGCTGCCCTCCCAGCCTCCTACCGTCAACAAGAATCGTTTTGAACATTGGAATGAATAGCAGGGACTATGAAAAAAGTTTTGATCGTTATCGGTGATGCAACTGAGTTGCTCGACACTATGTATCCCTACTATCGCCTGCAGGAAGCGGGCTTCGAGCCGGTGGTTACCGCGCCGGAGAAACGCAAGTATCAGTTGGTGCTGCATGAAGTGAAACCGGGGTGGACCATTACCAAGGAATGGGAAGGGTATACGCTCGACTGTGACGTGCCTTTCGCTGAAGTGCGCGAGGCAGATTACGCAGGCATTATGTTTTCCGGCGGGCGAGCACCCGAGTACATTCGCTATGATGAAAACTTAGTGAGAATCACCAAACACTTTTTTGCGGCCAATAAACCCATCGCCAGTGTGTGCCACGGTGTGGAAATTCCGGCATACGCGGATTGCGTGCGTGGGCGCAGAATGGCAACCGTGCCCAAATGTCGATTCGATCTCGAGGTCTGTGGCGGAACATTCGTCAACGAACCGTGTGTTATTGACGGCAACCTAGTTAGCGGCCGCACCTTTCACGACAACGGGCGCTACGTCGGCCCGTGGATTGAATTGTTGCTGAATAATTCGGTCTAGTCGTTTAAACCGGATTATTCAAGTGCCGAGGAGCATAAGCCCAATGGCACTCACTTTGAGAACCGGCCCCATTGTGAACCTCAGGCGCTAGCCGTGGGCGCCAGCTTGGTAAGGCCCACGGCTAGCGCCTGAGGTTCACGGCGTGTACAACGCAAGTGTCATGTGGCTCATGCCGTCCGCTTGCCATTGGTGAACGGCATTGTCTGGAGTTAAATGAAAATGTCCTGCTTGAAATAGGAAAGCTCTATGAGACGCTGGTTAATTTTGTCGACTTTGGCAATCGTATGTATTGAAAGTTGGTGTGGGGCAAGTGTCGCGCGAGGAAGCAATTCGTTGCCGAACGTAGTGCTGCTCATGGGGGATGACCACGGATGGGAAGAAACGGGTTACCATGGCCATCCGCATGTCAAGACACCCGTGTTGGATGAAATGGCCGCAAGTGGGCTGCGCATCGAGAATTTTTACTCAGCCCACCCGAGTTGCTCGCCAACACGCGCTAGTTTCATGACGGGCAGGCATCCGAATCGCATGGGGACGTTTACACCGGGGTGGTCGATTCGGCCTGAAGAGATCACGCTAGCTCACGTCATGGGGCAAGCCGGCTTTGGCTGTGGTCACTTTGGCAAATGGCATCTGGGGCCGGTCAAGGCCGCATCGCCGACCAACCCCGGCGCAATGGGTTTTGACCAATGGGTTTCGCATGACAATTTCTTCGAGCTCCATCCATCGCTGTCGCGCAACGGTGCTCCACCACAAGTAATCCAAGGTGAGAGTTCGCAGATCTTGATTGACGAAGCGCTTCGGTTTATCGATGCGACCGTGCAACACGACAAACCGTTTTTCGTGGTGGTCTGGTTCGGTTCACCGCATGAACCGTACAGTGGCCTGCCTGCCGATTTGGCCCTCTACGATGATCTGCCGAGCAGGTATCCAGACAAACAAGTGAGGTTGACTTCTAACGAAACGGGAGGCCCGGTAAGTCGACCTCAAGGGGATGTGTTGCGCGAGCGTTATGCTGAAATTACCGCCATGGACCGAGCTATCGGTGTCTTGAGGACACAATTGGCTGAGAAGCATCTGCGAGACAACACGCTGGAATTTTACTGCGGAGACAATGGTACTTCGGCAGACGGGTCGCTCTTCACGCCCCACCGCGGTGTGAAAGGTCAAGTTTACGATGGGGGGACGCTGGTGCCTGGCTTGATCGAATGGCCCGCCCGTATCCGCCAACCGCGAACTACGTCGGTTCGAGCGACCACGAGCGATCTGCTACCTACTTTGTGCGCATTGGTACAACAACCGCTACCGAAGCGTCCAATCGATGGTGTTGATCTGTTGCCGTTGCTCGATGGAACGATGACTGGACGTTCAAAGCCGCTCGCCTTCTGGGAATACAACACGGCAAATGTGAAAACATCGGAGGCGGTGCCCTATATTGAGCCCGAACTGCAGCAAGGAACAACGCCGCTGGTCAAAAAAATGGGTGGCAAGGCAACTCGGGATTTTAATAACTTTCAGCATCCAACTGTCAGCGAAGAGGACTATCTCGGTTCTCGCGCGATCATCGATGGCGATTTCAAGCTGGTGATCCATGAGTTAAAAAACGGTTCGCCCCAGTTAGAGCTGTTTGATCTCGCAAAAGATCCTGCCGAGAAAAAAAACCTCGTTGACGAGCTGCCAGGCGTCGCTGAGAAATTGAACAAACAGCTTCGCCAATGGCAGCAGTCGGTTCTGGAGAGTCTGACCGGAGCTGACTATCAACCAGCAAACTAAGGTCGTAGTCTTCCGGGATTCGTAGGAATTACTCGATGTTGATTGTGTCCCATGATTCAAGGGCCAACGGTTCGTTGTGGACAGCTGAATTGAGATCGCGAATCGATAGGCAGGAAGATGGTGGCAGGAAGATGGTGGGAATCTACAGATTGATGTCAAACTGATCTTCAGTGAAGTCGTGTTGGTGTCGATTGGATGTTAATTGGTGCGGAAAACACAGCATTTTAGGTTTGGTACGGCAACTGCGTTATCAAAGTATCGGTGATCTCAGTGGCGAGGTCTTCGAGTTTTGGTTTCGATTTAGGGGGATTAGTTGTGGTAAGAAATCTAATGACGACGGGAGTGGTTGCGATGTGTGCGTTATGGTTTGGGGCATCGGACGCCCATGCGCAGCACTGTGGGTATCACGGGGGCTTGGGGAGTTCGGTCTATTCGGGTGGACATGTGTCTGGATACGGTAGTTTCTATGGCTTTGGTGGAGCACGAGTGATCAGCCCTAGCTATGGCAGTTTGTATTCGGGCGGTTATGGTCACGCGTCTGGCTTTCACCCGGTTGCGCCGGTGTGGCACGATACGTCGCACTTGGACTACCATGGTCCGAGTCTGCAACGGCACCGCAATCACTTTCATTTGGTTCCGGGGCACTACGACGTGCATCGCGAAGGGCACTGGGACGTCGGGCATCATTGAGTGGGTCGCACATAATTTAAGTGGGTCGCACTTGCCGAGTGCGACAATCAGGTGGGTCGCACTTGCCGAGTGCGACGAAAGGTGGGTCGCACTTGCCGAGTGCGATTAAGAGGGGCAGCCCCAACGACTTGGCGACCTCCCTACTAAAACTCTCGCTGGCACGCGCTTGTAGGGTGCCGGCGAGCTTCCGTTATAAGATGGAATCGCACCAACGATCCCGCAAGTCAAAGGCAACTTGATACTTATTGGGCTCCCTTGCGGCCGGGGCGGTAACCCTGTGTATTGCGCGCGCGGCGCTGCTTCTTGCCACCTTGCTCCTGTGGTTTGCTACCAGGGATAGTGTGGACGTACTCGCCGCGAAACCGAGCATTGGCATCTTTTCTGCGTCGCTGCAGAGCTTCTTTGGGAGGCGTATTGGAGATCAGACAATCGCAACCGTCACCGATCAGATCGGTACGACCGGCGGCACGCAGTGCTTCGCGAACTTCGAAATAGTTTTCGCTCTTGAAGAATTGCATCAGCGCGCGTTGAGTTTTACGATCCCGCAAGCCAGTGGCAACGAACACAGGTTTCTTGGTGAATGGATCGAGGCCGGTGTAATACATGCAGGTGGCCACATCGAGCGGCGCGGGAATGAAATCTTGTACTTGATCCGGCTTGTAGCCATTCTGTTTAAGAAACACGGCCAAATTGATCATGGCGTCCAAATCGCTGCCTGGATGGCTGGCGATATAGTAGGGTATCAGGTATTGCTTCTTGCCCGCGGCTTGCGATTCTTCCTTGAAGACCTCCGCGAAAAATTCAAAATCGTCGTTGGCGGGCTTGCGCATCTTGAACAGCACATCGGGATCGACATGTTCTGGAGCGACTTTCAAATGACCGCCAACGTGATGTTGAGTCAGCTCGCGGATGTATTCAGGACTTTGCCGTGCCAAGTCCATGCGGATGCCGCTGGCGACGAGCACTTTCTTCACACCGTCGACTTGTCGCGCGGCCCGCATCAATTCAATGACAGGTTGATGATCGACACCGAGTAGTTTGCAAATTTTTGGGTGCACACAGGACTGGCGACGGCAAGTGGCTTCGACTTCGGGGCGGGTGCATTTCATTTGATACATGTTGGCGGTCGGGCCGCCGATATCGCTGACTGTTCCCTTAAACTTTTTGTCTTGGGTCATCCCCTTGATTTCATTGACGATACTGGTCTGGCTGCGCGACTGAATGGCACGACCTTGATGGGCCGTGATCGAACAGAAGGTACAGCCACCAAAGCAACCACGCATGATGGTTACGGAGTCTTTGATCATTTCGAAAGCGGGGATCGGCTCTTGATAACTTGGGTGCGCTTGACGCGTGTAGGGTAGGCCATAGATGCGATCCATGGCCGCCTCGGAAATCGGCAATTGTGGTGGATTGACCACGACCGCTTGCGTGCCGTGCCACTGAATGAGTCGCCGCGCATTGTAGGGATTCGTCTCGTGGTGAATGATACGAGTTGCTTCGGCAAACTGATGTTTATCGGCCACGACTTCATCGTAGTTTGGGAGTGTGATGACATCCTCGGGAGCTGGTTCGGAAGCGCCCAAGGCGTAGGCCACACCGCGCATATCGCGCAGGCCCTTGACCGACTCGCCGGCTTGCAGCCGCTGCGCCATTTCGACGATGGCGTTTTCTCCCATCCCAAACACGACCAAGTCGGCTTTGCTGTCGAGCAAAATGCTCTTGCGGACTTTGTCGCTCCAGTAGTCATAGTGGGCCAGTCGTCGCAGCGATGCCTCGACGCCGCCCGCAATGATCGGGACTCCCTTGAAGGCTTCCCGCGCCCGCTGGCAGTAGCTGAGGGTCGCGCGGTCGGGACGCAAACCGATCTTACCGCCAGGCGAATACGCGTCGTCATTGCGCACTTTGCGATTGGCCGTGTAGTGGTTGATCATAGAGTCCATGTTGCCGGCGCTGATACCGAAGAACAGCTTCGGTCTACCAAAACGGCGCCAATCGTCGCAGGATCGCCAGTCGGGTTGCGAGACGATGCCGACGCGAAAGCCGGCCGCTTCGAGCACTCGCCCGAGAATGCTCATGGCAAAGCTGGGATGGTCGATATAGGCATCGCCGGTGATAAACACCACGTCCAACTCGTCCCAACCACGCTGCCGCGCCTCTTCCATCGACATCGGTAGAGGCTTGGGGGCTATTTGACCCGTCGGCCCGCAGGCTTGGGGTAGCGCGGTCAAAAAACGGTCGGCGGTGGCGGCTTCGCCGAGAACGGGTAATTGCATAGAGCGTTGGCCTAAAGCGTGAAAGGAGCGAAAACTCCGTGGATCGCTAAAGTATATCCGCTGAGGAGGAAACTGTCGAAAGCGCGTCCATTCGGGGAGGGGGCGGGAAAAGATGACCTGACCGGAAACGGCTTGTTACAATGAAGGGCGGAAATCGTTAACTATCACGATCAGCGGAATCTGCCAGATGTCCTCGGCCCTTAAAAGAATGAGTGTTCAAGAGTATTTAGATCGCGAGCGTCAAGCGTCTTCCAAAAGCGAGTTTTATGAAGGCGAGATGTTTGCCATGGCTGGAGGCTCGGCTAGGCATAGCCTCATCGCTGCCAATTTCGTTCGCGAAGCCGGCAATGCTGTTAAGGACAAGCCATGCGTCGTGTTCAACAGCGATCTCCGCGTCCTAGTTTTGCCAACGGGATTGCACACTTATCCTGACGCTACGATCGTTTGTGGGCCACAGGAATTCGAAGACGAGTGTCAGGATACACTCACGAATCCGACTGTTATTGTTGAGGTGCTGTCCGACTCGACAGAAAAGTACGATCGTGGTCGCAAGGCGGATCACTATCGCCAGATCGTTTCTTTAAAAGGGCTTGTCTTTATTGCTCAGGACCATCCCCATGTGGAGTGCTTTGTAAGGCAGACTGATGGAGGATGGTTGTTCTTAGAGGAAAAACTGCTTACAGCGAGTTTTGAATTACCCTCACTTGGCGATTGTGTGCGGTTGTCGGAACTTTACCGCAATGTGCGGTTCGATTGAAAATTGAAACGCCGATCCTTAATTTCCACCGCCAATTCCCCTGCTAACAAACGCGGGGCAAGTTATTCGAGTTTGCCGGCCGGTCGAACCTCAGCGCCATCGACTTTGGTAAGAGAATCCCCCAGTTCCAGGCGTATTTTGTCGGCGAGCGATTCCAGTCGTTTGACGACTTCGGGATTTTCCGCGGCTACATCTTGGGTCTCACCGATGTCTTGGTCGAGGTGGTACAGCTCAAGTCCACATTTCAATTGCTGGTAGGGTCCCGGCACGCCATCGCGTCCTGGTGCTCCCTTGAGGCTACGGTATTCATGGGGGAAGTGAAGTTTCCAAGACCCGCATCGGACAGCGTGCAGCTCTTTCCCCCAGTAGTAGTAGAAGGCTTCGCGTGGGCTGACCGCATCGGCTTGACCCGACAGCACCGGCCAGAGGTCGCCACCATCGATTTTCTTACTTGGCAAATCGGCGCCGGCTAGTTTGGCCAAGGTGGGGAGCACGTCGATTGTGCCAGCCACGACATCGGATGTGGTACCTGCCGGAATACGGCCGGGCCAATAAGCGATTGTCGGCTCACGTTGTCCACCTTCCCACGCCGTCCCCTTCCCTTCGCGCAGCGGTGCGGCGGAACCAGCATGATTGCCGTACGACAGCCAAGGACCATTGTCGGAAGTAAACAACACTAGCGTATTGTCGTCGAGCCCTTGGGTCTTAAGTGTTTTCAAGATTTCCCCGACGCTCCAATCGATCTCGGCAATCACATCGGTAAAGAGCCCTTGGCCGGTTGTGTCCTTGAATTTTTCCGAAGCATAAATCGGGACGTGCGGCATGCTGTACGGGACATAGACAAAAAATGGTTCGGCTTTGTTTCGAGTGATAAAATCGATGGCATGTTCGGTGGACCAACGCGTTAGATATTGTTGATCGTCGGCAGTCACATTGTCATTGACGATTTTGTCATTGTCGAAAAGTGGCAGAGGTGGGAAGTTCTTGGATGTGGGGTGAAAGGGCCACATGTCGTTTGAATAGGGGAGGCCAAAGTACTCGTCGAAACCATGGTTGGTCGGGAGTCCCTCATCGCGGTCGCCCAAGTGCCATTTTCCAAAAATGGCGGTGCGATAGCCTTGCGGCTTGAGTACTTCAGCAATCGTTTGTTCATCGGGGTTGAGACAGGTATTGCTGTTTGGCCCCAAGGCGCCCAAGATGCTAAGCCGCACGTTGTAACATCCGGTTAGCAATGAGCAACGCGACGCGCTGCAGACTGCTTGGGAGGCATAAAAACTGGTCAATCGCATGCCGCCCCGCGCCATGGCATCCAAATTGGGCGTGACCATAGCTTCGCCACCAAAGCAATGCAGATCGGCATACCCCAAATCATCAGCGAACAGGACGACGAAGTTGGGTTTGGCCTCAGTCTTTTGGGCTTGTGCGGACGCGGCTAGGCAGCACATCGCCAGTGCGATGCACAGGAATGTTTGGCATGAATTACGCATGGTTTCAAGTTTCAGGTTCGGAATGTTGGACTCGTTTAACGCCAAACCGTAGCAGCCGATTTGCAGCGATTACGGATTGCGAGATGTGACGAGCTTGGGTAGCGATCGATTGGTTGCATCGATTGATTGAGGCTGCGAAGGTGCAGATCTACAGCCTGCTTCGGCTCGGCGTTAAACAAATTCCGCACCTGCAAAATGGAACGGTTATGCGTCTACTAATTCCCGTCCATCACTTCATCAAAGTCATCATTCCGAACTTGGAACCTGGAACCTGGAACCTGGAACCTGGAACCTGGAACCTGGAACCTGGAACCTGTCCCCTGGAACTTTTTAATGGTGATGGTGTTCGTGGGCTTCAATTTTGCTGCTATGGACACCGGCGTCATCGACGAGGACGAAGTTGACTTCGGCGGCATCTTTCATGTTGATGTGGGTCATCAATTCTTGGCTGGTGATGGTCCAACCGTTGTCGGTAGCGGTGAGTGGGAATTCTTCTGTGTTGTCGCCGATCTTGGCAACAAATTTAGCTGAGACGATCTTGGCCATGTCGAAATCGTCCAGATGCACCGTAATCAAGTGCGTATCGTCATCGTGGGTCCATTCGGCGTGGGAACCGGTCGGTTCGAGATGCAGCAAGTGGCCACCGTGGGGTCCGACATCATCGACTCCGTGATCGTGACCCGCGTGAGAATCCACCTCGGCGGCTTTTTCTGTTCCAGACGTCGCGGCGGTGGGGGCGGCAGGGGTACAGCCCAGGGCCAAGAGGAATGTGGGGACCAACATCGTGCGCAACAAAGACTTCATCGATTTATTTCCTTAAGGGTTTTAACGAGGGGATGGGCAATGGCGTTTCGTTAACTACGATTTTTAGCTGCAAACGGATCGAGCACCAGTGACCCAAACGGAACAAAGTTAAGGCGTCGCGGAATTCGCCAAAAATTTCGGCGCGGTTTTATCCGCTGCGGAAAACCGAACCTCTTGGCGAGTTCCGCAACGGAAAGCCATTTAACTTTATGCTAATGGCCAGTGAACCTATGGCGAAGACGCACGTGCTTTGGGCCACTCGATGGTGTATTGTATCTAATAAATCGGTCGAAATTCAGCAGTAGACCTTTTGTTTCACTTCCCGTACTCGCCCAAAATTCCATGAAACAATTTTGCCTTACATTACCCCTCTGGTTGAAACAGCTCCACCTTGGCTTGGTTTTGGTCAGTTTTTGTTGCAGCCTCCTGAGTTCGACAGCGCAGGGGCAGTTGACGGTTCTTTCCCAGGGAAACAAGCAAGCCAAGTGGCGGGATTCGCAGCTAGCTGCTCTGCAGCAACAATTGACCGATCCGAAGCTCAGCGACGAATTGACGGTCGAACTCCAATCGCAAGTCAAGTGGCTCAAAGCGTGGGAACCAGGCAGCCTGACGGAAGAACCGCTGTGGTCGGGCAAAGCCTTGTCCGAGCTATGGGAGGAGCCCGCCGTCGATCCGAGTGGCAAGGCGACGAAATTGCGGGAGCGTCTTTTGGGGGCAAAGGCGAGTCCAACTGCGGAGGATACGCGCGAGCTGCAGGGATTGTTGAAAGATCACGACAACGATTTGGGCGTTCGGCAATTGCATTTGCACTGGTTGGATCAGCAGCAGTATCGCAAGCTTTACCCGCAGGAAATTGCGGAAGCAACGTCGAAGGTATTGGCGTTGCTGGATGGTGTTGCCAAGCCTGATCAGAAGATCGCGCTCGCTCGGGTGTTTTGTTTGTACCGCCGCGGTCGGGCGTTGGCCTATCGCGTATTGCCGGACGTGTTGGAAAAGAAACCGATGAGCGCAGAGGAAATCGAGAAGAATGAAGCGGAGATGTTGGGCGCGTATCGCCAGCTCAAAAAGTTGGTTCCCGACGAGCGCCCCGAGTTTGCATTGCTCGATATCCGCATGTTGCGATACGATCATTGGAATGGTCGCGCGCTGGCATTGCTGGAAAATTTCGGAAGCCAACTGAACCGGCAATGGTACCTAAAAAAGCGTCGCGACATCCTACGGGAATTGGCTTGGGAGGGCCCTGCCAAGGAAGCAGCCGAGCTATACGCGGCTGCCTTCCCCAAGGAAGTTGTCAATGAATCGGATGAGTGAGTGAGACGCCGAAGCGGAAGAGGGCCTAAAACAGGGCAGTCCGATCACGACGCGGAGCGTCGAGCCACTCTAGCATACCGACTTCATTCTTAGCGTCGGCGTCGTCGGAATCCCGTCAGCGCTGCCAATCCGACTGTCAGTAGTAGACCGCTGGATGGCTCCGGCACAGCGGTGATGGTAATTCGCGCGATGCCGCCCCCTGTGTAAACCGCTGCGTTATTGAAATTAAATGTACTGGGAACGGCCGTACCAAAGTTTGCGAATGGATCGCCGGTCACTGCGCGAACTAGGTTGCTCGAGTCGAGTGGTCCTTGATTTGGTCCAGTTTGGCCACCGGGGAGTCCAAACAGTCCGTTGGCGGCCGATGTGTTGAATCCGCCTGCCCCCGAATCGAGCTCGGTGCCCGCGTCGTTGACTGTCCCAGGTGCACCGACGGTGATTGTCAGTGGTGCGCCGCCATTGACTAACGTAGACAAATCGAACGCAGTGGGATTCGCGTTGGCTACAAAAAAGTCATTGCTGGGGATCACCATGGTTCCGTAGGAAATGTAGCGGTTGCTACCGTCGTCCTGCAAGTTGAACGTCTGTGCCACTGATTGCCCCGGAAGAATTGGGCCGGGAGTGGCCGTGGCCAATGTCGCTTGCACGCGACCAGAACCGCTGCCAAAAGCGGTCGAGATGGGAGCTGTATTTCCATCCTCAGCTAGGCTTTCCAAAAAACTGGCGGCCGGCGAACCGCTGTCGTAAATGTCGAAATTGCCACTGTGGAAGCCAACCCACACTGGGGTTATGGCCACACCTCCAGTCGGTCCAATGTTTTCGACTTGGACTTGAAAGCTAACCACCGCTGCGCGAGCGGAACTGGCCGTCGTAAGGATTAAGAGTAGCGATGCGAGATGCACAAGCGTGAAACGTTTTACAGAAGAACCTCCGAACTAAGTGAACAGCGACAAGGTGTCTCCGCGGCGCGGAAACGGAATCAGCTATTGGTCGGAGGTGGAGAGTGCGGATTACAAAGAATTTGAGGATAAGTGTCAAAATTTCTGGAGTTTCGCGTCACCCGCCAAGCTGTAAATTGGCAGGCTTGGTTGGGGCGTTTTCGGGCTTAGAGAGTCATACAGATCGAGCTACCGAAGAATGGAATGGCATGGGGGATTCGAACTACAACGTCGAAAGTCTTGGCGACTTCCGCTACTAAAAGCCAAAGTTGGCCGGAGCTTATGGCTTGAGTTGCTTGAGGCGTTGTTTGAAATCTGGGTCTAGCGTTTCTCCTGCAGCCAGCGACTGCTGTTCTGCTCGTTCTAAGCGCTGGACTGCTTCTCGCAAAAACCGAAGTTGACGTTCGAATTGTCGGCATGACCAGCAGGAGAGCTTGTGAAACCACAAGGCCCAGCGTTCGTGCCGAAGCAGTTTTCGTTCAAAGGATTCCGACGTCAGTTGCGATGCGCGTCCGCACTCAATTGTTAGGATCAATTGGAGCTGTTGATATAGGGTTTGCATATTGCTTAGTCCTCCAGAAACCAGTGTTTGTCTAAGCAATCGCGTAGCAGAGTGCGTGCCCGATAGATGCGTACAGCTAAATTCTCCTGTGTGATTTTAAGCAGCTCGCAGACTTGTCGCGGCGAGCAACCATCGAGCTCGCGTAACGAAAACGCTCGCGTCAGTGTAGCCGGAAGTTTGTCGACACAGTTACGAAAAACCTGCCAGAACTCTTGGTTTTCGAGCGTTCGGCTGGGTTCACAATTCCATTTTCGCAATCGTTCCTTACGTTCCGAACTAAATTCCGTGGGAACAGTGGTTTGTGAAGGGTTATGTTCCTTGCTGGTTCGGCGGTAATAGTCGATGATCTTCAAACGGAGAATGGCCACCAGCCAGGTGCGGGTAGATGAGTCGCCGCGAAAGGCTCGGCTGGACCCGAGTGCGGCCAAGTAGGTTTCCTGCAACAGATCTTCGACCGTGTGTTTGTCGCGGACTCGCAGCAAAGCAAAACGGTATAACGCGTCGGCGTGGTCATCGACCCAAGCCGCCAATTCGTCGTTGGACTGCTTTAAATCGCTGGTGGTTAGCGGCCCAGGAGACTGAGGGAAACCGAGATCGGCATCGGGATCAAGCATGGGTTGCCATTGAGGTATTGAAAGAAAACATATAGTTAGTCGGCGTTCGAAGAGATAACTGACAAGGATTCCGAGAAAATTGGCGGGCCGCAGAACTGGCGTTGTCAGATTCGCTCGGCTGAGTAATCATATAGAGCACAACGAGTCGCCGGCTCGGATGATTGGAATTCGATTTGGAACCGGCTTTGGGAACGCTGCCCTGCAGCATTCCGGGCAACATCCCGCGAGTCAACGTCTTACCGCGGGATTATTTTTGGAAATAGCTTGTGAAAGTTTTCACAAAGTAGGTGTAGTGCGAGGGAGAGTGGAAGTCAGGGAGGCAGGCAGGGTTGGGGATTGGTGGGTTGGGGGATCCGACGCGGAGCGTCGGGCCACAATTAAGAAATAACTAGGGCTGAGTTACAGAAGGTTCTCATACGATGGTCGAACGGTTTGAAATCGGACGCGGGTTGGCGGTGCCGATTGAGGGCGAACCCGAACAGAAAGTCGATGCGAAAGACGTCTCGCAAGTGGCTGTGGTGGCGGACGACTACGTGGGCATGCGCCCCACTTTGCTGGTTTCCGAAGGTGATCGTGTTGAGCTCGGGCAGCCAATCTTTTCGGATAAGAAGACCGAAGGGGTAACCTTCACCGCTCCCGCTGGCGGAACAATTGTATCGATCAATCGGGCCGAAAAGCGACGTTTTCAGTCGATCATCATCTCTAAGGACGGTTCGCAGGCCAGCCGTTCTTTTGCCAGCTACGATGTTGGCCAAGTCGCCGCTCTGGATCGCGACAAGGTAGTCGAGCAACTCACCTCATCGGGTTTGTGGACTTGTCTCAGGACGCGTCCCTATAGCAAAGTGCCACTACCGGGTTCGACGCCGCAGGCCATTTTCGTCAATGCCATGGACACGAATCCATTGGCCGCTTCGCCGTCGCAGATCGTGGCTGACAGCCTGGAGGATTTTAAAGCTGGAGTGGATGTGCTGGGGCGGTTGACCGATGGCTCGGTGTATGTCTGTCGCCATCCGAAATCACAGGTTCCAGGCGAAGGCATGCGGAAGGTGGTGGTGGCTGAATTCGACGGGCCGCATCCCGCAGGTCTGTCCGGGACGCACATGCACTTTCTCAAGCCGGCGACGGTTGGCCGGGTGAATTGGCAAATCAATTATCAAGATGTCATCGCGATTGGTCGTCTGTTTCTGTCGGGGCGCATCGATCCGGTAAGAATTATTTCGTTGGCGGGCCCGTCGGTAGCAAAACCCCGTTTGATTCGCACGCAGCTTGGGGCGTCACTGACCGACCTGACGGCAGGAGAGCTCACGGCGGGAGGCCAGCATCGCGTTGTCTCGGGTTCGGTATTGTGTGGTCGGATGTCGAAAGCCCCAACTGGGTTTCTTGGTCGATATCACCTACAGATTTCTTGCTTGCCGGAAGGCACAGAGCGCGAGTTTCTGGGTTGGCAAATGCCGGGCTTCGATAAATTTTCGGTGACGCGCGTTTTCGCTTCGGCCTGGCAGGCCGCGCGCAGGTACCCGTTGACGACAAGCCTAGGTGGCAGCCATCGCGCGATGGTTCCCATTGGCAGCTACGAGAAGGTCATGCCGCTGGATCTGATTCCGACTCCGCTGCTGCGGGCGCTCATCTCGCGCGACACCGCCTCGGCTCAGCAAATGGGCTGTCTGGAGCTTGATGAGGAAGATTTAGGGCTGTGTACATTTGTCTGTCCCGGTAAATACGAATACGGCGAAATACTGCGAGACAATTTGCTCAAGATTGAGAAAGAAGGTTAGTGTTTCGATGAAATTCTTGCGTAACCTGCTCGATAAAATGCACCCACTGTTTGATAAGGGGGGGAAGCTTGAGAAGCTCTACCCACTTTATGAAGCGGGCGACACGTTTCTCTACACCCCAGGGGCTGTGGCCAAGGGTTTGACGCACATTCGCGACGCGATCGATTTAAAGCGGATGATGACTATGGTCGTCGTCGCGCTCGTCCCGTGCGTGCTTGTGGCTTTTTGGAATACCGGCTACCAAGCCAATCTGGCGATCGGGAAAATTGTTGAAGCTGGGCTCGAGCCAGCATTTGATTGGCATCATTCGTTGCTTGCCATGTTGGGCTTGGGGCACGATCCGGGGAGATTCCTGGATAACTTCGTGTACGGCGCAATCTACTTCATGCCGGTTTACATCGTGTGCATGACGGCGGGTGGTTTGAGTGAAGTAGTCTTCAGTTGTATTCGAGGACACGAAGTCAACGAGGGCTTTTTGGTAACCGGCCTGCTGTTCCCATTGACGCTTCCACCTGATATTCCGCTGTGGCAAGTGGCCATTGGGATCATGTTTGGCGTCGTTATTGGCAAGGAGATTTTCGGTGGTACCGGCCGCAACTTCTTGAATCCTGCACTCACAGCGCGTGCGTTTTTGTATTTTGCGCACGCTGGTCAGATCAGTGGAGACCGTGTGTGGACGGCAGCCAGCTACATTAACGATGGTAAAGTTGACGGGTACTCTGGAGCCACGGCGCTGGGGCAATTGGGGCAACTTAAGATGGCTGACATGATTAAGCACACGCCGCCATTAAATACAGCCATTGAGTCGTTACAGCATATCAGCACCACTGGCGGGGAAGCGAGTATTTCGTGGTGGAGTTCCTTTGTGGGGACAATTCCAGGGTCGATGGGCGAGACCAGTGTGCTGGCCTGTTTGATAGGTGCCGCGATCTTGATTGCCACGGGCATCGGTTCATGGCGGATTATGGCCGGAGTCTGTGTAGGCGCACTCGCCTTTTCTTCGCTGCTGTACGTGGTTGGAAGTGATACCAACCCGATGTTCCAAGTTCCACCCTGGTGGCATTTGGTGATCGGTGGCTTTGCTTTTGGAACGGTCTTCATGGCCACCGACCCCGTCAGTGCTTCGATGACTGAGACCGGCAAATGGTTCTATGGCGGACTGATTGGAGCCATGACGATTCTGATTCGCGCAATCAACCCCGCGTTTCCGGAAGGGATCATGCTAGCCATCTTGTTTGGTAACGTCTTTGCGCCGTTGATCGATTACTTTGTAGTTCAAGCCAACATTAAACGGAGGGCTGCTCGTTATGCCGCCTAAAGATGGTATAGCCAATACTCTGATCGTTTCTTTGACGCTGTGTATCGTCTGTTCGCTGCTGGTCAGCGGTGCGGCGGTAGCGCTCAAGCCGATGCAGGAGAAGAATAAGACGCTCGATCGTCAGAAGAACATCGTCTCTGCCTCTGGGTTGGGTGATCCTAGGCAGATGAGCACCAAAGAATTGGAAGAGCTGTTCGACAAACGCGTCAAGCGTGTGTTGGTCGATCTGGAGAGCGGTGATGTCGTTGAGGGAGCTGACGCTGCCTACGATCCGCGTAAGGCGATGAAAGACGCGGCGCTGAACACCGACATCGAAAGCCAATTTGATATTGGACTGGCCAAACGCGAAAAGCAAACCTGGGTCTATTTGGTCATGGGTGACAAAGACGAAGTGGAGCAAGTGGTTCTGCCGATCTATGGGATGGGACTCTGGTCAACGCTCTACGGTTATGTGGCGGTCGACAAAGACATTCGCACCATTAAGGGGTTGACCTACTATGAGCATGGTGAAACACCCGGCTTGGGTGGTGAAGTCGAAAATCCAAATTGGAAGTCCAAATGGGTCGGCAAGCACATTTGGAAGGAAGACGCTCCACGTGACGATGAAAATCTGATGGTCGGCGTGGCCAAGGGTGCTCCGATTGCGGAGAAGGCACCCTATATGGTTGACGGCTTATCGGGAGCAACCATTACCAGTCGCGGCGTCGACTCGATGCTCAAGTACTGGTTCAGCGACGATGGCTTCGGACCCTACCTAAAGAATTTGGCCTCTAAATCAGAAGGAGCCGCCGATGGCAGCCCCAACAGCTAAAGACGTCCTGCTCAAACCGATCTTTGACAACAACCCCATCGGTTTGCAGATCCTAGGTATTTGTTCGGCATTGGCCGTAACTACGCAAATGGGTACGGCGGTGGTCATGAGTATCGCCGTCACGTTGGTGACGGCTTGCTCTAGCGCCGCAGTGAGTCTCATTCGCCATCGCATTCCCAGCAGCATTCGCATCATTGTGCAGATGGTGGTCATTGCCTCATTGGTAATCGTCGTCGACCAATTGCTCAAAGCGTTTTTGTTCGACATCAGTAAACAACTCAGTGTGTTCGTGGGATTGATTATCACCAACTGCATCGTGATGGGGCGGGCCGAAGGGTTTGCCATGAAAAACGATCCCAAGCTCAGTTTCTTGGATGGAATCGGCAACGGACTTGGCTACAGTTTCATCCTGATTGTGGTGGCCTTCTTCAGAGAATTGTTAGGCTCAGGATCGCTGTTCGGAATCAAGATTTTGCCGTTGGTGTCTGACGGTGGTTGGTACAACCCCAACGGTTTGATGCTGCTGTCGCCCAGCGCGTTTTTTATCATCGGTATCATCATTTGGTTGAATCGCACGTTCAAACCCGAACAAATTGAGGAGGCATAGATCCATGATTGAAGAATATCTCAGTTTGTTTCTGAAAGCAGTTTTCGTCGAGAACTTGGCGCTCACCTTTTTCCTAGGGATGTGTACGTTTTTGGCAGTGTCCAAAAACGTCAAGACGGCCATTGGTTTGGGAATAGCCGTGATGGTAGTGCAAGGTATCACCGTTCCGGTGAACAACTTACTATTTCAAAATGTGCTCAAAGAGGGTGCCTTAGCCAAGACGCTCGGTGACAGCGCTTATGCCGGAGTAGATTTGTCTTTCCTGGGTTTGATCACCTACATCGGCGTGATTGCGGCGATTGTGCAGATCCTTGAGATGGTGTTGGATCGCTTTTTTCCACCCCTGTATAATGCGTTGGGTATCTTCCTGCCGTTGATTACTGTGAACTGCGCGATCTTGGGTGGTTCGTTGTTCATGGAGCAACGCGATTACAACTTTGGAGAAAGCATTGTGTTTGGCATCGGTTCCGGCTTCGGTTGGGGACTGGCCATCGTGGCCCTAGCGGCCGTTCGCGAAAAGATGCGGTATAGCGATATTCCCCCAGGCTTACGAGGGTTGGGCATCACGTTTATCACGGTGGGCCTGATTGCCATGGCCTTTATGGCGTTTTCGGGAATTCAATTGTAAGACAGTCCTGAACTCGCTTGGTGTTTAGGCACAGTCAATATGTAGCGGAACTCGCCTAGAGTTTCGACGAATTGCATGAGACTTCGTAGAGTCGAAAGTCTTGGCGAGTTCCGCTATGAGTAAAGAATTTTTTCACCCCAATAACTTGCGGAGCTGAGACACATGTCTGGCCCTATGATCGTTTTCCTTGGCGTGGTTGTTTTCA
This sequence comes from Pirellulaceae bacterium, assembly GCA_041739785.1. Classification (GTDB taxonomy): domain Bacteria; phylum Planctomycetota; class Planctomycetia; order Pirellulales; family Pirellulaceae; genus Aureliella. The sequence continues at coordinate 32,259 of JBGSNE010000050.1, forward strand.
CCAGTGTGGTGATCGCATTGGTGTTTATCATCATCGGAGCCAAAAAGGCACTAGTTCCCTCGGGGCCGGTGCACCTGGAAATCAACGAAAGTAAGAAGCTGACGATCCCGGCCGGGGGCAAACTGTTGAGTGCCCTGGCCGACAACGGTATCTTTGTCTCCAGCGCCTGCGGCGGCGGCGGCACGTGCGCACAATGCAAAGTTCGCGTGCTGTCTGGTGGTGGCGACATTCTTGACACGGAAAAGGGACACATCAATAACAAAGAGGCCAAGGAAGGGTATCGACTGAGCTGCCAAGTGGCAGTTAAGCAAGATATGAAGCTGGAAGTCCCTCCCGAAGTTTTCGAAACTAAGAAGTGGGAGTGCACCGTCCGAAGCAACCGCAACGTAGCCACCTTCATCAAGGAATTGATCCTCGAGTTGCCTGAAGGGGAAGAAGTGGGCTTTAAATCGGGGGGCTACATTCAAATAGAAGCCCCGCCGCACATCGTTCACTACAAGGACTTCATCGTTGAGAAGGAATTCCACGAGGATTGGGATAAATATGACATCTGGCGTTACACCTCGAAGGTTGACGAGCCGGTGATTCGCGCCTATTCGATGGCCAACTATCCGGGCGAAAAAGGCATTATTATGCTCAACGTGCGGGTCGCTTCGCCCCCGCCACGTGCTCCCGACGGAACTCCACCTGGGAAGATGAGCTCCTACATTTTTGGGCTCAAGCCGGGTGACAAGGTCACGATCTCGGGACCTTACGGAGAGTTCTTCATCAAGGACACCGATGCCGAGATGGTCTACATCGGTGGTGGTGCGGGTATGGCTCCGTTACGCAGTCACATTTTCGAACTGTTCAAGAATCGTAAGACCGATCGCAAAGTTTCCTACTGGTACGGCGGTCGCAGCATCCGCGAGCTGTTCTACATCGATCACTTTCGAGGCATCGAAGAACAATTTCCAAACTTCAAATTTAATATTGCCCTGTCGGAACCCAAGCCAGAAGACAATTGGACCGGTTATGTGGGGTTCATCCACCAGGTGGTGTTGGAAAACTATTTGAAGAACCACCCTGCCCCAGAAGACATTGAGTATTACTTGTGCGGTCCCCCCATGATGAATGCCGCTGTCTTCAAGATGCTTGACGATTTAGGCGTAGAACCCGAGAACATTGCCTACGATGATTTCGGCGGTTAAGCACCAAGCCGTTCAACTTTCGGATAGTGAGCCGACCGCGCTAGCGGGCCGTAGAGTTAGTCGTTTAACCCGCAGCCGTAGGCGAGGTTCACCGCGCTGATCCTCGCCTACGGCTGCGGGTTAAACAACGGTGGTGCAGCACACGAGTAAATAATTGACCGATTGCTGAAATGGCAATGACTGAAAAAGTTAAAATGAGAATTGCAAATTGCAGATTGGCTAGCATTTTTGCATTTTTCATTTTTCATTTTTCACCATCTAATTCTAGCAAGATTCGGCGATGCACTCTGTTGCTGAGCGCTTGGGCGTGTTGCCTGTGCTTGAGCCTTGTCAGTTGCAATCGCCCGGTGCGTTTGCCCTCGCTGCAGGTCATTGCTGGTCAGACGATGGGGACAACGTACTCCATCAAACTCGTTTCCGCTGAGGGGCTCCCTGGTTTAACGCAAGTCTCACAAGCGATTGAGAGTGAGTTGGAACAAGTCAACGCGCAGATGTCGACCTATCTGACAACCTCGGAACTGTCTCGGTTCAATGCGCAAACTTCGACGGATTGGTTTTCTGTTTCGCGACAAACTGCCGAAGTGGTGCAGTTGTCACTACAATTGACGGAACAGACGGGCGGTGCATTTGATGTGACGGTGGGACCGTTGGTGAACTTGTGGGGCTTTGGCGCGGGACCGCGAACACAGCAAGTTCCCAGTGCGGCAGCGATCACGGAAACACTTCAATGGGTTGGCTCCGATAAATTGTCGGTACGACTCGAGCCCCCTGCTCTACAGAAGGGTCACGCAAAATTGCAAGTTGATTTGTCGGCCATTGCCAAAGGGCATGGGGTCGATCGCGTCGCTGAAGTGCTTGAGCGTTTGAATTTCACCTCCTACTTTGTGGAAATCGGTGGCGAAGTGCGGACCAAAGGCCGCAAGCCGGGGGGAGACGAATGGCAAGTTGGTATTGAGCGTCCGAGTCGTGACCAGCGCAGCGTGGAACGCGTCTTGGCTTTAACAGATCGTTCGCTGGCGACCAGCGGCAATTATCGAAACTTTTTTGAAGTGGATGGTCGAACCTATTCGCATACTATCAATCCCAAGACTGGTTTCCCGGTAGAAGACCCCATCGCGTCTGCCTCTGTGGTGGCCGAAAGCTGCGCGCAAGCCGATGGGATTGCTACGGGAATGATGTCAGCCGGTTTTGAAGCGGGACTGGCTATGGCCGAACAACATGGATGGAGCGTGTTGCTTGTAAGACCGAAGGACGATGGTTTCGAGAGCGTCGAATCCACGGGATTTCAGAAAGTTTTTGCGCCGTAGAATTGCGGCCGGCAATAATGATCAGTTACGTAATTCGGCCTGCGGCTGAAATAAAAAAGGTGTCTGACACCTTTTTTGTTTAGCTCTATGATAGCTTTGAATGCCGCGAGGTTACGCGGTTCTCAGTAGCGAAACTCGCCATGATTTTCAGTTTTCCAATGGGAATGTGCTTTACCGAAATTCTTGGCGAATTCCGCTACGCATGAGCCTCGTACCATGCGGTTCAGACATTGATATTTCCTCTCCAGTAGGACCCCACTGATGATTCAACTATTTGCACTTTTTGGCGTGACGGTCGTTGCCTTCGCAGTAGTGATTGGGCTGATGGCCGTGGGGGTTATTTTGGGGCGACGCGCGATTCAAGGGAGTTGCGGTGGATTGGGCTCAGGTCAAGGAGAAGAGGGAGCGAGTGCATGCTCGCTCTGTTCGAATCCAGACGCGGCTTGTCGCGAGCTGGCGCGCCGCGGTATACAGGCTGGCCGCACTGCGGATTTTGCTGGTCAGGAGGAGGAATGTGATCTGCAGTGTGAGGCCAACGGCTGTAGCCAGGAGGAAATAGAAGCCTGCAATCGGGGCTAACGGTGGTGGGGTGCGCGTAGTCCGTCGTCAGCTGGGTTTTTGGGCATCAAGTGTAGCGGAAGTCGGCAAGACTTTCGGAGTATTGACTTGGGGCAGGAAGCCGTACTCTACTTAGCACAGGCCGAAACTCGTGGCGAGTTCCGCTACGGGTCGAGCAGGAATCCTGAGTCAACACATTGGTAGATAGTCGCAAAAGGCAGTTGCTGAGCTTGGCTCGTCGTGTTAGTGTATTGACGACAATACAAAGGGGGCTGAGCGGCGGCTGACGAGCCGGTTCATGAATTGGGACTGATTGGAGATTTGAACTGCCGCGATCTGAATCGTAGCGATTTGAATCGTCCGGTGGTAACTAGCTTTGGGTAGGAGCGAGGAACCAGCGGAGTGCGGGACCAGGTGTGAACGGCGTCCATGGCGGTGGCCGATCGTCATCTCTTTGTAGGCGGATTGTCTTTGTCCGTCAGGTAATACTGTGTTAGGTATTGCCCCGTGTCGCTTCCCGCTTCCATTCTTTTTTTGGAAAAGAATCGTTCGTATGTCGTCAGATAGCAAATACAAACTCGAGTACATTTGGCTCGACGGTTACCTACCCGAACCCAATCTGCGTGGCAAGACGAAGCTTGTCGACAAAGCCCCGAAGTCGGTCGAAGACTGCGACCTGTGGGGTTTCGACGGTAGTTCGACGCAACAAGCAGAAGGCAAGAGCTCCGATTGCGTGCTCAAGCCGGTCGCCCTGTATCCCGACACTGCTCGGAAGAACGGTTTTCTGGTTATGTGCGAAGTGTACATGCCCGACAACAAAACGCCCCATCCGTCGAATTTCCGCTCGACCGTGGGCGACGATCCAGATCTGTGGGTTGGTCTCGAACAAGAGTACTTTTTCACTGAGAATGAGCGACCATTGGGTTTTCCAGCCGATGGATTTCCTGCGCCGCAGGGTGGGTACTACTGTGGAGTCGGCTACAAGCACATGGGAGATATTGCTCGGCAGGTCGTCGAAGAACATCTCGATTTGTGTTTGGATGCGGGCATCAATCACGAAGGTATCAATGCCGAAGTTGCCAAGGGACAATGGGAGTTCCAAGTCTTCGCTAAAGGCTCCAAGAAGATTGGTGACGACATGTGGATCGCTCGCTACTTGATGCTCCGCTTGGCTGAAAAATACGGCTTGGGAGTCGAACTCCACTGCAAGCCGGTGCGTGGCGATTGGAATGGTTCAGGCATGCACTGTAATTTCTCGACTAAGTTGATGCGCGAGAAAGGTGGTGAAGAGTACTTCACCAAGCTCATGGGCGCCTTCGAGAAATACGCCAATGAACACATTGCCGTCTATGGGCCTGACAATCATTTGCGCTTGACCGGTTTGCACGAAACGCAGTCGATCGACAAGTTCAATTGGGGTGTGGCCAACCGCGGTGCTTCCATTCGTGTTCCACATGCGTTTGTGAACAATGGTCACAAGGGCTATTTGGAAGATCGTCGACCGAATTCGCAAGCCGATCCGTACAAGATTGTGTCGCGGGTGCTGAAGACAATTCAGTCGGTGAGTTAAGGTTAGTCTGACCGTGGGTTTGCACCACGATTGTGCCACCACGGGAAGAAGCTAAACGATATCTAACCAAGGTCCCTTTGCCCGCTCGCGGGCGGGGACCACGCTTCGACGATAGCGTTACGATCGTAACGGAAGTCGCCAAGACTTACGGTGCCCGCTGGGCGGTGATAAACTCGGTTCGTCGAAAGTCTTGGCGACTTCCGCTATATGTAGGCTAAAAGCGGACCATGCAAGAAGCAAAAAATACACAACGGGCGTTGGTGCGGATCGGTTTTGATGGCCGAGTGCACAAGCTCTTTCGTGGACCGCATGCGGACACTCGGTTTGAGAACGAAGTCCGCGTTCTGCAATACTTGGAGGCACGAAAATGCCAGTTCGTTCCTCGACTACTCGATTCCAATCCACAGACTTTGGAGATAGTCACTTCCAACTGCGGTGCCCGTGTTCAGCACATTACGGATGACCGCGTTAAGGAGCTGTTTGACGAGCTACAGAAGTTCGGCGTGCGTCATGATGATCCCTTTCCGAGAAATATCACGTACCGCGCGACAGATGGCATCTTCTGTGTGATTGACTTTGAATTTGCTGAGATCATCGGCGAGCCAATTGGTGCGCCAGCCATTACAAAGACAGCTCGGCAGACGACAGCTCAGCAGATCGCTTGGTCGGGAACGACGCATGCGGGCAAGTTTCGTCCGAACAACGAGGATCAGTTTCTGGCCATGTTGCTCGACAAGCATGGCATTCGTTATCTGGGAAAGACCGGAGAAGCGTCGCTGGAAAAGAGTGACTTTATTTTTGCCGTCAGCGATGGGATGGGTGGTGAACGCTCCGGCGAGTTCGCCAGCCGTATTGCCATGGAGAAGATCACCATGCAACTACCTAAGCAATTCAGTTTGGGTGAGGAGCGGTTTTCTGCTTACAGCGATGACATACTAGTCGAGCTCTTCAAGAGCATTCATGCGGATATGCTTAAATTGGGACGCTTTGACGAAAACTGTCGCAACATGGGAGCCACGTTGACCCTGGCATGGTTCCGTCGCGGTCGAGTTTATTTTGGTCACATTGGCGATACGCGTCTGTACCATTTGCCAGCCGCGGGAGGCATCGTTCAAATCACAGAAGACCATACCCACGTGGGCTGGTTGCGTCGGACGGGTAAACTCAATGAGCGTGAAGGGCGCATGCACCCTAGGAAGAACGTGTTAGCGCAAGCCTTAGGAGCGGGGCATCGCTATTTGGTGCCGCATGTCGGAGTCATCGACTACGATCCCGGTGATCGCTTTGTGCTATGTTCGGATGGCGTGATTGATGGCCTGTGGGATCGCGGGATCGAAGATATCGCCCGCGGCACTGTAGGAAGTGCCTTTCAAGGAAGTAAGGCTGAGCAGTTGGTATTAACGGCCGTCGATGAATCGGGACGCGACAATGCGACAGCGGTCGTGGTAGAAGCTTTATAAAGCAGGCTGCCGATGGGCAAACCACGCTAGAAGCGATCGCCGCGAGGTTGAGAATTCCGCTACGGCATAATCTCGTACCATTCGGCAATAATCCACATTTTTAACTAACAACTAATTGGAGCACTCGATGCGACAGCAATTGCTAATATTTGTGTTGCTCGCCACACTTCCATTTTCAATGACGCTTGGTGAGGACTGGCCTCAATGGCGAGGGCCGAATCGCGATGGAGTGTGGGACGCGAAGGGTATCGTTGACGAGCTTCCTCAGGAACAACTGCCGCTGGTTTGGTCGGTTGAAATTGGAGCGGGCTATAGTGGACCTACCGTGGCCAATGGCCGTGTCTACGTTATGGATCGTATGACGGGTAACGACAAACAAACCGAGCGAATCTTGTGTCTCGATTCCAAGACAGGTAGTCAGTTGTGGGTGCACGAATACGATGCTCCCTACACGGTTAGCTATACTGCCGGCCCACGGGCAAGTGTGACCATCGATGAAGGTCGCGCCTATGCCGTTGGAGCCATGGGGCACTTCCATTGTCTCGACGCTTCCAGCGGGCAGGTTATTTGGAAACGTGACTTCGAGCAAGACTACGACGTCAAGTTGCCGATTTGGGGTATCGCTGCGTCACCCCTGATCTATCAGGATAAAGTCATCGAACAAGTTGCCGGGGCAAATGGAGCTTGTATGGTCGCTTTTGACAAATTGACGGGAAAAGAAATCTGGCGTGCACTGGACGAAGTGGCAGGCTACTCTTCACCAGTGGTGATCCAACAAACGGGGCAGGATGTGCTCGTTTGTTGGACTGGCGAAAGCCTCTCGGGCCTCGATCCCCAAACCGGCAAAGTGCACTGGGCGCACACGATGAAACCATCGCGCATGCCTATTGGAATTGGCACTCCCGCCATCGATGGTGAGTTGATATTTGTCTCGAGCTTCTACGATGGCTCCCTGATGATCCGCGCCCCACGCGACTCGCTCACCAGTGAATTAGTATGGCGGGCAGTGGGTATTGACGAAAAGTCGACAGGTTCCAAAACGGTGCAAGTTGGCCAGGAAACGATGACCGACGAAGCGGAGGTGTTTGGTATGCACGCCATGATCGGTACAAGCATCGTTGACGATGGATTTGTGTATGGTGTGGACAGTTACGGCGAACTACGTTGTTTGGAAGCAGCCACAGGCAAGCGAGTTTGGGAAGATCTCACGGCCGTTCCTAAGAGCCGATGGTCGACGATACATATGGTCCGCCAAGCGGAGCGGGTGTGGATGTTTAATGAGCGAGGAGAGTTGTTGATTGCTCGGCTTTCGCCCGCTGGATTAAAGATCATCGATCGCAGCCAATTGATCGAGCCCACCTCGGTCCAACTCAATCAACGCGGCGGTGTCTGCTGGACGCATCCCGCCTTCGCCGAGCAGAGCATTTTTGCGCGAAACGACAACCGTATCGTCCGCGCATCGTTGGCGAAGTAACACTTCGTCGCTCGACTCTCCGAGTCGAGTTGTTGCTGGCCTATCTCTGAAAACGAACACATCGATTGGTTTCTCAACTCGGAGAGTCGAGCGACTATGGTTGCACCTATCAAGTAGGATCGCTTGTTTTGAGTTGGTACTTTCTATGCAACGCAGCTGAGTTGCCCGCAGGGAGCAGTCGCGAGTTCGTCGTCCAGGGACGGATCATCGCGTTGTTTCACAGTCCTCAGCAATGGTACGCGATCGACGGTATGTGTGCCCATCAGGGTGGGCCGATTGCTCAAGGTAAACTCGATGGTGAGTGTATTACCTGTCCCTGGCATGGCTGGCAGTATGACATTACCAACGGGAAAAATTTGTTAACTGGTAAACAGATGCTTGACTGCTTTGAAGTGGAAGTGCGCGAGCAAGAGGTTTGGGTGCAAGTGGATGAGTGAAGGAGTGTGGGAGTGTGGGAGTGTGGGAGTGTGGGTGGGCGGCGCTTTCGTTTAACGCCAAGCCGCAGTAGCCGCGGGGAAGCGTGTGTCGTAGTTAGCATCTGGCAGTTTGCGTCAGGTTGAGTGTTGAATGCCAGTTGTCAGCGGCTACGCAGGCGCCGGCAGGAGTGGTCACCGACCCCGCTGGTGATTCCCAGATGCCGACCTAGGTGCGGTCGCCAAATACCGACGACGGGTGCTAGCCGTCCGGGCTGCCGTCGCCTGCGCAGGCTGCGATTTCTCCTGCGTTGGAAACTAGTTTCGATTGACTATTTCAAGCCGGCAACCAGATCCACCGCGCTGCAGCAGCCTGCTGCGGCTCGGCGTTAAACGATTTTGTGTACATCACTCCCTCATACTCATACTCGTACTCAATGAAATGGTACTCGTACTCCTACTCGATTCGAATGGGGCATCGAGTACGAGTACCGCCTGCGGCTGAGTACGAGTACGAAAATGCAAGCTGGCGGTGGGCTTTCGGCAGAGTTAGCTCAACGAATAGGGTGGCGTTCAGCGAAAAGTGTCCGAAAATCTTGGCGATTTCCGCTACCAGCGTTCTAACCTAATTAATTTTGCGACTCGGCCCACAGTCCACCGAGCACATAACCACAGGCGGGAAGAAAGAGCAAGGTGCTCACGGCGGCAATGATCGATGGGTCGCAAGTCATGACGAACAACCATGCGACCAACAGAGCTACGAGGTAGCCGGTGATGCTGCCTAGCAAGAAATTATGAATATCGGCAAAGCGGATCACTGCGGCTAAAATTAGGCCTGCAGCCGAAATAAATGCCAGGATTGAACTGATATGCAAGTACACTCCCAGTTCAACAGCCATCAGCGTCATTACGAAAAACAGCTCGGTTAAACTGAATTGCGCAGCGCTCGCGGGGGCCGACAGCGGTGGGCTTAGCTCACCCTGGTTGAGTTCCTCATCGAACATGATTCGTTCTCCATCAAAAGAAACCTAAGCACCATGTTACCAGATTCGTTTCGTTGCCTACTAGTCGACAAGCCACACGCCGGCGCAGAATCGGCCACACCTATTTCGCAAATTGTACGCTTGTCGAGCGAGCGGCTGCCTCTAGGTGAGGTAACTATCCGCGCGGCGTATTCGTCGCTGAACTATAAAGATGCGCTCGCCTTCCAAGGGCATCGTGGCGTGGTGAAGCACTTGCCGCATATACCGGGCGTCGATGTGGCCGGTGTGGTGGTTGACAGTTCCAGTCCCAACATTCGGGAGGGCGATCAGGTGTTGGTAACTGGTTATGAACTTGGGCAATCACATTGGGGCGGTTGGTCCGAGCTCGTTCGCGTTCCCGCCGATTGGATTGTCCAATTACCTCCAGGCTTGTCGCTCCGCGAGTCGATGATCTTTGGTACCGCTGGTTTCACGGCGGCACAGTCGGTGATGGCTCTTGAGCGCAATGAAGTCGAACCGTCCAGCGGTGAAATCGTAGTGACGGGGGCAACTGGTGGCGTGGGGAGTTTGGCAGTTCGATTGTTGGCACATTTAGGTTATGAGGTCGTGGCTGTGACTGGCAAGCAGGAACAACATGAATCGTTGCTTAACTTGGGGGCGAAACGTGTGCTCGCACGTGGTGACATCGTCGAAGAATCGCAGCGGCCGATGCTTTCCGCCCAGTGGGCCGGGGCAGTCGATACGGTGGGAGGCGCTATGCTGAACAGTCTCTTGCGTTCGACGCGCTATGGCGGTTGCATCACCGCCTGTGGGCTAGTGGCTGGTGCCGAACTGTCGATGACTGTCTATCCGTTTCTGTTGCGCGGCGTCTCGTTGTGCGGCATTGCCTCCGCCGATTGTCCGGTGGCCAAACGCCGCCAGATCTGGGAACTGTTGGCGGGGCCATGGAAGCCAGACAATTTGGAGAAATATGTTGCCGAAGTCGAGTTGGAAGAGCTACCTCACGAGATTGAAAAAATCTTAAGTGGTCAGGTAGTGGGGAGAGTGGTGGTTAAGTTGGATTAGTTGCACAGCGGCAATTCACGCTGCGGCTACCAATGCCTCGATTCTGCGGACGGCAAGTTTCAAAGAGTGAGCGGCCATTTTGAAGTTGGTGTGACCGGAGACTTCGGGTTGGATTTCGACGAAGAGCTGTGTGGCTTGCCGAAGCTTGCTGAGTTTTTTCTTGGCCATTTTCAGATAGGTCGTACTATCCCCGGCATCCAAGGCGGGCCCTAGGGCAAGCATGAAATCGTAGAGATCGCGATGTACGGATGCGAGTTCTTCGTCATCGGTCGCTTCATCGGAATGCTTGAGAAAGGTGCGGACCATCCAAATGTGTGCTACCTGTTCATCGATAGCGCGCATTAGAAGTTCTCCGGAGATTGGTTCGTTTGATGTCATGGGGAGGCTTGGCTTTGTTTCAAAAGGTGTCCGCCACGAATGGCACGATGTTGAGGCGTAGTGGAATTCGCCAAGGATTTCTGAAAAGCTCTTCTCTCACTGAAAACCGAAACTCTTGGCGAGCTCCGCTACAGGAAACCGCGTATCCTCATGCCATTCTTGTCCGACACCTTTTTTGTTTGGCTCTAAAGTTATAGTATTACTTGCGGACGACTAAGAACCAATTTTACTGGTTCTTCCTTTGTCTGCCAGCGCTTGTTGATTTCTCCCCCACAAAGCAATTCTCGTCCATGCCTGACTTAATAGCCCAAGGCCCTCGTCCCGAAGATCGCTGGCGTCGTGCGCTACCCAGTGAGGGAGGCCAGACAGTATTGGGAAGGACAGCCGAACCATGGTCGGTCCCTTGGGATGATCGCGTTTCGCGGCAGCATGCCTCTCTTCAGTGGAACGGCAGTAAGCTCGAAGTCGCCAAATTGCCGCAGGCCAGAAACGCGATTTTTTTTCGGGGTCAGCAACGGGAAGAATTCTCTGCTGCGGTCGGTGAACACTTTGTGATCGGTCAGACAACTTTTACGATTACCGATCAACAAGTTCAAATCTCGCAAGCGGCTGCGCCTGTCTTTGCCGAACAGACGTTTTCAGCTCATATGCTCAGGCATACGAAATATAGGGATGCTGGCCATCGCATCGAAGCTTTGGGGAAATTGCCAGATATCATTGCGGGGGCTGGGAGCGACGGGGAATTATGCATGCGCGTCGTCAACTTATTGTTGCAAGGTGTACCACGCGCGACCTTCGTGGCGATTCTCAAACTTCGCGAACCGGCCGGGCCAGAACGGTCCTCTGTCGGCGAAAACTTGTTACCAGCGAATGACTCGAAATTGCTCCCAGAGAATCGTGAGGATCCAGCCAGTCAGACGAAAGGGGGCGCCGAGGCTGAATTTGGAGAAGAGCTTGAAGTCCTACATTGGGACTGTCGAGGATTGACCGGGAAGACGTTTGCCCCCAGCGGCCAATTGGTCAAATCGGCCACGCTAACGAAGGAAAGTGTATTGCACATTTGGAATCGATCGGTGGTCGCCAACGCATCGTTTACTCAAAGCGAGAACATCGATTGGGCATTTTGCACCCCCGTTGTTTCAGATGCGTGTCCTGGCTGGGCGATCTACGTGGCAGGCAATTTTCCAGGCCCCCTTCCGCTACGGGCGCAGATGGCCAATGGTGACTCGGAAGAAATTCAAGACGATCTGAAATTCACGGAACTTACCGCTACGACGCTCGGCGCGTTGCGCCAAGTGCGATCGCTACAGAGACGACAAGATAGCCTTCGCAATTTTTTCGCTCCGGTGGTGCTAGAGGCACTAGCGGGACGCGATCCGGATCGTGTGTTAGCTCCACGCCAAACCGACGTTTCTGTTCTGTTTTGCGACTTGCGTGGCTTTTCGAAACAAAGCGAAGGTGCTGCTGATCGCCTCCTGGAACTTTTGCAAAGAGTTAGTGACGCGCTCGGAGTCATGACCCATCACATCCTGGCCAACAACGGAGTTGTGGGAGACTTTCATGGGGATGCTGCCATGGGTTTTTGGGGATGGCCTATCGATAGCAACGACGCCATCGAGCGTGTGTGCCGCGCGGCGCTGGCCATCCAGCAGGAATTTTTACTAGCTGCCGCACTGCCCTCGCATCCACTGGCCAACTTTCGTGCCGGCCTAGGGATCGCCTCCGGACCAGCGGTAGCTGGACGGATCGGAACCACCGATCAAGTTAAGGTTACGGTTTTCGGACCTGTAGTCAATTTGGCTTCGCGGCTAGAAGGGATGACCAAACAATTGCAGGCCTCTATTTTGGTTGACGAGCCGACTGCGGAGTGGGTCAGGGCCAACGTGCCGAGTCACACATTGCGAATTCGTCGCGTTGCCAAGGTGGTGCCATTTGGTATGCAAACGCCACTGGTGGTCAGCGAATTGCTACCGCCGGCAGGTCCTGATAGTGTTTTACAGGATGAACACATTGCGGCCTATGAAGCAGCTCTTGAGCACTTTATTGAAGGCGATTGGCATGAGGCCTTTCGACTATTGCATCGCGTACCCGCCGAAGACCAGGTCAAAGACTTTTTGACCGTCACCATCGCCCAACATCGCCGTTTGGCGCCACCCGATTGGCAGGGTTTTATCGAGCTACCTGGGAAGTAGGGAGTCTGGGAGATGGGAAGTGGAGCGCGGACTTCGTTTAACGCCAAGCCGGAGCAGGCTGCGGCGGCGAGATAGAACTGGATATTAAGGTAGAAGATACGAACCATGCTAAAGTTCAACTTAGGGGTAGATGCAGCCTGTGCAGGCGCCGGCAGGAGTGCGGTGGGCCGTACCATGTCGAGTCTCGCAAACAAGATCACCCTGCAGATCACCCTGTAGGTTGAGACTACTTCTGCCGGCGCCTACGTAGCCGCAACAAATTAGCATTCGTGACTCAAGGCAGCGTCAACTACACGATACTAAGAACTCGACTCGCTGCTCAGCAGCTACTGCGGCTTGGCGTTAAACGAAACCTGCGCCCCTTCACTCCACAGGTCAATCCTTCTAAGTCTCCCTGCTCCCCTACTTTACGCGACCAACGCGTGTATGACCTCGCCGTGGACGTCGGTCAGTCGGTAGTCGCGACCTTGAAAGCGATAGGTCAAACGCGTGTGATCGAAGCCCATCAAGTGCAAGATGGTGGCTTGTAGGTCGTGAATGTGTACGGGATTCTCGGCTACGCCAAATCCGAGTTCATCGGTGGTGCCGTAGTTGCATCCCGCTTTGACTCCGCCGCCAGCCATCCACATCGTGAAGCAATCGGGATAGTGATCGCGGCCGAGCACTTCGCTTTTGGCAGTGCGACCTTCGCGAAATGGTGTGCGGCCGAACTCACCACCCCAGACAATCAGCGTATCTTCCAGCAGGCCACGTTGCTTTAAATCGCGAATGAGCGCTGCGACCGGTTTGTCCATCGTCGCGCATTTGTCTTTTAGTCCTTGGCCAATCCCCGATGCGGGGCTGGTACCGTGATAGTCCCAACCCCAGTCGAAAAGCTGAACAAAGCGAACGCCCGATTCGACCAAACGTCGGGCTAACAAACAATTGTTGGCCAAACTGCTCTCGCCTGGTTGGGCGCCGTAAGCTTCAAGCATGGCTGGCGTTTCGCGTGTGATGTCCATGACCTCAGGGACGCTGGTCTGCATACGGTAGGCGAGCTCGTATTGCGAGATTCGGGTTTGCGTTTCGGGATGGCCCATCGCGTCGACTTGCAGTCGATTCAATTCGCTGAGCGTATCGAGCGTGTGACGTCGGAGTTGTTCGTTCATCCCGGGAGGGTTGGAAGCAAACAACACGGGATCACCCTTGGAGCGGCATTGTATACCTTGGTAGACGCTTGGCAAAAAGCCACTGCCGAAAGAACTCTTGCCTCCGTTGGGCTGGACTCCACTGGAGATGAGCACAACGAACGCAGGCAAGTCATCGTTCTCAGAGCCGAGACCATACGAGAGCCAGGAACCCATCGATGGTCGGCCCGTTCTGGGTGAACCGGTATAGATTAGTAGTTCGGCCGGAGCGTGGTTGAATTGATCGGAGTGCATCGAATGCACCAGACACATTTCGTCCGCGACGTCATGTAGATAGGGAATCGCTTCGGACATCCAAGTACCCGATGAGCCCACCTGTTGAAATCTTTGCGGTGTGCCCAGCAACGTGGGTGTTCCCGATGTGAAGGCGAATTCCTTACCAGTCAAAAAGGACTCGGGGCAATCTTCGCCGTGTCGCCGTTTCAACTCAGGCTTGTAGTCGAATAGATCGAGATTGGGTGGCGACCCGGTCATGTGCAAATAGATGGTCCGCTTAGCACGTGGTGCAAAGTGCGATTGATGTGTAGGAAGCAGGTTGGCAGTGGTGCCATGGGCGGTATCTACCCCCAACAAACTTCGAGTGGCGATGGCGCCCAGGCCCAGCGCTCCTTGTTGTAAGAAGTAGCGTCGAGTGCGGAGTTGCAGGTGTTCGAGAAACGGATTCATGTTTTTACCTGAGGGCTGGTTTGTAAGCCGTTGACTGTTGTGCAGTTGGCAAAGCGGCTAATGCCGGCCGCACTCCAGCCGTCGCCTACACAGGCTGCGACTACGGCTTCGCTGAATACTGCGGCTGATACGTACGTACGCACAACCGAAAAGTCCACGCTGCTTCGGCAGCCTGTTGCGGCTCGGCGTTAAACGAAAACTGCACTGTAGCTGCGTTCAACGCATATGTGCGGCTAGCGTTTCATGAGCACTTCGTCTAGGTTTAACAGCACATTGCACACGCTGGTCCAGGCGGCGAGTTCGATGACTTGTGTTTCGTCGGCTACTGGCCCGAGGGGATCGGTGGCCATGTGTTTCGCGGCGGTGTGGTCACGGTCGAAATGCGCGCGCGCTATGGTGAGCAACTCCAATAACGCGCGTATCTCGGGTTCGGAAGCAGCCCGCGATGTACACAATTGAAATGCATATTGCATCGCGGCCAAATCATCGCGTGATGATTGGCTGGCTAGATGGGTGAGCACGACGCGACGGGCTAAACCTTGTGCCGCTTCCACAAAACCCGGGTCGTTAAGTGTCACCAGGGCTTGCAGTGGTGTATTGGTGCTGTCGCGACGGAGCGTGCACACTTCGCGGCTGGGGGCATCAAACGTTGCCATCGAGGGATAGGGGTTGGACCTTCGCCAAGTTGTATATAGACCGCGTCGATAGCGGTCTTCGCCTTCGCTGGTCGTCCAGTCGGTGTCGCTACCGAATGCAGCCTTCAATCCGAGGTTAGGCTGTGGTGGCCGCACGGGCGGGCCATAAAATCTGTGACTCAGTAAACCGGCAATGCTCAGCGCTTGGTCCCGGACCATTTCCGCGCTCAATCGCACTCGAGGCCCCCTCGCCAACCAAATATTCTCTTGGTCGAGTTCCAAGTTCTCGACCGTGACCCGAGAAGTTTGACGATAGGTCTCACTGGTGACCATCAGTCTCAGTAACCGTTTGGTATCCCATTGCTGCTCCATCAATTCGCAGGCCAACCAATCAAGCAGTTCAGGATGCGTGGGACGATCTCCCTGCGAGCCAAACTCTTCACTGCTGCGAACGATGCCAATTCCAAACAGAGATTCCCACAGTCGATTGGCCCATACGCGGGCCGTCAATGGATTCCGGTGATCGACCAACCACTGAGCTAGTGCTAACCGATCAGGGGTTTGCCCGGGATTGGCGAGTGGATGAAATACGGCAGGCACTCCCGGTTCGACCTTGTCACCCAGGGCTTTATAGTTACCGCGAATTTGAATGAACGTTTCTCGTCGCGATTGCTCTTCTAATTCGCGTATGATGGGGACGCTGGTCAACGCTTTGAGTTGTGCCAGTTGTTGTTCGAGTGCTTTCAATTCCTTCCGAAGCGGTTCGTTTTCCTGAGCGAAGCGGCGGCTGTACGCAACCTCCAGCGCTCGCTGTTCGTGTTTGGTACGTTGATCTCTAGCTTGTTGCAAGGTGGCGAGTTGTTCTCGATCGAGCTGAAGCCACTGGGAAACTCTGTCGCTCTCACTGAGTTGCAATAGGAAACTGCCTAGGAGATGATGTCGATGGGACGAGTTATGGTCGATCTCAATTTTGAGGTTCTCATCGGGCGCAAGTTCAATTGGTTCCTCGGGAATCAATGTAAGCAAATGCGAGCGGACTACCTCACCGCCAACAGCCCAGCCACTCGATTTGTCTTCGTCGATGACATGACTCGCCGCAAATCCATTTTGCGCGTAGTCGGCATAGGCGGCAGTAAAACGAATCTTGCGTGGCGCAGATGGAGCTTCGCCGGTCTGATTTGTATCCGCTGCCGTGACGATGGTAGCTGATACATTGGTGACGACAAAATTCCCACCGTTTTGCCCCGTGCCGCTAGTCCCTGCCCCGCCCCCAGGTAAATCAGGACTGGGCAAGGTCCGCAAGCCCAGTGCTTGGAGGTATCGTTTTTCAGTTGCAGCAGACTTAAGAGTCAACGAATAGGTATCGCTGACGATGTTATTGGCGGTGGGGCGCACGTGGATCGACTGATCATCATCGATGCGCACGTCGCTATCACGCTCGGATTTCAGTGACAAGGGTTGTAGATTGGTCCAGATTGGTTCGGAGAGAGTGGATTCCCACTGGCTGAGCCCGCGCAGGACTTCCGATGATGGTTCTTCGAACAACGCATTGATAGCTGCGATGCGGTCTTCATTTTGCCGTCGCTGCACATGTTGCTGGTCGGAGTACAAGTCCAATGCGGGGCTTTCATCCTTGCGGTCGGCATCTTGCGACTGATTGAAAATCGCATAAAGCTTAAAGTACTCCTCGTGCGTGAACGGATCGTACTTGTGCGTGTGGCACTGCGCGCAGGTCATGGTGACTCCCATCCACACGGCTAGTGTCGTATTGACACGGTCGACGATGGCTACGCTACGAAACTCTTCGTCATTCGTGCCTCCCTCGTTGTTCGTGAGCGTATTGCGATGAAAGGCCGTGGCCACCAATTGCGGCTGTGTCGGATTGGGTAGTAAGTCACCAGCGATTTGTTCGATCGTGAATTGATCGATCGGCATGTTGGCATTAATTGCGTCGATGACCCAATCGCGATAGGCCCAAATCGTCCGTGCAGGGTCGTCGGCATAGCCGCTTGAATCGGCATATCGCGCCAGGTCAAGCCACTTCCGTGCCCAGTGCTCTCCGTAGGCGGGTGAGGCCAGCAGTCGATCGACCTGACATTCATAGGCTGTTGCGGACATGTCCTGTTCGAACAACGACACTTCCTCAGGCGTGGGTGGCAACCCGATAAGATCGAGGCTCAGTCTGCGCAACAATTCAGCTCGGGTGGCTGCCGGTGAGGGCTGCATATTGCGCTCGAGTTGCCGAGCCAAAACGAAGCGATCGATGGGATGCTGCATCCACGAATCCTGCAAATTCAGAGTTGAGGGTGTGGTCGTATCAATCGCGGGGGGAAGCGGATGGTGGGGTGCAATGAACGACCAATGTTGGGGCAGTTGGGCGCCCTGAGAAATCCAAACTTCGATGGCTTTCACTTCGGCAGGTAGCAATCGCTGTCCAAAGTCGGCGGGTGGCATCCGCTCATCTTCATCCCCAGTAACGATCCGGCGTAGTAATTCACTCTGCTCCGGCTTTCCGGGGATGACAGGCCGCTCACCCGAGTCGGCTGGGCTGAGCATGGAACTGGCTTCGTCGAGTCGCAAGCCAGCTTGACGTTCCGCTTCGTCGGGACCATGGCAAGCGAAACAGCGATTGGAGAGGATCGAACGCACATACTGTGAGAGGTCGTGTTGCGCAGAGCCGTGGGTATTCGGCGGGTCACCCGCGCGAATCGCGGACAGAGAAGCGAAAACAACGCAGAGCGTGAACCAGCCAAAGCGATGACAGACAATCATCATTCGTCGCAAATCGGAAGGAGGGATTGGTGGGGGCGAAGCCTGACCGCAGGGCAGGCAGCGGAATGACCAATCTCTATTGTAGCTCAAAAGCGGGAGCTATCGTCGCTCGACTCTCCGAGCCGAGCTTTTAGGTGCTTCTACAAGCGGAGCTTGCTGGGCTTAGGTTGCCAAGCGGAGCTTAGCAACCAGGAAATTGTTGGGCTGAGAATTACTCAACCGAACTACTCAGCCGAGTCAGCCAATTCGGCTTCGACGGCTTCGATACTGGTGAGCAGCTGTTTTTCATCATCGCTTAATTGGACGTAGCCCAGGCCGCGGATGACTTCCAGGATTTCGCTACATGTTGGGAACATGCGACCGCTAGAGCGCTTATAGGCGTCAAAGGCCTGCATGAAGGCGATTTCTTCTGGGTTGTAATCTCGTTCGCAAGTGGTGGGGTCGATTTGGCGACGGCGTTCCTTACGACGGCGTGCTGGCTTGAACTCGGTACCTAGTGTGCCTTCGCCGTCGATGCTGGGTTTGGTGCGTCGCTCTTCACGGCGGCGGTCGATGGTAACTTCAGGTTCAGTTGGCTGGATGGCCTTTGGCATGGTTTTCCCCAGGGCGTCGTGGTGTTGAGAGTTGGCATATTTAGCCAAACTTGTCATTGCGATGGAGAAACGTACACTCCGCTGGCGAGTTTGAGGATGAAAGTGTAGTTTTCCTACCACGAAATTATTGAGGACTAGTGAAAGTGATCCGCCTGTAGCGATTGTGTCAGTAAATTCGTTACAATCTGTTCCGTAGCGGAAGTCGCCTAGACTTTCGAACGCCAACTCGCGACTCGCAGCCGGTACTTTCTCACCCTTCTCTCCTTTTTCGAAAGCCCCCCTCGCTCATGGAACTTCTAAAAAACCTACGGCCACTCGTGGGCACAATTGCCGCCAGCCTGATTTGTCTGAGTGGTTCACTCTCGGCCCAAGATACCGACGCGCAGGTCAACGAAAGTAAACCAAGTTCAAAGCTTTATGAGCTGCGGTTCTATGTCACCAATCCCGGTAAGTTGCCCGATCTGCACGCGCGGTTTCGCAATCATACCGTGGGCCTATTTGAGAAGCATGGCATGGAGAACATTATCTATTGGACGGTCTCGGAAGGTGATAAGGGGGATGGGGAGGACGCGGAAAACATGTTGGTTTACATCGTGGCTCATAAGGACGAAGCAGCTAAAGACGCTTCCTGGAAGGCTTTTAGGGAAGATCCCGAGTGGAAAGAGGTGGCCAAGAAGTCGGAAGAGAATGGCAAGATACTAGCCAAACCGCCTCGTGCAATTTTCATGAAACAGGTCGAGTTTTCAGCCGCTGATGAACCGGCCAACGCGAATACGGAAGCCCCAGCCCGATTGTGGGAGCTGCGGCAATATAACGATGGCCCCGAGCGCGTACCGAGTACTGTCGATCGCTTTGGTTCGGGCGAAAAGGAACTGTTCACCAAACACGGAATGCAGACGGTTAAGTTCTGGACAGCGACGGACAACAGCGCATTTATCTACTTGCTTGCGCACAAAGACAAACCTACCGCCGAAGCCTCCTGGAAGGGTTTTTTTGGAGACTTCAAGGAGTTCATGCAAAA
Organism: Pirellulaceae bacterium; assembly: GCA_041739785.1. Classification (GTDB taxonomy): domain Bacteria; phylum Planctomycetota; class Planctomycetia; order Pirellulales; family Pirellulaceae; genus Aureliella. The sequence goes on from JBGSNE010000050.1 coordinate 51,723, forward strand.
GTATCGCGAGTCGCATCCCAACTTACCCGGCGGCCGCGGTAATGGTAATGAAGTTCGCTATCTGATACCTACCGACTACTCGCCACGGAAGTGATTGAGCGATGGAGGTGGAGTGCATGGCAGTACTCATTCGTTTAACGCCAAGCCGCAGCAGGCTGCCGAGGCACGACAGATTGAACTGGTCGATAGAGGAGCGAAACAGGCTGATGCTAACCTGACAATAGTTGCAGCCTGCGCAGGCGCCGGCAGGATTGCCGTTGGCCGCATCACGGATGGTCCGGCGAGACAGCCTTGCGCTTGAGACCACTTCTGCCGGCGCCTACGCAGCCGCAAACAACTCTCACTCATGACTCAGGCGGAGTGTTAACCACCCAATACAAACATTACGACTTGCTGCACAGCGACTTCTGCGGCTAGGCGTTAATCGATTCACCGCAGCCATTCACTCTTCCACTCCCCTACTCCCCCACTCCTCCACTCGACGCAACGGTAGGGCGAATTGTAGTAAGCTGTAGAGTAATCAATTTCAGTCCTTCGCGGTGGTCTGCGGTGAATGGCCAACCACGAAAGCTCAGTTAAATAGGGAACTCCAACGTGCGCATGATCCTCTTATTTCTCAGTTGTATGGTTGGGTTGGTCGGAATCGGCAAATCCACTGTCATGGCCGCCGATAGCTTGGCGGGCTCTCGTCCGAACATCATCTTGGTGATGACGGACGATCAAGGTTACGCTCCAGTTGGGCGACATGGCCATCCTTGGTTGCAAACGCCCAACATGGACGAATTGTACGATCACAGCACGCGCTTTACGCGTTTCTTAGTCGCACCTACTTGCTCACCGACTCGATCGGCCCTGATGACGGGCCGACATCCACTGAAGAATGGCGTAACGCATACCATCCTTGAACGCGAACGACTGACCTTAGCTGCCACGACGCTGCCGCAGGTACTGAAAAAGAACGGGTACACGACGGGTATATTTGGCAAATGGCATTTGGGTGATGAAGAAGAGTACCAACCGCACAATCGTGGTTTTGACGAAGCCTTCATTCACGGCGCGGGTGGCATCGGCCAAGCGTACGACTGCAGTTGTGCTGACGCACCGGGCAACAAATATTTCGACCCCGCCATCCGTCACAACGGATCGTTTGTCAAGACGAAGGGCTTTTGCACTGATCTGTTTTTCACCGCTGCATTGGGTTGGATCAAGGAGCAGAGCCAACAGGAAAAGCCTTTCTTTGCCTACGTCGTAACCAATGCGCCCCATGGTCCGTTCATAGCGCCACCTCAGAATGCAAAACGCTTTACCGATCTTGGCTTTGGAGAGCAACAAGCGGGCTTTTATGGCATGATCGAGAACATCGACGAAAACCTCGGACGCATGATGGCTAAGTTAGAAGACTGGAAAATGCTCGACAACACGTTGGTGATCTTCATGTCGGACAATGGCATGACCGGCGGTGGTTCGGGAAAACCTGGGGAGCCGATGGGGCGACTTCCGGATGGCACGTCGATGCTGCTCTACAACGCCGGTATGAAAGGGCAAAAGGGAAGTACCGACGAAGGGGGTGTGCGCGTGCCATTTTTCGTCCGCTGGGATGGACATGTTAAGCCCGGCCAAGATGTGGAGAGGATCGCCGCGCATATTGATGTCTTTCCAACCATCGCCGCTTTAGCAGGTGCCGAACTGCCCGCAGCACAGGTTGAAGGTCGAAGTTTGCTGCCGCTGATCGAGAATCCCCAAGCCGAATGGGCAGATCGCTACCTGTTCACGCACAAAGCACGTTGGCCCACCGGTGCCGATCCCGAGGAATCGAAATGGAAGGACTTTGCGGTTCGCAATCAGCAGTATCGGTTGGTCGACAACGTGGCCTTGTTTGACATGCAAGCGGATCCGGGGCAAACGAAGAATATCATCGCCGATCATTCCGATGTGGTCGAAGCCATGCGTGCCGCCTATGACAAGTTCTGGCAAGAGGCGCGCCCCTTGATGGTCAACGAAGAGGCCCCCATGTCCAAGACCCGTCCCTTTCACGTGTGGTATGAAGAGCAAGTGAAAAGTGGCGGCATTCCCGCTTGGGTCCCACCGGTGCTTTAGATTGAGGTTCCAGGTTCCAGGTTTCAGGTTTCAGATTCCAGGTTCCAGGTTCCAGGTTTCAGATTCCAGGTTTCAGATTCCAGGTTCCAGGTTTCAGGTTTCAGGTTTCAGGTTTCAGGTTCTGGGGACTGGGGACAAGTTCCATGTGATGGTGGAGCGCAGATTTCGTTTAACGCCAAGCCGGAGCAGCCGCTGAGCAGCAAAAACGGGTTTTAGGATTGGGAGGTTAACACTGCTCTGCGACATGACTGCTTAGTAGTTTGCGGCTACGTAGGCGCAGGCAGGAGTGGTCTCCAGATGCAGAGTGGTCTTCAAATGTAGAGCGGTCTGTGAGGTGATTCGAATTCGCCGGACGCGGTATGGTATTGTCAACCTCATTCCTGCCTGCGCCTGCGCAGGCTGCCACTACACCTGAGAAAACTTCAACCTAGTTCATACGTGCACCTTGATGTCTAGATCTATCGTACCGCGGCAGCCTGCTCCGGCTTGGCGTTAAACGAAATCTGCGCTCAGCCATCACTCCAGCGCTTCGAAATTGTCGCCAGTCCCCAGTCCCCAGTCCCCAGTCCCCAGTCCCCTGGAACCTGGAACCTGGAACCTGGAACCTAAAACAGCCACAATTGCTTGCTGTCATGCTGGGGCGTCGATGATTGGGGGACTTGGAACTGGCTGCAATCGAGTGGTGGTGTTTTGAGTTGCAAGTGATTCTTGCGAGCAAAAACCTTAAATGTGTTAGACAAGTGTTCGGCCATGGCACCGGTGCCGCGCATCCGCTGGCCAAACTGCGATTGATTGTGTCCGCCATCGCGTGTCTGTTGAATTAGGCCCTCGATCTTGGTGCGTTGGCCAGGAACATTGCGGGCTAGCCAATCGAGAAATACTGGCTTGACGGTTAGTGGTAATCTTAGCAACACGTAACCCGCGTAAGTGGCTCCATGTTCGCGAGCCGCGTCGAGGAGTGCGGGGAGTTCGCTGTCGTTGAGACCTGGGATGACAGGCGCTGTCATGACCGTTACCGGCACACCTGCATCGGACAATTCTTGCATGGCTCGCAAGCGGGCAGCCGGGCTGCTGGTTCGCGGTTCCAGCACGCGTGTAAGCAATTGGTCAAGAGACGTGAGGCTAATGGCCACTCGCACTCGGTTGCCGCGAGCCATTTCGCTCAGAATATCTATGTCTCGAGTTACCAGCGCATTTTTAGTGACGATACTAATGGGCTGTCTAAATTGGTGAGCGACTTCCAGGCAGTTCCGTGTAATGCGAAACTTCTTTTCAGCCGGCTGGTAGCAGTCGGTGACACCGGAGAGCATAATTGGCTCGGACTGCCATGATTTCTTGCTCAGTCGAGTTCGCAACAGCTCGGCGGCTTGTGTTTTGACGAAGATCTTCGATTCAAAGTCGACGCCAGCGCTGAGCCCTAGGAATTCGTGTGTGGGACGCGCGTAACAGTAGGAACAGCCGTGTGCGCAGCCGCGATAGGGATTGAGGCTATAGCGAAACGGAATATCGGGACTATTGTTTTCGGATAGGATCGACTGCGAATCGTCAGCGAAATACTCGGTGGCAACGTGTGAGGCATCATCCAGGAACTCTTGGTCCCCTTCAAAATCTGCAAGTTCCGATTCGAAATGGATTTTGTGAAAGCGATTAGCTGGGTTGATTTGCGCGCCGCGGCCCACGATTTGGAGTGGATTTGCGTTGCTTGGTTCGCGGGGAATATCTTCGTGCATAAGACCAAACTATGGGCGCGCGTCGTTTCGCTACTGAAGCAATTTTGTGGTCAATTATAGGCGAGCGTGGGATCGCTCAGTCCGTTTTGTTCAAAACCGCGGATACGAAGCAAGCAGGCGTCGCAGTGTCGACAGGGCCGGCCGTCGTCGGCGGGGTCATAGCAACTGGTGGTGCGGCTGTAGTCGACCCCCAGCTCTAAACCGCAAGCGATGATCTGTGCCTTGGACATGTTGATCAAAGGCGTATGAATGCGAATCGAATGCTCGCCTGTCGCGCCAGCTTTCGTAGCCAAATTGGCCATGGTTTCAAAAGCCTCTATGAAGGCGGGGCGACAATCGGGGTAGCCGCTGTAATCGAGTGCGTTGACACCAATGAAAATGTCCGTTGCTTCGATGCTTTCGGCATACGCCAAGGCTAGCGACAAAAATACAGTATTGCGGGCTGGGACGTACGTGACCGGAATGTCGGCGCCGATTTGCTGTACCGAGTCGTGCTTGGGGACCGCTATGTCGGTGGTCAGGGCAGAACCACCGAATTGGGCTAAGTTGATATCGACGATAATGTGTGCGGCGACCGACATCGCGACGGCCAGGTCGCTCGCTTTCATCAATTCGATTTGGTGGCGTTGACCATAGCGAAAACTGATCGCATGAATGGCGTAATCTTCCTGGCGGACGATCGCCAACACCGTGGCCGAATCGAGACCACCGCTGAGCAGCACAACTGCTTTGCGTCGTTGGGGCATAACTGTAAGCAAACGCAAAAGAATAGTAATTTAAAATTTCAGGCCACTGATTGTACCAGGCGCGTCGACTTTGGAGTGCTGCGACTCGTCGTAGCTTTCATTTTCAGAGGGGCTAACACTAGGTGGGAATTCGATGGTACTTACCGTGCCGGCAGCAACGACATGGTTTAGGGTAATAGGCTTGCATCGCAGAGAGTTTTTGGGTGGTGTAGGCTTGAGGAAAAAAGAAAGCTGTAACAAGTGCCAGCAGTCCAAAGTGGCGCTAGTCGCTATCGCGGTCCAGGTGTCCGGAACGATTGATGGCGCGAATCAGCCTTAATCCGGCTAGTAAGCTCACGGCATATCCGATCAACCCTAACAGGCTGAGTTTTTCGATTCCGAGCCATTGGCCGTTCGGCAACAATAGGGGCGGAACTTTGAAGGCCAGCAGTACGGAAGACCCCAGGAACACGGAGCTGATTAACAGTCCGAGTACGATGCGATTGACAGAAGGACTCAGGCCTTTGTGGGCGAGATGAACGTCGAGGCGACCTTCTTGTACCAATTGCATGACATTGCTTACTTGAGCTGGAAGCGTTTCGAGCAGGCTTTCCAATTCTAGATAGATCCGCCGCACTCGTTTGGCTTGGCGCTTCGGCGAAAGTCGTCTGAGCCACATTCGACGAAAGAAGGGCTGCATCACTTCGAGCAAACTGAAGTGAGGGGACAGTTGTCGCAGTGTTCCCTCCAGCGTGATGAGCATTTTGATCAGTAGCGATGTTTGCGGTGGCAGCGAGATCTGATGGCGGTGCATGATATCCGTCACGTCATTCAAGGCACCACTCAGATCGAACGAATCTAGTGGCTGCGAGCCGTAATTGCCAATCAAATCGGCCACGTCAATGGACAGGAGACTGTCGTCTAAACGCGGTGGCGTGTTGCCGACACGTTTGATCAGCGTGGTCAGCAGCGATGTGTCTCGTGATGCGACTGCCAACAACATCTCCTCAATTGTCTCTCGCAGGCGATCATCGATTCTTCCCACCATACCAAAGTCGAGCAGCCCTAGATCGCAACTGTCGACTACTAAGATGTTGCCGGGATGAGGATCGGCGTGATAGACACCATGGATGAAAATCATCTCCACGTAAATCTCTGCAGCCAGTTTGGCCAGCTTCTGACGAGTGGCATCATCGACAGTCGCGCCACTACTCTCTGATAATTTGCTGACGGGCACTCCGGTGAGTAATTCCATCGTGAGCACGCGCGAGCTGCAGAGTTTCGGATGTGCCTTGGGAATACGCACACCAGGCGTATTAGCCAACTCGCGAGCGAAGAGCTGCAGGTTCTGTAATTCGCGAGAAAAATTTAGCTCGCGCTGCAGCGATTTCTTAAGCTGCTCAACCAAGACTCTGGGCTTCCACACTTCGATCTCGGGAATATGCGCAGCCAAGGTAGCTAGGCCAGCCAGTACTTCCATGTCCTCACGTACCACACTTTGGATATTTGGGTGTTGAACTTTGACAACCACCCGCGTGCCATCGTGTAGTCTAGCTAAATGGACTTGGCCGATGGAAGCCGAGGCGATGGCTGTGCCATCGAATTCCGCGTATAGCTCTTCGACAGGGCGCCCGAGTTCTTTGGCAATTAGTTTTCTGATTTCTTCGGGCGGATCGGCGGGGAGTTCCGATTGCAGGCTAGTCAATTCGGAGGCCAGCTCGGGACCAATCAAATCGGGGCGGAGGCTTAAGACTTGCCCGAGTTTGATGAAGGTCGGGCCAAGTTCCGTGAATGCTAGGCGGATCCGTTTTTCGCGCGAGTAGCTAGCCAGCGGAACGCCTTGGTCATCCTTGATCCAGTCGCGAATGAAATCGAATTTGAGTTGGCTGAGCCAATCGGCCAAACCGTACCTTCGCAGAATCGCCAGGATATCCTGCCAACGCCTGACATTGCGGTAGAGTTGCGGAATGGAGCTGATTTTCATGGGCGCTTCGAGCGTCGATTCATTGGCGTCGAGCTGATATTACCCGTTCGTTAACATCAGCCGTGGACACAACCTAGTTTAGTTGCAACCGCTGGAATCGATAGGTCGCTTGCCTTTACTTGTCGCCGCGATTTTCATCACGTAGGCCCAAGTGTTCGAGCCATTTGCGTTTTTTGGCCGTTTCGGGCTCTTTGGCATTCGCCGATCTTTCGCGTTGGGTGCTTTGGAGCTCTTGCTCTAACTGCAATCGTTCACGCGCAAGTTTGGCACGCTCGAGTGAGACGTCCACTTCGGCTTGCCTCAGTTTTTCTTCCCACTCTCGCTGGATATCTTTTAATTTGCTACGTTCTTGCTGTATCATTTCGTCATTGTCGAACGCCTGCGCAAAGGCGGCAGCACCGATGGCGACGCCTTGCCGAGTATCGGACTGTTGTTCGATAATCGCCTGCAGTTCCGCGATTTCGCGATCGCGTTTTTCGATTTCCGATTGCGTAGTCAGTAGCACTTGTTCAATTGCAAGTTGTCGTTCGATTTGCTCGTCGCTAGAAGAATCCGCTGTGTCGGTTTCGCCTTCGAGCTGTTGCATGATCAGTTTTTTGCGTTCTTCCCAGCTTAGACTCTCTTGCTGGAAGCTCACGTGAGGAGTATGACCACTCGAGAGTACTTGGTGTTTGGCGACTTGCGCGGCCAAATCGGAATTCTGGTCACGTAGCTCGTGTTGTTGTTGTTCGGCCAGCTCGAGTTGCTCTTTCAGCTCGGCGATGGTATCGGCTTGGGCTTGAACTAGCAGAGGAGTTTCCGGATTGGATTGCAGCCGCTCGCGGAGTTCAGTCAGTTCGCGATCAGCCTGAGCGAGTTGTTCCTCGAGCTCTTGCACTCGTTTGCTGTTGTCGTCGGTTTGCGTCTCCTGGTTGCCTTCTAATTCCCGAAGTCGTTCGATGGCAGCTGCCAATTCGCACCGCAGAAACTCCAGTTCCTCCTGATTATCGGAGTGAGTGCAACCCATCTCTGACAATAGCTCCTGCCTGATTAATCCCTCTTGCTCTGTTTGGATCATTTCTAGTTCCAGGAGCATTTCGGCCTTTTGGGCTCGAAGCGTTTTGGCGATGGCTGTGCGTTGCCGTTCCGTTCGGGCCGATCTCTGGAGTAATTCGGTAAGCTTTTGTTCCAGTTGCTGGCCTTGAGATTCCAGTCGCTCCTCGCGGGAATTGAGAGAATCGGTCAGCCGCTTGGCCAGCTTGAGATGGTCGGCCAATTCTTGTGAGGCGTTTTGGGAGTAGGCCAATGTAATTTTTGATTGCCACTGAGCCATTCCGCCGTCGAGCGTCGCCAGGATTTGCTCGGGGGTTGGGCCAGTCGAGCTGGTGGGCTGCGCTTGGGTGGAAGAGGGAATCCCGGCAGACGCGCAAAATGGAGCTTCTTCAAGCTCGTCAATCAGCTCTAAGAGCGCCAGCAGGTTGTCATGCAGCGCGGAATCCTTGGCAGATGAATGTGGTGGGGCCTTACGTCGCCCTTTGCTGGTCTGTGGGCTGAGACTTTCGGCAACTTGCTGTCGTAGGCTATGGGCCAGGGAAGCGATGTCCGGGAGTGCGTTGTGCTGCGTGCTCATGATGGCTTGCCTCGGTGGAATAATGGTCTGCCTGCTCCATTCATACTCTTTTTTCTTCCGGTTGGCAGGGATTTGCCCAAGCGGGCATACGATTGCCGCCCCGGGGCCACTAGGCTAACGCGCGGTTGTAGCGATAATTGGGGTTAAGTATTGAAAACAGATGGGTTGCCAGCGGTCATGGAACGGTTTGCCGTAGCCCCCGCTGCGACAAGAATTCTTTTAACGCTGTTTCGTCAGCCAGAGTTTTTCATCGAGGTGGCCACTATGGCGAAGAAAAAGACCGCACCCGCCCCGGGGGAGGAACCAACCTTCGAAGAGGCTTTGGAAGAGTTGGAAACCATCGTGCGTCGGCTTGAGCAGGGTGGCGGTGCCTTGGAGGAGGCCTTGAGTGATTATTCTACGGCTATTGGGCTGCTGAAAAGCTGCAATGGGCGGCTGGAATCGGCCGAGCGGCGGGTGGAAATACTGAGTGGTGTCGATGCTCAAGGGAACCCTGTTACTCGCCCTGTTGTCGAAAATGACAGTACGCTCGAGCAAAAGCAACAGGCGCGCAGTGGCCGCCGGAGCGCTTCCGCCGGCCGAGCTCGCACAGACGGAGCCGAGAACTCTGGGGATGTGGGGCTGTTTTGAGCATGCCGGTTAGTACTACGAACGATGTTTATCGCGAACTAGGGCCGCTGCGCGAGGCAGTTGACGCAGCGCTCGATCGCTATTCAGCTCCGGTAGAAGGCTGCCCTGAACGTTTGTCTGCAGCCATACGATATAGTGTGTTGGCTCCTGGAAAACGCCTGCGTCCGCTGCTCTGCCTACTGGCCTGCGAGGCAGCTAGCGGTAGTTGGGAAGAGGCGCTGCCGGCCGCCTGTGCCATCGAATTTGTGCATGTCTATTCGCTGATCCACGATGATTTGCCGGCCATGGACAACGATACTTTGCGACGTGGCAGACCCACGTGTCACATCGAATTCGACGAAGCGACCGCCATTCTGGCTGGTGACTGCCTACAAATGTTGGCCATCCAGGTCCTCAGCGATCAGATGCCCGCAGCCCCTGCCCTACGCTGCGTACAAACCCTCGCCCATGCAGCGGGCCGCGGAATGCTCGTTGGCGGCCAAGCAGATGATTTGGCCGCCGAAGGGCGTTTCGGGCCGGTTTCTATGTCGGGACAGTCACCGCTTGAATTCCTCAAAAGTATCCACCGCCGCAAGACAAGCGCCCTAATCGAAGCCAGTTTGAGGTTGGGAGGGGTGGCGGGCGATGCCTCTTTGGATCATCTTAAGAGTCTAGCTGTATATGGCCGTGCGATCGGTTTGGCCTTTCAAATTGTGGACGATTGCCTCGACGTCGAGAGCACCGCTGAACAATTGGGGAAGAACACTCGTAAAGATAGTAGTTTAGGCAAATTGACCTATCCTGGACTATTGGGATTGGAAGAATCGAGAAGGCTGGCAGCGCAATTAATTAGTGAAGCTTGCGCGGCGGTTGCGGTTTTTAAGGATAGAGGCGAGCGACTGACTCGATTGGCGCAGTTTGTCGTGGAAAGGAAAGTTTGACGCAGTAACATGAGCAAGCATCTTGAAAAACTAGAGTCTGCCATCGATTTGCACGGCATGAGCCGCCAAGAGCTAGAACAGGTGGCGGACGAAATTCGGGAGGTCCTGTGCGGACTTCTCAGTATTCGCACCGCCCACTTCGCTTCAAATCTAGGGGTGGTGGAGCTGTGTTTAGCGCTCCACAGTGTCTTTGATTTTCGTAGCGATCGACTAATCTGGGACACTGGTCATCAAATCTATCCTCACAAATTGGTCACTGGGCGTTACAAGGACTTTGCCAATATTCGTACTCGTGGCGGCCTAATGGGGTATCCCAACCCAGTCGAAAGCGAATACGACTTGTTCATGACTGGCCACGCTGGCTGCAGTGTTTCCACTGCCCTGGGGCTTAAAAGTGGCGATGATTTGCGTGGCGAGGGAAGTCGCAAAAGCGTGGCGGTTATCGGCGATGGCGCATTTCCATCTGGAATTGTCTTCGAAGCGCTCAACAATGCAGGAGAACTTGCCAACGATCTGCTGATTGTGCTCAACGACAATCGCATGAGTATCTGTCCGCGTGTCGGATCGGTCGCCCGGTATCTGGATCGCCTGCGCGGCAATCCTTTCTACACTGGACTGAAAAACGAAGTGGTACGGATGCTCAACCACGTTCCGGTGTTGGGTGACCCGGCCGAACGCATGTTGGCTCAGATCAAAGAGGGTATCAAAGCTGGTTTACACGGCGGGATGTTGTTTGAAGAGTTGGGGATTCGCTACGTTGGCCCTATCGACGGCCATGATATCGGGTTGATGACCAAATACTTGAAGATGATCAAAGATCAAAAAGGGCCGGTGCTATTGCACGTGGTCACCGAGAAAGGACACGGTTATCAACCTGCTGCTCAAGATCCCGTCTTCTTTCACACCCCACCAGCATTCGAAAACGAATCGGGACATGCCAAGATTCACGCAGCCAGTAGTGCGCCTGCATTCACCAATTTCGCACGCGATGCCATCGGAGATGTCATGCGCCGCGATGAACGTGTAACGGTCATGACCGCCGCGATGTGCCAGGGAAACAAACTCGAACCGGTCCGCGAAGAGTTTCCCGATCGGTTTTTCGATGTGGGAATTTGTGAATCGCACGCGGTGGCCTTTGCTGCCGGACATGCTAAAGTTGGCTTGCGGCCAATCGTGACGATTTATAGCACGTTCTTGCAACGCAGCTATGACCAGATTTTCCAAGAAGTCGCACTGCAGAATCTACCCGTGACCTTTATGATGGATCGGGCCGGATTAGCCGGACCCGATGGCCCCACTCATCACGGCGTCTATGACATCGGCTACATGCGCGTCTTTCCCAACGTTGTCGTGATGGCCCCAGCGGATGGCCCGGAACTAGTGAAGATGCTCGATTTCGCGATTTCCAGTGATTCGCCTATGGCGATCCGCTATCCCAAGGCGGCCGCGGGGGACATGGCGCTGACTCAAGAGCCGATCGAGCTTGGTAAATCCCAAGTGCTGAGGTGGGGGACCGATGGTGCCATTTTCGGTCTAGGTGCCATGTTGGAGCCGGCTCGACAAGCGGCCGAGTTGTTGGCTAAAGAAGGCTTGGATGTTGCCGTCATCAACCCCCGTTTCGTTAAGCCACTCGATGAAGAGCTACTGGACAAGGTTTTCCGTGAGTGTCGTTTCGTAGTGACCGCAGAAGAGGGGGCTTTGATGGGCGGCTTCGGAAGCGCTGTACTGGAATTGGCCAGCGACCGTGGTTGGGATGCTCGTAATCTACGTCGATTGGGAATTCCCGACCGCTTCGTTGAGCATGGAGAGCGCGAGGAGCTTTTGTCTGAGGTAGGATTATCGGCTGAAGGCATTGCCGCCAAATGTCGTGAGTTGGCTGGGCAAACTGCAGAGGTTGCGGGCTAGTGCTTCAACCACATTTAATTTGGGGGTTGTCCGGGAAAAGGTGTCCGACACCAAAAGGCGGACCGGCCCGTCGGGGGCGTCGCACTGTTG
>JBGSNE010000229.1:0-39563 GCA_041739785.1 Pirellulaceae bacterium
TTCGTGCGACGAAGTGTGTCGTGCGACGAAGTTAGGCCAATCGATGCAATCTCCTGGCGAGCCATTCAAGCGAAAGGCAGCCGGCGATCCAGGCCATCAGCCAACCCAGCCAACGAATCTGAAAGACGTTGTCAGGAGAACCAGGGAGGTAGGCGACTTGATCTTGCGGCTCAATACGACCAACCAAATCTAGTTTATCGTTTTCGTCGGCTTGCATGGCCATCTCGACGCCCGTCCAATACTTCCCGCCGGTGTCAACGGCCAACTGCCGCAATAAATTGTCATTGCGTTCGCTTTGTTGCATTTCGCGAGCAGGGATTTTGGCAGCCACACTGGCCGTCAGCACTTCGTCAGAGGCCAAACCACCCAATTGCAGTTGAATTGAATACTCACCTGGAATTTGCACCGGAAATTGCCCGGTGTAGACGCCTGGTTGCGATCCATCGGCCAGCGGTCGCAACACCAATGGCAGATTGCGTCCTTGCGAATCGAGCAACCGCGCGACCACTTCACTTTGCAGCAGCGGTTCGTATCGCTCATCTTTGAGTACCGCTCGTACAACGACTTGCTCACCCAGTGTGGCCTGTTCGCGATCCACCAGTAACACACCACGATCAGAGTCCATTAGCAACCGCCCCTGCGAGATCCACCTAACTAGTTTGGTATAGAAGCGATCGAAATACTGATCCCCTTGTCGCCGCAGACGCCACAATTCGCCACCGCCAAGAAAGACCACGCGGCCAGCCCCGTAGAAATGGCTGGCGATGTAAATGGGTTGCTGCCCGTCAACGGCCGCAGTTGGATCAGAAAAAAGCGCCAGCGCTTTGGCTCCCGGTTTCAGTTCGAAAGCGGCATAATAACTATAGACACCGTCGAAACCATCCCACAATTGACCGCTGGTTTGCGCGTCGTCACTGAGCCACATAAAATCGGTCTGCCTGCCATCGGGGGTGATGGTCAGCGGCCACGGGGAAGTGGCTTCGACACGGCCGGCTGCCAACAAGCTACTGCCCCGTTGGTCAAGCACAACGGGTGCGAGCGACCTGAGTGTCAACGCGCGCGAGCCTGAGGCGGAGCGGGCAATCCACTTGGGCATTTCAACGGTCCCCGAGACCATCAGAAAACCACCGGCCTGCTCAGCTACCCACTTTTCAAGCGTTTCCACGCTCCGCTCCGGAATCTGCGTCCAATCGGCATCAAAAGCCAGAATTGCATCGTATTCCGCCAGCGCCGTGCGATCGGCCGGAAATTCTGTCAGCAACTGTTGTGCTTCTTGCGACGATCGGCTACTCCCTGATTGCAACAGCACGTGCGATTCAACGTCGCGGTCGCGATAGAGCAGGTTGCGAACAAATTGGTATTCGCGAGTCGGTCCGCCCGCTACGATCAATACGCGATTCTTGCGCTCGATTACTTCGACTACGGCGGAACGCAAATTGTCGCGTTGATCATTGTCTCCGGGGAGAGGTAGTACTTTGGCCGCATATTGCCACGACCCGACCGACTTGGGTTCCAGTTCAAACTGGGCCGCAGCTACAGAACCATCTTGGGGAATTTCAATTTGCTGTTCGGCCTCGATTTCCAAGCTGTCGACATCAGCGTCCTTGGGGCCGGCGGTGATTTGCACCGTTACAGTCCGCCCAGCAAAGCCGCTGGAGCTCACCAGCGTCGACAGTGTAAAGCGGTCGCCCGGATAGAGTCGCTTGGGTACATCGACTTCCAACAATTGCAGATTGGGAGGGCTCTTTTCCGATCCCAAACCGACTACATACAGCGGCACTCGCAAATTCTGAGCTGTCGCCACCACTTGGCGTGGATCGACGCCTGCGTTGTTGCGGCCGTCGGTAAAAATAACTAGGCCAGCTAGCGGGCTGCCCGTCTCCCGATCCAGTACCGATTTGACGGCATCTCCTAAATGTGTCTCAGCGCCTGCGGGTTGCAAGGCCTCATACCAGTTGTCCGGTACAGAAACGAGCTCGAGTTGGTCCGAGTCCACCAGCTCTTGGATGTCTTGCGACAGCGGTGGACGATCGGCACCAAAAATAGCGGCGATCGCATGATCGGTAGCCGGGACCACCGCCCAAGCGGATATCCCCAGCGAAACTAAGGCGAGTACGGTACCGGCTAGTAGCAGCCAACCACCCACCGACCACCGGCGGGCTCCACCGATCTGAGCGCCTAAAGCCACGATCAACAGCAACAAAGCCACTCCTCCAACAATGCAAGCCGTCAGCATTCGCCACCGCGCATCGGTTAACTGAGTTGCAGCATCAGTTTCCTTGGCGTCGCGCCCATTGGCGGGCTGCGCACCACGTTTCTCCAAGGCTCCCAACAGGGGTGGCCGGGCAAGTTGATCGAAGCGATAGACGGATAGCTGATGTCGCTCGGACAGCCTCTTAAGGAAATCACTCTGCGAAAACAGACTGGCCACTTCTTCGGCCCGCGACTGCGTGTTGGTAACGCCAATCGACGACGGGGTGCCCGGCTGCGACATGCTAAGCGAAGTATCGACCAGCACGGCCACTCTTGAATCGCGTACCACGCGCTGTTCCGTGCGTTTGTCGAATTGAAAGAAATACAACAATAAACCGACCAGCGCGGCCACGCGCAAGAGTAGCAATGCCCAACCCACACCTCGATGGTGCTCCACTGTGTCACGTCGATACCAAACGGTGACAAACAGTAGACCCGACACGATTACCGTCGCCAGCAACAGCCAATGCCACCACTGGTCGAGTTGCTCCAACCGCAGCCATTGATAGATGACGCGTGTATCGTCAATCATCGATGTCCCTCCACCGTGCGCGGCGCATGATAGCTGGCGGAATAGGCTAATAACTGTTCACCCAACAAAAGAGCCGCCAACAATCCCATTAAGAGCGTGCTGTGTGCTGCTTCAGGAGAATTCAATCCCGTGCCACTTACCGCTTGAGCGGTGCGAATGTCGAGGGGAATATCGGATAGTTTCTTCTCCAACTCGCTGTACGTGACGCGCTCTAAATTACCTTCGGAGGCGGCCACATTCTGGGCAAAGTTCTGGAAAATCTTTCGACCTTGGCTGTCAATCATCCACGTTTCGATGATTCCCGGACGCAGTAGCCCATCAATCACATCTCGATCGGATTGCACTAAATCAATTTCGAGCTTCAGGCGGGAAACGGCGGTGTTTTTCTCATCAATGGCCACTTGCCGAAGTAGCCTCATACGCGGTGCACCTTCACCACTTGGGGGCAATAAAACTTCCGCCTCGGGCAGGACAGGTGTGCCACTGACCACCATTTCCATCGAACTCCCAATGGGCTGGCTGGTAGCCGCCCGTCGGAAGCTCCCCAGGTAACCCAAGGTCCTGAGCGCCGCGACCACAAAGGTGGGATCCTGCGCCCAGGTGCTCCAGTCATTGGTCAGACCTGTCAGCATCGCGACGATTCGTCCTTCGCCCAATCCCTTGTCGATCAGTAGCGGAATTCCGCCAGGCCCAGTAGCCACCACTTCTGTCCCCGCTACGTCAAGACTATCTTCGGTAGGGACGATCAGTTGCCGAATTCGGAGCAACGAAAACGGGCTAACGGAAAGCTGTCGCAGGGGTGCCAGAATCGGATGTTCCGTAGCGACTACTTGCGGCTCAACTTGGCCGCTGGGCAACTCGATCTCGCGGATCTCCTCTAGTTTTAACGGGAAAAAACCTTCGCCGGAGCGATGGAGCGATTCATTGACAAATTGTAGATTCGTGTTGCGACCGCAGATTACGAATAGTCCTCCACCCGAACGACAAAACTCTTCCAATTTGGAAATCGCCTGCGGCTCCAAACGCGGAACGTCCAGTAGCGCCACCACGTCGAAGTCCGCCAGCGTTTCTGGCGGTACGTCGCGTAGGTATGTCGCATCGACCTGCTCCGACGACATACCGGTGCGCAAGCGGACATCAGGCGCCAACACGGTTTGAAAATAGAAGGCGTTGGACTGATTGACTTCGCCATCGACCAGCAATACGCGCTGCGCATCGCGAATGCCAATAACACACCACCGCCGATTGTCTGTCGCCAGGCTGTCACTCGGAAGTTGCACTTCGACCACATGCTTGCCGGGTAGTCCAAAAATTACCTGAACTTGTCGCGTGACCGTTTCCCCGGCATCGATCTGCTGTATGAGTACAGGCGGCAAATCAAGAGTTTCACCCGAATAGGGGCGCTCGGCATGGGGCTCGGTCGTCCCTTCGGCATAGCTGATCGAACGCACCTTGACGACTACGTTTCGAGCAACCTGATTGGATTGATTGCGAACTTGAAATCGAATCATCAGCGGCACTCCGGCCGCCCATATCTCTTGTTCGGGTTCGACACTAGCCACTGACAAATTGCTAGCTGATTCCTGACCACAATCGATCAAGTGAATTGTGGCCGAGCCATCAACCAATCCACGGAGTTTGTTATGCAGCACTTCGGGTTCTCCGAATTCATTGCGTCTGAGATCTGACAGCAAATAGATGTGTGCTTTTTCTGTGTTGTTGTCGACGATCAAGGGAGTGATCAGATCTAGAGCCGCCTCTGGCGAGAGTTGCAACGCGGTTGGTTGCGTAGCGGAAAGTCGATCGAGCAATTTCGCAGGGTCGCGTGGTACGGATTGAGCGATCAAATCGGCAGCCGCATCAATACGTGTTTGATCGGCGCCCGCCCGCTCGGCCAGCGCAGCGCGACTGAATCGCAGCAGCGTGAGTTGATGCTGGCCAGTTTCCTTCGAGATGGAGCGGACCAGTCCGCTGACGGCCCTTAGTCCCCGTGTGTAGGCCGAGTCGCTTTGATCTGCGTCGGCCATTGAATAACTGTCATCCAACAGGATGTAATGGTGTGTCGCTTGACCACCCAGCAGTCCCAACAGTTGTGAACTGCTGACCCATTTGGCCAACATCGCGACCAGCAAGAACATGGCCAACATCCGCGCCGCCAGTAGCAGCCATTGCTTGAGCATGACCCAGCGGCGGTTGCGGCGATGGCTTTCCAGCAGAAAATCCATGGCGGCCCACTTGAGCTTGCGATGCCGGAGCATGTTGATCAAGTGGATCAAGATGGGGACACCCACGAGCAGAAAGCCCCAGACCAACGGTTGAAAGAGAAATTGCATCAGTCAATTATCTCCGCACCGAATGCATGCGATCGCTAAGGATCTTGGAGAGTACTGCGTCCGGCGCATCGCTGGTACGGACCAACAGGTAATCGCTTCTGGATGAGGCGCACGCGCGGCGCACGCGATCCAGAAACCGATCTAAGGCTTCCAAATAACCTTCCCGCAACGCCCGTGGATTACATGTCAAATGATCGTCGCTCTCCAGCCCTTCAAAGCGTGTAGGATCTGCGAAAGGAAAGTCGATCTCGTCATCGTCCAAAATATGCAACACCATGACGTCATGCCCCGCTCGACGCAACACATCAATACCGCGCAGTGAACTCTCCTCAGCACCCAGCAGATCACTTAGTAATATCATGAGCCCACGTTTGGGAAAGGTCTGTACTACATCGCGAAACAGCGAATCTAAATTGGTCTTCTCGCTGGGCTGGCTATTCTCCAAAGAGGCGAGAATATCGGTCAAGTGTCGTTGGCTGGTTCGCAGTGGAACACGCGAGCGAATCTTGTTGTCGAACATGACGCTCCCCACGGCGTCCTGTTGCTTGAGTACCAGCAGTGAAAGACAAGCGGCTAAGATGGAGGCCATCTCGAATTTTGTCATCTGCGTGCGGCCGTAACTCATGCTCGCCGAACTATCAATTAACAAAGAGCAGCGGAGGTTGGTGTCTTCCTCATATTGCTTAATCACCAATCGATCCTGTCGCGCCCAAACTTTCCAATCGACGTGCCGCACGTCATCACCAGGCACATACTGACGATGCTGCACGAACTCGACCGACTGTCCGAAATAGGGACTGCGGTGAGCACCGGAGAGAAAACCTTCGACGATATGACGGGCCTGCAACTCAAGTCGCTGTACCCGCTTGACCGCTTCAGGAGGCAAAAATCTTTTGGAAGCGGGCATCGCGCGTCAGTTCGTCCTCGGCGGTAGGTGTTTCCTTGATCAATCGATCGACCACATCGTCGGTCGAAATACCGTCACTCTCAGCCGCAAAAGTAACGACCATCCGATGCCGCAGCACGGGGCGACACAGCGCTTGGATGTCCTCAACCGTCACGTGGGCACGTCCGTTAAGCAAGGCCCGCGCCTTGCCACCCAGTACTAAGAATTGTACCGCTCGCGGGCCAGCTCCCCAACCAATTTGATCAGCCACGAAGTCGGGTACCCCATCACAGCCCACCCGAGTTTGGCGGACCAAGGCGAGCGCATAGCGAATCACATGGTCAGCAATAGGCACACTCCGCACCAATTCTTGCAATTCAAGAATTTCGGCACCACTCAGGACAGGGTCGACGCTCCCTTGAATTCGCGAAGTGGTGCGTCGGGCCACTTCCAATTCCTCGTCGAAACTTGGATAGTCGACCAACACCTTGAACATGAAGCGATCTTGTTGCGCCTCGGGTAGCGGATAAGTCCCCTCTTGTTCGATGGGATTCTGTGTGGCTAGCACGAAGAAGGGATCGCTCAGCTGATGACGCACACGTCCCACCGTGACCTGCCGTTCCTGCATCGCTTCCAATAACGCCGCTTGGGTCTTGGGAGGAGTACGATTAATTTCGTCGGCTAAAATCACATTGGCAAACAAGGGCCCTTCCATAAAGCGTCGTTGCAGGCCACCCCCGGGCTGCTCTTCGATAACTTCCGTGCCGGTGATGTCGGCCGGCATCAAGTCCGGGGTGAATTGAATACGGCTAAAGGACAGGCTCATGGTTTGAGCTAAAGTGCTGATCATCAGGGTTTTGGCCAGCCCCGGCACTCCTTCGAGCAGGCAATGACCGCGGCTAAAAATACTGATCAGCAATTCGTCGATCACATCCTGTTGCCCGACGATCACCTTGCCGAGCTGGGCACGGATACTCTCACGCGCCGCCTGCAGTTTGTCGATCGCGTCAGCCGAAATAGCTGAGTCGCCATTAGTGTGGGTCATGCCGTTTCCTAACCATCCTGCACAAATTACCAAACCAATAGTCTGGTGAAGTTATGCCCGAAAAGCTAGCCCCCAATCGTCGCTCCCCTCACCCACCAATGTGGTCTGACGCTCCGCGTCGGCAAACTCCACAAGCCGTTCGCGATTTATCCTTGAACGTAACTCGGGGGCCAGTCTATGCCTGACTACCATCGGGCTGGAAAAAATCAATCTTTCCGGTACTAATGTCGTAGACAGCACCCACAATCGCCACCGTTCCCTGCTCCGTCATGTGGCGTATGGTGGGGCTCAGCTCCATAATAGTCTGTATCGACTGTAGGACATTCAAGCGGATGACATGGGCCACAAATTGTGGATTTTGCGAAGTGCGATTGGATCGGGTCTCTGTTTCATGGGCGATAGCGGTCTGAATCTTCTCCAGCAAGGCTGTCACGTTGCCCAGTTTTACCTGATCGCAAGCTGCATTGATCGCGCCACAGTTGGTATGTCCCTTGACCACAATCAACTTGGCTCCAGCTACCTTGGTGGCATACTCAAGACTGCCGAGTACATCGGAGTTGATGACATTTCCCGCCACACGCACGCTAAAGATGTCTCCCAACCCAAGATCGAAGATCAGCTCGCTAGTGGTTCGCGAATCGATACAACTCAGCACGGCGGCCATTGGATGCTGCGTGCGACTGGTCAGACTGACCTGCCGTAATAGATCGACATTGGTTCGCTTGCCTCGCGCGAAACGTTCGTTGCCTTCCCGCAAGTACTGCAGAACTTGCTGCGGCGTAAGCTTTTTTTGCGTCTCTTCGGTGAGCACGTTAATATAATCGACGTGATCTCGCAAATAATATTTGTCGCGCATGCCCACAATGTTGACTTGGATGTTCCGCACAGGAGCCTCCTCCTCACGAAAAGTCCGCAAGACCTGAGCAATGTCTTGGTCTAGGTAATCTGTTTCGGAAGCGTCAAGAATAATCTGAGAGCCGTTGGGGATATTCTTAAGTGTGGTAAGTAATGGTGCGCGATTAAGAAATGTGACTTGTTGCGCAAATTTCAACCGCAGCACATCCGCCACCGGATGTTTCTCTTCTTCCAGTCGCCCCGGGGATTGACTACTGCTACGCAGAATAAAAAAGAAGCCTACCGCCATGCCAATTGCTATACCGATCAACAAATCGGAAAACATGATGGCCACTACGGTTGCCAGAAAGGGCAAGAACTGAGTCCAGCCCTGACTATAAAATTCCTTGAAAACTTTCAAGCTGGCCAGTTTGTAGCCGGTGAACAATAGAATCGCGGCTAACGCAGCCAAGGGGATTTGATTGAGTAACCAGGGCACGAAGGCCACCGAAGCGATCAAGATTACGCCATGCAGCACGGACGACTTTTTGGAGACGCCGCCGCTGTTGACATTCATCGAGCTGCGGACCACCACGCTGGTTACCGGTAGACCTCCTATCAATCCCGCCACGACATTGCCAATCCCTTGCGCCACCAATTCGCGATCCGGGGGTGAATGTCGCTTGCGCGGATCAAGCTTGTCGATCGCTTCGATATTGAGCAACGTTTCCAGCGACGCCACAATGGCCAACTCGACGGCCACAAACATGATGTGACCAAATTGGTGGGTAAAGAGCTTCGACCAATCCGGAAAAATCAGGAGTGTCCCCAATTGGGCCACACCGTCAAACTTCGGTAGCTGTACGAGGTGCGTGCTGCTGAGACTCCAGCTCGGATGAAAGCGGGCAAATACCAAATTGATGCCAATGCCAAGCGCCACCGCGATTAAGGAAGATGGGACCAATAACTTCTTCAGCGGAGACTTGTCCCAAGCGATGATCAGCACCAGACAGACGCTGGAAATGATGAGAGCCCCAGGATTGACCCGCGAGACCATGTGTAACAGCTCCGAAAACGTATTCTCCTTGTCTCGTTGAAAGAACGAAAAATCTCCTTCCGGATCAGTATCAATACCAAATGCGTGAGGGATTTGTTTGAAAATCAGAATCAGCCCAATGGCCGCCAGCAATCCGCGAATCACGGAAGTGGGGAAATAGGCGGCGATGAACCCGGCTCGGGCGATCCCCAATCCAATTTGAATGAAGCCCGCGAACACCAAGGCAATCAGGAACGTGCGAAAGTCCCCTTCAAAACTAGCTAAGGCCGCTATGACTACTGCCGTTAAACCAGCCGCTGGACCGCTGACGCTGGTATGCGAACCACTTAGCGCTCCGACCACGATACCGCCGATAATCCCGGCGATAAGGCCCGCAATCGGAGGTGCTTCCGACGCGATGGCGATTCCCAAACACAGCGGCAAAGCCACAAGGGCCACCGCGATGGAGGCCGGAAAATCGTATTTCAGATCTGCCAGCCCACCTTGGCTGCCACTTGCTGGCGGTTTGCTAGTCGAAGACAAGGCAATTGCTCCTGTGGCGCGAAATTATGTTAAATGTTAAACAGAGAGAATTCGTTGTAACGCAACTATGCATCCGTTGGTTTAGTGAGCCGCGGGCCGCTAGCCAACTCATACGCTACAAAAACTTTCCCAGTTCACCACCCCGCGCGGCCAGCGCGTCGACCTTCTTCAACGTCGCCTGGTCTTCCATCAACCCCGGTGCGTGCTGCGGCTTGGTTCGCGCGTCGATCACTAGGCTACCCGTGCAGCCGAAATGCTTATTGATCTGTGAAGCACCAATGCCATACACATCCACGGCAGGGTTGCTGCGCGTAAAAGTAGCCCAGACCCAATTGTCAACATTCCGCGCGGTAAAGTGGCTGTCGTCACACACAACTACCAAGGGAAATTGCTCGCTCCAAGCGGCAGCGGAAAGGCGGTCGCAGGTGTTTTGAAAGTGTACCAGACTCTCGACTCCTGTGTGCGCGGCGGCCTGGACCACCAACACGCCGGGCAGCGCGAGCTGTGGCTCGGACCACTCGGCCGGGAGTTTCAGTCCGCTATCGATGGCGTCTGCCAAACTCCTGAGCGGTCGCTTGGCCACTGCCACGATTAACTTCGATCCTTGATTTAGCCCACTCCCCGAATAGTCGAGCGTATCCATAGTAGTGTGTGTGATGAAATGCAAATCTCTCTGCCAATCGACACGCGCCAACAGGTACTCGAAGAACTTCGCCACATCATCGGCCGGCGGTGCTGCGGCATCACCACCATCGATAATCCACAAGTATTTGGCCAGTGATAATTGTCCTTGCCCCAAAATGGCATGTGCCTGGGTGAGCAATTCTTGCGGTCGATCGGCCCGCATGTAAGGTGTGTATCGTTCGCTTCCGACCGCCAACAGTAGCGGATGAACGCCCGCTGCATCGACCGCATGCACTTGCCGCACACCGGGCAACACCGCCGGAATCATCGGCCCCGTCAATTCATGTATCAATTGACCGAAAGTTGTGTCTTCTTGGGGTGGACGTCCGACAACTGTTATGGGCCACACGGCATCAGGGCGATGATAGACATGTTTCACTCGCAGAACTGGAAACTCATGCACGCGAGCGTAATATCCCAAGTGGTCGCCAAATGGACCCTCCGGCTTCAGTTTCTCGGGTAGCACTTCGCCCACGATACAAAAATCCGCATCGGCGTATATCGGCGCCCGCCCATCCGCACAATGCACCGGTATGCGATGACCGGCCAGAGCGCCGGCAAACATCAGTTCGCTCAACCCTTCCGGCAGAGGCATCACCGCACCGACCGTCATGGCAGGTGTTCCCCCTACGCTGACATTGACTGGGAAAGGCTTTCCCAGCTCAATCGCCCGCGCGTGATGCACGCCGATGCCTCGATGGATTTGATAGTGTAAGCCGCATTCTTGATCCGCATCAAAATCATTGCCCGACAGTTGCACACGATACATGCCTAAGTTGACCGCTGCCAGCGATGGATTGCCGGGAGATTGACTGAGCACCTGTGGCAGAGTCACAAAAGGCCCACCATCCTCGGGCCAGCAGACAACTTGTGGCAGCTCAGATAGCTTGCACGAATGACGCATAACCGCAGTTGAGCGCACGCGGCGCGGACGCATACGCCACGCGATGGCTGGTGCTCGCCACAGTTGCCAAGGTTGCTGGATCGCGGTCGTGGGATCGGCCTTCCAACGGACCGCTAACTGCACCGCGTCAAAGGTGTCCCGAAATATGAACCTCGCGCGCTCCAGAGTGCCAAATAGGTTTGAGGCGACCGGAAAACGCGATCCAATAACATTAGCAAACAGCAGCGCTGGGCCGCCATGGCGATAGACGCGGCGATGGATTTCAGCCAGTTCCAAATGCGGATCGACCGCTTCATCGATAACCAACAGTCGCCCATGTCGGCGCAGATCATCGACCAATTGACGCGTGCTGCGGTAAGTCATAGCGGGCAAGTGTCTCTTTCGTCGTTGCGTTCCACCACGATCGTTTAACCCGCAGCCGTAGGCAAGGATGAGCGTGGCGCACCTCGCCTATGGCTGCGGGTTAAACGACTAAATCGACAGTCGACCTAGCGCCGTCAGCTCACGAATCCAAAGAAAAATTGCGCGGTTCAAACATGCGACCGACTTTAAGGAATATCGTAAATGCTCAAGTGACGATAGTAGACCTCTAAACAGTAGAGATTGAGGCAAGTGGTGTAAAGTCTGCCACCTGAGGCGCCAAAGGCATCGTTCGATGGGGACCAGCTCCCCAGTTCGCGTCCCTCTTTCTCCTGCAGCGCGGGGAGTACCTTGCGCATCGATCGATTCCATCTTTCCCACTGCTGACCGCCAACATGATGCAAGACTTGCGTGGCGTAGTACCAGTAGTAAACACTGTAAGCTGCATCATCCATACTCGGTGGGCTCGACAATAAATCATCCTCGATGGCTCGCAACAATGCCGGGTGCGATTTTGGCCAACCTAAATAGATGCGACACAGTAGTCCTTCGGCGGTCATACTTAAGCTGGGAGGCTCGAAACCGTCGTATGCATATCGTGACTTCTCTTCGTAACTGACGCTGTCAAGAAACTCAGTGACTTGCTGAAATTTTTCCTCATCAATCGTCAGTCCTGCCATCTTCCCAGTCACCAACGCCATTACAAACCAACCCGTGACCGACAGGTCAGCGTCCTCGCGAGGTTCATAGCGCCAGCCACGCAGCTTGCTTTGCGACCACGCGGCAAACTTCATGGCCCTCTGGGCTGCCAGCGCCAGATCGGAATCCCCCGACATACCATAGGCTTCTGCGACGGTGATGGAAGCGATAGCTTGTGCATACATCTGCTGTCGCGATGGTTCGCGAGGATCAGGGAAGTATCCATCCGAGTTTTGTTTGCGGACCAGAAAAGCCAACCCCAGCTTGACATTGTCGCGATACTTGCCTTCTTTGTGCGTGGAACCTGCGCCTAGAAAAGCATTCAAGGCCAGGGCGGTAGCGGCGGTGACGTTCTCCGAAGCGCCTCCTTCACTATAAGGGCCCACTAGACTCCACGATCCATTGCTCTTCTGTTGCTTGGCCAACCATTTGAGACCCAGATCGACCGCCTCCTCGGTTTCGTTGCTACCGCCGAATTTCGACAGCAGCGCTGACTTCAATTCTCCGCTCCGCCCTTTCAATCCACTAGTAATGCCAAACGGAATACTGGCCAGCGCAACGGCCGGATCGCTCCCCATGGCTGTCGGTGGTTTGACGTTGACCAACGTTGGCAGGTCTAACTGCAAAAGTTCGCCAGGATCTTGAACGGGATCGCGAACCTCCAATTCGGCATCCATCGGTTGCTCGTTGAGCGATGAATCGATGGAGGAAAGTTCGAATTCGGCGATGCCCGCGGTCGTCGAAAAACCCAACATGATTGTTAACGGCCCGCTGGCCAATTGCGTCAACGGGACGGCGGCCAAGATCAACACGATCAACAGATGCACGATAAAGCTCACCAGCCAGGCTGGCATTTTTCTCCGCTGCTCCGCTTGTTGTGCCTGGAACCCACCTCCCGTAAGCGGCAGTGACACGCGCCGCCTGCCAAACCACCCACGGCGGCGACGGGGAGCAGACTCTGCCGTGGGGGCATTTGACGAAGCAGAACGACGGCCGCGTGGTGGCGCTGCTGGAGGTATTTGATGAGGCGCAGGGCGTGAAACAACGCGGGGAGCGATTGGCGGGGGCACCGGAGTAGGAACTGGAGGAGGTACCGGAGCTTTACTTGTCGACGGAACAACGGGTGGAGCCGCAGGGTGTGGAGGCGGACCAGGCGGGCTGCCTGTTGGCGGCGTCTTGCTGGGCTCTGACAACCGAACTTGCCTCATGGTTAGGGGGCGTCACCAAAATGTTAAGCATGAAACTATTTGGACTACGCCGACTTTACAATCCGCTGAACTATCAGCTCGGCGCGCCTGTTTTGTCGTCGTGCAGTTTTAACCGCGAAGCGGTGGCATTGGGTAGCCTGGGGTGCAAACCCCAGGGAAAATGTTCCCTGACGACCTCCGGTTTGCCAGCGATCGACCGCGAATGCCGTCGATCGCTGGCAAACCGGAAAAACACGGTGATGCTTACCTGACCTGGGATTTGCATCCCAGGCTATCGCGCGTCATGCCTTCGGCACGAAATACCAAATCCAAGTATTAACTGTCAATTCTTAACTCAGTGTACCAGGCTCCAAGGGAAGACAGTCAAAAGAGTGCCGAAATGGTCAGCGACTCTCCCATTTAAAGCCCGACATTTCAGCGAGCGCCAATGTTAAGGCGTGGGTGCCATTCTTACCCCAGCCTTTGGCTTGCACCGACAAGTACAGCTGTTCAGCCAGTGCCAAGCCTGGCATCGACAATCCCATGCGTTTGCTTTCGGCCAGGGCTATCCCCAAGTCCTTAACAAAATGCTCGACAAAAAAACCTGGATCGAAGTTGTTCGCGATGATGCGTGGACCGAGGTTCGTAAGTGACCAACTGCCTGCCGCTCCAGAACCCACCGACTGCATCACGGTTTCCAAATTGAGTCCCGCGCGATGACCGTAGATTAAGGCCTCGCAGACTCCGATCATCATGCTGGAGATCAATGTCTGATTGACCATCTTCGTATGTTGTCCAGAACCGGCCGGACCTTGATGCACGATTGTTTTCCCCATCGCTTGCCAACAGGGCTGCAAGGCTTGAACGACTTGTGCATCGCCACCGATCATGATTGAGAGTATCCCTTCGCGAGCACCTTTGTCACCCCCGGAAACCGGCGCGTCGAGCGCATGAACACGCTTGGCCTGGGCGGCTTCGTAGATTTCGACCGCCAAAGAGGGCTGGCTGGTGGTCATATCAACCAGCACGGCTCCCGCGTGTGAACCGGCCAAGGCACCCTTTTCAGGGCACAGGAAAACCTCTTTGACATCGCGAGGAAAACCAACGATGGCAAACACCACGTCGGATTGTTCAGCCACAGCCCGCGGGGAGGCGGCCCACGCGGCACCTTGGTCGATCAATCCTTGCGCCTTCTCGCGGCTACGCGTGAATACGGTCGTTGCAAAACCAGCTTTGAGCAGATGCCCGCACATGCTGGCCCCCATCACTCCAGTCCCAATCCAACCTATCTTCGTTTTACCAGGAGCTATGTTGTCAATATTTGTCATAACAGAATCTCGTTAAATCTTGTTGAGCAATTGGGTCATGTCGCTGGTCGTAGCGGAAGTCGCCAAGACTTTCGGCAGTCCAGGGGGCGTTTGCGATCGGCAATCAAAAGTTTTGGCGACTTCCGCTACAATTTCTAGTTTTTTGAACGGAGTAGCGCTATGGCGATCGTCGCTATCGCGCCCACCGCGATTGCGACGGCAATCATGGTACCGATGTTGGCCGCACCTTTGTCTTGCCACCACACGATAGAATACCCGATCGCTCCCAATAGCAAAGCGTAGTAAGTGAAGACTGGGAGCGTCTTGCGAATCACCAAACCCTCCTTGCCCATCAAGCCTACGACAGCCGAAGCAGCCACCACATTGTGCACGCAGATGGTATTGCCCGCCGCTCCACCCACCGCTTGCAAGGCCACGATCCAAGCTGGGTCCACGCCAATCTTCACTCCGACGTCATACTGAAACAGAGCAAACATCATATTGCTGACGGTGTTGCTGCCTGCCACTGAAGCGCCAATACCCCCAATAAACGTCGCAAACAACGGCCAAGCTTCACCAACCAAGTTTTTCACACCACTGGCCAGCGCGATGGGCATCTTATCGTAACCCGCTAGACCACCGCCGCTGTTGATGAACACTTGCACCATCGGTACGGTGAATATCAGCGCGACCGAAGCGGCCAGGATCGTCCGGCCGGACGCTTTCCATGCGACCCAGTACTCCTCGCTACGCATGCGGTGCAACCAGAACGCGGCCAGCGATGCCAAAATAAACACAGTCCCCGGCAGATACAATGGCCATACTTTTTCCGAGATCTCGGTGCCGAAAATGTTGTTCACTGGAATGGTAAACCACTTGACCAATCCCTCGGGAGAAAAACTCATGCCGGGCAATGATTTCTGTCGCGTTAACACTAACAAAGCGGCAACGATCAAATAAGGGAACCAGGCCATCCACAAATTTGGTTGTCGCCCGTGTGCAACGGCTTGAGTGATGACGGTACTCCCTGTCCATTCCTGCGGCCAATTGTCCGCTGAATCGAAATCCCAAGTCTCACTGGCAGGCGGTACCAAAAACCCAGCTTTGGCCGCTGGCACGACGATCGACAAGCCAATCAAGCCGCCCAGCAACGACGGAAACTCAGGGCCGAGCAGATAGGCGACGGCCAAGTAAGGAATCGTCATGGAGAATGCCGCAAACAGCGCGAAGGGCCACACTCGCAAGCCATCGACATAACTGCGGCGTTTGCCGAACATGCCGGTCATGATCGAAACCACGAAGAGCGGTATTAATGTTCCGCCGATCGCATGTAAAAACGCGACCCGCAGACCAATCAAACTCAGCAATGCACGACTACTTTCGTATCCTGCCCCCGTAGCAAAGGCATCGATCGTCCCTTCGCCAGCCAAGCCCGTCGATACACCCACTAGGATCGGCGTTCCCACCGCGCCAAAGGAAACGGGTGTGCTTTGGATAATCATTCCGGAAATGACCGCCGACAGTGCAGGAAAGCCCAATCCCACCAGCAACGGCACGGCCACTGCGGCAGGAGTACCAAAACCAGCGGAACCTTCAATGAATGATCCGAATAGCCAGGCGACGATAATGACCTGTACGCGGCGGTCGGGGGAGATATTGCTGAACGAACTGCGAATGGTCTGCAAGGCACCACTCTCACGAAGCGTGTTGAGCAACAAGATAGCTCCGAAAATAATGTACAGCAATTCGACCGCCACGATGATGCCTTTCATCGAAGCCGCCGCCACCTGTACTCCAGGCACTCGCCATACAAACAGAGCCAAGGCGACGGCCACCACATACGAAATGGGCATCGCCCGGCTGGCTGGCCAACGGAGAATCACCAGAAATAACGCCACGGCAGCAATCGGCAACAGCGACAGGAGGGCGAGGCTTTCAGTGGACAAGGGTAGGCGTCTCCTGAGTTAAGGTGGTTACTAGGCCAGATTCGTCGCACGACTCTCCGCGTCGTGATTAATCGTCGCACGACTCTCCGAGTCGTGATTAATCGTTGCACGACTCTCCGAGTCGTGATTTTGGCCTTGGCGTTTGGAAAAAACCCTCATCACGGCTCGGAGAGCCGTGCGACGTTGAGGCTACGACTTTGGACGTGAATTGTAACAAGTGTAGCGTTTGGCGACTTTACGTAGCGACTAATGAGAATTAAAGTAACCCCGTACAATAATATCTGTTCGCCTGCGTTTCCTCCTCCTTCCCGCTTTCCCCCGATCCATTACTTACTCCGAGGCTCTCACTCATGCATAAAACTTTTAGCCGCTTCGCAAGTTGGTTGCTGGCGTTATCTAGCACTCTGCTTGGCTCCACGAACGTCGTCCAGGCCGATGTTGGTGTGAATGAACTCACACGTCCTGAGTCGCTGAGCGGTTGGCAACTGCTCTTCGACGGTAAATCGCTGGACGCTTGGCGGAATTACCAGCAAGAGGGAATTTCCGATGGTTGGAAAATAATAGACGGTGCGATCGTCCGCGACGGTAAACAACCCGGTGATTTGATCACCAAGAAAAAATACAAATACTTTGAACTGTCGCTGGAATACAACATCTCCGAAGGTGGTAATAGCGGACTCATGTTCCATGTCACCGAGGATCATCCTAAACCATACAACAGTGGACCTGAGATCCAGATTCAAGACAACGTAGCAGGCCACGATCCGCAAAAAGCAGGTTGGCTCTATCAGCTCTACAAACCCACCGCTCCATCGTGGGTTAAAGAAGACGGAGTGCTGGACTCTACACGTCCAGTTGGTCAGTGGAATCAACTTTTCCTGCGGATCGCTCCCACACAGTGCGAAGTGTCGATGAATGGACAGCTCTATTACCGCTTCAAACTTGGCAACGACGATTGGAATGAAAAAGTTGCCGCCAGCAAGTTCGCCAAGATGGAAGGTTTTGGTACCGCGGGCGAAGGACATATCTGCTTGCAAGATCACGGTAATCTCGTTTCGTTTCGCAATGTCAAAGTTCGCGAAATCGCCGAAGATGGTTCCGTTCCACAACCGATCGACGGCAAGCTCAATATGCACGGTGAATTGGCCTTCCCCAAACTTCAATTTGCGAATTGGGAGCCCATCAACGAAGCGGGCCAAGTTCGCAAGTTACGGTTGATGGAATTGACTTATGCCCAAGGGGACAAATCTAGATTGTTTGCCGCGGGCCAGTATGGCACGGTCTACGTCTTTGAGAATCGTCCCAATGTGGAACAGTCACACATGTTCCTGGATATCCAAGACAAAGTAACCCAGTGGGACAGCTCGGGCGCCAACGAACAAGGGCTGCTCGGTTTGGCTCTGCATCCCAAGTACACCGAAAATGGCCAATTGTTCGTTTGTTACACTCGTCGCGCCGACCATACTTCGATTGTTTCTCGCTTTACCGTTTCCAAGAACGATCCCAACCAAGCAGATCCGAACTCGGAAGAGATATTGTTGGAGCTCGAGCAGCCCTATCAGAATCACAATGGCGGTTCGATCGAATTTGGACCCGACGGCTATTTGTATGTCGCCTTCGGTGATGGCGGCGCTCGCAATGACCCTAAGGCATCAGGCCAAGATCGTCAGCAGCTGCTCGGGTCAATCATTCGCATTGATGTCGATAAACAAGCCGACGGTAAGAAATATGCTATCCCTGCAGATAATCCATTCGTCGGATCGTCTGATTCACGCCCGGAAATCTACGCGTATGGCATGCGAAACCCGTGGCGTATTGCCTTTGACAAAAAGTCAGGACTTTTGTGGGCCGGCGATGTCGGACAGGAGCTTTGGGAAGAGGTCGACGTCATCACCAAAGGTGGCAATTACGGCTGGAGCGACCGCGAAGGCTCGCATCCCTTTGGCAATCGCGAGCGTCGCGACGATGTCTCCGCGCCGATTGCACCAGTGTGGGAATACGATCACAGCATTGGTAAATCGATCACCGGTGGCCGCGTCTATCGTGGCTCCAAGGTGCCCGATTTGGCCGGCAAGTACATCTACGCCGACTACGTAACGGGTGCCATCTGGGCCTTAAGCTACGACGAAAGCAGTGGCACAGCGACTAAGAACGAACAGGTGATCGCCGGTGGCATTCCCGTAGTAGCTTTTGGCCAAGACCCAGCCGGCGAAGTCTACTACATGATCGAAAGCTCGCAGGGCGAATGTATTTACCGCTTTACCAAATAGTACGTCAGGATTTCGTACGTCAGGCTTTCCAGCCTGACATGTATTACCCTGATTTGATTGACGCCGGCAGGTGTGACGCGAGCACAGTCCGTATGGATCGCGGCACCTCTGCCTCTGGCTCCACTCTTGCCGTCGCCTGCGCAGGCTGCAATAACTGAACTGGACGACCAAAGCATCAATCCAGGATCTACAGTGCCAACAATCTCACTCCGATCCAGCAGCCTACTCTGGCTCGGCGTTAAACGAATTTGCCAAGAATGAAGGCCTTTCCAGCCTGACGGCTCATACCGGTTGGTCTTGACCGCCGAGGGGCCGACTGTCTACTCTCACCTGCAATCGTCGAACAGCGTCATTGCAGTGGGAGTGGAAGCGGGTGAATACGTGAATGAAAGGTGTCGATATCAGTCAAACGCTTTTACGCACTTCGTCATTCGTCTCGCCTGCGTACTGATTGGGGCAACGATTTTCATTGGAAACCTGGCTGGCCAACCGCCGGCCACCGACCCGCAGGCAGCTCCACCGGGCACCGTCGAGTTGAATTTGGAGGGCCGGACGCGGATTGACGCGCTGCTAAACTACATTTCTCAGCGGATGGGTGTGAAATTTGAATACACGCAGCTCATTGGCCAACGGTCGGTCATCTTACGTACCCCCTCTGCCATCCCGGTCAGTTCGCTGCCGGCACTCCTGTCCAGCGTGCTTAGAACGGAATCATTGGCGCTGATCGATTCTGACATCGCGGGTTGGAAGCGAGTCGTGGATGTCAAAGAAATGTCCCAATTCGCGCCTACCGGACAAGCCACGGAAGTGCTCGCTCGCGATGGTGCCGCCGCACCGGTGACTCAAGTCTTCGTGCTTCAGAACGTCACTGCTGCCAACTTGGCAACTGTGCTCAAGCCCTTTCTGTCAACCAACGGATCCAACCTGGTTAGCATTCCCGATTCGAACGTCTTGATCATTACCGACTATGCTGCGCGTGTGGCCACGGTTGCAGATTTAATCGAGATGGTCGACAAACCAGGTGGTACGGCTGGCTACGAAATCTACGAGGTCAAAAACCAACCCTCCTCCACGCTCACGGAGCAAGTCAATCGCATCCTGTCCGAAGGCGCGACGACCAAAAGTGCGGGAGTTTCGCTTTACAACGAACCGCTCGGCAATCGCATTGTGATCGCCGGTACTGCGGGGCTGGTCGAGCGGGCTGTGACACTCCTGAAGCAGCTAGATGTCTCAATCGGTATGAACACGGAGGTGTACCGACTCAAGCACACCAATCCCGAGCGGATCGACAAATTGATCAAAGGTTTCATACCGCCTCAAGATGCTGAGCATGC
The DNA here is from genome assembly GCA_041739785.1 of Pirellulaceae bacterium. Classification (GTDB taxonomy): domain Bacteria; phylum Planctomycetota; class Planctomycetia; order Pirellulales; family Pirellulaceae; genus Aureliella. Next base: position 20,154 of record JBGSNE010000229.1, read on the forward strand.
CTATCAAGCCACTGTCGACGAAGCGGGGAATTTATTGATCGTACGGGCAACTGCTAGCGTGCATCAACAAGTTGCTCGACTGATCGCGGAACTCGATCAGCCCGTTGAATCCAGCGAAAGCCCAATTCAGTTCTACAAACTGCGAAATGCCAGCGCGATCGATGTACTGTATACACTCCTGGCACTGCAAGAAGCTTACGGCTCAACCCCTTTCCAAGGAGGCGTAGTTCCCGCCGGTTTCAGCAGCCCCTTGGGAGGAGCTGGTCTGCCGGGCTTTGGTTATCCAGCAACTGCCTATCCTGGTGCCAGCTATCCAGGCATGGGTGGAGTAAGTGGAATGACGGGTGGTCTGTTGGGAACCGGCGCTGTGGGAATGAACAATGCCAATGGGATGCAAACCACGCGTCTCCCGTTGACGCCTGATGCGTCAGGACAAGGCAATACTTTCATGCCTGATAGTACCAATCCACTTGCACAACAAACGCTAGCCAATGGTGCCAACAATCCGGCCATGGCGGGACGTAGTGGTGCGCTGGGCGGGACGTTTGGCGGTGGTCTTGGGGGAGGTACCGGTGGCGTGGCTTCGCTGCCGGGAGGCGCGCGCGTCTCGGCCGACATTTCCACCAATAGCCTGATTGTCGTCGCTCCGGCCAATATCCAAGGCCTGTATGCTGAATTAATACAGTCGCTCGACCAACGACGTCCTCAGGTGCTGATTGAAGCCAAAGTGATCGCCGTAGATACGTCCGATGACTTTACCTTGGGAGTCGAAGTCTCGATTGGTGATCGCACCGGTGCAAAGCGACTCTTTAATTTCACGTCGTTCGGCTTGAGCGAAGTTGATGCCGCCAGTGGAGCATTGACGGTCATTCCTGGCCTCGGATTCAATGGTACGCTGGTTGATCCCGATGTGGCCGATGTGGTCGTTCGGGCATTGTCGGCTCATCGTCGCGCGCGAGTCCTAGCCGCACCCAAAATTTTGGTAAACGACAACAGCACAGGTAAACTAGAGAGTGTCAGCAGCGTCCCTTTCGCTAGTGTCAACGCCTCGCAGACCGTTTCGACCACCAGCCTCGGTGGCAGCCAACAAGCGGGCACCATCATTACCGTCACTCCTCACATCAACGAAGACGATCACTTGCAACTCGAATTCGATGTTGAATTCAGTACCTTTTCCGGCTCGGGAACTGGCGGCCTACCTCCGCCACGTCAGATCGATCGCGTCGGCAGTACCGTCACCATTCCTGATGGTAAGACAGTGGTCGTAGGTGGACTGAAACGCACCGGCAATGACTACACATTTAGCGGCATTCCCTGGGTCGAGCACATTCCGGTGTTGCGAGAATTGACCAGCCGAACCGATCGCAACAATACAACGACGTCGTTCTTCTTATTCATCCGTCCAGTCGTACTACGTGATTCTCGATTTGCGGATTTGCGTTTTCTGTCCGACACAGAAGCGGCCGCCAACTGTTTACCAGGAGATTATCCGGTCAGCGCGCCTGAGTTGATTCCATGAGCTCCAATGATCTTGACGGGAACACTAAACGCTCGTCGTCTGCGCTACCAATCTCGGCCGATGCCGACACAGGCGATTTAGCGAAGTGGAGCGCGCGATTGCAATTGCCGATTTCTGCGGGATTGGAGGGACGGAGCCCCAGTCGCCAATACCTCGAGCGATTCACGATTGGCTATTCTCGACAACATGGACTCCTCGGATTCGAGCCAGCCGCTTCACATAGTCAATACAAGCTGGAAGTTGCCATATGTGATGGTGAAGGCTGGAAACATCTCGATACCGTTGCACGTGCGTTGCGCGTTGTCATCAAGCCACTGTTGGTCAATCGCGCATTGCTGGAAGCCGCCATTAACTCAGCCTACGCTGGCCGCGACTTGGGGGCAGCGGAGGTGCTAGACACCATGGACTCCACACGCCTGCTGAGCGATGCGGTCGCGTCGCAGAACGAGGACTTACTCGATACCAGTGGCCGCGCCCCAATCATTCGCCTGGTGAACCAATTGCTTTTTGACGCAGTTCTGGCGGGCGCCTCTGACATTCACATCCAACCGGCTGAAGAGCATGTCTTGATCCGACAGCGTATCGACGGCGTGCTGTTCGATGTGCTGAAAATTCCCAAGAGCATTCAGGAAGAAGTGCTGACTCGCGTTAAAGTATTGGGAAAAATGAACATCGCCGAAAAGCGACTGCCGCAGGACGGACGGGCGACCGTCGAATTGGGAGAGCGCGTCGTCGATCTGCGGATCGCTTCACTGCCGACCAGTCACAATGAGCGGATTGTCATTCGCTTGCTCGACAAAAGCGCGCGACTTTACACGCTCGGTGAACTGGGCATGCCCAATGTGACTCTCACTCGCTGGCGAGAACTGATTCGCTTGGACCACGGGCTCATTCTGGTCACCGGACCGACCGGCAGCGGCAAAAGCACTACGCTCTACAGCGCCTTGCAAGAGATCAACTCCAAAGAGCTCAACGTGCTGACGCTGGAGGATCCCATCGAATACCAGCTGGAGGGGATTAGCCAATCGCAGATCAACGAGAAGAAGGGCCTGACTTTTGCCGCCGGGATGCGCAGCGTACTGCGACAGGACCCCGACATCATCATGGTCGGTGAGATTCGCGATCGCGATACCGCCACCATGGCCATTCAAGCGTCATTGACTGGGCACTTAGTCTTCTCCACGTTGCACACCAACGACGCAGCCAGCGCGGTGACACGCCTGCTGGACTTAGGGGTTGAGCCCTACTTGGTCGCCAGTTCCTTGGTCGCTTCGCTCGCACAGCGTTTGATCCGACGGCTGTGCGTCCATTGTCGGCAACCGGTCGAGGCCGTGAGCCATTCCGACGCAGCGGCATCGTCAGCCGCTGTCGATCCTTTCCTACCGGTCGGCTGCGCAGCGTGTCGCCACACCGGTTATAGTGGCCGTGTGGGGTTGTTTGAACTGCTGGTAACCAACGACGAATTGCGCGAGCTGATTCAAACGCGAGCCAACGCATCGAAGATCCGCGATTCCGCCATGACCAGCGGTTTGACCCTTCTTTCTCAAGACGGATTGGAAAAAGTTCGCAGTGGAGCGACGACGTTGGCCGAAGTGCTACGAGCCACCAGCATCGATTCCGATGCAATCGAACTTTGATAGAAAAATCGACATTTCTGTAATAGAAACCTGGCGGGTAGGGTGGCAAAGCTATTCGGATGACATGGATTTCGCTTGCGAGACTTCTGCAAAGACTATGCATTGAGATTCTCGGCCAAATGCCGTACGACAACTTCGAAAAAAGACTTGTAACATTTCCTCCGCCCTCACGCTCCTGAAGGTGTCGATCAATGTGATCGACAACCACAGATACCGTTTACTTAGGAGCAAAAACATGTGCAAGTCCAACCGCAAGTTTCGAAAACTCTCTGCCCAACACCTCGAAAGCCGTCAACTAATGGCAGGTGACGTGCTGGCTAGTTTTAATTCGGGAAACGATCTTGTCCTTACCGGTGATTCGGCCGGAAATGAAATTCGCATCTACGAATCAACAACTCAGGCAAACCGCATTGTCGTCGAGGGTCTGAATGGTACTACGGTTAATGGTCAAGCCAAATACGAATTGCAAGCCAGCGTCCTCGACGACGTCATTGCAAACATGAATGGGGGTGCCGATCGCGTTATCGTGACCAATTTGACTTTGACGAACACTGTCAATAGTAGCGAACTGATCATCAATACACACGATGGCGAGGACTACGTTCACCTCGATAACGTTCAAGGATTCAAGAATGATGTTCAGATCAGTACTGGCGATCACGATGACTTTGTTTGGGCTCGCGGAGTCAGTGTGAACGATGATTTCAAGGTCAATACTGCGGGAGGTGCTGATCGGGTCGTGTTGATTAATATCGCTGCCGAGGATCTCCAGGTCGAAACCGGCAGCGGCGACGATATCGTCGACTTCATGAATGTCGACGCGATCGATGATTTCTACGTTCATCTTGGAGCCGGAGACGACTACTTGGAGATCGAAGCATCTTCGGGGATCGACGTCTCTATCTATGGCGGGACGGGCACGGACAAATTGAAGAAAGCACCAGCCACAGGTTATTACGCCAACACTTTTGATTCCGTGGCCGAATCGAACAGTTTCGAGTTGTTTGTCTAAGGTTCGTCGGTTGAATCATTGACAAACTCCGGGTAAATTGATCTCGGACCGCCACATGGGGGTGCGAGATCAAGCATGGGGTATTGCACTAGTTATAACATTACATCCTTAATAACCTGTAATGTTTTCTGAATTCTTCCGTGAACCCAGTAGGCGAAGAACAGACCTGCAGCTCCTGCAACAACCAATGCCAATAAGGCCGGACGCAGGGGGACGGACTGGGTTAGCACCAGTGCAATTCCCAGGAATGGAACACCCGCAGCAGCCAGCAGATAACGGCCAGACGACTTAGTCAGTCGCTCCGCTTGCGAAGTAAGTTGTTTAGGCAACCGATTTCCCAGGATCGCTCCCATCCAGCATTCGAGTTCGATCAAGCTCATGATCAGAAAGGGGTAGGCAGCAGCAATCGCTCCGCAAATGGCTAAAGACAGGAAGAAATGAAGGGCGTCCGCACGATCAAATTCGGGTAGCCTACGTCCAAGCAAAAAGGGGAATAACAAACCGAAAAGTAGCCATAAACTCAGGCTTATGCCAGCTGCTTTATGCCCCAGGCTCAGGGCCCCATGGTAATTGTCAACCTGCCGTAATGCCCCTTGGTTACGTCTGGCAATATCCCGGGCAGCTGGGCCGACAATGAAGAAAAAGAACACGATCCCTAACGTAAACGCAACTCCATTGAGAAGCACAGAAATGTCGATAAACGTGGCATGGCTGATAGGGTAGCGAGCTGTGAACCAAGCCAAGTTGTAGTGGTAATTGAAGGCAGCAGCTACCGCGTTCGGTAGGATAATCGCCAAAGCAGACACGACAATTGGAAAGCGACAGGCCATTCGTCCCCAACGGGTCTCTTCAGGATGAAAAACTAGCCAGGCGGGTGGCGAGGCACAAATTCTCAATTCCATCGCTAGCTGGGTCGCTGATTGCATCCTCGCTTCGCGATCAAACTCAAGGGCGCGGCGAAGTGTGCGAGCAATTCTATCCAAAGCAGGAGTTCGAATCAGATCGCCGGGCAATTGTGGTGTGAAACGAGCACGGTGGTCGCGAATGGCTCGAACCGTAGCATCCCAGTCGACCTGCACCTGATCGTTTACCTGGGGACGATCTAGTGTGAGCAGTTCCCAGAGTACAAACGCAAGCGAGTACACGTCACTGCGTTGGTCGAGTTCACTTGGGTGAAACTCTGGCTGGAGTTGCATGGCACCCAGTTGTTCGGGGGACATATATAGCAAACTGCCACCAAAGAACCGCGCTGCCTCTGCACCATGCAAGTCTTCGGAGAAAGAAACATTGAAATCAGCCAGTTTGCAATTGGCTTCCGACGTCAATAAGATATTCGCCGGTTTAATGTCGCGATGTAGCACACGCCGTTCGTGTGCGTAGCTAAGAGCAGACGCCAGCTGCACTCCAATTTCGCACACAGCGGTCGTCCAATTCGAACAGGCTACGTGCGCTCGTCGCGGACTATATTCGGGCGCAGGAAGGCTATTTAACAACAACTGCTGGTCAATTGCTGAGAGCAGGTCGGCTCCATTGAGTTCGTTGGCGTTGCGAGTCGCGAGCGAGCCAATGAGTTGGTGCAGCGTCCCGCCTGGCGCAAATTGCATGGATAACAAACGCATGGGGGGAACGCGGCGCACGTCAAACACGCGGACAATATGCGGATGGTCAAGTTGCGACAACGTCTTAGCTTCATCTCCGTAGTCTGCGGAGATCTTCAGTGCAACCAAGCGGTTCATCGACGCTTGTTTTGCCAAGAAGACCTGCGCAAAAGCCCCTTTTCCAAGCAGACGGAGCAACTCAAAATCGTCGATCGTTTGCCCCGGATGCAACTGAGCGGCAATCGGCTGATGCCAGGTATGCGATGGGATGGCAGTCTCTTGTAGGGATAATATCTGCTTCAGCATGGCTGCATGCTGCGGGAAAGTGTTCAGGAAAACATTAGGATCGCAACCGCCGTGCCTCTTCCGCAATCTTATTTCATCGACGATAAGATCAAAGGGAACTCCGCCAGTGCATAGCTGCAGTTCCGGAAACCGCGAAAGATAATGCATCACTCCGAGCGGTTCACCACGTCCCCAAGCAAGTTCCATGTCTGTCTTGGCAAGCTCAATAAGCGCGAGACTGCGGATCGCTTCGCCGTGCTGCGGAAGGAAATCTTCGATACTGGCCGGTTGGGGACTGGCAAGAAACGCATCCACGCAGGAAGCAATCGCGTTCCAATATTCGGTTTCAGTTGTCATGAAAAATGGATTCTCGACGGTGCGGTATAGACCGCCTAAATGGGCAAGGTCGCCTTGGTATAGAATATAGCTTTAGAAAATATCAATGAAGCCAAATTGAAGCAGCAGAGGCATAGAAATGTCAGAAGAAGAACCGAGGAAAGATTCTTTAACTGGCACTCCGCCTGCCAGCGAATTTCTGAGCGCCGCCCGGTTTGGTGAGTGGCTAGCAAGCGAACGCGAATGCGTGTTGCGGATGATGGAGCATCGCGTGGGTGACGCGCTGCGCAGCAAGCTCGATCTCGACGATTTGCTACAAGATGCATCCGCTCGGGCCTTGAACGTATTGGCCAAGCAGCCGGTGGTAGCAGTCAATCCTTTATCGTGGTTTTTGACCATCGTAGACTATCAAATTCTCGACGCTCATCGCTATCACTTTGCAGCGCGAAAACGGGACGCAAAGCGCGAGGTCTCCGGAGACGCTGATAGGCCACATCTCGGTGGAGGTGGTCCTGCGCCAGCGCTCATAGAACTATTGGTTGCAAGCATCACCAGCCCTAGCCGTGCGTTTTCGCGCAACCTGCAGATGGAACGCATGCAGGCGGCGCTATTAGAGTTGCCCGCCGAGGCGCAGGACGCAATTCGGTGGAGGTACATCGATGGACTCTCCAGCCAAGAGATCGCGCAGCGCTTGCACAAAAGCGATGGAGCGGTTCGGGTATTGCTCACGCGGTCCTTGAAGAAGCTCCAAGTGAGTCTCCAGGATGTTGCCCCGACTCGTCTACGGGAAGAAGGTGGAACAGCATAAATTGCCCGTCAGTTACGCAGTATTCAAATTCCGATCGGACAACTCCGCTTTTCCACAGAGCCTAGTATTGCCCCTGATTTCGGCGAAAGTTTCGTCGACAAGCTAAAAGGCAGGATTGTTTTCAAGGCGTCTGTAACAGTGGGCGTTTTCTGACGCTCCTGGTAGTAAGGAAGCCAAACGCTGGCTGCCACCACAAACGATTCACTGTTCTGGAGAGTCTGATTATGTTGCGTCGAATTGAAACATCTGTTGCTTGCATGTTGGTTGTTGGAAGCTGTCTGTTGAGCTCAGGGAATGCCTTTGGTCAAGGTACTCCTGTCGATCTGGCCGAAAACAACTTCGAAAGATCTGCGTACCTCAATGCTTTTTGCGCTCGCGCAATTGCTCAACCATTGGCCGAAGACTTGTCAGCGACAGGCGTCTCGGGCTATCCCATCGAGTTGGCTGTTGCAGGCAGGCTACGAAGTGAAACGGCGTTTCAAAACTGTCTGAATGCTTTGAAAACAGGCGACAATCAGCTTTGGTATTGGGCCTGGGTACACTCACTTCAAGCCCAGGCAGCGCTCGAAGAACTGAATGAACTCACCGGAAGTTATCATGCTGCGAGCGCTGCTTCTTATGCAGAGCTGGCAGCAGAGAATGCCATGCTGGCGTTCTTCGAGAGCGGAGCTTCATTGCCAGCAAGAGGCAACAGTCGAAGAAGCGGTCGGTAGTGACTTCCGTTGCTCAAGGAACTACAGCAGAACGAACGTAGGATTATGCGCCAGCTCCTCAATCCGAGCTGGCGCACAGAACCGCGTCGAAGAGTAATGCACTTTTGATAGTAACGATTCAGCTCAATCTGCTGAACGGGTTGTCGGAATCGCCGTCCAGTGTCAGTTCGAATTTGGACCAGCCCTTTCTTGTCATCAGCGATTACGCGTAGCGGAACTTGCCCAGAGTTTCCGTTTTTTAGGCGAAAAGTTCTAAATCCGAATTTCGGGCGAATTCTGACACGTCCCGACCTCGTACCATTCACCTCTAACACCCAATCTGACTTGCTTAGGTATTATATTGAAGCGTGTTTGCCTGTGCCTACACAGGCTGTTTCGCCATAGCTGATCTTCCCATTCGAAGCCAGCCAACTACTACGCTCCTAGCGGAAGAGACTAAAGCCTGATGGCGGTTTACCTCTACAGTGGAATGGACCGTTCGAACAGCGCAGTGCGAGGCACCGTGTTGGCCGATTCGCCACGTCATGCGCGAGATCAACTCCGCGAACAAGGGGTTATTGTGCAGTCGGTTGCCGAGCATCGCGCGACAGACGCGCGTTGGGATTGGCGCTGGTTGAGCATTCGCAAAGCCCGCCAGCAATGGGGCTTGGGGGCTCACGAACTATCGATGCTCTTGACTGCTGGCATCCCGTTGCTGGAGGCTCTCGACACGCTCGCCAAGCAACATCGCGGCGCTTTTCGTACGGCCATTTTGAAAGTTCGTGATCGCGTCGAGGCGGGGGCTGGTCTAGCGGCGGCCATGTCGGAACAACCGGAAGTCTTTGACCCAGCTTCAGTACGTATGGTGGAAGTTGGTGAAAACGCCGGGACACTCGACGAAGTACTGGCTGAGGTCGCCGAATTCAAATTGCAATTGGCCGCCTTCAAGGACAAAATTTCTACGGCCATGATGTACCCTGTCTTCCTAGCCTGCTTCGGCTTGGCAGCGGCCATCTTCCTGATGACTTGGGTCTTGCCTCCGCTGCTAGAAAGCCTGCAAGAAACACTCCCGCAACTGCCATGGCCGACGCGGGTGGCCAAAGGTCTTAGTGACCTACTGGTTCAATACGGATTGTGGCTAGCCGTGGCATGCCTAATGGCCGTAGTGGTCATCAGGCTTTGGTTCACAACGGCTGGCGGCCAGCGCACTTGGCATCGCTTCGTCTTGCGCTTGCCGCTGATTGGGACCCTGGTTCGCAAACAGGCAGTGGCGCGAGTGGCGATGATCGTGGCCAGCTTATCGCGCGGCGGAGTGTTGTTGACCACAGCGGTCCATCTAGCCGCCAAATCAACGAGCAATAGCGTGATACGCGATGCGCTATTTAACGCAGAGAAAGACATGAGCGCCGGCGAAGATCTGGCAACTTCATTGGAGCGCAGCGGCGTGTTCCCACCTTTGGCGGTCCGTTTCTTTTCAGTGGGGCAGGAATCAGGTAAGCTCGAAGAGATGCTACAAAAACTCGCTCGTGACTATAATACCCAAGTATCCACCTCGGCCGCACGCATGACTGCCCTCGTCGAACCGATCATGATTCTCATCCTAGCAGCTGCCGTCGGCTTTCTCCTGTTGGCTACCATTCTCCCTATTCTCGAGGCCGGTAATGTTTCCTAAACAGGTCGCCCACGCACCACGCAGACGAGTCTCACCGAGTCTCGCGCTTCACTACCACTCGCCGAGCCGCGCAACATTCGCATTCTCCCTGGTTGAACTGATCGTGGTGATGGTCATTATTGGTCTGCTGGCCAGCCTGGTCGCCATTCGCACGCGCAGCTATTTAATTGCCAGCAAGCAGAACGCTGCCCGAGCTGAGATTGCATTGATCGTCAAAGCGCTGGAGACGTTTTACGCCGATCAAGGGCGGTATCCCACGAACGAAGAAGGGATCGCCATTCTAGCCGAAGGGACTTCCGCTTTTCCCGATGGTTTTCTTACCAAGCTCCCCAAAGATCCGTGGAAGAACGCGTATGAATACGTTAGCCCAGCAGAGAACGGCCCCTACGAAGTGATCTCGCTCGGCGGTGATGGACGCGAAGGGGGTGAAGCGGGAGATCGCGATATCTCGAGCGAAGCGTTGGAATGAGCCCCAGCCATCCCTCCTCCCGTCGCGCGTTCACGCTGTTGGAATTGATCGTCGTGCTGTCGATCGCCGCAGTACTAGCCAGTATTGTGATGCTTAGTCTGGGGAGTCATTTCCAACAAGCCGCCATGGCGCGGGCCGTCGATGGCCTAGTTACCGCTGATCGCATCGCACGACGCACCGCTGCGGAGCACACTACCTCCCGTGTGAGCCTGGAATTCGATTTGCCCCGCCAGCTTGTCAAGCTATCGGCAGCCGGTGCGCCACGAACAGCTCGCACCTTCACTTGGCCATCAAAAGTCAGACTAGCGGAGCCTCAGCTATTGCACAGTCGAGGTTGGACCAGCACCAATGGTTCGATCGAATTCTCTCCCAATGGTAGCTCGCCCACCTATTCTGTGCGATTAACAGCTGGCAAAGTCTCGCAGTGGTTAGTAGTCTTCGGAATTACCGGACAAGCCACCGTTTACGAAACTCCTGAGCAATTTTTGGATTTGATTCAGGAGTTGTCACCATGAATCGCCGTGGCTTCACACTATTAGAAGTGGTGATCGGCTTAGTGCTGCTCGCCACGGTATTGGTCACATCGCTGTTGGCTATGGGCCGGCAGCGGCGGATGTTGCGTCAAGCCAACGATCGCCAACAAGCGATTTCTTTGGCCGATGCGCTGTTGACTGGTTGGCATCAATCGACCACTGGCGTCCCGCTGCGAGCCGCTGCCCCAATTGTCGAGCGGCCGGGCTGGTGGTGGCAGACCGAAGTCGTCGCCAATCGAATTGTCTTTGGACGCTCGCACCCCATCGTCCGACTCCAGATTGTCGACCGCACACTACCCTTGCAGAGCGAAGTTGTCCTGTTGTCCATCGAATTGTTGCAGCCACCCTAACACGAGCTGACTGGTCATGCCATATTGCTTACAGGGTTTCCTGTAGCGGAATTCGCCAAGAATTTCGTCCCTAGCAGTTTTCTCTTGAAAAGTCGAAATTCTTGGCGAATTCCGCTACAAGGGAATTTCCAACCCCACGGCATTCGGTTTGAGGCTGATTTGCTAGATTTCCCTAATTGATCCTTCCAGGATCGGGCGCTGCCGTCGCCTACGCAGTCTGTGACTTAACCTTCGGGGAACTCATTTCTTAGTTGCGATTTTCGCGATTGGCCGATCGAACTCGGGTTGACAGACTGCTCCGGCTCGGCGTTAAACAAATTCCGCACTGGAAACCAGAATTTCTACTAAATTCTGCAATTGTTAGACAAATCCTGCCCGTTAGTGGATCTTAATAGCAGTAGCTACTTTTTCGTTCGTTCTAATCCTATAGGCTTTCTGTGAGCGATTCGGCCTCATTCTCCGATCAAGTTCGCGAGTGCGCTAAGCACTTGGTAGACGTGGGAGATAGCGCCCTATCAGGGTTATTCAACTTGACTTCGATGCGGCTGGTGCGATTGGCGACCGGCGTGACTCGCAATCAACATGACGCGGAAGATGCGGTTCAAGCGGTTTTGGTTCGCGTGGCTGCACAGCCGCAGAAGTTGAACTCCGCCGACGAGCCGTGGTATTACTTGTTGCGGATGGTTCGCAATCAAGCGTTGGTCATTCTTCGGCAGCGCCGGTACACGGTGCCCATCGATACTCTATCTGATCTATGCACGCGGACGACGGTGGACGAGGCCGAGCAGGCTGAGTCGTTCCGCGCAGTGTGGATGGCTCTTCGAGAGCTGCCTGTCCGGCAGCGCGAAGTCGTGGTGCTAAAAATCTGGGAAACGCTGACATTTGCGGAAATCGGCCAAGTCCTTGATATTGGTGCCTCGACCGCTGCCAGCCGTTATCGCTACGCGTTGGAGAAGTTGTCCAAGCGGTTAAGCGACAACTCAACTGTCGATGCACCCCAGTCCAAATCTTTGAGTCGGGGAGCCAGCGATGAGTAGACCTCCGCTTGATCCCGACCAGATCCTACAGCTAGAAGCGACCATCTTTGCGGCTCGCAATTTTGTGGTCCCCACAGATGACCTGCGCCCACGCACTTTGGCACTGGCCAAGGAGACCAGTCGCATCCAGCGGATCGCCAATCGCTCCGCTGTCATCTTGTTGTCAATTATGATTGTGTGGCTAATGGCCATGCCTTTTCTGTATGGCATGTCGCTCTACAGAGACCATCTTCGCGGCCCGATGCCCTACGAGATCGAGCGCACGGCTCAGCTATACACATCGGAACATCGATACGAACCGGGCTGGGGATTGGTCGATGCCTTTCAGGATTCGCGAAAACTGGAATCTGAAAGTTCTTCTTCCAACGGCGCTCGTCGTTAGATAAATCTGGATCGCTCGCGCATCATGTTTAGTATCAGCGCGACGCGCTAGCGCGTGGGTCGATGTCGCTTGATCCCTACGAGCGCCGAAATTGTGAAAATCAGACGTCCCACTAGCTGGCGCGTCGAGCTGATATTGCCCGGTAACACATTTGTCTCTTCACTCCGAAATTCCCATGGCCGACTTGTCATTACAGGACATTCGCGAATTCAACAGCAGCTTGAGGACGATTCACGCGGCGGGCGTAGCGTTGCATTTTGCGACGCAGACTAGCTCGAGGGTCGCCAGTTCTACGATCGATAGTTCGTCCAGTGAATCGCTAGCAGAGTCTCTATTCGCGTTGGAGGCGAGCGTTGCCGGCGACGTTGCCAGTGGCATACGACCGGTCGAAGCGCTGGAGAAGTGCAGTTTGGCTCCCTACAACTACTGCCAATCTTTATTGCTCTGGTCTCGCACCGATCACTCGCCAATCGCCTTTGAGCCGATTACGGTTGCCGCCCAAACGAAGCGTCATGAGCGAAACAGGTTAACGGTGAGCCTGGTACAACCTTTGATTGCGATCTCCTTTGCCTATTGTTGCCTGGCGTTCATCTGCACATTCGTAGCACCACTTTTTGAAGCACTCAGTCGCCAGACTCACGCGACAGCAGGTCCCTTTTTGACGGCGCTGCTGTGGCTTCGTGCCTGGATGCCAGTGTGGTTGCTTGTCATCCCTGTAGGCATCTTATTGTTGCGTTTCAAGCCGGTTTTGTTTCGGAAGCGACCCAATCTGGAGAACCCACGAAATAAAAAGTCGAAGCGATTAGCGGTTACGCAAGCCGACATTGCGGGCCGAGCGCAGGTAGCGACCTTTGCTGACAAACTGATTGCCAGCGGCATTTCCAATTCGGAATCGCATCAGTGGGTGCGCTCCGCGGTTGGTTCGCAGCTTGAATCTAAAAGCTCGCCCCCTGCTGCAGGCAGCCTGCCCTCGCTGATGGCGTGGGCGACGACCGATCCACAATCTGGCAGTGCCAGTTCACCGGCCGATTCAAGACTCGGTCGCGCGGCCGCTATTTACGGAGCCTCCGCCGATGCGATGGCCAGCCGAGGACGGAACTTGATCCAGCCACGCATCTCCTTCGTGCTGTGCGGCGGACTGCTGGTGCTGGCGGTCGCACTGACAGTTTTCGGACCATTGATCGAAATGATGTTGTTCGTTTCTCTCTCGGATGGAAGCTGAACCAAATGAACAGCTATAGCTATACGGCTACCGACTCAGCTGGAAAATTTCAACAAGGCGTACTAGATGCAGCTGATCTAACCGATGCCATTGCTCAGCTCGCCGCTCAGAACCTATCCGTATTGTCGATCGCTCTGCGTGACGAAGCCGAGGTTAGCAAGGAACGGCTAGGCCAGAACTTTGAACGCAACCTGAGTCAATTGCTCGCGCAACGCCATGAGTGGATAACCGCGTTAGATGCGGCATGTGACGAGCTGCCCGCTGGTTCGACGCGACGCGAGCTTCAGGGATTATCTCGGCAACTGCGCTCGACTCGCTTCGACGGTCCACTGCCAGATTTACTACAGAATGCATCCATCATCCAGCTACTCCCGCTGCTCGGCGAAACCGGCGACGGAACGGGTTCGCAGTGTCCGTTGCGCGAGTGGCTGAGCCGCATGTTGAAGCAACGCGAACTACGGACGCAACAACGCAAACGATTCATCTACCCCATTGTTTTGATCGGGCTGTCACTACTGCTCTTGATCGGATTCGCCTTCTTTCTCATCCCCATTTTTCGGGACATGTTCAACGACTTTGGCTTGTCGTTACCCGCGCCGACGCTGCTGACTTTCTGGCTGGCCGAACAAGCGACCACCTACCTGCTGCGAACCTTAGGAATCCTTTTGTGTGCTCTCCTCGTATTCGTGCCAGTGGTTTGGTACTGGCGTAACCGTTCGTTGTCCAATCGGTTGTTCGGTCGCTTGGTAGCTGGCACCTCGTCCAATCTAATGGCCATGTCTTCATTGACGGGTACGCTGGCTCACATGCTCAATTTGGGTGCACCACTGGCCGAGGCTTTGCGAATAGCAGGCAAAGCCAGTCGAAGCTATGTTTATGAACTAGCGGCGTTCGATTTATCGAAGCAAATTGATCAGTCATCGAATTTGAATTCAAGTCTGTCGTCACGCGTTTTGCCTCCCTCTTTGCTGTTTGCATTGCAGGCGGAGCCCGGCGGATTGCCGAATTTGCAACTGTTGCAAGCGATGTCGGAGATCTACAGCGATCGGGCTAAATGCCGTGTTGATTTGTTTACTACCCTGATGCCAGTCTTTGCCGTCGTAGCCATCGGCTTGGGAGTTGGGTTTGTGGTGATTTCTCTATTTATGCCCCTAGTTAGCATGATTACTTCGTTGGCCTAAGTAGTCCGCGCCCTTAAGGTTTTAATGTGTTTGATTCGTTCAAGAAGCTTTGGTCGCACAGGCAAGCTAACAGCTCCTGGCGAGTGACTCGCCTCTGGGGAGCCGATTCGACACATACCGTTGGGCTGGCCCTACTGCGACTGGTAGCGGTGGCCAATCACCAGCGACTCGATTTGGCACAACTGGTCAGATTGTTATCGAGCGAACATCGTGGATTTGCGAGTCGCCGGCTAGCGAGACTGGCCAACCGGCTAGAACAGGGTACGCCGTTTGTCGACGCCATCGAACAGCAACGGAATCTACTATCCGACGAACAGGTGCTGGAACTGCAACTGGCGAATCAATCGGGCACGACCACTCAGACGCTAGATGATCTGATTGAGCGAACCAGTGAGCGCTCGCGGGATGCGGCCAATCAAGTGCTGCAAGCACTGATGTACGGACTGGGTCTGACACTGGCAGTTGGCTTTATTTTGACTTTCCTAACACTCTTCATTTCGCCAACCTACAAGGAGATTTTCGAGGAATTCGGATTGCGGCTACCCCGTTTGCTTGATTCCTTGATCTGGTGGTCGTCTGCTATCGGCCGAAATCTACCTCTCATCGCAATGGCGCTGGTGTTGTGCGCCACAGTGTTGTGGTACTTCCGCCCACTCCGTTCGGTGCAGCGCTGGATTTTTTCACGTGTCGCCAAGTCGTCTGTTCAACTGCGGATCGCTCACTTGTTGCGCATGTTAGCTGGCTCGATCGAGGCAGGTCGGCCACTACCCGGCGCTCTGTCGACTTTAGCTCGCTACCATTTCGACCGACGTGTTCAGATCAAATTATTGTTTGCTAGAAATGAAGTCGAGCAGGGCTATGGGACGTGGCACAGTTTAGCCAAAACCAATCTGTTGACCGAGCAAGAAGCAGAGGCTATCGACCAGGCTGCTACGGACACATTGCGAGCCTGGTTGATCCGACAGATGGCGACGGAGAAGGAAGAGCGAGTCCAACTGCAGCGAGCATTGTGGGCCATGCTGGTCCACCCGGCGATCATCCTCTTTTTTGGTTGCGTCGTCGTGTGGATTTGTGTTGCCTATTTCCTTGTATTGATAACCATGATCACGGCGCTTGGTTAGGAACCCATTAAGGCTAAACCCATGTCAATGCGTACAACACAACTAATTCAGCCACTCCCGCCGCGGAAGGGCTCGACGCTCATCGAGCTGATCGTGGCAGCTGGTTTATTGGTAACCAGTATTAGTTTGCTGGCTACCGGCACTGTGGCTGGATTGAAGCTGCAACGTTTGGAGCATCAACAAGCTGTGGCGACTGATGAACTCTCCAATCAAATGGAACACATGCTGACACTATCTCCTCTAGAGGCTGCGGCGGCCATCGGGAAGTTGAAAATCAGTGCTTGGGCGCAACTGACTTTGCCCGATGCCAAGCTAGAAGCCGAGATAGTCGACGACGAACATGGGCCTCGAGTCGTAATGCAGTTTCAATGGGCGCGAACCGGCGAAGCGAAACCGTTGGTCGCCGTCGGTTGGCTCGATACAGCCAACGAATCGTTGCCCAACCAAACAACTGCAGTCACAGGAGACGCTGATGAAGCCTAACACAGGCAATGGCCGAGCCGGCTTCACATTGATCGAACTGCTGCTGGCTGTCACCTTCGGCTCAGTAGTGATGGTCATGGCTGTGGGCTTGGTACATCGAGGCTTGGTATACCACACTGCCACGCAATCGCGTGTCGAACAGGCGGGCACCCTCAATCGATTCGCAGAACAGTTCCGGAGTGATGTCCACTCTGCAGTCACAGCGAAACATGTCGACGGCAGCTTGGATTTAGTCAGTCAACGAGGCGAAAGCGTTAAGTATTCTGCCAGCGGCAGTCGGCTGACGTGCGAGCGAATTATAGGAACAACGCGGCAGGTCGAGCGAGTTGCTCTCGCTCCGGATCAAACCGCAGAGTTCACATGCTCCGACAACGCCATGTTCTGCTCACTAGAGTTAAAGATGACAACTCAATCAGGTTCCAGCCGCAAGTTGCGGCATATCGATGCTGCCGTGGGCGTGAACGGCTCACGTTTGCAAACGGCTTTGTCCCTGGCGGAGGAAACACCATGAATGCCGATTACCATCCACCCTACTTGAATCGACGCCGTGGTGCCGTGCTGATCTGCATGCTCGCCTGCTGCTTGACAGCTCTTTCGCTGAGTGCCATCTCCATGCAGCTCGCTCTGCGATCCGCTCGCGAGAGTAAACACGTACTCAAGTTGCGGCAAGCGGAATGGCTGCTCAACGCTGGTGTGCTGCGCGCCAAAAATAATTTGCAGGACGCTCAGTACACCGGCGAAACCTGGGATATGCCAGCTACGGTAACCAGATCAGACGCGGCAGTCGTACGGATCACTGTCGAACCCAATGCACAAGCAATCGAATCCGAAAGCAGCATCGTAACGATTACCGCCGTCAGTGGCACGTCGCCCAACACCCTACAGCGATCCTGCCAGTTAACGGTCGCGAAACCAAGGGGCCGACGTTGATAGCCAGTGGTTGACGATTATAGCCGGCGGTTGATCTTTGTAGCCAAGGATTGACTAAGTCGTTTAACCCGCAGCCGTAGGCAAGGATCAGCGAGGCGAACCTCGCCGACGGATTTTGATGCCCGCGATTATTAGTGCCGAAGGCACGGAATTCGATAGCCTGGGGTTGCACCCCAGACTACCGAACACCACCGCTTCGCGGTTGAAATACTGTTACGTCCCAACCAATTCCCACTAACAACTAACTTCAGCGGAGTAAATCATGTCTTTAACCGTGGACAATATCCAACCTAAGCTAACCATGCACCGAAAACGCGGCTTCACCCTGGTAGAACTTCTCGTGGTGATCGCGATTATTGGAATTCTAGTGGGGTTGCTGCTACCGGCTGTCCAAGCCGCCCGGGAAGCGGCGCGACGGGCGAGTTGCATCAACAACTTAATGCAACTCGGTTTAGCCGTGCATCACTTTGAATTCAATATGGAGCACTTGCCCTCGGGAGTGATCGATTCGGCTGGCCCAATCCGCAATGAAGCCCTCGGTCAACACGTGAGCTGGATTGTACAAATCCTACCGCAGATCGAAGAAGGGAACGCCTACAAGAAATTTGACATATCGGCTGGTGCCTACGCCGCCAGCAACCAACCTGTACGACAACACAACATCCAATTGTTAACCTGCCCATCCGACCCCATGGTCTATCGAGCAGAGAACCTCGCACTCTCATCGTATGTCGGTTGCTACAATTCGACCGAAGCACCGATCGACGCTAATAACGACGGGCTGCTGTTTTTGAACAGCAAAATTCGCTTCGCAGACATTCTCGACGGCAGCAGCCATACGTTGTTGCTAGGTGAAGGCCCAATTGCAAAAGACGATCTTGGCTGGGTATCCGGGACACGTTCCACATTGCGCAATTGCGTCGGCAT
This sequence comes from Pirellulaceae bacterium, assembly GCA_041739785.1. Lineage (GTDB taxonomy): Bacteria > Planctomycetota > Planctomycetia > Pirellulales > Pirellulaceae > Aureliella. The sequence continues at coordinate 38,348 of JBGSNE010000229.1, forward strand.
CCTCAATCCTAACTATTTCTCCGCGCTCAACAACAATTCGTCGTCGGACGAGGACCAAAGCGAAGTGGATTCGCTGCACGTTGGCGGCTTCGGCAGCAGCCATACTGGCGGCGCGAATTTCGTTTTCGCCGATGGGGCTGTTCAGTTTCTATCGCAAAATATTGATCAAAAGACTTTCGAACAATTAGGCAATCGCGCCGACGGAGAAATGGTCGAAATGCAGTAGCCTTCAAGTGATATGGGCTAGCCAGGTGGGTCGTACTTGCCGAGTGCGACTATGCATCCCAGGCTGAAACACTACATGTCCTTTTCATGCCGCAAGTTCCATTTCGTAGACTGCACGCAGTCGTTTAAAGCGTAGCCGTAGCAGCCGATTCGCAGCGATTACGGATTGTGAGAATCATTGAGCCCGGCTCGCGATGGATTGGTTACATCGATTGATAGAGGCCGCGCAGGCGCCGGCTGACGCCGCCGCTGATGTGCCGACGGCTTAGGATGGTGCTAGAGAGAATGGGTTTGGGCTGATGTGCCAGACCTCCCGGCAGGATACTTCTAGGCACCCACGTTGCCGTCGCCTGCGCAGGCTGGGACGAAACCTTCGGGAAACTCTCTTCGTAATTATGCCTTTCGCGATTGGCCGATCGACCTCGGATCGCCAGCCTGCTCCGGCTCGGCGTTAAACGAATTCCGCGCTTAGACATTCGTAGCGACAATGACCAATAGCAACGCTGTTGATCGATGCTCTACTTCGAACGGTGCACATTTCCGAGAGAGTTGGAATGCGATCCGTTGCCCTAGACTTCTATTTCCCGCGATCCAGGGGCTCCAACAGTCGCAATCCGACTTGCATGTTGTGAATCCGACAATACAGCAAACTCATCACAACCAAAACGAAGTTGGAAAGCACCAACGCGTGTAGAACCCAATGAGGCCAATCGGTGGTGGTGCCGCTGGAAACCATGAACCATTCGTGAACTGCCAGCGATACTGATCGTAAAGCAGTTTTGAGGTGTCGGAAATTGAATGCATGGGATGCCCTACAAGTCGGCGCCATTTTTTCACGAGCTGTCATATTATCAGCGCGGGGCGCAAGTTTTTGAGTTGCGTTGTTTAACCGCGAAGCGGTGGCATTTTACAGCCTGGGGTGCAAACCCCAGGGGAAATGCCCCGCGCAGACCTCCGGCTTGGCAGCGATCGACCGCGAATGCGGTCGATC
>JBGSNE010000123.1:0-9237 GCA_041739785.1 Pirellulaceae bacterium
CTGGCTGTTTCGACGAACCTACAATTGGAAACAGCTAGTTGTTCGACTGTTGCCAGCGATGACAGTGCTAAGCCTGCTGAGTTTCTTGGCAGTCGTTTTTCATTGCTTGGATGATCCCATTGTTCTACTGGCCAAGCCGACAGTCTGGTCTATAAGTATTGTAATGCTCACCTACTTGTTTGCTGCGCTCACGATATTTAGCTTGTGCCTAGTTGTACTATTGCGTCAGTCGGAAGACCCACGTTGGATTTGGTGGCACTCATGCTTCGTTTCGGTCGCCAATGGATTACTGCTTACATACATGTTGTACTGGGGAATTATTGGGGCAAGGACATGGGCTTAACCGTGATTCGTGGTCGGAGAGTCGTCGACAAGTCTCAAAACCTGCACACGTTGGAGCACGAGTTGTTTCGCCATATCGAGGTTGAAATATTTGTGTTGCGGCAACATTTACCATCGGCACTCAAGTTTGTGCCGCAACTGCTGCAGTTTTCGGACGGCAACCGAGAAGCGATTGAAAACGAGACATGGACCGAATTGACGCGGCATGGACTAGACACGAGTGTTCGCGATTGCGCGGCGTATACGCATCATTATCCGATATGTGTACGAAAGTTGCTCGCTGACGAAACGCTGATCTCGATGGCGAGCAGCCAAGATCAAGCCTACTACGCGATCCGTTTCATCAGCTACATTGGCCCGAGCGAACGCGATTCCTTCTTTGCTTTCGTGGATCTGTTAGTCGAAACTACAACACTGCTCTTCAACGCGAGTCCACACTGGGGCAAGTACAGTCCGATCGATGCAGCAGCCAGTGAGAAGCTGTATCCGCAACTCAGCAAATTTCGTCTGGTTTGCGAACAGCTCGATTCGCCACATGTGTTCCGCAACGCTTGGGCAGATTTGGTGATTGGGAATGAACAAGAACGAACTAGGATCCCACAAGGGCAATCGGTGTGAATAACTATGAATACGACAATGTTCGAGTTCTGTGTCGCCGCGACTCGAAAACATAGAGAAACGCAAAGGTCGGGTAGCCGTAGTGTCTGGGGGAGCGTGATTCGCGTCTTCCTATTGGTGCAGTTTGTGTGCGTCGACGTTCCGGCCGCTGACTGGCCGCAATGGCGAGGCCCGAATCGGGACAACGTCTCGAGTGAGACTGGACTGCAGGATTCTTGGCCCGCCCAAGGCCCGCCTCTTAACTACCGGATCGATGGGCTTGGAAGTGGAATTACACCGCCAGCTATTGTTGGCGAGCGTGCTTTTACCATCACGGAATTTGATGGGTACGAGTATGTTTTGGCATTTAACGCCGACACCGGTCAGCGACTGTGGCTTACGCCAATCGGCATACAATCTAATGATTTTGTCAATTACCATGTGCTCATGCGTTGGCTTAGTCAGCGTACGCCCACGGTTCATGATGGGAAGCTGTACGCCGTCACTGCCTTTGGATTGCTGGTCTGCCTGGCGACCGAAGATGGCCAGCCCCTGTGGAGCAAAGACTTTCGTCAAGAGTATGACGTTAGTAGACAGTCCTGGGGATATTGCGACTACCCGCTGGTCGATGGAGATTTGCTGATCTGTGTTCCCGGCGGAACGCAAGCCACCATCGTCGCTCTCAATCGTCATACGGGGCAGGAGATCTGGCGATGTCTATTGACCACTAGTTCTCTCAGAAACGTCCGGGAGAGAATCCAGAGATCTGGGTACGCCGCGACGCTGCATGGTCAGCTAGGAAGCCTCGCGTTTTATGTAGTCACCACCAATGAGGCAGTTCACTTCCTATCGAAAAGTGATGGAAAGCCTCTCGCGAAATACGATCGGATCTATCACGCGACAGCCAACAGCCATACTCCGCTTTTTGACCGAGGTGATATCGTTGCCACCAATGGTTACGCAGGGGGAATGGCAAGGCTTGGAATATCCTCATCGTTGCAGGCTTTCAAACTGACAGAAAAGTACCATAACACTGTGAGACTTGACGCTTTCCAGGACATCGGACTCATCGCTCGCGGAAGAATGTTTCACGCCCAGAACGGTCAAGTTCTGATTTGTCTGGATCCAAATTCTGGGGAGACACTATTCGCCAGACGCATGGGGAGTCGATTTGCGCACTCGTACGCGGACGGTCACCTTTACTGTGTGAGCGTCGATGGACTTGTTTCTCTCATCGATGTCGACTCAGCCAATCTGGAAACGCAGTCTTCATTCCAACTCCCCGAAATCCAACCTGCACGGGGCGTGTCGCTACCGGTGATCGCCAACGGAAGGCTCTATTTGCGATTCGACAATCAGCTGTTTTGCTATGACGTTTCCGCCAGCGCGGTTAATGGCTTGGCTGGTTCGCAAGTGGTACAGCACCTCCCACCGAAGCTGGATCCGAGTCTTGGCGATCGGCGTCTGCCAGTACCTATTTATCTTCCAACTCCATCAGACGTCGTAACCCGCATGCTACAAGAGGTTGATTTGAAGCCGGGTCAGAACTTAGTCGACTTGGGTAGTGGTGATGGCCGCATCGTTATTGAGGCGGCTAAATCTTTTGGGGCCCATGCGGTGGGATACGAAATCGACGATGAATTGGTTGCACTCTCACGAGCTGCCATCGTGAAGGAGCAACTTACAGCAACCGCGCGCATTGAAACAGTCGATATGTATGCAGCCGACTTGAGCAGCGTAGACGTGTTAGCCATCTATCTTTATCCAGTCGTGATGGATGAGCTCAAGAAGCAAATTACCCGCATGCCCGATGGGTCCCGGATTGTGTCCCATCAGTTTCAATTCCCGGGGATAGAGCCCGAAAAGCAGCTGACCATGCAGTCGGAGGAGTCGGGAGAAAAACACGCGATCTTCCTGTACCGGCTGCCACTTAAGGAAACTGTTCGCTGACTCCCGCTTCAGTGGATTACCCACAGACAACACCACTTCATCATGCGCATAAACAGGACTGAGGTCATGCAACTTTTGCAACGCTTCCTAACGATTGTGGCAATCTTTGCGATTTGTGTTGGCAACATTGGAGTTGCAGATGATTGGCCCATGTATGGTCGCGATGCATCGCACAATGCCGTTAGCCCTGAACGGAATCCGCCCACGAATTGGGAGGTAGGGCTCGATGGCAGGAAGCCACATAATATACTTTGGACGGCACCGCTCGGGTCTTTATCTTTTGGCGATCCAGTGGTGGCCAATGGCCAGATCTGGATCGGGACGAATAGCGTTCGCTCTCCAGGCTACGACGCGGCGAACGACGCAAGTGTCCTGGCAGGCTTCAACGTGCGCGATGGATCATCGCTCTTCAACTACGTTTCACCTCGATTGCCGCAGTCACGTATTCATGATTGGCCAACTGCCTCACTCGCGTGTTCTCCGCTAATCGAAGGTGATTTGATGTGGTTTACCACGAATCGATGCGAGACGGTGTGCCTCGACTTGCTACCACTGAAACAAGGTCAGCCGCAACCGCGCGAAGTATGGAAGGTCGACATGATGGCAGAATTTGGCGTATATCCAATTGGCTCGCCGATGGCTTTCTTGCACACGTGCTCGATAGCCTCCTTTCAAGACCGAATCTACGTTAACACCGGGAATGGTTTTGATTATCTACAGCAGAAAGTGCCTGCCCCGCAAGCCCCAAGTTTAATTTGTTTCGACAAGCACACGGGGCAATCGATGTGGCAAGACAATTCACCTGGATCGAATATTTTCGAAGGGCAATGGTCGAGCCCGCTGGTAGTTGAGGTTGCGGGGCGACCGCAATTAGTCATGGCGCAGGGTGACGGATGGTTGCGTTCGTTCGATCCGATTAACGGCAACTTGATTTGGAAATTCGATGTCAATCCCAAAACTGCCAAGTGGCAGTACAACCATGGAACACGTCACCAGTGTTTGGCTACTCCGGTTTTCTATCAGCAGCATATTTACATAGCGACTGGCCAGAACGGGGCAGACGGAGAGGGACCAGGACGCTTGGTATGCATTGACCCATCTAAATCCGGTGACATTAGCTCCGAATTGGCGTTTGACCGCATGGGAAAACCGCTTCCGGACTCGCGGATTCAAATAGCCGACCTGTCTCTGGGGCATCGTGTGAAGCCGAACCCAAATTCCGGTTTAGAATGGGAGTGCGTTTCTGAGGATGTCAACGGCGACGGTGAAATCCTGTTTGAAGAAGAGTTTCATCTAACCTATAGCAATGTCGTGATTAAGGACAATCTGCTGCTAGTGGCCGACTTTAGCGGTGCCGTCCATTGCATGGATGCCCAATCAGGCAAGCGGCACTGGGATTACGATGCGTTCGCTTTCATCTTTTCATCTCCTCTAATCGTCGGTGATGTGGCATATGTAGCTGACGAGGATGGCGACATAGCGATTTTCCGACTGGCAGCAGATCAGGGCCAACCCATAGTTGAACTTAGTATAGGTTCAGGCTGTTTCACCTCACCAATTTTTTCCAACGGCGTTTTGTATCTTGCAACTCGAGACACCTTATACGCCATTGGTGAATCATTAAGTCCAAATAGTGATATTACACTTGAAATTCCCATCGCTGAAACAGCGAGTTCAAATCGAGATCGCATTCTGCGATCGGTATTCGTTCCCACCCCACAAGACATCGTCGACAAAATGCTGGAGTTGGCCCGCGTTCAATCTCAGGAGGTGGTTTATGATCTCGGTAGTGGAGACGGGCGAGTTATCATCACGGCAGCTAAGCAATATGGCTGTTATGCCGTAGGCTATGAGCTCGATCCTCGATTGGTAGCTCTTTCGCGATCGAAGGCCACGCAGGAGGAAGTAGCCAATCTTGTAACGATTGAGCAAGCAGATTTGTTCACAGCCAATCTAGGAAAGGCAGGCGTGATCGCTTTGTATTTGCTGCCCGATCAGCTTGAAAAACTATTGCCGCAGCTCGAACGGCTTTCGCCCGGCGCTCGCATCGTGTCACACTATTTCGAATTGCTTGGCTTGGTAGCAGATGAAACGCTAACAATCCGTTCGCAAGAGGACGGCGACGAGCACAAGCTGCTTCTTTACACCGTGCCCTTGACGAAAACAGCCAGTGTTTCACCAACCACGAAGTAAACTCTTTTCATTTCAGATATGCGGGAGTGAACTATCGGCCCAAATTTGCAATTGTTTCTTGGTCAACTCTTTCTTCTGGGTTGCCTAAGTGTACGTGTCCCATAAACCCGAGTGCCATTGCGACCAACCCGAGGCGAATGTCATCTCCGACTGAGATTGTAAAATAGCTTCCCAACAGATTGCCTAGCAGCTGCTCCGAAAGGGAAGTCTGGCCGACTGCTAGCTGTCTAATGTCACGCCCACCTTTGTCACGAACTGCAATCCGAAAGGGGCTGGCTGAGTGCCGACTAGGTGTTGTCAACTTGATATGCACCTGCGGCGGTCTTAGTCACCGCCCGAATTTGAGCGAATGTTGATGCTTAGGGCTTGGGATCTTGTCAGCCTGCTGGCTCGTGCATCGATCGGGGGTGGCGCAAAAACCGCATGACGCTTCGTGGAGGCATATTTTAGGAGTCGGGTTGCTTTGCGGCCTTGGCTTCACCAAGTCCATCTTCATTTCAAGCGAGGCGTACGAGTCGGGTCAAAAACTCGAGTTTGCCAAGATCGCGGTGATGATCGGGTCGATCGCCGCTGCGGTCTTGGGTACACGTTGGTTGAGATTCATCTGTCCCAAACAGCCTGCGTCTGCTGAGGACCAGTGACGACTTGTAACGAAAAGTTGACCGGCACTTAGACTTAGCTGTTCACAGCTATCGCGACCTTGATCGAACTGGTAGCTTAGGCCCCAAAATAACAATCCATTTGGAAAGTCGCAGGTCAATATGCAGCAGCAAGGGAACCAATGGGAAATAATTTCCGCCTCCGAATTTGAGGTCCCCGGTTCCCCCCCCAAAGTAGCTGCGCGCGGCCAATCACGCCGCGTCTGGCGTTGGTTTCAGGAGGAAGTTTTGCGGCGACCCGAGCAGGTTGAAGAGGAAGGATCGACGGGGGCAAAAGATTGCTCAGCTGATGAGTTGGACACCTCCTTCATTGACATTGATTGGAACCTAGCGGCACGAGTTCTATCCGCGGGCCTGAAAAAACGGTTGGCAAACAGTTCAACGGACGCTCATCCCTTGCTCGCTCTGGTCGCTCCACCGGGCGGCGGTATCCCAGATATTCTTGAGGCTGTAGCGAGGGAGCAGCAACTCACCATGCTTGCTGCACCGCCGGCTAGCGAACTTCTTGGTGACGAGAATGCTCACTCGGATTTTCTGCAATCGTTGGAGGCGTACAACAATCAGACTTTGGTGGTTCCGCGTTAAGAGCGATTCTTTCTGCGTCACGAGGCGGGCCTGGCATTGGTGCGAGCCTTCGTCGAGCGGTTGATGTCCCGCCGCCGCGTGTTGCTCGGCTGTGACAGTTGGGCCTGGGCGTTTCTTCAAAAGGCGATTGGAATCGAAGGCTTGCTCGGATCCCCACTGACGCTTGCCCCGTTTGATGCGCCGCGCTTGGATGCTTGGTTCCGGGATAGCTACGATTCGCGGAACATTGAATTTCGCCAACGCCGCAACGATGCACCGGTCTTTGTCGAGCAAGCGGCAGACTCTGAAAGTCATTCGGAAGAGCGCGAACCGGAAACATCGCTGCTGATCAAAAGCTTGGCTGCGAGAGCCCGCGGCAATTTGGGCGTGGCCCACGCATTGTGGCGTTCCAGTTTGCGAATTTGCGATCCCGAATCAGTTGGAGACGAGCCGGCAATGGAATCGTCGCGGCAGACACTTTGGGTCGTCTCCCCGTCGGACCTCAAGCTTCCCAAACTTGCCAATGGCGCGGACAAGCTGCACCGTTTCATCCTGCACGCCATCTTGCTGCACGCTGGGCTTTCCGTGGCGACACTTGATACCTTGCTGCCCTTCTCACGCGAAGATATTTGCCGCCGAATACGCGAACTGCGTGCCGCCGGTTTCGTCAACGAGCAGAACGGACTATTCCGGGTGTCGCTTGCAGCCTATCCCCAAGTGCGGCAAGACTTATGCGGCGAGGGGTTCTTGGTAGACGCATTTTAGACCGCACTGAATGACCTCTTGGAAACTTCAAGACCACATCAAAACAGGAACTGATGACGATGCCTGACGCGGAAAGAACTGATGAGCAAATCAATCAGATTTTGCGGGACTGGAGCGAGATTCGGCTGCTGGAGGCGGTCATCGTTCTTGTTGTGGGCGTCGCCCTGGTGTTGACGATCAAATGGGTCGTGCCGCGGCTTACCGAACGCATGCCAGACCGATTTCGGCTTTGGGTGCATCCCTGGGAGCCCATCTTGCGCGTGATGGTGGTGTTGGTTCTAGTCGCCTACATGATTCCCGCATTCATCAACCCCACGCCTGAAAATATACTTGCCATTTCCGGCACCCTGGCGGTCGCCCTTGGTTTTGCCTTTAAGGATTACGCCAGCAGTCTGATTGCCGGCGTGGTTGCTTTGTATGAACGGCCTTATCGCAACGGCGACTGGGTGCAGATCGAAGACACCTACGGGGAAGTACAATCCCACGACTTACGGACCGTCCAGATTCTAACGCCCGATGACACGTTGGTTGCCATCCCACATGGCAAAATGTGGACGACCGCCATTTACAACGGAAACTGCGGGCAACGTGACTTGATGTGCGTTGCCGACTTCTATCTGCACCCCGACCACGACGGCATCTTGGTGAGGCAGAAGCTGCACGACGTCGCGATCGCGAGTCCTTACTTGAATTTCGATCGACCGGTGATTGTGGTCGCTGCCGAGCAACCTTGGGGGACACACTATCGTCTCAAGGGCTACCCCATGGACGGGAGGGATCAATTCATGTTCATCACCGATTTGACCTTGCGCGGCAAGGAAATGCTGCGCCGCCTGGGTGTGAAGCCTGCTGCCGCGACAACCGTTGCTCAGCCAAGCGTTTAGTTTGTTGGTGCTTGTTCGTTAGAGTGAAACCTTGCATGCGGATTCGTTTGCCGATGACCTTGAAGAGATTTCGCGGCGCACTGGGTGGCTCGGTCGCATTGTACGTCGAGATCATGCCGCATTCGACGCAGCACCCAAAGTCATTTATCACTTCGATCGCAGCTTCCAGGTGGTCACTGCCCACGCTGTCGAAATAGACATCAATCCCAGCAGGAGCGCACTTGGTAAGTTCGCTGACAAGATCGTTGGTCTGTTTGTAGTTGATGACTGCGTCAATCCCTATCTTGTCCTTTAGCCACTCGATCTTCTCGGGTTTTCCGGCACTGCCGATCACGCGACAGTTCTTGGCTTTGGCGAGTTAGCAAACGATTGAACCGACGGCTCCTGAAGCAGCGGAGACAAAAACGGTGCTGCCCGATTTCAGCTCTGCGATTCTGTGCAAGCCGACCCAGGCGGTCATGCCGGTCATGCCCAGGGCACCAAGGTAAGTCTGCACGGGGGCAAGACCGGGATCGACCACGGTGACACTTTGTCCGCTTGATTTCCAGTACTCCCGCCAACCGAGGTTACCAAGGACCATCTCGCCTTGATGAAACTTTTCGTGACGAGACTCGACGACCTCGCCGATGCAGCCGCCCTCGAGCGGCTCGCCAATCTTGAACGCCGGCACATAACTATCGCCTTCCTTCATCCGTCCCCGCATGTACGGGTCAACCGACATCCAGCGATTCTTGACCAGGAATTCACCCTCCTCGATCGCCGAAAGTTCGGCGGTCGATATTTTAAAGTTAGACGAAGTCGGTGTGCCGTGGGGGCGGGAAGCGAGTTCGATCTGTTGAGACCTGGTAGTTTGGTGCATGGGGTTGCCTTAAAGACGTGTAGTTAGATGAGTCATTGGAATTTTCGCACACGTCGGGCGTTTTGTCACCGCATCCTTGGGATCTCAATTGAGTCGCTGTCAGCTATCCTTCCCGGAACTCTCATGGGTGCGATGTGAAGCGTTTCGGTAATGATGGTGTAGAGTGCCGGGAAGACGAGTAGGGTCAACAGCGTCGCAGCCAGCGGGCGGCGTCATCATTCTGACAGCACGGAATGATCGTTTTTCCGGTCTGCGGCGGTTGCCGTTGCGCGCTCAGGACGAACCCACGAATGGTGCGTAGTTCTACGTAAGTCGTTTACCTGAATTGATATAGGGAAAAGAGGCCTCACATGCCTAAATGGAGTTATCACACACCCATTCCTGGCACGGAGGCCTCACGATGTCCTTTTCTAACTATGGACGA
>JBGSNE010000139.1:0-2775 GCA_041739785.1 Pirellulaceae bacterium
AAGTGAAACCAACTTCTTCGGCCGTGACGTTCCAAAGCTTGCCGGTTTGAAAGGTCAGGTAGCCAGCTTCCGTGAGCATCCGCGGAAGGATTACAGAATTGCTGAGCAAGTGATTTGAAAGTGGCGCACGATCTGTTCTCCCCTGTGCACTGAGTGCTTTCATGGCGCTGCTGCTCAAGTCATTACCCGTGATGCCGTGAAGGTGAGGCAGCTGACCCGTTAAAAGGCTGGCGAGCGATGGCGAACAAACAGGCATCACATAGCCTCGCGTGTAGAGTAGGCTTTCGGATGCCAACCGATCGAGGTTTGGGGTTTTGGCGATGTCGCTGTGCATGAACCCATAATCCGTGAACCCCTGGTCGTCGGAAATAATTAGAATGACATTGGGTCGAATGCTTTGTGCGCTGTACGCGGAATGGCTAAGCAGGACTAAAGCAAGAACCATGGTCAGCAGAAAAGCTGACTGCAGCGGTTTGGTGAGCTTGATGTTTTTCACTGTGATAATTACTTTCATTTGTTTGTTTGTTTGTTTAAAAATGTTGCTGTCGATTCGGTCTGCGACCTGCTGAGGTGTCTACCGGCAGCGATGCCGCCCGACTCGACCAAGCAGTCAGTGCAGATTATTGATGCTATGGGGAGATTTGGGCTTGATCGCGAACTCGTCGCCAAGCATCTGCTTGCGGAGATCTACGAAGTTGTAGTCGCGAACGTCTTTGGATGGATCGTAGTTGGGGTTCAATGTCGGCAAATACCTGTCCGCAACGTTTTCGCTCAGCCAAACATTGAGTTCCGTGAACAGGGCCTGCACCTGCTCAGGCTCACCTATAACCAAATCGTTTTCTTCCGCTATGTCCTTAGAGATGTTGTAAAGGTGTAGGCGGCCCGACCAGTCGAAGATCAGCTTATAGGGCCCTTTGCGAATGGCCGAATGCGGGGTAAGTGGCAGACCGTCTATTGGATTTCGTACAATGACATTGAACGGATAGTGCCAGAAATAGGTGTCGCGGGCGTAAGTGCTTTGGCCATCTGCGGGCTGTTTGATCATGCCTGCCAGACTGCGACCGTCAATGGCTTCCCCTTTCGCACCCTGATAGTGGGCAGAAGGATCGACGCCGACAAGTTCAAGTATGGTTGGGAATAAATCGTTGCAATCTACGGTTCGGTCAATCCACTGTCCGCCTTGGATTTTGTCCTTCCAGTAGAACAAAAGCGGCACACGTATACCACCTTCAAACAACATGCCTTTCGCGCCCTTGAACGGCGCGTTGGAAGTGATTGCTTTGTCGATATAGGGCCAATTGACACCTCCATTGTCGCTAGTAAAAACGACGAGCGTGTTTTCGAGTTCACCGGTTTCCTTCAGGGCGTCCAGCAGTGCCCCGATGGATTTATCTAGGCTATCAACCATAGCAGCATAGGTTGAATTGTTTTGGTCATTCCAGCCCTTGGTGGGTTTCGCATCGAAGCGTTCTATATCGGGTTGCTTGGCTTGCCACGGGCCATGCAAGGCGAACGGACATACATAAAGAAAGAAGGGCTGAGCACCACGGCTGTGCGCATGCGAACGAATGAACTCGGCTGCCTGAGCTCCTAGGTCGTCGGTTAAATACGCTTCGTCGGTATTTGCACCTGGTTTGCCAACATGCAACTTCGCTTGCGGCATCTTCGGATGAAACAGCTCCTGGCGACTCCACTCATCTCTCCAATCGAAATAAGGCGAACCGCCAGCGTCGTAATACGCGACTTCCTCAAAGCCCTGATCGCTTGGCTGATATCCCTTCGAACCGTGGCCCCCCAAATGCCATTTGCCGATGAATGCCGAGCGATAGCCTTGGTCATTGAGAGCTTCAGCCAGAGTGGTTTCATCTCGCCCCCCATCTTCCTTGTGGCCTGAAGGCAATGCCAGGATCGATGTGCCGTTCCACAGAGCTTGCTCAACGTCGAGCTTGTCTCCCCAATAAAGAGCATCTTGCGGGTGATAGCCTCCCGGAACTTTTATGTTCTGGTTGTAGAAGCTCTGAACCGAAGGGGGAGTGGCGGTCATGAAGCCGATCTTAGCTGCATATCTCCCCGTGAGCACGCTGGCTCTCGTCGGAGCACACAGTGGGCAAACGTAGGCTTGCGAAAAGCAAGTACCATTCATTGCAAGCGTATCGAGGTTCGGTGTTTCATAGAACTGTTTGTCCGGTGGGGTCCCGGTGTGTCGCTCGGCAAAGGCTCCGAGGTCGGCTGATCCCAAATCGTCCGCGAGGATCAGGATCACGTTAGGTTTGTCGGCTGCCTGGATGCCCGAAAGCGAAAATCCAAACGCGCTCAATGTTAGAACCACATTGCGAATCATCGATGCTACCTTGTTCGGTGGGCGAGGTACTGGTTTTTGTAATCGATGCTTTTGTTCCGAAGGCTTTCGAGTACAGCTTTATAATCAGGATCTTCTGCCAGGTTGACCAGTTCAGTTGGATCAGCAACTCGGTCGTACAGGAGTTCCACGCCATCATCGTAGTAGTTGGCGTATGTATAGCGATTGTCACGAACCCCAAACCAGTGGGCGATTTGTCCGGGCTTGCCAGAATGGTGCTCACAGAAAAAATCCGTACGCCAATTCTCTGGAGTTTCACCTTTTAGGAAGGGACTCAGCGAAGCGCCTTGATACTTCTCGGGAATCGCTACGCCCGCCAGGTCAAGGATAGTTGCGGGAATATCAAGGCTGATTGCGGTTTCGTCCAAGACTCGTCCACGCAGCTCTGAATTCATGCGCGGATCGTAGATGATCAA
>JBGSNE010000167.1:0-1666 GCA_041739785.1 Pirellulaceae bacterium
ACCATTTCGCAGTGCAGCACTTGGAATGAAATTGCCTTCCACGAATTCTTCGGCGGAGTAGTCAAGCGCGGACAACTGAACCAAGCGAGTATCGGTCAACGAGTTGATCGAACTGTCACCATCAATGTCGAGCGAATCGGCAAGGCTTTCGAGGTACGCGAGCACTTCTGCTCCGGTGCGTCCGCGACTGGGATCAACGAAGCCGCCTTCTTCCAATTCCTCCGCCGTATAGTCGAGCTTCCACAGTTGAATCAGCCGCATATCCTGCAGCGAATTGACTGAGCCATCGCCATCGATATCGAGAGCCGCGAAAGTCGGATCGCCTGCTTCGAACTTGCCAGAGAATTCGATAGCATACTTGTTGAAGTCACCGGTGGTTGCCCTCACGGTGTACACGCCTGGATCCCAACCAGCCAGCGAAAGCGTCTGCCCGCCAGTTAAACCGCGCGATAGTACTTTATTGGTCGAGTCGCGAAGCTCCAAATCAAGGTTTCGACCGATCTCGCTGGACACCGTCAAGAAATGCTCCGCCGTCCCCCGTCCAGTCAATGTAAATCTAAAGAGGTCTTCGTCGCCGGGGGTACTGGTCGTAAGCGCAGTCACCGACTGGCTCTGCCTCAAATCGGTAGCGACAAATGACTCAAAGGTGTCGGCTGGAAACAGTCTTTCCAAGGGCGAGACGATCGTGGGAACCGGTGGATTATCAGGATCAAAGTTCCCGTAATCAACATCGCCGACGGCTGGCTCATCTAGCAAGTCTTCGACTTCGCTGAACGCGCGGGAACTCGCGCCGCTTGGGAGCGTGTACGGGTCCGCAGCCGCATAGTCGACTTGGTAGCCCACATCTTGCATCATCGCGGCGGTCAAACGGCTTAGCGGCATGGGTGGCCGGCTTTCAGCAAACGGAGTCATCAGTTCAGCATCGAAGATCGATTCAGCCCAGTGGTAACCGAACGAGCCACAGCCTGCATCCTTTTCAAGCGGTACCGAAGTCAGGTTTGGATTACCCGTTAGCCGCCTGTACTCCGCGACCGCGTTTGTACCGAGCCATAGCGGAACTGGCCGCGGCGCAGGAGCACGACAAGCCCGTGAATTGACAGCAATCCCTTTCCCCTCCCATTGAGAGACTCCAGAAATTACGTGGCCCATTTCATGTAGGATCAAATCATCAAGAGTTCCTTGCCTCAGCTCATCTGGAAGGTTCGCGAGATCGAATCGCATGAAACCGAGGATTGGAAGCTCATTCGGGTCATCCTGTTTACTACGTTCAGCAAAAGCATCCGCGCTACCGAGATTGTTGGCGCCTTGATTTCCGTCGGTACCAACACCCGAGGCGACGATCAGCAGGTCATCCACAGCTCGTCCCGCCAAATTCGGCACGGTGACGGGGGGAATGCCCGGGAACTCGAATGTCCAATCGTTGGTCCCCGAACGTTGCTGCGGAATCACCCCATCAGGCACGTCGCCAACGATGATCGTCGACCAACGAGCCGCCGCGTCGCGAAACGCTCGACGGTATTCTTCGCTCAGCGTATCATCCGGGAAGATTACCTCAATGTTGTATCCCGATTGACGGTAGGGTGCACTGATATCAAGTCTGTAGTCGCCGGTGTGAATACGACGAAAACCCTCGATTTCGAGTGTGTATTCACCCGCGGGAAGTCCC
>JBGSNE010000237.1:0-61004 GCA_041739785.1 Pirellulaceae bacterium
TTGTCCTTCAGATGACGCCGAACCACCTCGGCCTTCTGCTCTGCAGTAAAACTTCTACGTTTTTGTCCCATGGAATACCTCCCGATCTTGAGTATGCTAACTCAAACATCAGGAAATTCCATTTCCTAGAGAAGCAAGACACCACTGTGGTAATCCTGAATCAGTTGCGGCAATTGGCCGATCACCACTTTGAAGGCGATGGAAATCGGCTAAGCATGACCGACCACATAATGGATTCGTGCAACTATGTCAGCCGCGATGTGTTAACGTGGTTGTTTTTTCCAATGGCAATTCGCTATCACGCCTTGCATCATCTGTTTCCATCGCTCCCCTACCACAATTTGGCCCCGGCGCATGCCTATCTAATGCGCACGCTCCCCAACGATTCCCCCTATCGCGTCCTGGAACAACCGGGATGGTGGTCGGTTGCCAAGAAGATGTGGTTTGTGACCAGTCCGTGAGCGTTATACAACGATCTTTGTGTTACGATTCTTATGAAACGAGCACGCGTTGCCACCGGCCGGGCATGGCGGAAAAGGCTTCGTCGTAAGAACTTTCGAGCGCGACGCTAATCGCTTGTCCCGGTTCAAGAAAAAGTGGCATGTCAGTCAGCAGATCGCCAACTCCTATATCCACATGATAGGCTCTTATCGTAGGTCCCACTTCGTAAGCGACCAACGCAAGCGGTTTATTAGCTTCTCGCACATCTTCACCTGCTACTTCGCTCCAGATTTCGGCATGAATGCCCTTTGGATCGCGTGGTCCAGGTGGAAAAAGGTCGACGATCAATAAGTGAATGCCATGCTCCAGCAATTCGACGGCTTTTGACACTAATGAGCGCAAAGCACTTTTGGATGACTTATTTCCTGGAGATACAATCTCAATCTTGGCCACGATAGAATCTCCACTAATGTGCCGCACGCTAACGCTTTTTTGTTTTCGGCGATAAAAGGCCATTTCGGTTTCCGCCGTCGGTCGCAATTTGGGCGGCGCGAGCAATGCAGTGCCACCCGGTTCGGCGACAGACGCTGTCAAATTTCTGGGAGGGATGTTCACTTCGTGCAAGGTCAGCACGTCAGGCCCAAGTCCTAAGGCCAGCTGTTCTGGTAGCGCATAGTGATCCGGCGGCAAACTACCTCGGTTGAGCGAACGAGCGAGATAGGTAATCCAGTCGTGATGGAACGCATGAAATATCCCGGCTTCCACGCGTGTCCAGTCGTGAATCGGCATGATGTTTTCTCCCTTATCTATATCATATTCCAACTGTGAACCGACAGCGTCAACCAGAACTGACCACTTTAGGCTGCGCGAACCCCTAAAGCATTTGACATCTCCTTCGCAAAATCCATTCGCTTGTAATTAGCACCACGAACAATAATGCAACCCACCAGGCGTTCCAAATTGGCACGGAAGGAAGCGGCCCCAGCCGAGTGGGCTTTCCTGGGGGGAGTTCATCGAACAATTGTTGGGCGTCGGATTCGAGATAAAAACGGCCACGCGATTGCTCGGCCAATTGCCGCAAGCCTTCCACATTGGCGCGCAATGTGGCTTGTTCGCCTGGCGGGGCGGTAATGGTAAAATCTTCCGAGGGTGGTGCCTCACTGATCGGTCGCAACAATACGGCTCGATAGCTGCCTGGCGCGAGATCACTGATCGTGGCTTGATAGATGCTTCCCGTTTGTCCGATGCGTGGCAATTTAACATTTCTGTCACGACCATCACTCCCAGCAATGGCTAGTTCAACTTCGGTGTTTTCGCTGGCCGCAATCCGGTGTCCCCCCAAGGTAACTTGAAAGCGAATGGGCTGTCCCAGATTGGCTTGCTTGGGATCGACCATCAATTCCAAACCGTCAACTTGACCGCTCAACCGGCCACGACTAAGCCAGCGCAGCATTTGTCCCCAGTAGCGTTGGTAGTAGAGGTCGGATCCCAGAAAGCTCGTCCAACGAAAGGTCTCGTCGCTCGCTTGCAGCGCCGTTCGACCAGCTCCGGCGAACTGCGTCACTAGTAGCGGGGCAGATTGGCCATCCTGCCGATCTACGGCCTGCCCGAGGACTTGCGCACCGCTCTTGATTTGATCGGTTTGCGCCAGCGCGGCAAAGTCTGGCAACCGTTGCCAAATCGCCAGACTCTCCTGCAATGAACCGGCTAGCTGCATAGGCAGGGCGCTGCTCCCCAACGCGGTCGGCTGCCAGCGCAATTGCCCAGGCCTCAGTCCTGTCGCTGACAACGGCCGAGTGTCGCGTTCAATTGGCAGGAGCTTGGCCAGTGGCCAGCCTTCCAGTTTACTTACCGGCGAACCGCTGCCGAAGACAAACATACATCCAGCACCATGTCGCGTGACTGCATCGACCATCGCTTGTTGGGAGGTCTGACTGATCAACTGAGGATCAAGATCGATCAATACAAAGGCATCGTACTGCGCGATCGTCTCGGGCTTGCTCGGGACCAATCGCAGTGCCGTTTTGTCCTGATCAACATACAACGGATCAGCATCTTGCAGCACGGTATGCAATTCGAAGCTGGCAGCCTCAGGAGATTCGGCTTGCATCGAACGCTCCAAGAAACTCTTTAGAAAACGAAACTCGTAGCTCGGCTTCTCACCTACCAACAGCACGCGAATTGTCTTGTCTTGAACTTGCACCGTTGCATCGAGAGAGTTGTTATCGAGTTCCTGTTCGCCTTCGATCGGCAAGGCTTCAATCCGCAGCTCAAGCTGACCTGCCCGTGCCGGCACGAAGCTCAACCGGGCTGTTACCTGTCGCTGTTGCGACGAGACTATAACTCGCGTCTCATCCAACACTTTATCGGTGGACTTGTCGCGTATAGCGATTCGCGTCTCAGCGGTAGGCACATCGCTAACAATCAAAGCCACTTCGACCGTGACTTGATCCCCCAAATAAACATCTTGGTCGATCAGGAGATCGGCCAGTCGCAAATCGGGGAGCTCGTTTTGTCTCCCCACCGCCACAGACAAAATGGGTATCGCTGCACGCCGCGCCGCTTTGGCCGCTTCGCTCAGGGCCACCCCAGAAGTGTTTATTCCATCGCTAAGCAGTATTACTGCTGCCGTCCCCTTCCCCGTTTGCCGTTGCAACAGCCGCACCAATCCGTCGCCCAAACGACTATGTGCTCCATTGATGGGGATTCCAGCTAGTAGGTCCCCGTTTCTCTCAAGCTGCACATTGATTTGCTCAAGTGACTCGGCCAGTGTGAACCATTGCAACTGATACTGCTGTTCGAGTCTCGCCAGTTCGTGACGACTTTGCGATTGAAACAACTCGATCGACCGCTCAGCCCGCGACTGCTTGACCTCATCGGATTCACGCCCGACGTCGCGCGTGCTCATGCTGGCAGAGCGATCAATAACGACAATTAACTCCGGTTGATCACTTTTGAATCGCAACCAGCTCCAACCGCTGAGCATCCACAACACTAACATCAAGAGCATGAAGCGGATGGCGGCCAGCAAACACCGCACCCCTCTCCCTCCCCTGCCCCGTTCGGAAAGATAAAGCCAAACTACCATGACACCCATGCCAATCACGATCAAAGCCATGACCCACAGTGGGAATTCCCAAGCAGCATGCAAGATTGATTCGACAACTGTCTCCGTCAGTGGTGAGTCCGTAACGCGTGCGGTGTCGTTCATCCAACACGTCTCCCTAACGCCCAAGCCAACCAAGATTCGGCAAGCAACAGTATCCCGAGCGCGATCAGCCAACCCCGAACAAACCAAGGATTGCGTTCCACTCCATCTGAATTTCCAGCCGTGTTTACCGTTGCCAGCGGCGGTGGTGGCGAGAACTTTGGAAGCTGCAAAAGTTCTATCGACTGCAGGCTACTCTCCGATCCATCCACGTTGACGGCAAAAGTTAACTGTGAGCGATTGCCTGGATGACGGACAACGTACTCGCCACTCTGCTGGGTCTGAGCAAAGGTCCAACACGCCGCTCCATCGGATTGGATCTCATCGGCTTCGATGAGGCTTTCCGATCCATCGGGTTTGGTGATCGTCAATTGCAGTTGGTGTGGTACATTCTGCAGCTTGCCGTCGCTGACCTTTCCCACCAATGTCTCGCCCGCCAATACCGTGTTATTGGATGCCGCCGAATCAATGGCCGACTGAACAAGTCGCTGCATAAGCGGCACGAAACTGGGCCAAGTGGCCATTGCATTCCAGTTGTTACTTTCAGCTGCGCCTGACTGGGGTGCGGATAGCACGCTCAAAACCCCCCCCGCTCCCAAACGATACCGCACGATAAGCGGATCCCCCTGTTCGGTCGCCAACTCTACACTCCATACCGCTGGCTCCACTTTTGGCGGCTGGATCTTCCAGTAGCGGAAGATCGGAGTTGTCAGTAAGCCCGCGTCGGGAAATCCAGCAAAAGGAGCCACAATGGGACTCTTATACTCCAGCGGATCAATATTCCAGCTCTGCTCGGAGGCGGGTTCCAACAATTGAAATCCCAACAGCTCGGCATCTTTCTCTCGTTCGTTCCATATCGCCGCTTGTGTACGCGGTCCCAGCATACAAATCAATGCGCCACCCTGTCGAACATATCGCTCCAGTCGCAAATGACTGCGTTGGTCGATGCTCGTCACATCATTCAATACAACCACAGGCCAATTTTCGAGCTCGACCGACGACAGCTCAAAGACTGACACCGTCGATCGCGACTGCGTTAACGTAGTGGACACTTCGGGGCGCAAGCTCAACTGAAGCACTCGCGCGTCGCCAGCAAGCTGCTCGACAAACAGCACTTCGTAATTGTCACGAACATCCATCACTTGCCGACGAACATTGTCGACAGGTAATCGATCGGCCGGGAGCGTGACAGCCACTAGGCACTGGCCGGTAGCGGTTGGAACATGCGTAAAACGAACGGTTTGCTCCGCAAATGGCCCCAGGTCGATGCGCTGCGACGCCAGGGTATTGCCGTCCACGACAAGCTGAATTGGCACCTGTTCTACGGAACGCTCTCCGTAGTTCCTGACAACTGCGTCAATGTCCATTGACTGACCAACGACGGCACGCAGCGCCTGAAGTTTCAAATTGGTTAGGGCCAGGTTCGCAACGGTTTTATCCGCTAACGATTCGATATCCAGCGGGTACCGCTGGCCGAGTTGCTTGAACCGTTTTCCCTCAGCTTCGTCGACCGCCGCCTGCCAGTGATCGCTTCCCAAATCGCTAAGCACCGAGATGCGAATTTGCCTCGGTAGCGACTGATCTTGCTGTGCCCGCTCGGCGATGTCGGCGATCAACTGCAGCCCGCCACTTAGGTCACACCCCGCGTCATTGATTGACAGACGCCCCAATTCGGCAACTACCGCCTGACGATCAAACGAAGGACGTGCGATCACGCCCCGCGGTGGTCGCCCCAATGCCACCAGCGCAAATGCATCTCCTTCATTGGCTGTCTCTACTAATTCGATAGCGCGTCTTTGGGCGGCCTGTAGTCGGGTTTCATTGTCAACTCGATAGCCCATGGAATACGAAACATCAATAGCGATGATCCAATTCGTGGCCGGTGAATCCCTAAATGCAACCGGCCCATCATCACTGCTTTCCCAAAACGGTCGCGCTAACGAAACGGCCAGAACCAACAGAATCAGGGTCCGCAGGATAAGTAGCAGCAACTGTTCGAGCCGCACCCGCTTGGCCTCACGCTCCACTACTTGGAGCAACAACTGCATAGCCGCCCACGGAATTGTCGTTTGGCGGCGACGGTATAAATAGTGCAGCAGCACGGGAATTGCGGCAGCCAGGCTCCACCACAACATCCACGCACTCGCTAAGCCAGTGGCGGCCAATATGTGCCAAGCCTGCATGGTCACAATCCTCGCGCCGAACGATTGGCGAGAATTCGTGGAAGCGCTGCCGCCAACGATTCGTCCGTCAACACACGGAAGTAGTCCACGTCCATTTGTCGACAGCCCATCTCTAGACCGCGACAAAAATCGGACATGGCATGGCGATAAGCTTGTCCAATCATCTGCGGGTCGGTAACCACATGTGGCAGACCTTCGAAGCCTTCAAACCGCGACATACTTTCAAATGGAAATTCAACCTCATCGCGATCGAGAACATGGATCAACAACACGTCATGCCCCGCGAATCGGACCAATCGTAGGGCCTTGAGCAAACGGTCGGTATCATCCAATAAATCGCTTATGAGCACTACCAACCCGCGACGGTTAAAACGCTGCACCGCCAGCTCAAGCACCTGAGGTAGATTCGTCCTGCGATCATTGGCCGCCTGCTCCATAACCGCTACCATGTCATCAAACATCGCTGGGCTGCCGCTGGGAGGCAACCAATCGTCGATGGCGTCCGAAAAGGTGAGCAGCGCAGCGTAGTCGCGTTGCTCGATCACTAAATAGGCCAAACTGAAAGCGACCAATTGAGCGTACTGTAATTTGGTGAGGCCAGCTTTGGTTCGGCCAGCTACCTGCACTCCGTTTTGCCCCCCACCGTAGAGCATACTCTCGCTGTGATCAACCAACAGGTAACACGTCAAGCTCGTTTCATCTTCGTATTGCTTGAGATAGTACTTGTCGCTCCGCGCGTAGATCTTCCAATCGACCTGTCGTAGATCGTCGCCTGGCACGTATTCGCGATGCTGCGCAAACTCGATCGAATGACCTCGCAGGGGACTGCGGTGCAAGCCAGAGACCAAGCCCTCGACCAACGTTCGAGCGCGAAGTCCTAGCGAGCCAATGCGCGCCAGCGTCTCAGGATCGAAGTACTTGGGCGATGTGCTCACGCGAACTGCTATCCTGGAGAGTGCTATCAACTGAGTGAATGATTTCGGCGATGATCTGCTCGACCGTCGTCCCTTCGGCTTCCGCTTGAAAATTGAGCTTCATCCGATGTCGCAATACCGGAGGCGCCACTGCCGCGATATCCTCGCGCCGCACCACGGGACTTCCCTGCATGGCAGCCCGCGCCTTGGCCCCCAGCACAATGTACTGACTGGCCCGTGGCCCAGCCCCCCATCGCACACACCGCCGCACTCGCTCGCTCGCCTGATCATCCGATGGTCGAGTCAATCGCGCAATCTGCGTGGCTACCAAGGCCATGGCTGGAGTGATCGCTATGCGACGGACAACATGCGCTAAATCGAGCAGTTTCTCAGCCGAGATCTGCGTCTGGAGCACCGCTTGCTCATCCGCAGTCGTCCTCAAGACGACTTCTAGCTCGTCTTCCCGACTCGGGTAGTCGACCAACACATTGAACATGAAGCGATCTAGCTGTGCTTCGGGAAGTGGATACGTTCCCTCCTGATCGATGGGGTTCTGCGTGGCCAACACAAAAAATGGCGTGGGCAGGAGATGACGCCGACCACCAGCAGTTACCTGCTTTTCCTGCATCGCTTCCAACAAAGCGGCTTGCGTCTTGGGTGGTGTACGATTGATTTCGTCCGCCAAAATAACATTAGCGAATATCGGTCCGGGGATAAACCGGAACTCGCGAGTACCGCTGGCACGGTCTTCTTGGATGACTTCCGTCCCAGTAATGTCGGCTGGCATCAAATCCGGGGTAAACTGAATGCGTTGAAACTCAAGGGCAATGGACTTGGCCAAACTCGAAATCATCAGCGTTTTTGCCAGCCCCGGTACTCCGACTAGTAAACAATGACCACCAGCCAGCAGAGCAATCAGCAATTGCTCGATTACATCCTCTTGACCCACAATAATTTTGGCTAGCTCAGTACGGATGGATGTGAGGCTCTGGCTCAGCTTGTGCAGCGCCGCTTCATCATCGCCGGACGCTGTCGCGTGCTGATGGTTCTGTCCGTTACCCACGTTATCCCCAAATCCAAAGTAATTTATACTGCTCTGTGTCTCAACCTGTAGTATATCCAATTTGGCGAGACAGCGGCAAGTTCCGACCAATCCAACTGACGACGGCATGAATTCAATCCAGAACGAGACAGCAAAAGTGCGTGGGGGCGTTTTCGTCTCCGATCTTCATCTGTTCAGCCCGCGGAGCGCCGCCCACGCCATCCCAGGGCTTCTGGCCCAAACCACTACCAGCGATCAGTGTATCGTGCTCGGTGGTGACATATTTGATTTCCGCTGGAGCATTCGTGGAAGCCACGATCTAACCTTGGCTGCCGCCGTCGAGTGGTTAGAGGTTTTGCTCGCCAATACAGGTGAAGCGCACCTGCGCTTCGTTCCCGGAAATCATGATTGCCATCCAGAGTTTTTGGAGTTGTTGACGCAACTTGCCAACCGCAACAGCCGCTTCGAATGGTACGAACATCACTTTCAAATCGGCAATGCACTATTCCTACATGGCGATGTACTCGACGCCCGCGGTAGTTTGTCCAGCTATCGCGCCAGATTTCATCACGAACATCCACAAACGGGATTCAAACATCGCCTGTACGACTTGGCGGTCGGGCTTCGGCTACACCAACTGGTACCTCTGTTGCGGCACCGCCCCAAGCTCACCTGTCAAAGACTGCGACTCCTGATCGACGACCTTCCAACTGCTACCACACCCCCGTATGAACGCGTCTATTTTGGACATACTCACGCACCAATCTTTGGCTTCGAATCGCAAAACATTCGCTACTACAATCCTGGTGCCGCCCTCAAGCACATGCAAGCCCATCCACATCGCTTCGAGTTCGATTCACCCACTCCCTTGTGCGATCCGAGGGGGAGTGAAGGAGTGAAGGAGTGAAGGAGTGGTAAAGTGGTGGAGTGGTCTGCCACGTTGAATTGTTTAACCCGGATTATTCATGAGCCATTGGGGCGTGAGCCCCCGGGCAATCATTTGGAAAACCGGCCAAATTGTGAACCTCAGACTCCCCCTACTCCCAGACTCCCCCATGCCCAAACCATCCGACCACAAAGCCGATTGCTACTCGCACGGAGAGCGCGCGTGGATGGAATATGGACAACAACTGCGGGCCAGTTGGCTGGATGGTTCGCTACGCTGGCTAACGCGTTGGGGCGTGACTCCCGATCGAATCACGTTGCTCTCCTGCGTGTCAGGACTGGCGTTCGTTCCCCTATGGCTGACCGAGCAGACCACCCTGGCCATCGCCACGCTCGTCGCACATGTGTTGCTCGATGGTCTCGATGGACCGTTAGCGCGCTATCAACAGGTTGCGTCGCCGCGTGGCAGCTTTACGGACACCTTTACCGATCAGTTGGTAGTGACGGGAGTGACCATTGCCTGGATGATTCACGCGCCGACAGCCAAGCATATCCTGGCCGGCAGCCTATATGTCTATCTCTATGCCTTGGTGGTGGCCATGGCCATGGTTCGCAATGCGCTGGCAGTCCCGTATTCATGGTTAGTCCGCCCCAGGTTTTTCGTCTATCTAGCCATTATCTTCGATCGCTGGTTGAACAGCGATTGGACGGTGATGATGCTGCTTTTATGTAACTTTTTGCTAGCGATAAAATCGATCAGCGGTTTTCTGGCAGTGCGCCGCAGTTTGCCTGGCCCAGCACGCTCACTTCCTCGAGCCCACGATGAAAAACGGTAAGGCAGCGGGAAATACGAGCCGATTGCTCTTGATAGCAACTCCCCTCAATGAGTATCTCTAAGAGATAACACAGTCGGACCTCTGCCAATTCTAGCGAACTTGACTTTGCCATGCCGCGCATACTTGTCTCAGCCTCATTCCCGGAGTCGGCACTCGCTCGACAGACCCCAGCCAACAGCGCCATGTGGGACGAATTCGAATTTGTGTTTGCACCGACCGACGAACCACTGGATGGTTGGGTCGTTTACGACGATCTGAAACATCCGCTCGAACAGCTCTGCCCTCCCGAGAACACGTTGCTCATTACGGGCGAGCCGGTGAGCGTCCGTCGCTACCGTAGCCGCTTCACCAGCCAGTTTGCACAGGTTTGGACCGCTCAGAGCGCCATCAAACACCCGCATATCACCTATGGCAACGAAGCCCAACCGTGGCAATACGCGACACAGGCAAGTCAAGCGCATGGGGATCCGTTGGGGTTCGACGAATTGGTCGCACTACCGCACCCCGCCAAACCCAAACTATTGAGCGTCATCTGCAGCGACAAACAAATCACACCGGATCAGCGTCAGCGTCTCCAGTTCACGCGCTACCTAAAATCGGAACTGGGGGACACCTTAGACATCTTCGGTCGCGGCTGGCGAGACGTGAGTGACAAAGCCGATGCGATTTGGCCTTACCAATATCACATTGTGCTTGAGAACGATCATAGCAATCACTTCATGACGGAGAAGATCAGCGATGCCTTCTTAGGTTGGAGTTACCCAATCTATTTTGGCGGGGATGAGGCCTACCACTGCTTTCCCGAAGGAAGCTTTACCGCTATCGATATCTATCAACCAGAGCAAGCGCTGGCCATCATTCGCAATTTACTCAGCGAACCGACTTACGAAACCGCTGTGCCTGCCATTGCCACGGCCCGAGAGTCGGTACTTGGCAAGCACAATTTATTCGCAATGCTCGCCAGTTACTTGCGCGAAAATCTAGTTTCGCGTCGTCCACGGATGACTAAGTTGCTGCCGAAATCCCATCGCACTAGTTTGGTTCTCCAGCAGTTAAGCCGCAACATCCGCCGCGCAGCTTGAGCTTAGGTGCGCGGAGGCCTGTCTCTGCGTTGTCTCTCAATGCAGTCACTTTCGAAAGTGAATCACCAATGAATTTCCGCCGCATTCACGATCCGCTCATTTCCGTTGTGATGCCAGTCTACAATGCGGAAAGATATCTCGTCGACGCTATTGCCAGCATCATCGAGCAAACTTCGCGAGACTGGGAATTGATCTGTATCAACGATGGAAGCACCGATGATTGTCGACAAATCCTGGAGTGGTTTGTCAGCCAAGACGATCGCATACGCGTCGTCAATCAGCGCAATCTTGGGATTGTCGCCGCGCTCAATGGTGGCCTGGCCATTGCCAGGGCTCCACTGGTTTGCCGTATGGACGCCGACGACATTGCCCTGCCCAATCGCTTAGAACGCCAAGCGCACTTCTTACGGCGTCATCCAACCTGCACAGTCGTAGGGGGTGCCATCGTAGAGATCGATGCCGACGGCGAGCCGCTAAATATTAGCGAATTGCCCAAAGAGCACGACGCGATCACCGACAATCTCCTACACCGCCGGACAGGGCATTTTCATCCCACCACCATGATTCGCGCTGAAGCGTTGGAAGCGGTTGGAGGCTATCGCAAGCAATATCAGTGGGTCGAGGACCACGACCTGTGGCTACGGTTGGCCCAGCGCGGCCACTTAGCCAATCTTCCCGAACCCGTTCTTTGCTATCGGCAGCATGCGGATAGCGTCTGCTGGCAACGCGCCTCGCAACAACGCCAACTGATGAACGATCTACTCCGCGAAGCCTACACAGCCCGTGGATTGGAAACGCCCGATTCGGTTATTCTCGACCATGAACTCCCGCGTTCTTCGGCTGGACCAGGCAAGTGGGCGAGGATTGCGGCCAAAGGTGGCTTTGCCAAAAGTTGCTGGAAACAGCTTCGCAATCTGCACCAAAGCGATGCGCCCTGGAGCTACAAAACCAGAATGACCATCGAAGCACTCATGAGATTGACGCTCAGACGCGGTCGCGATTGGTGGACAAGTCTCGGTAAAGAGCGTCCACACGAATTCTGCGTCCCAACTTTTCCTGAGTGGCAGAAACGAGCGCACCAGCAAATAGGCAAGCTCGATCATCAATCCCAAGCTCGGGCTGCTTAATCGCTAAAACCCCCAGCGAGTTACACGCTCTTCCATATTCCCTGCTTGGCGCTCGACAGTACCGCATCACACACGCGCTGGGTTTCCAATGCATCGCGGAACGTCGGATGTGCTGGCTGGCCGTTATCGAGACTAGTCAAGAAATCGGCCACTTGGTGCGTAAATGAGTGTTCGTATCCGATCTGCAAGCCGGGGACCCACCAATTGCCCATGTAGGGTTGATCGCCGTCGGAGACGTGCACACTGCGCCAGCCACGGACAATCGATTCATCACTATGGTCGAAATATTGAAGGCGATGTAAATCGTGCAAGTCCCAACGTATACTAGCATGCTCACCATTGATCTCTAGCGTATAGAGCGCCTTGTGACCTCGGGCATAGCGGGTTGACTCGAAGAGCCCCAGCGAACCGTTGGTGAAGTGGCACAAGAAGGCACAAGCGTCATCAATGCCGACAGGTTGCTTTTTGCCTGTCTCGGCATGCACGCGCTCTTTGACAAACGTCTCGGTCATGGCGGTTACATCTTTGATCGAACCGTTAAGCCACAGAGCCGTATCGATACAGTGCGCTAGCAAGTCGCCAGTAACACCACTACCGGCCGCCTCAACATCTAATCGCCAAGTGGCCGCCCCACCCTGTGGCACGTCGGCGTTGATGGTCCAGTCTTGTAGAAAGTTGGCGCGATAGTGAAAAATCTGGCCAAGCTTTCCTGAATCGATGATTTGCTTGGCAAGGGACACTGCTGGCACTCGACGATAGTTATACCAGACCATGTTGGGGACGCCCGCCGCTTCGACTGCCGCACACATTTCCTCGCCCTCGGCGGCATTCATGGCCAAAGGCTTCTCGCACAAGATCATCTTGCCGGCTTTAGCGGCAGCAATCGCGATCTCCTTGTGCAGATTGTTGGGCGTGCAGATATCGACGGCATCAATATCATCGCGTTTGAGCAGTTCTCGCCAATCGGTTTCGACCGATTCGTAGCCCCAATTGTCGGCGAATGGTTTGGCTTTCTCGGCGTTTCTTGCACACAGTGCCTTCAAGACAGGTTTATGGTCACTTTTGAAAAAATGAGCCGCTTGGACATAGGCATTCGAATGCGTCTTGCCCATGAAACCATAACCAATCATTCCTATGCGAACTTCTTTCATCGGTGTATCTTTCTACGTGCTATTAAGGTTATTGACGTGCCAGGACTACCAACCGTGGGTTTGGCGGACTTTGAGCATCGTATCGAGAATCGTATTCCATGTTCGGGGATCTTCCAGCATGGCATTGGGGAACATGCAACCGTCCCAACAAATATGTTCAATGCCCCGCTGCTGGGCATCCTTGAGCCAGTAGCCGGAACACTTGACCACATCGAGTTTTCCGTTGGGATCGTCGGCCGGACAATGCTTACCAGTTTTGTCATGCGCTCCGGCCCCATGCACTTGGCCGTCATTTTGTGCAACGTGAAAGTCGATGGTCCAGGGCCGCAGCTTGTCGGTCATCTTTTCATAAGCCGCATAAAATTCGTCTTGCGTGTAACCTTCTTTTAGCAAGGCATGTTCGGGCGCGTTGTAACCCATCAGATACAGGTAGGTGTGCGCCAAGTCGGCTTGAAAACCAAGCGTCTGAGGCAGGCCGACCTCTTCCAACAGGTCAAGCATGTCTTTCCAGCTGTGCATCCCCGCCCAGCAGATCTCCCCTTCGGCAGCTAATCGCTCGCCTGCATCGGCAGCGATCTTCGCCGCTTCGCGGAAAGTGTCGGCTATCTTGGTCGTATTGGCCTTAGCGTCCGCGCGCCACTTCTCGACACCAAACTCGGCTGAGTCGATGCGAATACAACCATATTGCCTGACTCCATGCTCGTTGAAGACTTTGGCAATGCGACAGGCCATGCGCACGGCGGACAAAAACTTTTCCTTGGCCGCTGCATCCCCCATGGCGGAGTCGCCAACGGTGCCTGGCCAAACCGGCGCTACCAACGAGCCCACTCTAAACCCTTTGCTGGCGATCATGTCGGCAATTTGCTTCAGCTCTTCATCCGACGCTTCAGGATTCGTATGCGGTAGAAACAGGAAATAATCAATCCCTTCGAATTTCTGTCCATGAACTTCTGCGGCTGCCGTCAGATCAAGCATTTTTTCTAAGCTGATCGGCGGCTCTTGTCCCGCATCCGTCCCCTTGCCGACCAATCCAGGCCACATGGCATTGTGCAGTTTGGGCGAAGTGTGGCTCATGTGTTGCTCCAAGAAAGTTAGTAATGTGAGAGGCTTTATCGTGACTGTTGCCAAGCACCATTGGCCGGCAGATTCGGATGGCAATCGGGCCCAAAGTATCGCAGCCCAACCAGCGGTTCGCTGCCGGTATTTTCGATCTCCACTCCCGCCGTAGCAGCTGCGTGACTAATGAACACTTCGTCTTCCGTAGTTTGACCAAAATCTATCATGGCGGGAGTTTGCAAGGCCAGCTTGCCTATGCGTCCCTTCCCCTGCACGGTGATCCAACTGCTGGTACCCGGGTCTTGCAGCTTGCACTTGGCACCCGGCTCGACGGTCAATTCCTTGGCACTAAAGAGCTGCTGACCATCGATCGTGCCATACACGATCCATTTGTCGGTATAACCCTTGCCACTCCGCTGTGGATCGACAATGGGCTCAATGTAGTTCGCGTCTTTGAAATGGGTATCAACATTCTTGTCCCAATCAAGCTGGCCCACAATGAAATCCAAATCTTGATGCTTGTCCTCCGGCATATCTTTCACCAGCAACGACCACGGTACATAGCGGCCTTCGACAATCGATTGGTACATACCAAACACATCGGAACCCCATTGCGGTTCGTAGGTACACAGCGATCCAGGGGCATGCAACACTCCGGGCGGGATCAACCAACCGGTGCCGCGTTTGAGTCGATAGGCTTTGGAGAGATCGAGGATGCCATTGTCACCCTTGTTCCAGTCCTCGAGGCAGCGCCGCAGTTGCTCTTTGGTCGTCCCCGGTTCGAGCCCCATGAAGGTGTAACAGAAATTATTGTCGACGTTGTTGTATTGCGGCGGGAAGTAGTAGCTCTCTGGCTTACCTTCCTGACCAACCAACTTGGCATCCTCAAACGACTGGTGCATGTGGTGCGGGATCGGGCCCATATTGTCGAAAAACTTTGAATAGACCGGCCAACGGTTGTATTTGCCGAAGATGTTTTCACCGACCAAGTCCTTGCCCGCTTCGGCCACTGCATCGCGAAGCAGAAATTTCTGCCCCTCGAACAGACACATACTCAATCCTTCGTGCCACACGCGGCCTTCATTGGCCGCCTCGGTGGTGCTGCCAAACCAGCGTTCATCGATACCACCACGGTCGGCTCCAAAAGCATACAGATCAGCCGGATTGAGCTTGATACGACGTCCTGGGTGAAGAAAGCTGCGTGGCACCCAAGTCGGCGTGAGCCGCAAAAGACCGTCCCCAGCCTGCATGGCTCGCGAGAGAATGGCCGCTACGTTGTCGGATTTAATTAGGCCGTCATCAAGTTTTCTGCTGGTCATCGTCGTTGAAGTTCTGAATTCTCAAGAGGAATGGTGAATTGTGCGGACAGCCTGTTTTATTCCGAGCTGCCTGCGGTTACAAGTAAGGAGTCGTTTTTTCTGCAATAATAGCGCGTACAAGTGGTCGCGGAGTTCGCCAAGACGCTCGGCGCGCCTGCCCCCTGCCTAGTATTAGCTCCCCGAAAGCATTGGCGGTTTTGCGCTGCAAACCTTTCAACTCATAGGCCCAACATGAACGTCAATCTCCCTGAGCCGCAACGCACGTCCTCCCCTCCCAACCTAGCCCAACCAATCGATCGATCGACGGCGGTCAAGGTCGCCGCTGGTGAGTTCCAAATTGCCAGGCTGGTGCTATCCGAGGGCCCGAGCCAGAACGTGGAGCTGATCATAGTCGATACGGGTACGGTTCGCGCTGCACTTTGTCCAACCCGCGGTATGAGCCTGTGGAAGGCCCATATCAATGGTGAAGAGCTGGGTTGGAAATCACCCGTCGAAGGCCCCATCCATCCCAACTACGTGCCACTGGCGGAACCAGGTGGACTAGGGTGGCTCGACGGGTTCGATGAACTGTTGGTCCGCTGCGGATTGCGAAGCTTTGGCGCACCCGACTTCGGCCCGCACGGACAGCTCGCCTTTCCACTACATGGTCGCATCGGCAACCTGCCCGCCCGCAACGTACGCATTGAATCAGACCCGGAGCATTCACTCCTACACGTCCATGGCGAAGTGCATGAATCGCGTTTTCTGCAATACAACTTGCGACTCCAAGTTGTCACTACTTTTGCAATTGGCGAACCAAAGATTGCGATCCACGATCGTGTCACCAACACCGGGGCCACACCGACAACCATGCAATTGTTGTATCACATCAACATCGGTGCACCGCAGCTTGAAGCTGGAGCCAAATTGTATCTCGGTGCCGATAAAGTGGTGGCGCGGAACAAACGCGCCGCTGAGGACTTGTCCAATTGGCAAACGTATCTAGGTCCGACGGCAGGTTATGCGGAACAAGTTTACTTTTCGGCCAGTCAGGCGGATGCAAGCGGCTGGGCGAAGTGCCTGCTGGCTTCGCCAACCGGCCAGCGCGGCGTGGCGGTTCACTATCGCCCAGAAAGCCTCCCCTACTTCTCGCAGTGGAAAAATACCGTCGCCGAGTCCGATGGCTATGTGACCGGATTGGAACCAGGAACCGGCTTTCCCAACCCGCGCTCGTTCGAAGAAGAACATGGACGGGTAGTGAATCTAGCGGCCGGCGAGTCGAAAGAGTTCCTGCTGGCCATCGAAGGGATTAGCTCCAACGAACGTGTGACTGCCTTGCAACGCGAGATTGACGCGACCAACGGTGGCAAAGTCGCGACGAGCAATTTCGAAGCGGATTGGTGCATGGCTGAATCTTGAACAAAACACTTTCGTCGCACGACTCTCCGAGTCGTCACCACCACTGGCTCACTAGCCTGTGGGCTGTCCTGGCCATCACACTTTGCTTGCGAGGCGGCGTATTGTTCGTTGGCGCTTCGGGCCTTCGCGACGACCCCGATGCATACGCGCGACTGGCCGGCAACTGGGCGCGATCGGGAGTCCTAGGTGTCGAATCGGCGGATGGTTCATCAATTACGCCGACCGCTTTCCGCCCGCCTCTTTATCCCTGGTTGCTCAGTTGGATGGCCAGTGGCGATGGCAGTGTCTCTGTAGTCCGTATCGCGATGCTGCATTTGCTGCTTGGACTTGGGACCGTGTGGCTGGTCTGGTCCATCGCCCAAGAATTAAAGATTCCCTGGCCATGGCTGCCAGCTCTGTTGGTCGCCGTCGATCCGCTGCTTTTGCGAGCCAGTCAGTTGGTGATGACGGAAACGTTGGCCGCTTTCCTAACCGTATTAGCTTGGCGATTGTGGCTAGCCGTCTATCCCACCGACCCAACGACGCATCGCCCAGTTGTTCAGTGGGTGATGCTGTTCGGACTGGGGAGCGCGCTAGGGGTGTCGGTACTTGCGCGTCCCACGGCCGGCCCCTGGGTGGCGCTGTGCGCAGGCGGCTTGTTGTTCGTCGCCTGCTCCTGTTGGAAGCGACGAGTCAACGACTGCCTGGTTGTTAGCCTGCTGGTGGTGGCCTGCGTGTCACCTTGGATTGTGCGCAATATGGCCGTCATGGGCAAACCAATCTGGGCTACCACGCATGGCGGGTATACATTGCTGCTAGCCAACAATCCACTCCTGTACGAACACTTCAAACGGAATGGTCCATCGCGCAATTGGGATGCGGAACCATTTCACGAGCGGTGGGGACTACGCTATGAACCCGGTCGGTTAGCTTCGCCCGGCGAGGATGCTTTTTGGTTTGAACCGGTTGTTGCGATTGAAAGCGGGCCGTCGCTAAACAAATCAGACCACATTCACCAGGGATCGGATGTTACCGGTCACGACTCGGAGAGTCGTGCGACGATGGAGAGTCGTGCGATGATAAAAAAGGAGCGAAAATGGGACGAGCTGTCCGATGACGCACTGGCCTACTCGGCCGCCTGGGATACGATCGCTCGGCAGCCACGCATGTTTGGCGTGAGTTCCATCTACCGCCTGGGATGGCTCTGGGCCATTTGGCCTAATACCGGCTCACCTTTTTCACGACTGGCCATTGGCGGATGGTACGCATTGATGTTCGCGCTGGCGAGCCTAGGATTATTGCGTGGATTTTGGGCCAGCGGAGCGCGGAATTGGCTCAGGTCGTGGTGGCTGCCACTCGCCCTGGCCCTATCGCTGTCGATTATTCATGCCATCTATTGGAGTAACATGCGCATGCGTGCCCCGGCGATGGCCGCAGTTTATGTGGCGGCCAGTATGGCAATACCCAGGCCAACCCGACACCCCCTACAGGATGGGGTGTCGCACCGTTTCTAACGTCCGGCCTTCAAATAGCCATTGTCGGATTTGGGATGCCTAGGTACACTCCGAGATTCCGATAAACCAGCCTAAATGGCCTTCATCAAGTGACCCGGTCGGTCTGTGCGACGGGCATGCTGGTGAGGCATCGATAAGTTATAAAGTTTGGAGAATTCCCATGACGCTCGACAAGAGCCTCAAAGTAAGTGGCGGGGCGATCAAGTCCCGCAATGTCTTAACCCGCGTAGAGCGTATCAAGCGACTCAAGGAACTGGATCGCTGGAGCGAGGGCGACCCTGTACTGGGCATCCCCAAAACACGCGTCGTAAAGGTTTCGCTCAAGAAAAAGAAGAAGGTCAAGGAAGAAGAAGATACCAAGAAGAAGAAGAAATAGTTTTCCATCATGCCGCCGCATGATGGCCGCATGAATGATCAGCAGATTCCAAACCGTGGGAGCATGTACTTGCTCTCACGGTTTTTTTCGTGTGCAAATAGCTGACAGCACACGGTAACAATTTTATTCCACTTCGCTCCAAACCTGGGCTAAGCCGTCGTCATCGATTTCGACGTGGATCAGATTCGCACGACAACAAACCGGACAGTCTTCGACATAATCCTGCCGGCGACCGGCAGAAAAGTCGACAGGAACAACAATCTCCTCACCGCATGCGTCGCACAAGTAACTAGCTTCTTCATCCATGTGTCCACATTCACTTGATCGCTTGTTTGCTAACTGCGACGAAGGCCATCCGCAATTGATGCAGGGCATCTTGCAAGTAGGACCTTTCTGCGTCGGTTAAATTCCCTTTGGACTTTTCCTCCAAGACCGACAGCATATCCACAAAGTGCTTGGCGAAATCTAGATTTACTGGTGGCGATTCGCCTTCTGCTCCAGGCATAAGCCCCATGGCCGCCATCGCTTGCGTGGCTAGCGTCGTTACCAACAGAGTAAACGACGCCGGCGGCGGCGGTTCCCCGTTCCCGTCTTCGGCTGAGTTCGCAGTAACTTGCGACTCCTCGGTCAATTTCGACGGCTCTTGCAAATCGGCTTGCGTCTGTTCAGCTTCTTGCTTCTGCTTCAGTTCTTCTCGCTCGCGTTGAACCTGAGTCTTCCAGTCTTCATCGATAATCAACTTTGGTTCTTCATCTGCGTTAGGCATAGTTATTTTCCTCTCAATTTTGGAGTGCTGGGACTTGTCACAGCTTTCTCTTTCCCTAGTGCGAAAACCAAACGGAACCAGCCACGAGACCTATCAACTTAACACGCCATCCACCTGGTGCAAAATCCAACTGTACGCACCTCGCACGTCACACGGCACTCTTCGCATCGAAGTCCCACCTTCTCCCCACTCCTCGGAAAAAGAAAGCTCCGAGAACTCGGAGCACTCCAAAATTTTGGAGTGCTGGGACTTGTCACAGCTCTCTTTTTCCCTGATGCGAAAACCAAACGGAACCAGCCACGAGACCTATCAACTTAACACGCCATCCACCTGGAGCAAAATCGAACTGTACACACGTTACACCGTTTGTTCACTGGCTTCTGGCGTTTTTTTCTGACGGCGACCGTGGCGCTCGATGGCGGCCTCAACGAAGCCGGCAAATAAAGGGTGGGCTTTGGTGGGTTTCGATTTGAACTCGGGGTGGAATTGAACAGCGACAAACCATGGGTGTTGAGCTACTTCGACGATTTCCACCAGTTGGCCATCGGGGCTGGTACCGGTGAATGCCATGCCATTGGCTTCGAACTGCTGGCGATACACATTGTTGAACTCGTAGCGATGGCGGTGACGTTCCACAACGTCCACGCGGCCATAGAGTTTATGAGCGTGGGAATTCTCGGCGAGTCTAGCGGGCTGAGCACCAAGTC
This sequence comes from Pirellulaceae bacterium, assembly GCA_041739785.1. Lineage (GTDB taxonomy): Bacteria > Planctomycetota > Planctomycetia > Pirellulales > Pirellulaceae > Aureliella. Next base: position 19,985 of record JBGSNE010000237.1, read on the forward strand.
GCATAGTGCCACCCATTTGCGTAATCTCGCGTTGCTCGTCCAGCAGGCAAATCACGGGATGCGGCGAATTTTTGTCGAATTCGGTTGAGTGCGCGTTCTCGAGCCCGATGATGTTGCGACCATATTCAATCACGGCACATTGCATACCCAGGCAAATACCAAAGAAAGGAATACTCTTTTCACGCGCGTAGCGAACAGCCTGGACTTTTCCTTCTATACCGCGTTCGCCGAAGCCCCCCGGAACCAAGATGCCATCGTAGCCCGACAACAGACATTCCGGCCCTTCGTTCTCTATATCAGCGCTCTGAATCCGCCCAATCCGAATCTGTGCATGATGATGAATTCCAGCATGATCGATCGACTCGTAGATCGATTTATAGGCGTCCTTGTGCTCAGCGTATTTGCCAACCACGGCAATGCTGATCTCATGTTTGGGATTGCGCAAGCGGTGCAGAATATCATTATAGGGTTCTAAATTTGGCGGGCTGGCTACCAGTCCCAAGCGTTTCACGATCAATTCATCCAACCCGTTGTTCACCAAACTGAGCGGTACTTCGTAAATCGAAAAATCCTTGTCGCGCTCCTCAATGACCGCTTGCGGCTGCAGATTGCAGAACAGGGCAATCTTTTCGCGCTCTTCACGCGAGATCGGCTGTTCGCAGCGGCAGATCAAAATGTCCGGCTGAATACCGATCTGTCGCAGTTGCCCGACGGAGTGCTGAGTAGGCTTGGTCTTTAGTTCGCCAGCTGCCTTGAGATACGGCACCAGTGTCAAGTGAATGAATAGGCAGTTTTCCTTGCCGGCGATCAGCGGGTATTGCCGAATGGCTTCCAAGAAGGGGAGGCTCTCGATATCCCCTACGGTTCCGCCAATTTCAGTGATGACCACATCGACGTCAACTTCGCCAACTTTGCGAATGACGCTCTTGATCTCGTCGGTGATATGTGGAATGACTTGGACTGTTTTTCCCAGAAACTGTCCTTTGCGCTCCTTTTCGATAACCGACAAATAGATTTGCCCGGTGGTGTAGTTTGAATCGCGCGTCAGCGGACCATCAGTAAAGCGTTCGTAGTGCCCGAGGTCGAGATCCGTTTCGCTGCCGTCGTCCAGCACATAAACTTCCCCGTGTTGGTAGGGGCTCATCGTCCCTGGATCGACGTTGATGTACGGATCGAGCTTCTGCATCCGTACTCGCAGGCCGCGTGCCTCAAGCAACATGCCGATCGATGCGCTGGTTAGGCCTTTGCCAATTGAGCTGACCACACCACCGGTTACAAAGATATGTTTCGTCATTAAGCCGCTTGCCAATTGGATTTTATGGTCTGGCGTAAGCGCTCAAGTGATCGCCCCGGCCAGATCCATTTTAACGGCATTCAGCCAGCTTTGGATAGCCTAAACTCAACGGCAACTCGCGGCGGAGCGTCGAGCCACATTGGGTCAGGCTGGAGAGCCTGACATACGTTAGGAGAGCTGTAGCTTACCGGTGCTGTCGCCGAATTCGCGTTGATCCACACCGACCGCATCTAACATCGTTAAGTACAAATTATTGAGCGGCGTCTCTGTGGTGTAACTTACGTGACTACCAGGGGTGACCCGTCCGCCGCCACGACCTGCTAGCAAGATCGGTAAATCGTGGTGATCGTGACGATTGCCATCGCGAATCGCTCCGCCATAGACGATCATGCAGTTGTCGAGCAGGCTTCCTTCTCCTTCCGGTGTCTCCTTCAGCTTCTTCAAGAAATAGGCAAACTGCTCAGCAAAGAATTTGTCGATAGCCGCGATCTTGGTGACCTTATCTTGATCGTTTTGATGGTGCGAGATTTGATGGTGGCCATCATTGACACCGATCATCGGATAAGTCTTATTGCTCCCCTCGTTGCCCAGCATAAAAGTGCTAATGCGCGTCGTATCGGTCTTGAAGGCCAGCACCATCATGTCGTACATCAACCGAATGTGTTCGCCAATATCAGCGGGTTCCTCGCCTGGACGCTGGTCGCTGAGGTCAATGGCCAAGGGTTCGCTCATCCGCTCGATCCGCTGCTCCACATCGCGGACACTGGTGAAGTACTCGTCCAGCTTCTGACGATCTTGATACCCAAGTTGACTATTGAGCCGTCGCGCGTCGTCGGCGACGATATCCAAAATCGAGCGTTGAAATAGAAGTTCCTTAGCGTCTCCACTCGCTCCCGATGCACCATTGCCAAATAGTCGCTCGAAGGCAAGTCGTGGATTGATCTCCTTGGCCATCGGCTGCGAAGCCGTTTTCCACGAAATACTATTGGAGTACGCACAGGCATAACCGCTATCGCAAGCGCCGGCTGATTTGCCTGATTCCGTCCCTAATTCAATCGAAGCCAGACGCGTAGCGCGACCATAGTGTTCGGCGGCAATCTGATCGGCACTTTTGCCTACGCGCATGTTAGCACCACCGGTCTTCAGTGGATGAGCCCCAGTCAGGAAGGCAGAAGCACTTCGGGCGTGATCGCCCGGCCCATCTCCCAGCGAGCGCGCGTTGACCTGCGCCAAACCGCTCAGTACCGAGAAATCATTCTTCAATTCCCGCAGCGGCTCAAGCGAAGGCGTGATCTCCCAGTCCGCTCCCGTCGACTTAGGCTCCCATCGTTCCGGGTTTGTACCATTTGGGAAAAAGACCCAAGCCAACCTGACCGGATGTGCGGGCGGTTTATCAGCCCCATGTACTACACCCAACAAACTCAGCGGAGCCATCACATCCAGGAGCGGCAGGCCCAAAGCAGCTGTGGCACCACGCAATACTGTGCGACGTGAGAGCGAACGGGAGTTGGATTTGCGACTGATGTTTTTGTAGTTCATTCTGATGATTCCGATTCAATTTCTTGAAACAAGGTTTTATGTTAACGATGGCTGCGACCTTAATGTAGCCCGACGCTCCGCCGTCGGAAGATCTTTCCAAACCCAATACGTCCAATATATACTTCGATATTCTTCCTCACTCGGGCGCTGCCGTCGCCTGCGCAGGCTGTGACTTTACCTCCGGGAAACTCTTTACCCAATTGTCATTCTCGCGACTGGTCTATTGAACTTGATTCAACAGCCTGCTCCGGCTCGGCGTTAAACAAATTCCGCACCTGAAAAATTGAACGGTATTGCCTCCAAACCTAAGGGGTCGTTCCCTCGCCGCCAGCCGTCGACGCTACTTCAACCCCCGACCGGCGCTGACTAAAGGGCTCACTGTTTACTATGGCTTCGACAAACGCCGACAAACGGTAGTCCTTGGCTTGGGCAGAATCAACGATTTTCTCCACAGCGCAATTGTCATAGGGTTCTAAACCCCGGCCCAACGCATAAGTTAGCATTTTCTCAGCGAAATTACGCATGATTTGCTCTCGGCTACCTTCTAGCAAATCGACCAACTCCACCGCACCCGAAAACTTGCGGCCACCGATCAATTCTCCACTGGCGATAATATCGTGCTTTCCATCCTTGTCGCGCCAACGGCCAATTGCGTCAAAATTCTCAAATCCCAGCCCCAAGGGATCCATCACGCGATGACAACTGGCACAGCTGGGGTTGGTGCGATGCAGTTCCAGTTGTTCGCGAAGTGACAGATCACCATGCTCTTTTTTCGTCGCTTCCAAAGCAGGTACGTTGGGTGGAGCTGGCGGGGGAGGATCACCCAGCAGACTCTCGAGAATCCACTTGCCTCGCTTCACTGGACTCGTGCTGGTTGGATTGGAAGTCAGCGTCAACACGGCTGCTTGTGTTAACACGCCCTTGCGGCTGGCTGGAGTGGCCACCCGAATCCAGCGATCCTCTTCTTGATAGAGGCCAGTGCGATCGAGCTCACTATCCGAATCGCGCCCTCTCCCTCGTTTGCTGCTAGGACGACGTTTCAATCCAGGCCCGTCGTAATACATTTCTGTAGCGTTTCGCCCATCGAAATCGATTTCGTAAAGTTCGGCCAGCCTCGGATTCACATAAGTGAATTCACCCACCAACAAATCCATCAGCGATGAATCTTCGCGCACCAACTCCTGACAAAACAACTCTGTTTCCCGCCGCATCGCATCGCGCAGGCGATCATTCCACAGTGGAAACTGTTCCGTATCGGGATCGACATCCCGCAGATTGCCCAACCCCAGATACTGGCCAAAAAATCGGGCGACGAGCGATTCGCTGCGCGGGTCGTCGAGCAACCGCTTGGTTTGCCGTCGCAACACTTTAGGATTCGATAGTTTGCCTTGGCTGGCCAAATCAAGCAGTTCATCGTCCGGTCCGCTGGCCCATAGAAAAAATGACAGTCGTGAGGCCAGCGCATTGTCATTGAGTGATTCAACGGCTTGCTCCGGTGTCGCTGGGCGGTTGGCATCTTCTCCTTCGACTCGAAATAGAAAATTGGGAGAGACCAACACAGATTGCAGTCCGATACCGATCGCTTGTTCGAAGCTCACGCCCTGCTCAGTGGCTAGCTTGACCAAATTCACAATGCGTTGCATTTCGATCGGCTGTGGGTCGCGACGAAACGCTCGGCGGACCAATGGTTGAAAGATTTCGAAGGCTGCTTCCTCGACGTTCTTCTCCCCGTTCGGATAGGCCGCGAACAAGCGTCGATGCGGTTCCGGCAAAGCGGGCTCCGCTTCTTTGGGCCCTTCAATACCGATATAGTCTGTTTCGATGCGGCGACTATATTCCTTGTCATCTGAGCCTGGATCGTCGGCAAAATGCAACGACAATTCATGCTGACCGGCAGCGAATTGATGATCAATCCGAAAAGTGTGGTGCGTTTTGCTCACTTCGAATTCCGCTACCTGTTGTCCATCAACCCGCAAGATGACAGGGATCTTCCCTGTTTCTTTGTCATCCTCGAATTGCAACCGCGCTTTGAGCTCGTACTCGCCATCGGCGAATAAAAAATGCACAGAGGCGCTGTCGCCCAAGTATAAGGCAGGCAGATCTTGCTTCTGCTCACGCAACGACTCGCGATCATCGACAATAATCTTGGCGGTCACCAGCCGAGCGGCTTGTAAGTATTTTTCGAGTTGCAGTGGCGAAAGCGTTAACACATCTCCTTGGTTGTCAAAGCCATTGCCAACCCCATCGGACGGAAAACCAATCAGCGAAGATGGTGAAAAGTCGATCCCCAACATATCACGCAATGAGTTGTCGTATTCAACACTATTGAGTCGCCGCATGGTCACACGTCCCGGATCGTGACTAAGCCCGCAATCGACGGTGTTCACTTTTCGATCGATCCACTCGGCAATTTTTTCACGCTCTTCCATGTTCGGCAGTGGTTCGTAATCGGGGGGCGGCATCGCCCCAATCTCGATCATCCCTCGAACTTGATTCCACCGCGGACGCTCGCTGACCAACAGTTCATGGGAATCATACGACTCGAAATCAATACCTGCCTCTGCGTCTTCACCGGTATGGCAGTCGTAACAGTGCTTCTGTAAAAACGGTTGCAGCTCGGCTTTCCAAAACGCAGTATCCGAGGCATCCGTGGCGGCTTCGGACACTGGGCCGGCGGCAAAGGCTGAAGAAACTACACACAGGCCAATAACAAACAATTGAGCCATGCAATTGTGAAAGACGCGTCTGCGCAACGAGAGTAGGGACATACTTACAGAATCTACATTGGAAGGCGGGAATTTTGCTGGCGGGAGTGCATGCACGCCTAGCTTGAGCTGTTAGCTCATCACGCTCGGCTATAACATGCATACCCTTTATTATAGCCAATCCCCCAGCTTTCCGCCAATCCAACTGGGGCTGCGACTGCCTATCCAGTACTTTTGGGGAGATAGTGCGTTGGGGCTCACTTTGCAGAGTGCTTCGCAACTCTCGGTTTGCTCAAAGGCTAGTTTGCGCTAGCGAAATCAAGGTTCGACACATTGATGGGCTATGAATGACCCGCTTGAATCGTGCTGTCTACCCAGGCTTGGTCCTCCGCCGAAAGTTCTGGACCAGGAATCGGCTCCTGGCCATAGCGCAGCCATTGATTGCGGTATCCCAAATCATAAGCCGATTGAAATGCAGCCGCCAAATCGAGCGGCAAATCAGTTCGCCCTGGACCAAGTGGTAAGCCGATTTTCGGCAGCGGCTCGCGCAATCCCAGCGGGTAGCCCTCGTCAAGTCGCGCATGACCTGTCTTTCGAGCTACATAGATGAAGTAAGCGGTGGCCGGCAATTCCGGAAACAATTGTCGTGAAGGGTTTTTTCCAGCTCTCAGAAAATCGATTTCCAAGAAGTTCGTGGCCGATGCCAAATAGTGGGAGCGCTTCTCTTGGTATTTGGCCGCGTAGGTTCCCTGCTTGTTGGCGAAACTCAGCAGTTCGACCACCGCTAGAACCGGCATCCACGCCTCCTGAGACCGCACAACAATGTATTCCTGTTTGTGACGCCCGAGTTCCTCATCTTCTAACATGACCTCGTGAATCGCCAGGGGCATGGCCACCGCCTGCGTCGCACCATCCTGCGTAGTGATGACTGCCGATTGATCCCGGAGCAGCAGCGCATCGGGCTCGCCAAACAACACGAGCTCCCCTGTTGTATCACGACCGTAGACGCTTCGTTCCACATCAATGGTACAACCCTGTGCTCGTGCCGCTTCCACGGAAAGTCTCGCTAATTCGCGGATGAACCAACCGTGAAAGACTTCCCATTGAGGGTTGCGTTCCAGAAAAGGATCCATACCAGGAAAGGGTGAGGCGTGCATGACCGGTCAATTGACAATCAAGTGATCAAGTTGATGAGACGAAGGGATGCTTGCATTATAACTAAACATCGGCTGATATCCGCCAGCAAATGCAATCTTCAGTGTTGTCCGACCGCCCCGTTGTCCGACCGCCCCTTTACCGCCAAGCCCCGAGATGCCTTCCATCCTTCCAACTGCAAGGCTATCGAAGCAACATCATCCCGCGCGACGAAACCAAAAACAGCCACACCCATAGCGCTGCTGCAAGACGAATTCGCGTTGCGGATCTTCGATCAACCCCTGCGAGCAATCGTCGGGCAACACTGCCGACGCGTGCAACGTCAACTCGGGCAACATCTCTTCAATCATGGCCGGGTCGTAAATGCGATGTGCATTAAACTGAATCCGCGGCCTGCCCACGGGAACCACCACTAACAGGCTTCCCCCCGGCGCCAGTACTCGCTGTAACTCAGCCATGGCCCGCTGGTCACCTATGGCGTCCAGCGGATCGCCATAACGGCCCAATCCAATATGCTCGATGGTATGCATGCACGACAGACTCTCCACCGAGGCGTCGGCAAATTCCAGGTGGCATAAGTCCGCAGCGCCACACTTTAAATTAGAGAGCACAATTCCAGCCGGTCGATAGTCGTAAAACTCGACCGGTACAAAGGCCGACAGCAGCGTGGCGAAATAGGTGTAAGAGCTGATGTCAATGTGCCTGGCAGGGGCAACTGCGGCCACTACCCGCGCAGCCCACGCCGTGTGATAAACATAGTGAGCGTCGAACGGCAAATGACCCGTGTTATCATCCAATCTCGCCCAACGATCCGACCACGACGCCGAAAATTCTGGACGCAACTCTCGATTGCGATCGGCAAAGCGGCGAAATTGCGATAGGAAGTCAATCCTGCGGCGAGCTGTGCGGAGAATTTTCATCCACGGCGTCCATGCGAAAGTGATTAGAAGCAAGCTCGCATTATCATGGCGATTGGCCGAAATCGACAATAGCAATTATGAATCAAGCGCCCAAGAGAGATTAGGCGACGGTACAGGCAATCCGCTTACAAGCTTTGCTGGTTTTACAATCAGACCTACTCGCTATCCCAACGACGAACAATTCCGTGATCGCTAAAGCCGAAGAGGCTGTGACCGTCGGCGGAAACGGCAAGTTGAAGGATTTTGTAATCGGGAACGGGCAAAGAAATCAGTTCTTGTCCGGTTTCGAAATCCCACAGGCTAACCGGTCCTGCACCCGCTACCGCCAATGTGCGACCATTGGGAAAGAAGGCCAACGCATGGATTTCACCGATATGTCCTGAGAAAGTTGACACGACGCGCCCCGACTTCAATTCCCACACGCGAACGACCCCCGAGCCGTTGCCAGCAGCTAAATACTTCCCGTCGCGTGAAAATTCAGCGGAGATGGTCCATTTCCAGGCATTCTCCTCGATTACAAAATCGGAAAACGCGTCGCCCGTACCCAAGTTCCACACGCGGACGCGATTCCCTTCGCAACATGCTGCCAGCCATTTTGCGTCATACGAGAATCGTAAATTCAGGCACTTGCCCTCCAGTGTGGTGAGTTGCTTGGCACCGTCACCCGAAATATCCCACACACGAACGGGTCCGTCCCACTGCCGCGCGGCCAACAGCTTGCCGTTCGGTGACAGTGTAACCGCCCGCCAAGCTCGCGATTGTCGGTCGGGCAACTGGAAGCTAATTCGTGGTTGGCTGTCATTGCGACTCCAAATTTCAATCGTCTCTGGCGGCCCTGGTGCCGGGCTGTCCGGATAGTACAAGGACTGGACCGTTGAGTCTTCGCCGGAAGTTGTTGCTTCACCGACCGCAGTCGTCTCGGGAGTGGCTGTTGGCCTAACGGCCATGAGTGTTTGCCCGTCGGCAGATACGTCATGCAAATATCTAATGGGTGGCACCGATTTGGGTGAGTCCAAACGACTTTCCCGAGCTTCAGCCGGAAATGGCCCTCCCGTAAATAATTCGTTCTGATCCGATAATGCCATCCGCCAGGCTGGTGGACTATGCGTTGTGGAACGAAGCGGCGGAACAGCTTCATCGCGCCACAAGTTGACTACGCCATCTTCACTTCCCGAGGCCCAATAGCGCTCAAGTGGATCGAAAGCAACACTACTTACTGGATAACGATGAGCCACGCGACTGACCACTTGGCCGGTATCGATATTCCAAATCTCTGCTGTGCGGTCGTTATTGCCACCGCGCACTACCCGCCGTTGATCCACGGAAAACTGCGCGGAGCTTATCGATCCGGTGGAAACAGTATCGGACCAGATCGTCTTCTCTGAAATTCGATCGCGAACGTAGATATCACCCCATCGCACACCCAACAAACGTTGACCGTCGCTCGACACATCATGCACCTGTATCCCCGCAATTTTTTGTGCCTCGTTAATGGGACGATGCCCCAAATCGTAGTGCGAGGTCCGAGTTTGGTTGTAATCCATCCCTACCCCAACGTATAAATGCTGACTGTCTGGTGAGAACCGCAGTGTGCGAATCGATTCACTCTCATGCTTGATGCCTGGGATGAGTTCTCGCGTTTGTGCGTCCCACAACAACGCCTGACCTTGATAGCAACCCGCCGCCAGTAAGCCTCCATTTCTGGACCAATCCACCACTCGGACACTGCTTTCGGTTATCAATTCGGCAATTAATTCACCGGAAGCGACTTCCCAAATTCCCGCTCCCGAGTTGGCTAGTCCACTTAGCAAATAACGACTATCAGGCGAGAACGCAGCGCCATTGACGAATGTGTCGGCTTGCAAAAATGTCCGTTCTTGCGCTCCTGATGCGACATCCCAAATAGCCACTTGTCCCCGGCTGTCAGTTCCACTGCATACCGCCAACCAACGTCCGTCCGGCGAAAAGGTAAGGTGGTGAATTTCCTGCTTGGAGATAGTCCAAGTGCGATGTAGTCGACTCTGAATTTGGTGATACAGGTAATTCCACTCAAAGCCTCGCAAGTCACTGACCGACTCTCGAGGTCGTTGATGTTCGAGCAACTCAAGCACGCGCGCCGTCTCCCCCTGCTCCAAGGCGTGCTGCGCCAAGTTAATCTCTGCAGCATAAAATCGCTTACGGGCTAACAATTCGTTGCTCGCCGCCGACTGTAAGGCTTGTTCCTTTTCCGCTAGCGCCTTGGTCAATTCACTTAAGGCCACAGCTTTTTCATTGAACCCTGCACGAATGTGTCGATTGCGATCGGAGAGAATCAACACCGTCGCACACAGTAGGGCGAATACGCTCATTAACAAAGTCGCCACTTGTGGATTGCGGTGACACCATCGCCAGACTCGAGTGGTCCGCGACAATGGCTGCGCCACAATCGATCTGCCTGCCAAAAAGTTTTCCAAGTCCTCAACCAAAGCTTGCGCGGTGACATATCGATCCGCCGGTGACTTGCGAAGGCATTTCAGGGTGATCGTTTCCAAATCATGGGGAACTTTCGGAGCTAACTGACGCACAGCCACGGGCTCCCGCGTTCGCACTTGTTCGAGCGTATCGGCCACGGTGGCCCCCCGAAACGGAGCGCTCCCCGTTAAGCATTCGTAGAGAATTGCTCCCAGCGAATAGATATCGGCTGCAGCCGCCACGCGCTTCGCGTCACCAAAAGCCTGCTCGGGCGCCATATAACTTGGAGTCCCCAGAATATTCCCCGTGGCAGTGGCTCCACTGTCGACATCCAGCAGCTTGGCCAATCCAAAATCGGAAACCTTTGGATTCCAACCGTCGCTGCTTTCTAACAATACGTTCCCTGGCTTGAGATCGCGATGAATGATTCTGGATTGATGAACGGCTGCCACCGCTTTGGCTATCGCCAACATTAGTTCCGCGGCTAACTTGGGCGACAATGGCGAACCCGCCAGGCGATGCGATAGAGTCCCTCCCGGACAATACTCCATCGCCAGATAGGGTTGCTCGTCGATCTCGATGATCTCATAGATCTGTACAATACTTGAATGATGGATCCGCGCAATCGCTTCGGCTTCCGCACGGATTCGCTTTAAAGCCTCAGCTTCGGCATCCAGCCCATCGCGCAGCCGTTTGAGTGCCACAGGGCGTTTGAGCAGCGGATCCCAAGCTTTGTAGACTACGCCAATCGCGCCTCGCCCCAACTCAGTCCGGATTTCGTAGCGTCCAATCTGCGATGGCAGCCGCCGCGACTCGGGTTCTCGCGCCGCGCGGAATGTTTCGGAGATGGGGAGTGTGGCTTCACCAGGCCGATCGATCAGTCGATCGATTTGCCACTGGATCGCCAACTCGTTGGATAAGTCGGGATAACGTTGCTGGTACTCGCTCAGTATCGGCGTTTGCCCGGCTCGCTCGCGCAACACCACTTCATGGCTGATCAGCGCCATCAGCCATTCGTTCTGATCAGATGCTGCGTTCTGAGGTAGTGAGGAAATCTTCGCGATGAGTTGTTCGATAGCCAGCGGCTCACCACTCTGCCAACTGTCAGCCTGAGCTCGTAGCAACTCCTCCAACAGCGTATAGGTTTGCTCTGCATTTGCATCCACTATTAACCTATCCCCAACTGTACAGCCACGCCGCGTAGGGCTCGTGACAAACGTTGCCGCAATACCATAGGCTCTTCCTGCAATTCCGATCCGATCTGATTCCATGACAAACCTTGCTGTCGCCGACGCAGCAAATCGGCCTCCTGTTTCGATAAACGCTTGGCGACCTCCACCAACAATTCCTCGCACAACAGCGGTTGGGCAGGATCGTCGGGTCGGTAATTGGCTGGTTCGGGGAGATCCCGCAGATACTTGGTGCGACTCCGAGCCCGCTTCTCCGCTGCCTCGTAACGGGCGAGCATTAAGAACTTTTTGTTGGCAATGGCCATCAACAAATTGCGCAAGTCTTGTTCGCTCTGCAATTCGAACTCACCCGCTACCAGCCGCAACAGCACGCTTCCCATAACCGACTGACAAACGTCGACCGAATCAGCAACGGGCTGCAAAGCGGAACGTTGAATGCGAAACCGAATCGTGCGACGGATATAGGGTTCGTATTTGGATACGAATTGACGAATCGCCTCAACATCACCGGCCCGCAGCCGCTGGACGTGTTCGTCAAATGAAAGCGCGCAGCCATCGTTCATCAGCGGGCTCCACAGAATTTGTCACCGGCCGCATCTCACCGCAATGCTGACCGCCTAGTGTAGGCTATTAACCCACCCGCCATCATGTGCCATAAACTCGCGGCTTACAAGCGCGTCGGCATACAAAATCGGTGCCGGTCCGGTGGATCCCCTCCGCAGCAGGAGGGCCAGTTGCCAATTAACAAAAAACTTTCTTCGTTCTTGTCACAACCGCCTATAGACGGAAATGCGGCATTTGGATCTGAGCCAAAAGAGTGACGCGGCACCCACGAAATCCGCGAATGCCGCGTCGAATAATGACCAAAACTAGCTACCAAGAATGATCTTCTGGTAGACACTAGGTTCAACGCAGCGAAAGAAGCTGACCTTGAGTCCCGATTAGAAGATGTACGAACGCCATCGCCTCTTGGATGTTGAAATTCGCTTTTTTTGACACTCCTCGCTGATCACCACCATAAGTCTTGGGTTTTCGTACTGGTACTCAATGAAATGGTACTCGTACTCCTACTCGATTCGAACGCAGCGTCGAGGACGAGTACGAGTACCGCTTGCGGCTGAGTACGAGTCCGGCCATGCGAGCTGCCGGTGGGCTTTCTATAGAGTCAGCTCAACGAAAATGCTGGAACTCTAAAAGGAATTGGCTATGATCAACAGGATGAAGCTAAATCAGCTCAGACTATCGCCGCGGCAAACGCAGTTGGTCTGAGGCTAGGTGACCCTACCGAGTTTGGTTGGGATGCCACCGAAAGAATATTTAGTACTAAATTTTCCTGCCTTTCAATTCAGACAGACTTATATTTCCTTGTAGACTGTTCGATCAGAATTCCCTCCTATTTACGTGAGCTTGAGATATGAAAGAAGTCATTCTCGGCCTTGGGCATCAAACAAGTTTGTGGACCGTAGTGCAAACTGCGGATGAGCAGCTTCGCTCCATCCATGGCTCGCCCAAGACGATGGTTGTGCGAAGTGGTGCTTTGACCGTGGAGGCGCACCGTCCTACTTATGAAGGTGTGTTTGATTCGTTTGTGTTTCGAGTTGAGGGAGCCAACGAACATTGCCGTCAAATCCTGACGAAGATTGCCGGTGAAAATCCTTCCCTCTGCGAAATTGTTCAGGCTGATGACAAGGTCGAGGTCCGACTGTCGCCTGCACTGCCGGACGATTTGGAAGCTGTGCACAAATTGTGCGATGAACTTTCCGCAGCATTTGTATTGGGGGAAGTTTGGCGCGTGCACGGTGAGGAGTACCGCACCAAACCTGTCAGCCAAGAAGCCTTATTCCGAGCGCTAATCAAGTTCAAATCCAGCGATATCCACCTCTACCCCGGATCGACACCCGTATTCCGTGTGGATAGCAAATTGCGACATGCCGACCGATTTGACGCGCTGTCGAGCCAACAGATTTTCGAAGCCATTAAAGAAATGGCGTCGGAGAAGCACTACAACGAATTCCTGACGACACAACAGTGCAGTTTCATCTACCACCAGGTTGGCTTAGGGTACGCCAGAGTTTCTGCATTCATGAAAGCCGGCACACCTCACTGCACGCTCAGATTTTTGCCCGAGAAAATCCCGACTTTCGAGGACTTGGCGATCCCGCGGGATTCTATGCAGACACTTGGTAAACTGCACTTCGGATTGGTGCTCGTCACCGGCATGACCGGTAGTGGGAAATCGACAACAGTCGCATCGTTGGTGGATTGGATCAATCAAAACAATTCACTGCATATCTTGTGCATCGAACATCCAGTCGAATTCGTGCATAAGAGTAAGAAATCGGTCGTCTCGCAGCGGGACGTTGGAGAGGATGTTGACAATTTCGCCGATGCGGTTCGCGGGGCGTTGCGACACGACCCAGACGTAATCGTTATCGGTGAAATGCGTGACCCAGACACGATTCGTTCCGCGATCAACGCTGCGGCCACAGGGCACTTGGTCATTAGCACTCTACATAGCGGTACTTCGTACGAAGCGGTCAATCGCATTGTTAGCTTTTTTGATCCGGTCGAACGCGACTTGGTAAAGCTACAACTTCGCGATGCATTAAAATGCGTGATCTGCCAAAGGCTGTTGCCCAAACGGGGCGGGGGTCGCCAAGTCGGTTTGGAGTTTCTCTTCAATGACACAAATATTATTGCCAACGCCATCCTACAAGGCAATTCACTCGGCTTGAAAGTCGGCATGCAGCAGTCATCATCTGCATCATTTATTTTTGAGAAGCACCTTTATGATCTCTGCAAGGCGAACATCATTAGTCAGGATATCGCCCAGATTTATTCCAGCGATCGATCGACCTTCGATCAAATGATACTAGGCAGCTATTCCATTCCGACGCCCGATGCAATGCTCAACGCTAGGTAAGTCGAAATCTTTAGGTCACCCAAGACCTCCTCTTCGCCATACCTAACCTGGCCGCCAAGCAGTTGTGGGTGGCCAGCCAACAGTCAATCGGTATCGGAGGGGCAGTTTCGGCAGGCTGTTCAGCTCCGGCGGAGCAGATAAGATGCCGTAAGCAATCCGCATTGCGGGCCTGCGAGCGCGCTTCCCTATTCAATTGACTACAAGAAATTTCTTTGCACTGGATTCTGCTAACTCTACTGTCTTCGATCGTGCTGGGCTTTTACGATCTTACGAAAAAGGCCGCCGTGCACGGCAATGCTGTTCCGATCGTGTTGCTTCTGAATGTGGCGACCGCCGCGCTGATCTATGCGCCGGTGCTGTGGCTATCCAGGTACGCAACCGAGACACTGGAAGGGACGCCACTCCTCATCCCTTCGCTCAGTGGCACAGAGCATCTTGCTTTGGCCTGCAAATCGGTGCTGGTTGGTGCCTCTTGGACGCTCGCCATGTTCGGCTTGAAACACCTGCCAATCTCAATCGCCACACCGATTCGCGCAACCAGCCCGCTTTGGACCATCTTGACCGCGGTTCTCTTCTTCGGTGAGCGTCCTCAGCCCGTGCAGTGGATTGGCATAGCGACCATTCTAATAGCGTTCTTTTTTTTCTCACTCGTCAGCGCGAGCGAAGGCATACAGTTTCGCAAGAATCGGTGGGTCGCTTGCATGTTCGTTGCCACACTACTCGGATCCCTGAGTGCCCTTTACGATAAATACCTGCTGCAAACCATGAAGTTGTCTGCTGTGGCAGTGCAAGCATGGTTTTCTATCTACTTGGTGCCGGTCATGATGCCGCTCGCTATCCACTGGTATCGAAACCAACGTCAAGTGCAGCCGTTCGAGTTTCGAATCACAATTCCGCTGATCGCTGTCACGATCTTGGTGGCTGATTTTTTATACTTTACAGCCGTCAGTGATCCGGACGCGTTGATCGCCATCATTTCGCCAGTCCGCAGGACATCCGTGATCATTCCCTTCGTGTTCGGCATCCTCTGGCTGTCCGAACAGAACTGGAAGAACAAAGCGTTGTGCATTGCCCTGATGCTCTTCGGTGTATTTCTCGTGAGCGCAGGTTAGCCGGCGACGGGTGCGCTGACCTATCCGATGGTCAATTCAAGCTATGAACTAGACCAGCCGAATAGGCAGCGATCGACTTCGCTGCCCACATGAATTGAAGACCGCATTGGCGATCGCAGGAGCGATGGCGATGATCGGAGTTTCGCTTCCGCCGACAGACGGCAGGTCGAGCCGGTTTAAAAGCACGATGTCAAGCTCTGGTAGATCGCTCACGCGCGGAACTCGATAGTCCGAGAATTGCGGGTTTTTCAACTTACCGTTGGCGAACTTAATCTCTTCGTACAATGCGCCACCAATACCCATCACCAGGCAGCCCTCAACTTGGCGTCGCAAGTTGGCGGGGTTGTGGATCGCGCCACATTCGAACGCTTGGCAGGCATGGATCACACGGACTTCGTTATCGATGATTTCGATTTCGGTACAGGCCGCTGTGTACGATCCCTTCTCGGTACCGCAGGCCAGTCCGATACCCCGGTTGGGTTTGAGCGTTGCGCGTCGACCATGCCAATCGAACTTTTCTGCAGCGGCGATCAGGACATCGCGCAAGCGGCCAGGTTCAAGATTTTGCAGGCGAAAGTTGAGCGGATCGACATCTGCTAGTATCGCAAGTTCGTCCATGGCAGATTCGCGGGCAAAGACGTTGGCGGTAGAGGCGAGAGCGCGGTAGGAACCTTGGCGAAGTGGAAAGTCCGTGTTAATAAATCGCGAACGACCGTTGGGCACCGTGTAAGGCGACTCGATTGCCGATCCGCCCGAGTTATAGTTGGCGAAATCCCAGGCGAGCAACTTCCCCGCGTCGTCGATGGCTGCGCTTACCTCGATGAGTCCGGCCGGTCGAAAATAAGCCCAGGTGAATTCCTCCTCGCGAGTCCAACGTAAATGGACAGGCTTGCCTGCAGACTTGGCGAGTCGTGCCGCTTCGATGGCTGCTTCCCCCGTGTGCTTTCCACCAAAGCCACCACCGGTGTCGGGAACGATAACTCGCACGCGTTCGCTGGGGAGTCGGAATGTTTCACAAAGCTGACTATGCACCCGCGACGGTTGTTGCGTTCCCGTCCAGACGGTCAGCTTACCTTCAGTCCACTCCGCGACGGCCGCGCGTGGTTCCATGGGTGCATGTTGAATATAGGCAACCGTGTACTTAGATGAGATCGCCTTGGCAGACTCAGGCAATGCCTTCCGTGTGGCATCCCATGTTTTTCCGTCGCCGCTACTGCCAGAGCTTTCGCGTGCGGTGTTCTTCAAATGCGCGAACAACTCGTCGCTCGACGTCTGCTGTTCTTGGCTCGCTTGCCAATTTGCCGTGGCAGCCAGCGCGTCACAAGCCTGTTGAGCTTGCCATGAAGTAGTGGCGACACAGCCCACAAATTCTCCGTCGCGAACAACGGTGACACCTTCCATAGCTTTCGCAGGCTCTAGCTCGATCGACTTTAATGAAGCCCCTAATGTCGTTGGCCGCAGCACTTTTCCGTAGAGCATTCCCGGACGAATGACGTCGGATGGATATTGATGCGTGCCGGTAACCACGGCGCGTCCATTAGCCTTCAACGCATCTGTTCCGAGGACTTTCCATTCAGATACTGGCGTGACCGTGATTCCATCAGCTGGTGGGGCAACTTGCAGAGCTGCAGCTACTCCCCTTGCCTGCAACAGATCGGACATCGCAAGTCTTTCGCCCGTGTCTGTCGCGAAAACACCATCTGACAATCGAAGCTGAGATACAGCGACGCCAAGTTGGTTTGCGGCGAGTTGCATAAAAATATTGCGGGCCGCGGCGGCCGCGTTGCGGACTCGCGGCACGGTAGACGGAGTTGTGCGACTGCCGGCCGTACCACCATCGTCGGGGCACTGTTCCGTGTCGGCCATGATGAGTCGGATGCGTTCAACAGGAACGCGAAACTCTTCCGCCGCCGCCTGCGCGATCTGCGTCCGCGAGCCTTGACCTACTTCGACTTTGCTGGTCAGCACCGTAATGAAACCATCTTCGCCAAAGTGAAATCGTTCCGAGAGCTGTTCGTCCCGGCGGGCTGTCCTACCTTGAGCAGTTGCGCGACGCGCCGCGACGGCGACAATGACTCCAGCCCCCACGGATTGGACAAACTCTCGACGATCAGCTTGAAACGTGTAGGGTTTGGATTCGCGAAATTCGTATCGCTCCACCTCTTCAAACTCGTTTTCGGACTCCGTATTTTCTTGTCGATGAGTCATGGTTGGTTCGACTCCTGTCGGCGGGCACCACGGACAGCCTGTTCGACGGCGGCCAAGATGCTGGAGTAATTACAGCAGCGGCAGATATGTTCGCTCATGGTTCGCACGATCTCGTCCCTCGACGCGTTTGGTTGGTCACGCGCGAGAGCTACGGCGGTCATGATATGGCCCGGCACACAGTAGCCGCACTGCATAGCTTGGCAATCCACAAAGGCCTGTTGCACTGGATGTAATTCAGATTCGGTGGCCAAGCCTTCAATCGTCTCTATGGTTGCATCACCGACTTCTCCAACCGAAGTAATACATGACCGGGTTGGCACACCGTCGACGAGCACTGTGCACGCACCACATTCCCCCTCGCCGCAACCGTACTTGGTGCCGGTTAACTTAAAGTCTTCGCGCAACACATCCAACAGAGGTCGCTCTGGATCGGTATGCGTTGAGCGAATTTCATGATTGACAATAAGACGGAAGTCTTGAGGCATGGTGTTGTCCAATCAACAATAAAGAGCCATTGTGAATTGTACCAGGCAGCGAGGGGCTGCGTCTCGGGGAAACCTTTCCGCTGTTCGACGAAGACAACAATCTTGAAGGACTCTCTATTAAAACAGAAAACTCGACACTTCTAGCTGATCGCCGGACCAAAAGTTTATTTCACCCTCCCGCGCGGTGGAGAAAACGAGGAAATCGACGAGTTCGTGGGAGGGTCGGCAAGCGAGTAACGCGAGCTTTCCGGGGAGGGAAAACACTTGTTTGCCCTCCCCGCTAGGTTCGTAGAACTCACCTAACGACCCTCCCGCGAAAACATGTACTTTTGATAGCGAGCTGGGGCGCGCGGGAGGGTAAAAAAGCCCTATCAGTACCGGCGATCAGCGAGAAGTGTCGAAAACTCGCGAGTTTTGGGATCGCTGCTGCTCGAATATTGACGAAAAAAACGGAGTGTTCGGTAACACTCCGCTACAGACCAAGTACTAGCGAATCAAAGTGACAAGATCCCAAATCCAGCTCTGGAGTTTGGGGCGGTTTGTCCGTTTCGACTGAACTTGTGATTTAATTACTGATCGACACAACCTGCCCATCGTTGCGACCACACAGCCGCTGGAACGCCCCCACTTGATTCCAAACCGATGCGCCCGAATTGATTGGCCCCCAGCCGGTTTGCGTGTGGTCAATGGACTCGGAAACAAAATGCACGGAACCATCGGCCAAAGCGAATTGAGCTCCACCAGTGTGGCGGCTCTTGAAACTATTGCGCTTCACATTGGCGCTGACAACCGAGGGGGGGTTCATGCGAAATTCTCCTGCCCGCACGACGGACTCAGGTGCATCGGCTCGAGTCAGTCCGCCGCGGGTTTGAATGCTTCCATACCATTTTGGATCCCACAGGAAACCATCTGCACCCCAGTTGCGGCCGTTGCCAGACATGGACACCTCACCAACGAGCAGCGTATTGCTGGTGCCATCGGAAATGTCGCCAAATGTCATCGATCTATCTTCGATCATCATTCCATTTTTGCGCCCCTCTGGCTGGTTGTAATAAGCGCTTGCTACGAACGAGCCAGCAACCCCTAGGTAATTGCTGGCGGCAATTCCAAGTTGGATCGGGAGCGTGTTGGGTCCCAGGATAATGTGAAGTGGGTCTCCAGATGAAGGGCAGTGCTGAAGGGCAAAGGTTTGGTTAACAATTTGATTGTTCGGGGCCTCCGACATGCCTGTACCATCAAAATTGATCTGATTGAAAATATTGCCCTGTTCGATGTACGGCAGAATCATCGTCTGCCAACCCCAACCGGGCAAGCGATTGGGTCGGTCCCCGCGGCCAGACATGGTAGGGGAAAAGAATAACCAACCCGGAGGAAATTTGCGGTGTGCATCTGCGTAATTATGCATCGACAAACCAATCTGCTTGAGATTATTGCTGCATTGCATTCGTCGGGCAGCTTCGCGCGCAGCCTGTACCGCCGGTAATAACAAACCCACTAAGACGCCGATGATCGCAATGACCACCAGCAACTCAACGAGCGTAAAACCACGATAGCGATTCAACTTGGACATAGTCAGGTTCCTTAATCGAAAGGATGAAAATTAATGAAAGGAAGCGAGCAGATATCAGACTGCAAAAAGCGTATGTTTTTCAGGCTGATTAATTGAAGCTAAAGCTATAAAGGCAAATGGCCGGCACTATTCCGGCGGGAGTTGAATGATCCTTCCCTCGTCCGATTTTAAGTCGAAGTTATGCACATTGTTTCCGGACGTGACCTCGACTAACAGGTTGGAGTTTCGGTTGTAAGCCGCCGGAACCTTCTCACGTGCTCCTCCTCCCCCTGTGCCCGTGGCATCGACGTCTCCGGTGCTTATTTCCACGCGGTTCTCACCGATCCACGCCCCCTTTTGATTGTCATTGAAAACCATTTCGTATTGACCGTCGTCGTCTGTGCGGCCGTAAGCGGTTGTCCCGCCGCTGGTCGGCGAGAACACGATAAAGGCTTCGGGGAGCGGTTCTCCATCCAAGCTGACGGTTCCGGTGACGTAAGCCAAATTCTCATTTCCGCCGCAGCCGCAAATCGGTGGCACCATCAGCAATAAAACTAACCCAGCAAATTGCTGCACATTGCGGATCGCAATGCTGCAGTTTCGCATCCGCCAGCCACTCGGTTGAACAAAACTTCGGATGGAATTGGTAGACAAAATTGCTAATGAAGCCGAGGCGAAACGTGGCATAGAAACCTCACATTGCGAATGGGAAACAGGGATTAGAAAGAGGTCTTGACTGCTGAGGCGAGACAATAGAACCGCCTGGATTATACCAAATCCTTAATTCCCCCGGCAGCTTTTTATAACCATTTGTTAAAACTCAGGCGAAGTGCAGCCATTGAGTTAGCACAAAACCTGGCGATTAGATCACAACGCAATCACCGAGTCCCGGCGCAAACATGCCCGCTATTTCCTCCCCCTTTCCACCAGGTACAACCAAAAGCAAAGCGATCCCATCAACATTACCAAAAAGTAATATTTAGGTGGCGTTGATGGCTATATTGTGTAAAAAGAAAGAAATGCATGCGACAATGCTAATGACCTGAAAAACTGCTAAAATAGGGTAAGAAACCAATGGGTTGGGCTATTGCTGGGCTCATTTGCCTGTGGCCTCGTGCGTCGTGAGAATCAAATGGCTGAGCGTATTTGGAGTTTGGAGACCGGGCGTGGCCCCATCGTGGCTACGGCGATTCACGATGGACATGACGTGCGCGATGAAGTTTCGCAACACTTAGCTCTGGACGAACCTGGACGCTTGCGCGAGGAGGATCCGTACACCGGCAGTTGGACCAATGTGGTAACGCCACGCGTGATTGGCTTGCGCAGTCGGTTTGAAGTCGATTTGAACCGACCACGAGAGAAGGCCGTCTATCGCACGCCGGATGACGCTTGGGGATTGCAAGTTTGGAAGACATCGCTTCCCGACGACGTGGCCGCGCGCTCGTTGGAGCAATACGACGCGTTTTACCAGGCGCTAGGCCAGCTTTACAGCGGATTGGCGGAAACCTTCGGTGCCTTCGTAGTGTTTGATTTGCACACCTACAATCATCGTCGCGATGGCCCCCGCGGAGCCACAGCCGATCCACTAGGCAATCCGCAAGTCAATTTGGGCACAGGCACGATGAAGAACCGCGACAAATTCGCGGGAGTGATCGAACGTTTCAAAAGCGATCTTGGCAGCTATGAATTTCCGGGAGGTAAATTGGATGTCCGCGAGAACGTAAAATTCTTCGGTGGCAACCATCCGCGCTGGGCACATGAGACGTTTCCAGATTCGGCCTGCGTGATCGCGATCGAATTCAAGAAATTCTTCATGGACGAATGGGAGGGTGTGCCCGACCTGACGCTGGTCAAAGCCATCGGAGAGGCCTTGGCCTCGACTGTCCCCGGTGTCATGGAGGAACTTAGCCGGGTCCGATTATCCAATACAAAATCAGAAAGCAAATAACGATCGTCGAGCCTAAATCAAGTGCCAGCAATGTCCCATCACTTTCCAAGTCAGCAAAGGCAGGATCGTTTCAAAAACTGATCCGAACGATTGTCCCGCGGCTTCGCGAGAACAAGCGAGTCAGGCGCACACTACCCGGCTGGGGCCGCGTTCACATCGATCGCCAAGTGCCCTTTATCTGTGTCTATCGTCGGCATCCACCGTTCGAACAGCTTGCGATGGAGAATCTGGTTACCAGTGAAGCAGCCTACCTATACGCTGCTACCGACCAACAGTCTCAAGCCGACACACAGGAGTTGGTAGCGCAAATCGCCGATGTGATGGTCGAGAAATTCGGCGCGTTTTTGATGCTGGAAATCTGGCCCGCTAGGTTCGAAGTTGAGACGGATGAAGGGAACCAAGCTGCAGGGAACCAACCGGCTGACACCCGCCCCCGATTTCGAATCGTAGCACCACGCTCAGAGGAGATCGGCAGTTTTATCGACAAGTTCCTCGAATCGTTGTCGCGGATCAAAATCGACAAACAGGGCGCCCAAGTTGAAGTGGTCTCGCGGACTACCATCGCTCCGCCCAATCTCAGCCCTTTGCTTTCGCCGGTGGAAGCAGATCAGAAGCTGTGCCTAGTTCTTGGTCTTGAGATCGCGCCGGTATTCGCCGATTTAAACTCAGGCGAAATCTTCCCTCAGGTTAGGCGAAATTTGGAAAGTCAATTGACGCTGGCCTTGAAACGTGTCTTTTTTCGGTTTGCCGGCACGCGCACCACCCACCGCCCAGCCCACTATCATGCGCTTGGCCGACAAGCCACGGTCAAAGCCGTTTGGCAGGCAGACCAAATGCTGGCGGACGTTTCCGATGCGTTCGACTTTCTTCTGCAGTTATCGCCAATCAATAATTCAGCGGCCTGGCTTAAGTTCCAGGAAAATCGATTTCAAAAAGCGCCAGCGTTTCGCTACCGACCTCTGCCCGTCGACCCGATCCTGCTGAAGCGTCAACTGTTCAAGACTCCACTTCAGCGTGTAGAAGATCCCGCGATTGGACAGTTGCTACGAGACAAGCTGCTTGAGTTGGATCGTCAAATTGGCATGCTGCAAGACGCCAATACGCCTCAGTTTGTGCATGGCAGTATTCAACTCTATGGGGGTGTAGAGGACTCGCTGTTGGCGATCGCTGAATCCATTCTGCAACGTTTTCCTACAAGCACCAAGACCCTGCCGGCTGATTCGTTGAATGCTGAAAGTTTCGCGGCGCTGGCCGTTGAGGAAATCGACTTCCTTCGCCGGCAGGACGAGAAGGTAGCCGCTAAGGTCGAAGTTCGCGACGATATCAATGGACTGATTGTTTCGCAGGGCTCTTTGCTCATCGGTTCCGAGACGAGCATTCCCCGCGTGCGTGCCGAAGCTTTGATACAGCACGAGATCGGAACACACGTCTTAACCTACTACAATGGCCGTGCGCAACGTTTTCGACAGTTATCATCTGGCCTGTCGGGATACGAAGCGTTGCAAGAGGGTATTGCGGTATTGGCCGAGTTTTTAGTGGGCGGGTTAAATGCCAACCGACTGCGTTTGCTGGCGGCGAGAGTAATTGTTGTGCGGATGATGATTGCTGGAGCAACTTTTGTCGAGTGTTTTGAAAAACTCGTCGAGCAATACCAGTTTGCGACTCGCCCAGCGTTCAACCTCACGATGCGCGTTTTCCGTGGCGGTGGCTTTACCAAGGACGCTATCTATTTGCGGGGCTTGGTGCAAACGCTGCATTACCTGGGCCGGGGAGGCGAACTGCAGCCACTGTTTATTGGCAAAATCGCCGTCGAGCACATCCCGATCGTCCAAGAGCTGCGTTGGCGAAATGTGCTGAGCGAACCGATTCTTACACCGCGTTATATGAACGACCCAACTGCCTTGGAACGACTGGAGCGGGTACGCCAGGGAATCGATGTTTTGGAGTTGATCGAATCAACCTCAGAAAATGGGGGCGACACAGGTGAATCAAAGCCGAGTGTCGTCCAAAACAAATGAACTCTTGCCTTGATTATCGAAAGTGAAGAAGTATGAAAATTGGTTTTGTTGTAAACGATGTGATGACCGAAGAGGCGGGGTTCACAACCACGCGACTGGGATGCGAAGCGGTCAATCTGGGCCATGAGGTTTTCGTACTGGGTGTAGGAGATTTCGCCTACGATCCCGACGAATTCATCCGCGCCCGAGCTCGGACCGTGCCCCTAAAAAAATACAAGTCTCATGAGCAGTACGTGAAAGATCTGCAGAGCTCCAAAGGTACCAAAACTCGAATCACAGTCGACGAGCTCGACGTGCTGATGTTGCGTAACGTACCCTCGGACGATTATCTGAAACGTCCCTGGGCAGCAACTCTGGCCGCAGAATTTGGTCGGGTGGCGATGCGACATGGTGTGATTGTCGTGAACGACCCAAACGGCTTGGCCAAAGCATCCTCCAAGATGTATTTTCAGTTGTTTCCAAGCCAAGTACGACCGCGGACACTGATCACCCGTGATCGTGAAGAGCTCAAAGCCTTTGCCAAAGAGGAAGGCCGCTGTGTACTGAAGCCCTTGCAAGGTTCGGGCGGCGCGAGTGTTTTCCTGGTCCAACAAAGTGATATCCCGAACCTCAATCAAATGATCGATGCGGTAAGCCGCGACGGATTTGTCATCGCCCAAGAGTACTTGCCAGCTGCCGAGCAAGGCGACATGCGACTATTCGTAATGAACGGGCGACCGCTGCAAGTAAAAGGCAAGTACGCTGCTTTTCGTCGCGTGCGCAGCGGCGGTGATATGCGCAGCAACATTCATGCTGGCGGTAAACTAGCGGCGGCTGAGGTCGACAGTACGGCTCTTAAGATTGCAGAAATCGTCCGCCCTAAATTGGTGCAGGACGGCATGTTTCTGGTTGGATTGGATATTGTCGGTGACAAGTTGATGGAGATTAACGTCTTCAGCCCAGGTGGACTCGGCAGCGCACAGAAGTTTACGAAAATCAACTTCAACAAGTATGTGATCAACGCGTTGGAGCGAAAGGTGGACTATATGAGCTACTATGGCCGGAACTTTGACAATGTCGATATGTGCACAATGTAATGATCACAGAAGACCCTGCCGACGAACACGGCGAACTACCCTTGTCCTTAATTGACGAAGTTTGTGCGCGCTTGGTGCAGAACAAGCGTATCCGCCAAATGCTGCCCGGTGGCGGAGCGTTGCACATCGACCGTCTATTGCCGTTTCTGTGCATCTACCGCCAAGATCCGTCGCGCCGCGATCAAGGGACATCGCGGTTGGTAATGTCGGAAGCTTCCTATTTGGTAGATCGAAGTGGCACCTCGTATAACAGCGGATTGAATCGACTAGTGGAGCGGATTGCCCACACAGTTGCAGACCGGCTGGGATCCTTTTTGATTGTGGAGATCTGGGCTGGTGATGATCAGACCGTTCCTAAGGAGCTGGATGAGTTAACCGGCGAGACTCTGCTGCCGCGTCCCGGATTCCGTATTCTGACGCAGCGCCCCCATCGACCCGAGGGTACGGTGGCCACGCTGGAATTCGCGTTACAACGCGTGAAATTGCATCGACGGTTGGCTGAGGTCGAAATCAATCTTCATGCACAGAATCACCCCCCGCAGTTGGCACCCTTGCTATCGGAGGCAGTGGAATCCCGAATCGATTGCCACGTAGTAGGGTTGGAAGTGCGGCCGATCTTTCGCGACCGCCTGACGGGTGAGGTTTACGAAAGCGTGTTGCGGACCCTTAGCCGCCACGTCTCGCGAGCCATGAAAAAGGCCTGTTTCGTGTTCGCCTTGAGCCGAACCACGGTACGACCCGAGCATCATTTTTCTTTGGGCAGCAGCAAGC
Organism: Pirellulaceae bacterium; assembly: GCA_041739785.1. GTDB lineage: Bacteria > Planctomycetota > Planctomycetia > Pirellulales > Pirellulaceae > Aureliella. The sequence continues at coordinate 45,329 of JBGSNE010000237.1, forward strand.
TGCCCAAACAGGTTCTGACGGTGGACAGGCAGCTGGCCGAAATCAGTAGCCAGTTTAAGTTTCTGTTGTTGGTCACGCCCGTCAACGCCGAGCGATCTTGGCACGAATTCTCAGAATCCGGATACCGCTCGACTCCAGTCTTTGACTACCGACCGCTCGACGCTGATCCCTTATTGTTGAAACGACGCCTAACGAAGATCGGCACGGAGCGAGTGGACGACCCCACGCTAGCTCACGTGATGCGTCAAACACAGTCTGAACTGGACCGCCAAATAACCATGCTGGGGGACATTGGTACGCCTCGGTTTCTGCCAGGCAGCTTGCAGGTATTCGGTCGCGTCGACAAAGCTCTGCTTGAACTTGCGCGCGATATCTTGACCCGCTTACCGCGACGCGAAGAAGAATCAATCGAAGATCCAGCCATGCTCGACGCGCTCGCCTTCGAGAAGTTGGCTACGGATGAAATTAAATATTACCAGCAACAGGCAGTGACATTTGTGGCACAGGCCTACGTGCGGGAAGATATGTACTCGGGGTTGCTCGCGACCGGCGGAAACCTGTTGATCGGCCGAGAAACACGTATTTCTCGCCGTCGTGCCAATGCGCTACTGCAACATGAAGTTGGAACTCACTTAGTCACCTACCACAACGGCTCTCTACAGCCCTTGCGACTTTTGAAAGTGGGTTTGGCTGGTTACGACGCGATGCAAGAAGGCTTTGCCGTTTTATCCGAGTACTTGGTAAACGGACTGAGCCGAGGGCGAATGCGCACTCTGGCGGCACGCGTCATCGCCACCGACCGAATGATCCGCGAAGCTCCCTTTACCGAGGTGTTTCAACAGCTCGTGGATGAGTTTGGCTTTGAGCCGCGACCGGCCTACACCATCACGCTGCGCGTTTTTCGCGGTGGCGGTTTGACCAAAGATGCACTCTATTTACGTGGATTAGTCGAAATACTTCAGTTTCTGGGAAAGGGAGGCGACCTAGAACCACTATTGGTCGGAAAGCTTGCCTTGAACCACATTCCCGTCATTCGTGAACTGCTGCTGCGTGGAATCCTCCGACCGCCTGCCTTGCGGCCGCGTTATCTCGATTCAGTCGAAGCTCAGCAGCGACTGGCAGAGATCACTGCAGGTGCAACGGTTCTCAATCTACTCGACGGATTTTCCGCAATTTCTGCAAACAACTCGCAGCCAGGTCGGGAATTGAGCCCGCAAACAGAAGCCTAAACCGCGCTAACCAATGAGATCCAATGAAAGGCAAATCATGAAGATCGGGTTCGTTGTCAATGACGTCAAAACCGAAGAAGGCAAATTCACCAGTAGCCGCTTGGGGCAGGCAGCCATCAATCGCGGCCATGAGGTCTGGGTGATGGGCGTCGGCGACCTGGAATATCACGCTGACGATACCATTCGTGCTCGTGCTTCGTCTGTACCGAAGCAACACTACGGTACCTGCGAGGCCTACACTGCCGACCTGCAGGGTAAGTCTGCGATCAGGACGCGAGTGACCGTAGATGATTTGGATGTGCTCATGCTCCGCAACGTCCCGTCGGATGACTACTTGAATCGCTCGTGGGCTGCCACAGCCGCGGCCGAATTCGCCCGAGTTGCGATGCGGCGGGGGGTGATCGTATTGAGTGATCCCAATGGACTGGCTAAGGCTTCGAGCAAGATGTACTTCCAGCACTTCCCGGAATCAGTGCGACCACGCACATTGATCACCCGCGATCGTGACGAGATTCGGCACTTCGCCAAAGAGGAAGGGACCATCGTCATCAAGCCGCTCCAAGGATCGGGCGGAGCCAGCGTATTTCTGATCCGCCAAGCGGATATTCCCAACTTGAATCAAATGATCGACGCGGTCAGTCGCGATGGCTTCGTAATCGCCCAAGAGTACTTGCCGGCCGCCGAACAGGGTGATATGCGACTGTTCGTCATGAATGGTCGACCGCTGAGAGTTGGCACGAAATACGCAGCTTTCCGCCGAGTTCGTTCCGGAGGGGATATGCGCAGCAATGTCCACGCGGGTGGAACGAAAGCCGCCGCCGAAATCGACTCCACCGCGCTCCGCATCGCTGAAATTGTGCGCCCGAAATTGGTGCAGGACGGCATGTTTCTCGTCGGGCTCGATATCGTCGGTGATAAACTCATGGAGATAAACGTCTTCAGTCCTGGCGGTCTGGGCAGCGCCCAACAGTTCGAGAAGACGAATTTTTCTACGCACGTCATTGAAGCAATCGAGAAAAAAGTTCAATACATGCAATACTACGGACGCAATTATGACAACGTCGATATGTGCACGCTGTAATCCTGGGGCCGCGATTTGTCACGCGTTAATCCTTACTTAGTGACGAAACAAGCCCTTACAATCCGGACTTTTCACGACCTCGTGAGCCGAGGGGCGCGAGCGTCCGGTTATTGAGGCGTTGCACAGGAACCGGTGTCTTGCGCCCAATGGCACACACTTTGTTAAACCAATACGCGCGAGCGTCGGGGGCCCGTGGTGAACCTCAGGCGCTAGCCGTGGGTTTTGAAGCCCGCGCTATTTCAACCGCGAAGCGGTGGCATTTGGTAGCCTGGGGTGCAAACCCCAGGGAAAATGGAGTCTACCGACATCCGGTTCGCCAGCGGTCGACCGCTGGCGAACCGGAAAAACGCGGGGATGCTTCGGTAACCTGGGATTTGCATCCCAGGCTATCGAATTCCGTGCCTTCGGCACTATAAAGCGCGGGCTTCAAAAGCCGTGGGCCCCGGCTTATTATGGCCCACGGCTAGCACCTGAGGTTCACAAAGTGAGTGCCATTTGACTTACGCCCCTCGGCTCATGAATAATCCGCCTTAACCTCATGCCATTCGGTTATAACATGCATTAACTAGCGCAGTCGAGACATTAAAGACGCTGATGGAATTCCCAATTGTTACCATGAACTACAAACATAAATTTTGCCTGATCGCTATCTTGTTGTTCACGGCTAATGCCACATTTGCGCAAGAACCGCGTCGACCAAACGTCGTCTTCTTTCTGGTCGACGACCTGGGTGCCGACGAACTTGTATGCTACGCCAGTCGGTTTCATGAGACTCCCCATATCGACGCACTGGCGGCACGGGGCATGCGCTTCACTCATGCGTATTCTGGTAGCACGCTGTGCTCGCCCAGTCGCGCAGCAATCTTGACCGGTCGGTCGCCCGCCCGTCTGCATTTGACCGACTGGATCCCTGGTCAACAGCAGATCAACCGCAAGACACTAACCCCGGATTGGAAAACTTGGATCGACCGCGAGCGAATGCTTCTGCCCGAAGCGATGAAAGAGCAGGACTATGCCACTTGCTTCCTCGGTAAATGGCATCTTGTACCGCGCCCTAAACCGACCGAATGGGACAACCCGCAGCGCGTCGCCGAATTGGCAGCCATGTACCAGGATCATATGCCCGAGAACAACGGCTTTGATGAGAATTTTGGTGGCGATCATTCACCCAATCAAGGCGGACGCTTTCTGTTTCCCGAGTTCCGCAAATTCCCCAACCTAGGTGACAAGGGCACGGAACTGGATTGCCTTTCCGACGTACTGACAGATTGCGCAGTCGATTTTTTGGAACGAAAAAAGAATGCTCCATTTTTTCTGTACCTGTCTTACTACACCGTGCATACACCCATTACCGGCAAACCGGAGTATGTCAAAAAGTACGAGCAAAAACTAGCAGACAATCTTGGCGCCGATTTCTATATGGACAGCCCAGGTAAAGCAGCGATGATCCAGAGCTTGGATGAAAGCGTCGGGCGGGTGATCGCCAAACTAAAAGAAATTGGACAGCTGGAAAACACATTGATCATTTTCACTGGCGACAACGGTAGTCAAGGCAACGAGTTTGTCGTGAACTTTCGCGGCAACAAGGGCACCGCCTACGAAGGTGGCTCGCGAGTTCCATTGATCGTCGCCGGCCCGCGCATCCAAACAGGCGTAAGCGACGTGCCAACCATCGGGATGGATTTGTACCCGACGATTCTGTCGTACATCAATGCGCCAGCCAAACCCGAAGAGCATCTCGATGGCGTGGATATCATGCCAGTGCTGACCGGCAGCGGAACGATCGACGATCGGCCTCTGTTTTGGCACTATCCGCACTACGATGAAACGATTCCGTATAGCTCCGCGATTGCTGGAGGGTGGAAAGTGATTCGCTACCCAGATGACGGAAAAGTCGAACTGTACAATTTGAACAACGACCCGCTGGAGAAGATTGACTTAGCCGCCTCACAACCTGCAAAAGCTGCGTCGATGATGAAGGTTTTAGACGACTACCTATCAGCCGTCGGCGCGCAGCCCGCATTGCCGAATCCGGAATTCGATCCCACAGCTTTTTCAGGTGGCATTCGCGACTTTCGCATTTGGGATCAAGGCCAAAAGCAAGCCGATGGTGGTTTTCACACCGATCAAATTTGGTCCCCATATCAAGCTGGCAAAACAAGGTTACGGATTCTGCTGCCGGACGACTTCGATCTCCGCCAGACGTATCGAGTCCTATACGTGTTGCCTGTTCATGAAGACGGTATAGAAAAACACGGTGATGGATTGGTTGAGATCAAGAAACATGGCTTTCACAATCAATATCAATTGATTTGCGTTGCACCGGGTTATACCAGTCAGCCTTGGTACGCGGATCACGACCTGAACCCCAACAAGCAGGATGAAAGTCACTTGTTGAAAACGGTGATTCCGTTCATCGAAAAGCGTTACCCCGTTCAGGCAGATGCCCAGGGGCGACTGTTGATTGGCTTTAGCAAATCTGGTTGGGGCGCAGCCACGCTGCTCCTTCGTAACCCAAGCGTGTTTTATCGGGCTGCCGCCTGGGATCCAGGTATCCGCGTCGACACCGGGCCGATCGAAGAAGACCAACGTGCCGAACGGATCGCCCGCGAATGGGGATCGCGGGAAAACTTTGAAGCCAACCGACTTTCGAACTTGATCAAGACCCGCGGCAAGGAACTGGGCGACGAAGCTAGGCTGTTTTACATTAACACACAAGGAACGCGCGGCATGGGTGGCGTCGAGATTCATCGACTGCTGGTCGAGCACGATATCCCACATCGGTACCTTATGGAGCCTTACCGCAAACACGCCTGGGACAGTGGCTGGATCCCTGCAGCGATGGAATTTCTAGTCGCCGAATAGTCGACGCCATTCTCCGTAGCCCGCTCCGTCGTCGGCAATCGCCCGTGATAGAGCTGCCAGGTGCTGTGAGTCAAAATCAATAGCTTCTTCACCGTACACGCGTTCTCATTCAGTTCGGCAGCGCAAACGCCACCAGAGTTCCTCCGCGTGGCCGGCCACTCTTGCCTCCGCCAGCGGAAATGACCACATACTGCCGGCCATTGACCGTGTACGTGCTCGGACTGGCGTTGCCGCCAAAGGGCAGTTTCGACTTCCAAAGAATCTCGCCGGTCTGCTTGTCGAACGCTCGAAACGTTTCGTCAGCGGTCGCTCCGATGAAGATCAGGCCTCCGGCCGTTACCAGCGGGCCACCGTAATTCTCGGTGCCGGTCGGCGGGATCCCGCGGGCTGTCAGTTCGGGATATTCGCCCAATACAACCTTCCATTTGATCTCGCCCGTGTTGAGATCCACAGCATTCAGAGTCCCCCACGGTGGCTTGATCGCGGGATAACCTTCATTGTCGAGCCAGCGACGGAATCCGCCAAAGGCATAGGCCGGTCCTTCGTCGTCATCGTCTGCCGTGGTAGTTGCCGCCTCGCGCGTGGCTGATTCCTCGCTAGCTGCCGACAGCGGCGCACCTTTACTGAGCACATAGTCGAGAATCGTCGTGCGCTTGGCCTCTCCCATGGTTGCATAAGCGGGCATCCGTCCGCCGCCCTGTCGAGTGATCTGCTCAATCTCGGCGCGAGTTTTTCGCTTGTCAATATCGTGCAGTGGCGGAAACTTCAGCTCGAGATTGCCCTTTAGATCCAACCCGTGGCAGACCCCGCAATAAACCATGTAATCGCGTTCGCCCGGTATTAGTTTAGAGCCATCCGCATGTCGGGTCTCAATCATTTGCAGCAGCCACGGCATCTCATTGACATTGACGTAGTAGATCCCATCAGGATCGGCCGCTCCGCCGCCCCACTCCATCCCACCATCGAATCCCGGGAACATCACCGACTCTTTTAAACTCGGTGCCGGGAAAGGCCCAAAGTTGGGCGCGGCCAGTATCCGATCCAGAGTCAGCTGATGGGTCTCGGGCGAAATGTTCGAAGCATCGTCTTGCGTATAGCTCTGCCGCATCAGTGGCGGTGGTTTGGTGGGGAACGGCTGGGTCGGCCAAGCCTGTTCGCCGACCAAATCGGATTGCGGAACCGGCCGCTCCTCAATGGGCCACAGTGGCTGGCCCGTGACGCGGTCGAACACGAACAGCAGCCCGTGTTTGGTCCCTTGTGCGACCGCGTCGATCTGCTTCCCCTCGTGATTGACGGTCAGCAGAACCGGCGCACAAGGCAAGTCTTTGTCCAACAGATCGTGATGCACGATTTGAAAATGCCAAATCCGTTCTCCGGTATCGGCGTTAAGCGCCAGGATGCAGTTGGCGAATAGGTTCTTCCCATGTCGCTCTCCTCCATAAAAATCGGGCTCCGCCGTTTTGGTGGCGACGTACACAATGCCGCGATTTTCATCCAACGATTGGCCACACCAGGGCATCAGACCAGTCGCGGTTTCAATGGCCTCCTCGGGCCAAGTGTCGTAGCCCACCTCGCCTGGCCGAGGGATCAGATGGAAGATCCAACGCTGATCGCCCGTCCTGACATCGAACGCCCGAATCGCGCCCTTGCCCCCCACTCCTCCAACGATCAAAACGTCTTTGTAGGTGACGCCCGGCGTGTTCAGCCCCGAGCCAAGATTGATCGAACCCTGATCGCCAAAACTGCGGATGGTTTCTCCGGATTTCGGATCTATCGCGAAAAGGAAGCTACCGACCGAGGTGAACAATCGCTGTTCCCCACCGGTTTCGTTCGCCCAATAGACCAGGCCGCGTTGCCGCGCGCGGCCCGGTCCTGTGTGCTCTTTCGCCGGATCCCATTTCCAGAGTTCATCGCCCGTGGCCGCGTTAAGTGCAACCACTTTGCGCGACTGTGTCGGCGTATAGAGCCAACCGTCGACAATCAGGTTATTGGCCTGATACTCGTCGGCATCCCCGGTCTCGTAGGTCCAAGCAACTTTCAATTGCGAAACGTTCTCGCGATGTATCTGTTCGAGCGGCGAATAGAGATTGCGCTCTTTGCCCCCGAGATACTCCGGCCAATCGGCATCCTCAGCGCGAGCCAAGCCTAAGCAGCAGCTAACGGTGATCAGGACAAGTTTGTGGGAAACATTCATAAATACGAACAGGTGGCGACTTACACCCCTGTGGACTCCTTATCTACGAAACAACTGGAAAATCTCTCCGCTCATCGTCCATGCGCGAATGGAGATGGCAAATCTTCGACCTCTCTAAAGGAAATGAATGCCCTTTATATCAGTCCGGAGGTCATTTGGGGCGATCAAGCGGCGGATTCATCGAACAGCCTTTGCGGAAACAGATTCGATTCATCACGGCCGGATTTTTTGGGGATCGATACAAAAAGGCCGCTCATCCATTGCGACCACTCGATCAGCTTCCGGACGGGAGTTCGCAACTCAAACAATGAGTCTTGCAGACTCAAGCCTGCGCCAGTCCCATTGATTTGAATGGCTAAACCTTAAGCAAATTTAATCAATCAAATCTTGCATAGATTTCGTGGCAATGAAATGCATAAAGCGTGGGAGCAGTAAAAAGTGTGTTACGATGCGACAGCATGGAATCGACCGCGTGGAAACATTTTACGAGTTCCTCGGTTTGATCCTGTTTACGAAAAGGGTGAATGAGATGTTCAAGACGATGATGATGGGTTTGGTGATTGGCGTTGCCTTGTCCAGTTCCAATGCAGTTGTGGCTGTCGACCAAGAAAAGATCGACCCAACGGGAACGTGGAAATGGGAGGTTACCCGTGGTGAACAGAAACGCGAGCAAACACTAAAACTAAAGCTTGAAAAAGACAAGTTGACGGGTGTCATGATCGGACGCGACGACGCCGAGACGGCCATCGAGGAAGCTAAGCTGGAGAAGGATGAGATTTCGTTCAAGTACACACGCGAGCGGAACGGGCAGAAATTCACTACTTCGTACAAGGGAAAAATCGACGGCGAGAAGATCAAAGGCAAGATCAATTCGGAACGCAACGGTGAGAAAGTTGAGACCGATTGGTTAGCATCTAAAGCGAAGGCTTAATCCTAAAAGGCGGCCTTGATCGCTTCCAAACTAACTCCCAGGAGGCGCTGCGCGAGAGGGTTAAGTTCGTCTTCCGAGCCTTGAATATGGAAGGTTCGCTGGACGTGCTTCATTCTCTCGCCAGGTTTGAGGGCCGCCGCAGGCGAGGAAGTCTCCAACTCGTAAAACGGACCCAGCGGAGGTTTGCCCGCTTCGGGGGAACCGTCGTTGTAAGAATTGATCACATCCCCGGCATACGGCTCATCTTGCAGTTCCCAAACGGAATTGACGAATCCGTACGGAGCCTCCTGCACGTTGTAGGTAACGATGTTAAGCACTTTTCCAGCCGCATCGTAGCTGCCGGCAACTCCCTTGGAACGCTGGGGGCTGATGCCGATCTTTCCGCGACGCGTACCGTCGCCACGGAAAAACAATTTCTGTTCTTCGACCCGCAAATACTCCGGCGGAACCCTGCCGAAATACATGTCGTTCACTTTCGGACCGAGCGACTCTGCTTCACCTTCTGTAAAAGGAATGACGACGGTTGTTTCGGGCGAGGGGTTATACATACCAAGAATCCAGATCGAAAGTAGACCCGTCTCTGCTGTCCAGTTATTGGAACCGGTGTTGGTAATCCGATTGTCCGTTTCATAGCCGACCATTCGCAACCCTTCTGCAAGCTCAATACCCATCAGTTCGGATGCATTCTGTTGGTCAAGCAGCTTAACCGTGCGTTCAATACCTACTTTGAAATGAGTGCCGCTGTGATTGATCAATTCTGTCCTGTGATGGAACTTGGCTGATGTTTCGGTTTGTTCGACCAGCTCGAACGCTTCGGTATCGATGGCCGGTGGCGTAGTCCAGTCGGAGAACTCAAATTTCGATCCGGGCTTGAAAAACAAGGCATATTGTCCCCCTTCCGGTCCAAGCCAGAAACGCTCCTCTCCGCCGAAGATATAGATGTGCTCTTCGAGCTGGCCTTTCTTCTCGTCTTCCGAAAGGATTCCTTTTTCAACGACCGGGCGATTGATCCAACCGAAGCTCGGACCGGCATCGCGATCGAAAGTGCTGGTCATCACACGGCCTTGGTAAGCGGGAGCCAACGCGACTGCCGAGTTACCGTTTTGCAACAGAACGATCGGTGTGTGTTGCTTCATAAAGGCTACATCGTCAGCAAACGTGTCGCTCGCATAGGCGGGGTTAGATTGCGAACACAGCACCATGGCGACGGACAAGCACACATTTAATGTCGTCAAAGCCGTCCAGGAGGTGTGCGACTGCCATGGTAGACCATCGGAAGAGTATCGCATCTTGTTGTCTTTCTTCTTAGTAACCGACGCTGTGAATTTTGATTTTGCGCAATTTTAGTGCCGAAGGCACCTCATGCTATAGCCACGGACGCCAGTCCGTGGTTGGTGATGGGACATCGCGTTAGTCCCGAAGGGGCTGTGAGTTTTTGCAAACTTGCACTTCAACTTACAGTCCCGAAGGGACGACAGGTGTTCGATAGCGTCGCTCATTTCGTCCTTTATGGGTTTACTTGGGTTAGTTAATGGTCACCCCGAAATTTTGAAATAAATTTACTGATCCTGCTGCACATCAAACCGCTGAATGAAGGGCAGGGATACAGTCTTTTCTTTCGCACTGCCAATCTCAACACCCCACTTGGGAAGCTCTCCATTTCCGCTCTCTGTAAACGCTTCCGGCCGGTAGGCACCGGCAGCCACTGGGCCATTGATTACGTCGTGCGTCTTGGAAAAATGAATTCCGTCTTCAGCATAGAGAATCGAATTTGTGATCTCCTTCGGCCCGGTCGTTCCAATCATAGCCGCCACGCCCGAGCCTTGGGCCCATACCAGCACCTCGTGATTACCGGGAATGACTGGATTCGATTCATGTTTTAAATATGGGCCCTGAGGGTGGTCTGCAATCGCCAACCCCATTTGAGTTTGTCCCGGGCTTTTACCCAACTGTCGGCCTTTGTAATAGAACCAGTACTTCCCTTCCCGCGCGATCAGGCAGGCATCATCCACCAGGTGACTATCGAACTCATCGCGAGTGTCGCTGTTCTTCAGCGCTGGGTTGGTAGCCAGACGCTCCCAGGGACCATCTGGCGAATCGGAAACGGCGATCCCGATTTTCGAATCAGGATTAAAACCCTTACCGAATTCTCTGGAGGTACCTGTATAGAACAGCCAGTAGCGTCCCTCGGCCACGAGCACGTTAGGCGTAAAGACGCTCGCCCCTTCCCAGCTACTCGGCTTGCCCTTTGCGAGTGCCTCTCCCTTCTCCGTCCAAGTATGACCATCTTCCGAGGTCGCATACCACACGGTCGCATCATATCCGGGAGAGATTTCTCCCTTTGAATACCATACGTAATACAAACCATCGACTTTGATAATATCGCTAGGATCTCGACGCATGACGCCTGTTTCCGCACCAATGCCTTCGACTTTCGAATGCGTGACCGTTACTGTCCGAGTCACAGCTTCGTCGGCGTGGGCGGCAACCGCCATTAACGCAGTTGCCGCGACTAACAGGAGTTTATGCATGTTTTGTTCCAGTGGTGATATGGTTTTGGGTCTTTTGTGCTGCTACTGAGGGAGTTCATCGAGTCGCTGGCGCAGGCGGCGGAGGACGCGTGACTTGGATTGATAGACGCTGGCTGCTGAAATGCCGAGCTGCGCGGCAACTTCGCCTGCCCTCTCACCGTCAATCGTCGCCATCCAAAAGGCTTTCCAAGTCGATTGTTCAAATTCCGCTTCAACTTGCTGCAGGACTTCGCGAACTAGCGGCGTCTTCGCGTTTGCGGCACAAATCGTCGTCTCAAGATCTTCGGCAATCATTTGAAGTTGGACCAATGCCTGCGTCCCTCCTTCGCCATTTTGACACTTAGCTTGACTTCGAAAATAGTCGCGAACTTTGTTCCGAGTGATCGTTGCCAGCCAGCTACGAAAACTTCCCTGCGACTTTTCCGGTTTATACTTTGGAATGCCCCGCGCTACAGCAACGAAAACTTCCTGTACAACATCGGGCGCATCGGCATCTCGCACACCCGACGTTCGGCACCATCGGTATACGATCGGACCAAAGGTCGTGACAAGCCGACTCCAGCCAGCTGGGTCCATGCGTTGGACACCGAGCAGGAACTGAGAGGACAGCGTCGGCTGCTCCGATTGTCGCTGCTCAGGTGGATTGGACTCTGATAATGTCATGCCAAAATTCTAACTCAAGTGTTGTTCGGTTAAGTCGGAAATCGAAGATTTTTGCTATCCTCAGAAAAATCGTGTCAGACTTTAACGTTCTTCTTATTGTAGGCCCCCGCTTTATCGTTTAACCCGCAGCTCAGCTAATATGCTGTTCAAGGAGAACCTTATGATGACTTCAATCGAATGCCCGTCGCACCAACAGCTCAGAGCTTTGACACTTGGACAATTGTCCAGCGAAGACAGCGATGTCTTATTTCAACATATCGCTGAATGCAACCTATGCCGATCTGAGTTGGAAACCGTGGAAGATGGTGGCGATTCGCTGATCGTCAGCTTGCGAGATCCGGTCAAGCATTCAGAATACAGCGCTGAATCCGATTGCCGATTGGCGGTGGTCAAAGCCCTGGGCGCTCTAGCGATACCAGATAGCAGTGTTGCGCACGCTGGCTTTGAGTCACTGCCGAGTACAATTGGTGAATATGAAATTTTACGACCGATTGGAAGCGGTGGGATGGGTAACGTGTTTCTGGCGCGGCATACGAAGCTTGGCCGCGAGGTTGCCTTGAAAGTGCTGGCAAGCCATCGCTTAGCGGACACTCGCATGCTCGAACGTTTCGAAGCCGAAATGCGGGCCGTCGGCAGACTGAGTCATCCCAACATTGTGACGGCCCACGACGCGCGCGAAGTCGATGGCACGGCGGTGTTAATAACGGAATACGTCACGGGCTTAGATCTGGGACAATTGCTGCAGCGCACCGGTGCACTCAGCATCTCTGATGCATGTGAGATCGCGCGCCAAATTGCCGTGGCACTGACCTACACCAACTCACAGGGTTTCGTACACCGCGACGTCAAACCATCCAACGTGATGCTCAGCGCTGATGGTGAAGTCAAACTCTTAGACCTCGGCTTAGCGCGCCTTCAATACGGTGAACATGAACGCACAGAAATCACCGGTACTGGTCAAACCATGGGGACGGCCGACTATGTCGCTCCAGAGCAAGTGACCGATTCCAAGACTGTTGACATTCGTGCCGACATTTACTCGCTGGGCTGCACATTGTTCAAGCTACTGGCCGGGCGCGCGCCCTTTGCCGACGACCAACACATAACCACGTTCGCAAAGATGACAGCGCATGTTTCGAAGAAACCACCGAGCCTTGGGAGGATGCTCCCTTCCGCGCCTCGCGTCTTGGTGCAATTCGTCGATTCGATGCTTGCCAAAAAACCTGCAGATCGCCCGGCAACTCCTCAGGACGTGGCTTTAGCGCTAGCACCGCATTGCAAAGACCACAACTTAGAGAAGCTCATTGGCGAAGCACTAGTCTTAGAACCTCGCAAACAGGGAACTGCGAGCACCAGCACCATCGCAAAACCAGCCACCCAACATTGGATGAAACGTACGGTGCCGTTTCCAGTAGCGATCGCAGCTGGACTCCTGGGCGTATTATTGGGCATTTGTCTTTCCATCATCATCGTGATCAGCAATCCCGATGGCACCCGAACTTTAATACAACTGGCCGAGGGTAGCAAAGTCGAAGTTCGCGAAACCAACAGAAATGGTTCCAACGATGCAATTACCGCTCCACTTAATGATGCTGCCACAGGCCAGACTGCAAACCCAAACGTCGCAGATAGCGATGTCACACCACTTTCATTTGGCATACTCGTCAACCGCGAATCTACCGGCCACTCACCGAGTGCCAATGAGTCACAAATCCTCGAGGCCACGCGCCTGCTGCGAACAAGCGATGGCAGCCAGCCGGTTCGAACTCCCGTTGGAACCTGGTATGCCATTGCGGACGACGAGATGGGAGCTCCAATTAAAGAGTTGAACGCCGGCAAGTACTTTGTTCTAGTCAGCGACCAACAGGCGATTCGCTGGCCACGCATCCACGGACACGTGCTCACCTTTCAAACCAATGGCTCCCAAACCAATGGCGATCGATCATTTTGGAAAGGTGATCGAGTAACGGCCATCAACTTGCGTTTGGACAGGGAATTGGGAGGCCTATTCGCCAAGCTAACAAAACCAAACATTCGCAATCAACTGGCTATCATCGTCAACGGACAAGTTCGCTCGGCTCCAATTATCAATTCCGAGATTGGCGAGCAGATATCGATCACTGGTAGCTTTGATTCGACCGAGGCCAAGCAACTAAGTCAATGGTTGCACGGAGGCTTGGTCGATCCGCTACCGAATGCGACCGCTGATCCAGACGCCTCACAGAAGCCCTACATTAAAACCTATCAACTAACGCAATCGCAGATTGAACCGCAGCTGGCTTATGACGTACTTTCAATGGTACTCGCAGGCAAGCCCAATGTAAGACTTGCTGTCGATGAGCCGAATCGTCAATTGATTCTGCTAGCCAGTCCTGCAGAGCATGAACTTATCGAAAAGACACTGGCCGAATTGACACGAGCGAATGAGCAACGTACTGAAGAAAAGCAGCAATTGGCAACTGGTTTGAAACAACAATTACTTGAACTGGAACAAGAGTACGATGAGTTGCTAAATCGCTATGGTGAAGGACACCCCGCCGCCAAAAATACACTACGCCGAATCGAATTGGTTAAAGAACAAATCTTGCAAATTGAGGTTCCCGAAGCAGATACCGCTGCTAAGAAACTCGTCGAACTACAAAACAAACTCAGGCAAATCGGTCTTAGTTTTCACAACTTCGAATCCTCGTTCAAAAAATTCCCAGGTACCTCCAATACCCCTGAATCAAGCAGCCTACCCACCCGTGAATCAAGCAGCCAATCCGCTGACGTTAACGAGAACCATCCTTTCAGTTGGCGTGTTGCGATCCTACCCTTCCTCGGGCATCACGACCTCTACCAACAATTCCATTTGGACGAACCTTGGGACAGCGAGCACAATTTGAAGTTGCTAGACAAGATGCCCGCCATCTATCGTAGCCCCTTTGCGGAGCCAGATCAGAAAGTGGGTGAAGCCAATATTCTCGGTTTCGCTCGCGAGAATAGTGCGCTCGGAATCGGTGGCGGAGAGAAGCTGAATTCCTTTACCGACGGCATCGCCAATACACTGCTCTTGGTCGAAACTACGAGTACCGTGCCTTGGACAAAGCCAGAAGACATCCAGGGAGACGCTAGCCAAGTTCGTTTTTTTAGCGATCATCCGATCACAGTTCTGATGGCTGATGGCGCTGTCAAAACAATTGCCAGTCTACCGGACGAAGTCCTGGAGGAGATGATCAGCCGCAACGGTGGAAGTCTCGATGCTTCCACGAACGCACCTGCCAACTAACTAGCCGCAGGCATTCCAGTCCAGACTTCGCTTGACGCCTGGGTAGTGGACTAGGTTAAACAACAGCCACCCTCTCCGGAAAGCTCGTAGGACACGCTTACCAGCAGATGGATCACGGTACGGAGAACCGTGCGACGATGGGCCGCGAATTGGGTCACTACTCCGGTATTATATTGCGAGCGGAAGAGTAAAATGAATACATGTTAAAACCGACAAGTTACAACCTGAAAGGGACTCGTAACTTTGTCCACTACGACGAGCCCTAAACCATGCATCGTACGTCTTGCATGGGAATGTCTTACTTCGACACTTCTCGGTAAACACTATCTACTGGTTAAATTGTTTTAGGTACGTAGGATTGCCTGGTACTTACACTCTATCACGCTGACCATCCGTGCCCCGGCTTTGCCATCCGTGCTAGGCATGGACTTGAGGTGTAGCACGGATGGCAAGTCCGGAGCACGGATAATGGCGCCAGTCAGGTGGTGATCAGCAAGAAGTGTCGCTACTTCTTCTTATTGCTATTCGTCTGCACAGTCAATCCTGTCTTCTCCGTCCATGCAACCCAAGCTTCGCTCAAGCGCCCTGTAAGTTCCGGATTGGCTGTGGCTAGATTGGTCGTCTCGCAGCGATCTTCGGCGAGGTTGTGGAGTTCCCATTGCCGTAGGCAGCGGCAGCAAGTCCATGCTGGTTAGCGTGACGTCGGACACTTGATTGGGAGCGATCTTGCCGGGCCAACGAAAGATGCCGGGCACGCGATGTCCACCTTCCATCGGTGAGCGTACGGTGAAGTGCATCTTGCAACAGGCGGGTTAGTTTGCTAGCTGCTTGGCCTGCGACGTTTGGGAACTTGGCGTTTCTGCTTGCGCTCCTGGCGCCGGACAGCGTCAATGGTCCAGGTGTGCTGAGGGTTG
>JBGSNE010000241.1:0-11125 GCA_041739785.1 Pirellulaceae bacterium
TTGTCCTTCAGATGACGCCGAACCACCTCGGCCTTCTGCTCTGCAGTAAAACTTCTACGTTTTTGTCCCATGGAATACCTCCCGATCTTGAGTATGCTAACTCAAACATCAGGAAATTCCATTTCCTAGAGAAGCAAGACAATTGGGCGCTTAGGTCACGCCCTTATTTGCAGCTAAGGAGCGTCGGCGATTCAGCCGAACGCACTAAGCCGAGATTCGAATCTGCATCGGTCTGTCTGTCCGACGCTACCTTGGAAACTAGCTTCTTGAGTGGCCTCGCGACGAAAAGTATCAGTCAAACTGGTCAACAACGGCTTGAAATCCTGCGGCACGCGAATCATGGCGGCTTTCTTGCCCAAAACTGTGTTTGTAGTGATTCACAATTTTCAAGCGGGGAAGCCGTTTTTACCTACACCAATCTCCGAAGGCCAATGCCTTAAAAACGGGAAAAGTCGAGCTTAGAGCACGTAAAGAAATACAAGTTTTCCGACGACATTTAGCCGCTGAACGAGTAGCCAGAGCCGTTATGTCGGCTACAGCGCCACCTCTCCGCCTTTAACCCGGTCATTGGAACAACAAAGGACGGCCGTCCTAAGCGGGTAGACCGCCAAGAAACATTGAGTGTCCTATTGGCAAGCCTGGGACGGATGGTTCATGAAAGTGAGGCCATTAAAGGTGGTGTGTGTGCAATCGAGCAGGCGCGTGAGGTTCCACAAGTCGTTTTTTGCAAGATACATCGCTTCGCTCGGCCAAACTCGAATGCGCCTACGCTCGCCTTACTGCGAGCATTTGTCTCAGTCATTTGCTCGCTTCTTCATGCGTGTGGGACTGCCACAGGCGGTCGAACTACCGTAGCACCTTTAGGCAGCTCGAACGGAACGAGCTTGTTGAGTTGCACTATCTGCAACCACAGTGGTCTCGGCATCGCTTTCGTCTGAGGCCGACCTAGATGCGTCCGAGTTTGCGTGAAAAACTGCCATCTGAAAATTCGTCGATAACCAGCCGTTTGGCGTTACGTAGTACACGGAAGTGTTCTTTGCAGCCAACGTGTCAGTGGCCCTGGGAGATGATTTTTGTTCGGGGCCACCGTACACAAGTCGATGCGTGGCGAGGTAAAGCATAAATCCAGGGAGTAGGACCAAGTAAAAAACAGTAAATGAGAATTTGAATGCTTCCTTAAACCACGTCCCAAGAAGCGCAAGCCAGTCTTCTTCCGCCTTTGTCGTCTTACTATTGAGTACTGACCACACGGCTTGAAGGTCTGCGAGCTGCGCTGGTTCAATCCCAGCAGGACCAGTTGGGCGCCCGCCAGTGTTAAGACTAATAGGGGCCATATTCAACGTGCCCTCCACTATCGATTGATGTTTTTGCAATTCGGCAGCCCGCTCTCTTCGTGCCTGTTTGAGAGCTTGAGTCTCATGTTGCGCGTACTTATGCATGAGTATGCAAGCTAGTTCAAATGACTCGATGGGTTGTTCAAGCAATCTTTCCTTCAGCATCGACTGAAGCACATCTGCCTGTACTTTGTCGAACCGTGGGAGCTGCTCGTAGCTCCGACCAAATAGCTCCGAACAGACAAAGTTCTCGACCTGCATGTAGAATTCTGGAATCTCAGCCTTTCCTTCCGAACGAAACAGCTTCAACTTAGTATCTGCTTCAATTGCTTCTTCACGACGAGTGCGTATTAGCATCGCTGCATACTCAGGGGATCTTATCAGGGAGCTGATTTGGCGACGGGTCTCCTGCTCCGAGTGCCAGCTTTCCATTTTCTCGAACTTGGCTTTCAGTTTCGGCAGGTTGGCTTCCAGTTTCCTTAGGGACGGTGACCGAGCACCACGTCCGGAGGAGCGGCCACCAGCGGCGCAGACGGACTCTGAAAAAGTGAGGAGTGCCAACGCCAAGAACGCCAAGAGACGAATATATTCTGTCATAACGATACTCCAACGCTCGCGCCGCTCGGGAAACTTGCCCCGAGCGGCCCTATTGCGGATAATCAAGATGGTCTAACCACCCACGGTAACTTCAGCCTCGAAGAGGCGGAAGTCCTTTTTTCGGCCCTTGAAACGTACTAGAACATCTACTGTGATGTTCACTTTGTTTCCGCTCAGCTTGCCCTTGGAGATAATCCGAAGGGGACCATCGCCATGTGTTTCCTTGAAGCTGCCATCGGACTTCAATCGTACGTCGAAGGCGGTGCCTCGTCCCTTGGCAATCTTCTCTCCAACGGTCTTAATGTACCAGCTGTAGTCGAACCAGACTCGGACCTCAACCTCATCAATTTCAGCCTTTGGACCCCCGTACATCACAAGCTTGAATGGTCCGAACCGGACACTCTTGGCCGCTTCCGCCGTTTTGGCGGTCATGGTGGACACTCCGGTGATAACAACCAGAATGGCCGCCATTTTTCTCAACATCTTCGTAAACATCGGGTCTTCCTAGGCCGCCAGGGTATTTAACAAGAAACAAGCTCGGGCGGCCCACTCACTTGTCTCTACCCCTTAGGCAAACCCCCCTACAGAACCGGTCTTCGTCTAAACCCTCCACATTTCTTTTTCGTGGGTGGGGTTTTACAACCCAACTCGCATCTGGAGAGCGAGAGAGGGGCTTTGGGAGCCCGATTTTGGCGTTTCGGGCTTTTCGCCTCGATTTTGGGCATCCAGTATTCGTTGCGCACTTTGCATTAAATAATGTATCTTCTTTCACGCAAACTCCCGTAGTTCGCTCTCTTTTCGGGCGTTTTGAGGTACTGAATCCTCTCAGATTCTCATGAAATAAGACCTGGCGGAGGTGGTGACGACCTCAGCTGTTTCCGACAAAGCACCCCAGTCGGAGTATCACGCTTCGTTCAGCACCGGAGTTGCCGAATCTGCGTCGGACAAACGACCGATGCAGATTGGCCAATTCGCTTGGACGCGTAGGATTCATGGTCCAACGCAGTCAACTCCCCCTTGTTCGTGCGTAAGGACGAACCGTCGACGAACCGTCCAAAATCGTTTGTAGTCACGGTGCCGTGCGGTTTCGGTGACGCCGACCGACTTCGGAGACTTCCGGCAGCGACAATTTGAAGCTGATTGCGTTTTATCTCATGCGGTGCTTGAATGTGATATTCCTGGGAACTGTCGACTGAGCCCAGCCTCCGGAGATTCAAAATTTGGACGCAGATCAATGTACGGTTTGGACTTTGGTGAACCCCAACGGGTAGAGACGCGACAAGGAACAAGCTATGTACGCGACGCAGCGCCAACTCAGCACTTTTGGAGCGCATGGCGTCAGAACAAGGATGAGGTTAAAGCTGCCGGATTTTCGCTTAACAAGTACCACGACGAGTGGTGCGTGCGCTTTTGGTCCGAGAACGAAGCCTGCCTTGTACCAAAATCGCTCGAGTAGAGATCTCCGAACTTTTGCGTCCGGACAAACCACCGCCATTTTTTGGGGCAGGGGAGACTCGATTTGATTGAGTTCATGCTCTCCTCCTTCGCTGGAGCTCCTTAAAACTCACGCGATCATTGCGTTTCGTTGTATTGACGTCAGTTCCGAACAGCACGCAGCCTTGCATGGCAGCCGCGACCGCTGATCCAACCAAGCAATCGAGCCAGTGATTGTCGGGTTGCTCTGGGCGTGACTTCCATTCGTCGACCGTTCGACCTCGACCTTCAGTCTTGATGAAGTACTCGGCGGTCACTTGCTCGGCAAACATGCGATGCGTTTCGGCTGTCGACCCAAAAAGGGATAGGCAGCCGCGATCACCCATGGATACCGCGAGGCGTGCATGGGTAAAGGACTTCCACCAGTTGGTGTCGTAGATCACATGGCGGATAGCTCGCTTGCCATGGATCGTGGGTATGCGCCAATTGAGACCGACTCGATCGCCGGGGCGACGTTTGTATTCGCTGAATGGATTGCTGGAAGCGCCGACAAAGCGACCATGGGATGGAGTGAGCAGCGCGCTGTGGGGACTCTGGCGACAGAATTGGTAGACCACATCGGTCGAGTGCCCCCAGTTGGCGTCGATCAGACAGCGGCTGATCTTCATGGCGGCACCGTCGTCGCGCTGCCATTCGCGGTGTAGAAGATGCTGGGTGAGACTTTCAAGTCCAGCATAGATCGATCCTTCGAGACCGGTTCCGCTAGCAACCGTCGCTAGGGTCTGGCGAGCGTCGCGCAGCGTAAAATAGTTGCGCTGCTGATCGGGATAACTGCCGTAGTCGATGACGTAGCCAGTAAAGTCATCCTCCCAGGCGGCGACGACGTAGAACAACAGTTTTTGCTGGACGTCGATGAAGGCTGTGAGGTGATTGGCTGCGATGGGGACGATACGACGATCAAGGTTATTGAACTTGGCGCTTACGGCATCTGCGGTGAGCATATCCTCGCCGAACTTTTGCAAAATAGTTTTCTCAACACACTCTAGTTAACAGCCTCCGCGTTGCGATGACTTTGCCGAGCACGCGAAAGTCGGTTTTGGGGTGGATCGGAATCGGATTGAAGTCCACGTTAGCCGGCAACAACTGGACTACACCCTCGCGCATCGATAGCCGCTTGACGGTAACTTCGCCATCGACAGAGGCGACGATGACGTCGTTATCCTCAGCGAGCGGTTGTTGCCTGACAATGAGCATGTCACCGTGGAGGATGTCTGCATCGCGCATGCTGTGACCGCTGACGTATAACGCAAAGCAATTCGCTGTGCCGACGATGTTGGACTGCACCAGCACCTCGCCCTCCTGGCTTTCGTCGACGCTGATCGGATTGCCGGCTGGAACCGAGCCCAACACAGGAATGGAAACCACATTGATGATTGGCGCGTGTGACGATCGAACGACCTCCATCCCTCGCGCCTTGCCCGGCGTCTTGCGGATACAGCCACGGTCGATCAATTTGTTGAGACAATTGTGGACAATCGATTTTCGCAGTTTCAATCGCTCCGCCAGTTCCTCGACTGTCGGTGGATAGCCTTGTTCGTCCGTCAGGTTTTGCAGCTCGGTCAGCGTATTGCGCTGATCCTTCGAGAGCTCTCCGTCAATCTCTCGTTTCGTCATGATTGCTCCTTGTCATTGGGGCGTGTGGTAAGGGGTGGTCGAAATCGAGACGCAACTAATGCAAGCATTCTCATTTATGCGCGTGACACCTTTGGTCACGCGATGGTAGGGCAGCAAAAGAATTTCCAGAATCTATTTTCGAGATTCTTTGCTGACTAGGTTTGCGCGCTTCCCCTCAATTGCAGTATGTATAGATAGAGGGAGGAAGTTTTCCATGCGAAGTCCCACACAGCGGCAGCGGCACGATAGTTCCGCGACGATTCCAACCAACCAAGAAATCGCATCGATCCTAGCCAGTGGCATTGTGCGGCAAATCATTCCGCAGCTAACCAGTGACCTACCTGCAACGATCCAACCCACATCCAGCCAGCCTGCCGACTCTCGGCCAGCTCTTGCAACCAACGAGCCATCTAGCCCGCACATTGACAATGCCTGGCCCGTTCGCGACTAAGTGACAAGAAATCTCGCGAGTTCTGCCTGGCGACGGCTTGAGCTCTCGCGCACGCCATGGCTCTCTGTCACTGTTGCTCGACGCTACGTCGACGCCGCAGTGCAAATCCAATTACCAAGGGGAGTACCATGCACACGCTGAACATCACCAAGGAGGTCGCAGCTATGAAACGGATGAAGACCTCAGAGCTCCGCGACTACTACGAAGTTGTTTGTAGCGAGCCGCCACGCAGTCGAAATCGTGACTGGCTGGTCAAAAAGATCGCTTGGCGCTTGCAAGCCAATGAGGAAGGTGGCTTACCCGAGCGAGTCCGGCAGCGTGCGCTGGCGATGGCTGATGATGCTGACCTTCGGAAGCGACCATCGCAACAATTCCGAAAAACGATCGAAGTGGCTTCTGATCATACGCTCGCAATCGATGCTGGCCGCGATCCACGATTGCCACCCGTCGATTCGATACTCTCGAAAAAGTACAAAGGACAGATGTTGACTGTGCGGATTCGCCAGGACGGATTCGAATTCAACGGTGAACTGTTTGCCACACTATCGGCCATCGCCAACTCCATCACTGGTTCTCATGTTAACGGCTTCACCTTCTTCAAACTCAATAGTAAGAAAGAGGTGGCACAATGATCGCTAGTAATCCAGACAAAAAGCTGATCCGATGCGCTATTTACACACGAAAGTCCACTACCGAAGGACTCGACCAGGATTTCAATTCGCTCGACGCACAAAGAGAATCCGGCGCAGCATACATTTCCAGCCAACGCGGTGAGGGCTGGATCGAGGTTGAAACACACTATGACGACGGCGGTTTCACGGGCGGTAACATGGAGCGACCGGCACTGAAGCGATTGATGGCCGACATCGAGGCTGGCAAGATCGATTGTGTCATTGTCTATAAAGTGGACCGTCTGAGCCGATCGTTGACCGACTTCTCGCGAATCATGGAACAGTTCGACAAAGCCGACGTATCGTTCGTGTCGGTCACTCAACAATTCAACACCACCAGCAGCATGGGCCGGCTCACGCTCAACATTCTGTTGTCCTTCGCTCAATTCGAACGCGAGATCATTGGCGAACGCACTCGAGACAAGATGGCGGCGGCGCGACGAAAGGGCAAGTATCTCGGTGGACGGCCGGTGCTCGGCTACGATCTCGACCGAAAGACTAAGAAGTTGATCGTTGATCCCTCGGAGGCGTTGAGAGTTCGCCAAATCTTTGATCTGTATCTTGAGCACGAAGGGCTGATCCCCACCGTGGAAGCGATCGAGAAGCGAGGCTGGCGAACCAAGTTGTGGACAACTAAAGCAGGCACAACCATAGGTGGTTCACGGTTTAACAAGAATGCGCTCCACGGCCTGCTCACCAACTGCATCTATCTCGGTAAAGTCTCTCATCACAAAGAAGTCTACGAGGGGGAACACGACGCGATCGTTGATCCGGAGACGTTTAAGCTCGTACAATCCAAATTGCGTAGCAACCGCGTCAACTCGGGTGATCGAGTTCATGGCAGATCGCCCGGTGTGCTGGCTGGCATTTTGCATTGTACAGCTTGCGACGGGGTGATGACGCACTCGAGCACTCGTCGAGGCAACCGGCTCTACCGCTACTATGTTTGCAACAAGGCGACAAAGCGCGGCCGTAAGACATGTCCACAACCGTCGCTTCCAGCCGAAGAGGTCGAGCGTTTTGTGATTGCACAACTGCAAACACTTTCGATCGATGATGCCTTGCTGAACGAAACCTGTCTTCGAGTACGAACTTCGATTACCACCCAGCAACAACGGCTGGAAGAAGAGCTCGCTGCACTGATTGCCGACATCCGCCGAGCCGAACAAGCCATCGATGCGTTGTCGACACCGACCAGCGACCCAACCCGAGAAGCCGTGCGGCTTGATTCACTTGCCAATCTGAGCGATCAACTCCGTCGAGATGCACAGAGACGAGGTGAACTACAATCGCGGCTTGCTGCAACCCAATCCACGACACCTGATCGCGTGTCGATCCTCAGGGCGATCAACGATCTTGAATCGCTCTGGGAGCATCTGACTATAGGCGAACGAAGCCGCCTCGTCTCAAATCTGATCGAACGCGTCGACCACAACCCCACTGAAAGCACGCTTTCAATCACGCTTAGCCCTACTGGTCTGCTCTCCTTCGACACGTCCCAAACGGTACCGCCATCAACCTCAAAGGAATCGCAGTGACGCCTCACTTCCATACCGCATTTCAAACCACGGTTGCGTCTCGCGGCCGGCAACGCCTCCACACGCCACGTCCCCCCAGGCCCGCGCCACCGCCGCGACTGCCCCACATCACGAAATTGATGGCCCTTGCCATCCGCCTCGACCATTTGTTGTCCACTGGTCAACTCAAAGACCAAGCTGAAATCGCTCGCACCGTCGGCGTCTCCCGCGCCCGCGTCACCCAGATCCTCAATCTGACCAACCTAGCTCCCGACATCCAACAGGCCATCCTCGATCTCGAACCCACCGCTGATCACGACCCCCGATTCCGTGAAGGCGCTGTCCGTCAAATTGCGATCACCCCTAACTGGGAAAAGCAGCGTCTATTGTGGAAGCAACTCATCAAACGCACTCAGAAAATCAAGCCTTAGTCATTGCGATTAAGTTGGGCTTTGCTAGTGGCTTCGAGCTCTCGCACAAGCGGTCGTCAATACTCCCGCTCCGGCTCTCGTTCCTCGTCCTGATCTTTGTCGAGTCCTTGCTGGATGGCAGCACGACTTGCAGCGGGGGGCTCTACAAGGAGCGGTATCGCTTCATCACCTTTCTCGACAGGTTTGAATACCGCGCACCAACGCCATTGCACGCAAGTCTACAAAAGATGCCTGAGGAAATGTCCGGCGCTGGCGTACTTCGCAATGACCGAATCCAAACTTAGGCTAGAGTCTATTGTGGACTGGCGCCTTCTCCGCCACTACGGAGCGTATTCTCCAAATTCGCCGGACGAGTTCGTGGAGTCTTCTTGTAGGACTTGCGAATTGCCTCAATGCAGTTTATGTCCATCACGATCACTTGATTCCCGTATGTCCAAGGTACAGGCGCTGGCAGCATTGTGCTAGCACTTGAACGTTGGCTTGCCGAAAGATAATAGATTGCTTGCGTCAGGAGCCTATTAGCAAATGATAACAAAACTCCGCCTTAAAAACTTCAAAGGGTTCCAGGACCAGCGAATTGAGTTTGGTAAGTTCTCTGTGGTGATTGGTCGAAACAATGCTGGGAAGTCGTCGGCGTTTGAAGCGATTCGAATTCTGTCAAACGTTGTGTCCAAGTTTGCTACCGGTAAGTTTACGAATCGGCCACCTTGGCTTGGCGGAAATGGAGTTGGTATATTGCCGCCGATCGACGATCAGCAGCGGAAGCCCGAGACTCTCTTTTTTCGATATGAAGATCCGCCAGCTGTAATCGAGGCCGACTTTGCTAACGGCAGTAGAGTAGAGATTTTCATTGGTTCCGGCGGAGTGCTGTTTGCCGAGGCGTTGACGCCGAAGGAACACACGGTGGATTCACGCGTTAGAGCGAGAGAGTGCGAGTTTCCGCCAATATCAATCTTGCCGCAAATTCGTCCGCTGGAAGACAACGAGAGAGTATTACGAGCTGATTACGTTCGGAAGTGCATTGATACCCATTTATCCTCGCGTCATTTCCGTAATCAGATTCGTTACCTTCAGGAGTATTTTGAAGTCTTCCGCGATCTATTTCAGCAGACGTGGGAAGGTATCAGGGTATCCGAATTCATCGCGGCCGATGCTCGGTACGAGGACGAGTTGTCTCTGATGTTAATGGATGATGGCTTTGTGGCAGAAGCAGCCAACTTTGGCCATGGGCTACAGATGTGGTTACAGATTATCTGGTTCGTAGCCAGAACGCCTAGCGACAGTGTGGTTGTGTTGGATGAGCCAGACGTTTACATGCATCCCGAGCAGCAATCCAGGATGGTATCGCTGCTGCGCGATCGCTTTCGACAATGCCTGTTGTCAACGCATTCAGAGCAGATCATTAAAGCTTCTGGTTCAGATGAGCTATTACGGCTTCACAGAAACCTGCGAGTGTCGAAACACGGGGTAAGCCAATCTAAGTACGATCGAGAGTTAGACAAGCCAAGCAAGCCGTTGACGGATCGAACCAAAAAGAAAGTCGCTAATTTCGCTTTGAAGATAGTGCTCTATGGTGAATCCAAAATGACGATTTGGGATGGAACCAGTGAACTCGTAACTTCGATCAAATGCAGCAAGGATGGTGAGACGCATAAGTTGAGCTTAGCCTCGGATCGCTATCGAGTAAGCCTGATTTCCCCGCAAGATGTTGAACTGTATGTCGACGGTGAGTGTCGGAGTTTGCTAGGATATTCGGACCAGACATGGGCAGAATTTGTTTTGGACTTGAAGGAGTAATATGAAGATTATTGTCATACTTTCTGGCGGCCTCGATTCGACAACGCTATT
The DNA here is from genome assembly GCA_041739785.1 of Pirellulaceae bacterium. Taxonomy (GTDB): domain Bacteria; phylum Planctomycetota; class Planctomycetia; order Pirellulales; family Pirellulaceae; genus Aureliella. Next base: position 9,958 of record JBGSNE010000241.1, read on the forward strand.
GTATCATTTGAGGGACGAGGGGCATGTGGTTCATGCTCTGACGTTCGACTATGGGCAGAGGCATCAGAAGGAGATTGAGGCAGCGATAACGATTTGCGAACTGACAAAAACACCCCAAGAAATTGTTGACCTGTCGGCGCTCGCCCCGTTATTCGGCGCCAATGCTCTCACGGATCAAAGTGTCGATTTGCCGAGTGGCGAATACGCCAAAGAAACGATTGGTACAACCACGGTGCCCAATCGCAATATGATTATGCTCTCCGTTGCCATTGGGCGAGCGATATCTCTCGGATTCGATGCAGTGGCTTTCGGCGCTCATGGTGGAGTCAACGGTGTAATGTACGCAGATTGCAGCCCAATGTTTCTGGATGCAATGAAGTCTGTGGCGAAAGAATGCGATGAAAGAAAACTCGAAATCCTGGCTCCTTTCGTCAAATGGGACAAAGCCGGTATCGTGCGGCGAGGGGTTGAGTTGGGAGTTCCATTTGAACATACGTGGAGTTGCTACGAGGGAAGTAATCAGCCGTGCGGAAAATGCGGGACTTGCGTTGATCGCGCAAATGCGTTCCTAGAGTTGGGAGTACCGGATCCGGTTGTTAGATTATGAAGACCATCAGCCGCGAACAGTCGGCACCGGCTCAGCGGCGGACACTCCAAAAATACGATCGGTACCACCACGACAGCTCCTTGCCGCAACTATGCGTTCCGTAGCTATTAGCGCCGCTGAAATTACACTTTAAGCAGCTCAAACTCGCTTCGCCCTTTTGAGCTGCTGGAAAAGATGTGTGCGCTCTCTACCCGTTGCAGCGGACATTAAATCTCGCGATCTGCGCTATGGATCTCTATTGCGAATGAACAAATCTCGCTATATTTGAGATAAATCTCCTGAAAAACATGTTTTGGCACTAGCCAAACAATCTTTGGACGCCAATACGCCCGGTGCGTTGAAAACGATGACGGACTGGGTACACGGTGTGATTAACGACCCACCGCACATACCCGCCATGAAACAAGTGGGTTCAGCCCGACCAACAGGCGTGCTTTCAAAACTCATGCGCTACGAAAAACTGCGATGGTTTGGCAACGGAACCGTCCAGGTCGCACTCCTTCTTCTCTTCCTGTTCAGCTTTCTCGGCAACACGCTTGCCGGTCTATGGTGCACTTTTTC
>JBGSNE010000231.1:0-7551 GCA_041739785.1 Pirellulaceae bacterium
GCATTTGCGGTCGATCGCGGGCAGGCTGGAATCATACTCAGCGCCTATTTTACACTGCGACTCGGCGAGTATACAGAAACCATTCGGCTGACAACACGGCTAAGGCGACGACCAACAGCCATCGCCACAATTCAAAGCGAACGATGTCCTTTTGAACTTGGTTGGCTGCAACGGTTACGGTACCGATGGCAACGTCGGGAGCAGCAGCCAAATTGCTCTCCTGTTCGCTGAACAAATTGACAGTGAACATTTGCAAAAGCCGGTCGCTATCCTCGGCTGGATTGGTCTGGTAGAACCCAAGCTCATCCGTTTGAGTATAGATCAAATTGGGCTGCCCCGCACGTTCCATGTTTTGACTTCGGCCACCTGGACCGCTAACTCGCACTTTTTCATAGCGATTGGCCAAGCTCAAAACGGCCGGCTGTCCCGGCTTGATGGTCTTGGCACTAGCTGTCGAAACGGCTCCGCCGAGGTATTCCAACGCGTTGTAGACGAAGACAGGGAAGCTGCGTTTGATAGGCCAATCTGTATTGGGCATGGCCCCTTCGGCCGTTCGCTTGGCGAGTGGCATGGCCAGCACCGCATCTTGGTACGCGCCGCGCGGTGCGACGGCCATCAGGATTCCAGTTTCGGTGCGCAAGAGCTCCGTTCCACCCGGCGGCAGTTCGAGGGCTTGGCCTTCGACGATTCGCACCGACCCCATGTCGACGTACTGTAAAATCGGATGTGCGCGATTGGTGTCGATAATAAACAAAGGCCCCGTGGAGGGTTGGGCTTTCCAATCATCGTTTTGAGGGACCGTGCCGATGAACAGGGTATTGGCGTTGGGCATGGTTTCAGGTGCACATTGATCATAAATGAATAGGTCAATCTGTCCGGCGGCGGCCAGTTGTTGTACCTCTGGCGTTTGCAGGCTGGCCGGCTCAATGATGCGCATCGTCGCCAGGGCTTGGGCTTGTTCAGTAGCCAGTGCTGCCTCGAGCGCTGTGTTGCCGTCGGTAACTAACACCACCTCCAATTGTCGCGGAGGATCGAGTCCAGCATAGGCCTTGTTATCCAGTCCAAAATCATCGCTCAGTTCGAGTTCCAACGTCAGCTGGCCCTCGGCGATTTGGTTGATTTCAAAGCTGAGTCCACTGCTTTCGCCTGAGGGAATGGTAACGTCGGCTGCGTCGGCCAATTCATCGTTGAGCGTTAGCGTGGCGGTGAAGCTCTGAGGCTGTGTGCCGAAATTTTGTACGCGCGCGAAGGCTTCGATTCGTCCGTCTTTCTCCAGATTGCGTTCGGCGGTGAAGGCCAAGATGCCGACGTTTTCCGGGTCGGGCGTACCAATCGAAATGTACTCGGCAGATAAATTGCCCAAATCGATTTGTGGAGGACCGAACCCACCGTCGCTGAGGATATACATTGTGGCTGGAAGCGCCTCGGCGACCTGGATGTCGTTTAAGTCTTCAATCTGGCTGGTCCTGCCCGGGTTAGCCAAGCCCGCGGCGGCGCGCAGTGCTTCATTCAAATCGGTAGTGCGATTGGTGGCCGCAACACTTTCGATGGCCGCGCGCAGTTTCTTCTTGTCCGACGTAAATCCCTGCTTAACATCCGCGCGATCGGAAAAGGCGATCACCATCCCTACATCCCCTTTGCTCAGCGCATCGATCATCCGTAGCGTCTGAGCTTTGGCGGTGGCCAAACGAGAGCCTTCAACGTCCGTGGCTTGCATCGAACCCGAATTGTCAATCATGAAAATCGAGCGACTGCCCAGCGCTTCCTCGCCGCGATAGCCCGGTCGCAAGCAGGCCAACGCTAAAAACAAAACGACTAACAGTTGCAACAATAGCAACAGATTTTTCCGCAGTCGTTGCCAGATGCTGTTTACGTGCAAGTCCTCGATGGTCTTTTTCCACAGATAGGTGCTGGGGACTTCGACTGGCATGCGCCTGAGTTTTAGAAAGTAAAGCATGACGATCAGCGGTGGAATGGCAGCCATAATTAACCACTGCCACCAACTGAGCATGTTGATAGGACTCATCGCACCAAGCCTCGTTCACGCAAGTACTGACCCACCAACACCTCCGCTCCCTGATCGCTGCGGGTGAGCATGTACGTCATCCCGCGCTGGGCACAGAAACGGCGAGCCTGATCGACAAACGTCGCCAACGTGGCTTTGTACTTTTTGATCACCGCCGTGCTGACCGAAATTTCCGCTTCGTCTTCATACTCGCAATCGACCAATTTTAAATCGCCCGTCAATTCGGGATGCATCTCTTCCGGGCTGAGCATCTGCAGCACAAACACGTCCATCTGTTGTCCCACCAGCAAGCGTAGGGCGGATTCGTATCCGGTCTTGTCCATCAGGTCGGTCAGCAGAACCACGATACCACGTCCGGAAGCGCGCAAACAAAATCGTTTGATGGCGTCGGTCAATTCGAATGTTTCATTAGGTATTATCGAATTGACGAATTCTTTCATACGCCACAATTGCGAGCGACCGCGCAAGACGGGGCTGGTTTTGTTCTCGCGACCCAGGAATTCGATTCGAACTCGATCGCCGCGGCACATTCCGACAAACGCCAATGCGGCGGCTACTTGTTTGGCAGCGAAGAACTTGGTTGGGTCACCGAAGTTCATCGATGGACTGGCGTCGACTAAGAAATAGACATGCAGATCTTCCTCTTCGAGGAATAGTTTTAAATAGAGTTTGTCGAGCCGCGCATAGAGATTCCAATCGACGAATCGCAAGTCATCGCCGGGAACGTAATTGCGAAAATCCGCGAACTCGACGCTTTGTCCTTTGCGTTTACTGCGTCGTTCACCTTTGAGTCGGCCGCGAAAGACCTTGCGGCTGACCAATTCCATCCGCTCCAGTCGCGCGAGCAAGCTGGGTGGGAGCAGTTCCGTGGCGGAATTGGGAGGCGGCATGTCGCTATCTCAATGCTGTGTTTGTTGCAAAGTTTGTTAGTGAGTTGCAAAGTCCCACTCATTCTAACTTGTTTATCGCCCAGCCGCAGCCGCAGCCGCCGAGTCCCGTGACAGGGCCGCAGGTCCGGCAGATTATCTAGCCCAGGCCAACGGCCTGGGTGAGCCTCGAGTCTCCGAGATAGGGCCGCAGGTCCGGCACATTATCTAGCCCAGGCTAAAGGCCTGGGTGAGAGTCCGATCGAGTCTCCGCAGTAGGGCCGAAGGCCCGGCAGATTGTTGACCTTGCGTGGGGTAATCGGCCGGTGTTTCGCCCCTGGTTACCTTTCTTTATTTTGCTTGCAGGCGTTGGCGGTGAGCGAGCCGAATGTGATATATTGCTCGCTTTCTGGTCCACTGTGTCTTGTCGTATCGCTGCATCTTCCATGCCTGTTCGTCAACTTTCGGCCAATGAACCCTGGCCGGTTCTCACGAAATCTAGTTTGTATCCAGCGTTGGCGGGACACCAGCAAAGCTGGCTAGGTGCGATCTGTCGGGGACTCAAGCACAAGCCATTTGTCCTGACACATCAGACAGCAGATGGTCCGGTCGACGGAATCTTGCCGTTGGCTTTCATCCAGGGCCGGTTGTTTGGGGAATTCCTTGTCAGCTTACCTTATATCAACACGGGCGGCGTGTGGGCGACCACGGATCACGCTGCTCGTGAATTAGTATCGGCTGCGTGTCAACTGGCCGACGAATTAGATGTTCGCTTCCTCGAGCTACGCCATGAAATACCGGTTGCCCATCAATTGCTAACTGTCAATCGTGAAGACAAGGTGCACATGCGCCTCGACTTGCCAAGTTCCGAACAAGAACTTGACAAGTCGTTTAAGTCAAAGCTGCGCAGCCAACTAAAAAAATCGCAGGAACACGAGCTAAGCATTCAATGGGGGCAGCACGCATTGCTAAGCAAGTTTTACAAGGTGTTTGCAATCAACATGCGCGACCTCGGGACTCCCGTGTTTTCTCGGAAGTTGTTTGAACAGGTATTGAATGCGTTTCCTGAGAACAGCGAAGTGTGTGTTGTCAGTCAGGGGACGAGGGCGATCGCCGCGGGACTACTGATTCACCTGCCCGGCGAGCGCACGGAAGTTCCCAGCGCCAGCAGTCTGAGGTCCTACAACTGGACTGGGGCTAACATGTGGATGTACCGCCACATGTTGGGTAGAGCCATCGAACGCGGCAGCCCCATCTTTGACTTTGGGCGCAGCAGTGAAGGGAGTGGAACCTTCAAATTCAAAGCGCAATGGGGGGCCAAGCCCTACCCTGCAGTTTGGCAATATTACGTTCGCAAAGGCAAGGCTGAAGACCTGCGGCCCGGAAATGAGAGCAATCAGAAATTGATCCGAATTTGGCAAAAGCTGCCCGTCGCCCTATCTCGATTGATCGGCCCCAGCATCGTTCGCGGAATTCCGTAGTGCCGTATTTGCATGGTTTTCCACTCAAACTTCATACAATTTGTGCTTCGGGTGCATCAGACTGCCTTGGCGGCCTCCGCTTTGACGGCGATTGGACGTTGGTAGCACCGCATTGGTTATTGCAATGCGATTTACTCGGGAAAACCGAATGTTTTGAAGGTCGTGCTCACGGGAAACCACATCGCTTTGCGAGGAATTGTAAGGAAATTTCGGACTAAGATGGCAAAATCGTTGACAGGAATTGTAAGGCGACTAATCTAAAAAACTGCACCCTATATTTTGGGGGGCTGAGAACAGTTGCTAGAGTTTATCATCATCGAGTCAGTCATCATGCGTTTCATTATTGAGAATCTGAAAGTACTTGGCATTCTATTTGGCCTAGTAATCGGCGGGGCTTCCCAAGCGACCGCTTCGGTGTTGATGCCGGGCGATACCATCAAACTCGATCGGGTCGGCGCGACAGGAGGCGCAAGTGGGGGCGGTGAGTTCTCGATTTACAAATTAACGAGTACGGGTTCCCAACCGGATACGTGGCTATCCTTGGGTGTGCAGACGTTCTGCGTCGAATTCAACGAACACATTTCGCTTGGCGAGAAATTGCTGGTGGGTGCGATTAGCGATCGTGCCGTTCTCGGAGGGATTTCTGGACAATTGGTGGGAAACGCCAATCCATGGCTTAATGGCTCTGATCCCTTGGACCCGCGCACCCAATTCCTTTATAAAGGTTTCGCAACCGGAAACTTGGCATCGGCTGGATTTCTCGATAACTCAAATTTGTGGTCCAATGCCCTCCAACAAGCGATCTGGTATCTTGAGGGCGAAGTTAGTGCGTTGACAACACCGGAAAGTAACGCCTTATACAATTACGCTCAGACCTACACTGGCCCTGCGATTGCGTCGGTGTTTGTCTTAAATCTGTTCGCTTTAAACGCCCCGATTGCGAGTTTTGATCCTCTAGACAACAGGACTTGGGCGAGCCTCTCTAGTTACCGGCGGCAGGATCAATTATTCTACGATCCAACGCGTCTCGTGCCGCCGCCACCCGTCGCACCGGAGCCCGCTTCCGGCACGTTGTGGCTATCGGCCATTTGCTTCCTCGCGTGTCGTTCACGAGTCCGATCTGACCAGCGAACCAAACGCGTTGGCTAGGGGCTGAGACTCAATGCAGATTTCTTTTCACGCCGCACGGTTGAGCTTCTATTTTGTGTCGGTCTCTCCGAGACTGACGTCAAATATCCAGGGTGCCGGTTAAAAAGCATGATACTGCGAGCCTGCGGAGAGGCTCGCGTAAGTGAATATGCACAGGTTGATCGGCATGCGGACCATGGTGGCTATCAAATCATCAGTTTTGGAATAACTGGCGAATGCCGTAGGTAAAGAACGAGTAGATGCCAAACGTGAGGGTCTCTTCCGCGGGAGTATGGCGCAGCAACAATTTGTCGCCTGACTGAACTAAGATACGCTCTCGGTCATTCTGTATGGCCTTTTCTAGATCGACTGAAATCGTGAATTCGCGTCCATCTTCGCATTCACGGAAAATGAACAACTGAGTGGGAATGACGCCTGCCGAGGGAGGCAGAAAACCTCCGCCGCCACTCGATTGACTGTTCCCATATGAGTAGCCTGCAATCGACATCGCTTCGAAAATGTCAATGTCATAGTCACGTGGCAGTTGGTGCTCACCGCCAGGCAACATGCCGGCGGTATAAAAAACTTCAGCTGTGCGATTAGAAATGTAAACCACATCTCCGTTAGCCAGGATGATATCTTGGGTCGGTATGTCTATGCGGTCGCCTTCGTATATTCGCAACGGAATGACTGCGTCGGGCCCGTCCCCTGAGGCATCTTGCGCTAGTGGGAGGAACTCTTCATCGACAAAATTAATGACGCCTCCATCCCGGGTATTGCCAATTCGATAAGAAGCATTGCGGTAGATCCTGATCTCGTTTTTAGCCTTCAAACCGGGCATGCCTCCCGTTGCTATTAACGCATGCAGCACGTCATTCTTGTAGGCTGGCAAATCGATGGTGGAGCCATTGGCAGCGTGCTCGTCTTGTCCCCCTCCCGTATCTTCACGAACGACCATGACACTATACGTTCGAGGCCTGAAGAGAGTGACCAAGGGGATGATATTCTCATCCTTCAAAATCCCGCGTTCGGTGTACGCGGTGCGAATTTCGTCCGTTGCCTCTTCTATCGTCAGCCCTTCTACACGAATGGACTGGAGGGCCGGCAGCGTGACTTTGCCGTTTTCAAGCACGACAAAGGGCAAGCCGATGGAGGGGGGCAATTCGCTACCCTGGTCGGGATAGAAGACGGGAGGAGGCGCTGGGTCTGCAACTGGATCTTGGAATGGGATAATGCCTGGAATATAGATTCCAATCACGTCTCCTGGGCCCAACAGATATGCCTTGGGCTCAGGTTGGCCCAGTTTGGTGACATCGATCATGTGCAGGCCACGTTTAGGAATGGCCAAGCACTCCTGGCGGAGCTCGCTAGCTGGAACGCCGCTAATCCTAAACAGCAACGCTTGGCAACCAGTTTGAGAAACGAGAAGCAGCGCAGTGACCACCAACCATACGGCGGAATATGGGCGCATTTCTTGATTCGGCACTTTAGAAATCCTTTTCGCAAGCCGGTTAATCCAATCCAGCCTCATGCTGGATGTGGCAGCCCACATCATTGCGCAACAAACTACGACCATCATCGATTATAGTTCGGTCGTTGCGGTATATGTGTTGATGCCCTGCATCGTAACGCCCCCGTTTAGAGGCATGCGAATCTTGGAATATCATCGGCGAATGGCAAAAGTTTCTGTGTCAATTCACCGAGATTGCATTAAATTCCGATCGTATGGACTTTGACGTCTTTGATAGCTTTGCGACTCTAAAAGCTTCGTGCACAATGTGAACCTCAGGCGCTAGCCGTGGGCCCGAGCTTGCTTATGCCCTCGGCTAGCGGGCTTGTCTAATTAGTGAGCCGCGACGCGTGAGCGGCTTGTTGATTTAGTCGTTTAACCCGTAGCGGTAGGCGAGGATCTCCACGATGAACCTCTCCTACGGCTTTCGAAGCCCGCGCTTTTTCAACCGCGAAGCGGTGACATTTGGTAGCCTGGGGTGCAAACCCCAGGGAAAATGGGATTTACCGACATCCGGTTCGCCAGCGAGCGACCGCATTC
>JBGSNE010000272.1:0-33922 GCA_041739785.1 Pirellulaceae bacterium
GCGATATCCTTTGAGTCGGCCGGAGTCGAACCATTTGCTCACGGTTCGAGGGGCCACCTTACAGATCTTTGCGACCTGTCCTGTGGTGAACACCTTCATATGCAGGATCTCCGTTTTCCTTACGTGTTTTAGAGCCAGACAGATTCTTTATTAGTGAACCTAATCCAGCCGTGGTCGCCCCTGCCTGTCACATTGCTCGAGGCAAAATGCCCCTGGCGCGGTTGTCAATCCATTGACGAACGCATCTGACAAACACTTGGGTCAGGGCTATCTTGGCGAAACAAACCCATACGACTTAGGGCTCAGCTTTCCCCTTTGTCGAGCTTGTTTCTATCGGTCAGATGCCTTGCGGTCCCGCGTTCACGTGCTTCAGCCTCAAAGCCACACCCCCGAGCGGCAATGGAGCCATAGACTCGCAAAGGATTCCTGATGAAAGCTGATCCAGTAGGTGGTGTCGAAACTACCAATGGAGAATCAGCGGTGATGCAGACTGCTCCTCTACAAGCGTAGCGGTAGCTGCAACTCCGGCACGTCCGCGCACAGTACGTGCGCGGATGCTCAGTTAGATTCCCCCCTAACTGAACCAGTCCATTAGCATCCCCCCCGCGAATCGATCGATCCGTTGGGACTTTGCAGAACAAACTGTCCGCTCTTAGTTTTCGATTCAAACGGGGTAATTACTTTAGCGAGAATGCTCGTTTGCAGAGGAGCAATACATATAATCGCTGCCGCAGCGCCCAATCAGGTGATATTGTCCGCAAAAACTGCGCCACTTCACATTCCCTACGCATTTTGGACGCCTACCACAAAAGTTTGTTCCCTAGCTAGCAAAATGTATTTTGCGGTCTGTTGGGGATCTCACAACCTTCCATTGTTTCACCATCCCTAATTTCAACAAAAAAAATTTGCCCACCAACCCTAAGGCACAACACCATTCGGCCGATCATCCAAATAGGAAGTATAGGAAACATGGGACTGATAGGAGTTATGAAATCTCGCTCCCAGACTCCCAGACTCCCAACTCTCCCTCCCCCAACTTCTCTTTACACATTCCCACCCTATGATGTAGTCTGAACCATTCACTCGCTACTTCTGTTCGCGATAACTTTTATTATAAGCTCAATGGTAGGACTGACCCATGAACGGAATCGGACTTCTCGTTCTGATCGCAGCCGCTGGACAACTCTCTGCAGCTCAGCCAATGGCCCAGAATCAAAACCGCGATTGGGGATGGGAAATCGATCGCGATAAAACGCTGTGCTACATCATTCAGCTTTCACCGGAAAAACTGCAGCAGATGCAAAACACCGGTTGGGAACTGGCTAGCGACATGCCTGAAGAACTGGTTGGACGGGCTACGAAGGTTGTGATCCGACTCGGAACCAATCTGCTACCTCAGACTCCCAGCCGAGAAGAGCTCAAAACGATGCCGCGGGTGAATTCTCCCGTCGACGTCACCGCACAACTTGGCCCTGGGCGCATCAGCGATGTCGAAACAGATAGGCTCCAACAAGTCCAACAGGACCGTAGCGCCCCGACGTTACCAAGCTTTAGCAATGCACCTTCACCACAGTCGTTAGACCCAAATGCCAACCTGGCTGACCAAGCCCAGGCGGCCCTCAACGCGCAGGCCGAAAAGTTGAAGAATTTTGTACGTGGTACGCCAGCCATTCCTGACGCGCGTTCAGGGCTCGGATTAGGTGCCTCCAATACCAATCCAGCTACTGCCGCCACCGGCAACTCGCCTGCACTTCCCGGCTTTCCGGGATCTTCATCGGCTCCCAACAAATTCAATTCGCCTACTATCCCGAATCCGCTCGATGGCCGTGCCAACAACGCCAGCAATTCCACGAACTGGCAAACCGCTGCGCCACCTGCGTATGGCCAAGGGGTTAACGACCAACAACGCACCCGCGATGACATGTCGCGTCTCGCAGACAATCGCTTTCCAACGTCACCGAATCCAACAGATTACGGAGCCCCTCCTGGCACGCAGACAGGAACACAAAATAGCGGCTACGGGCAGGGAACCTATGCGGGCAACGGGGGCTACGTTCCACGCGACCCAACCTCGCTAGAGCAAGAAATGTTTAATCGCCTCCCCTCGCGCCAAACTCCCGGCGGCGGGTTCGGTAGCAACAATGGTGTCGGCTATCCAGGGAATTACACGTCAACCAATACGGGGCCCCTCAGTGATGGCTATCCCCCGAATAATTTCGATGGCCGTTCGAATCCAAACTACAACCCCAACGGCATGCCCAGCAACAGCGGCTACAATCCCAATGGAATGCCCAATAACAACGGCTTCACCGGCGACGGAGTTTCTCGCGTGGCTGGCAATCCGATCGGCAACAACGGTCAGCCTGGCAACATTGCACCCGTAACAATACCTACCACAACGATGGTAACGACCAATAAGAGCGGTGAGGCTAGTGAACCAACAATCCACCCTGGAAAAACAAAGACCGCTGAAAATATTCTGCCCGTGCTATTCTTACTGTCGTTGGTCGTCAATTTCTACCTCGGCATGCTGATCCGCAAACTGCTAACGCGCTATCGTGTGCTTCTCGCCAACAGTCGCGGCCACACGACGTCCAACGCGTATTCTTGATCTGCGAATTTCCTTAAACTTAAACTTATAACCCAGCCCCTCGATTTAGCTACACACAAGGATTGGGAGCAGCTGGTTCGAACGTTAGCCACCGCGCCGACTGTTTAGGTTTAGGTTTAGGTTTAGGTTTAGGTTTAGGTTTAGGTTTAGGTTTAGGAAACAACGGACGGCTTACTCCGCCAACCCGCGAAAGGGATTGAACCGCAAATAGTTCAAATGCCGATAAAGTTCATTGCGTTGGAGCAACTCGGCGTGGGTGCCTATGTCCGCCACAGTGTGGTCGTGTAGGGCGATGATCACATCGCATTGGCGTAGCGTCAACAAACGCTGCGGCAACACGACGGTTATAGAGCGTGGGCTAACCAGGCTCCGCATCGCCTCAAGCGTTTGCTGCTCCATCGAGGCATCGTAATGGACGCGAGGCTCCTCAATCACAAAAACTGAGGCTTCGGACAGAGCGGCGCGAGCAATCGCAAGGCGAAAGGCCATATCACCCGTTAGCCGATCGTCGCCCGGTGAAATGATGGTCGCCAATCCATCAGGCAACTGCTGCACGGTCTCGGTCAGTCGGGCGCCGGCGATCGCTTCATCAACATCGCGATTTGCATTGCGGGGATCGTCGCGCAGCAGATTATCCCGCACCGAGCCGGCAACTAGGGTACCGTCGCGGGCCACCCAATGCGCGCAAGCCGCGATACTCTGGGGCTTCAGATCGGTGACCACGGTACCATCGACAAGCATCCGGCCACTTACGGGACGCCCCAGCCCCATGAGCAATTCAACCAACGCATGAGACTGTAGCGGCTGGCTAGCCAAGACGCCTATCAAACGACCAGGCTTAAAAACCACCGACACGTTTTCCAGCAGTTTGCGACCACTGCTATCTTGCACGGTAACATGCTCCAATTCGGCTTGCGCGGTAATGTGGCTGATCGCTCTCAGTTTATCGTTGTTGAATTCTTCCACGGGCAATGCCAAGAAACGCTCCAGTTCCTCAGCTGCCGTGTCGATCGTTTGCAGATCGCGCCACACGCGGTGCAAGCGGTGCGCGCTGATCGCTGCAGCCCCCAGACACAGCGAAAAAGAGAAAGCCGCGGGGACGGAAAAACTTGTTTCACTGCGCAGAATTTGCACGGCGATGACAAACAGAAATAGCCCCGCCAACAGACCGGCGACTACTAGCAGTGCCGGAATCTTCCATGCCGAACTGGTCAAACTTCGCACCGCATCGCGACGATAGTGCTGCAGCTGATCAGCGAAGCGTTTCTCGATCGCGGCCGTATCGTGCACCGACTCCAGCAGCGGGCCGCGGAGACTCAAAGTTACCAGCGTCTGACGCTCTTGGGCGGCCCGTTCGCGAACCACCGGTAACGTTGTCCGCCGCAATCGATCGAGCAGGCGATAGCTCAGTACAACCAACAGCGTGGCGATTAAGGTCAACAATCCCAGCACGGGCTGAATCAGAAAGGCTACGCACACGCAAACCGCAAACTGAATAGCATGCCGTGGAAAGGTTCGCCACCACTTGCCAAGATTGGCACGGACGCGAGGCAGATGGTAATCGAGACAATCGGTCAGCGCAGTCTGTTGTGCCGACAACGTCCTGACTGTAGCTAAACGCTTAGCATGCCCTCGCAATTGAGAGATCAACGCTACTTCAAACTCCACTACGGCGCGCTGCACCAGTCGATAGAAGATGAACAAAAGCGCTGAGCACACCAGCAATACGACCAGCGCGGCAAGCAACAACCAGCACACCTTTCCCAGCGGCGACATGTCGCTTGGCAGGAGGGCGTGGAAATCAGGCAGCCAATTCGAGATGCGAGCCGTGGGTGCCATTCCGTTTTTGGATAGCCCAGTGGCACTCAATGCGACTACGACGCAGCCCAACAGTACGGCCAATACCGGAACGCTAACGGCTACCAAGCCCCCTACTACGGCCGCGAGTCGCAATTGGCCCAAGTGCCCTACCCGCCGAATCAGGGAACTCAGTGATTTGGATATCAAGACGCACCTCCCGGAAAATCAAAAATGGAACACTTAGCAGTTTAACTGCAAATGCCCAACGTCGCGGAAGTCGCGGAGACTTTCGGCTGACAAAATTGGGAAAGCTCGCTCTACCGTCGTGGACGAGGGTTAGGAGTCCCCCGTGGAGCCCTTTGAACATGCGTTGAAATCTTGCAGCACTACTTGAGCCGCAAACGAAAACTTTACCGAATCGCAATCCAATGTGCAGATCACCGGTCGGAGTAGGTTCTTTACCCTCCCGCGAATGGGTTGAATACTACGGCAATATTCCGCGCGCGGGAGGGTGAAGCTAATGCATCTTATAAGGCTGATCCCGCGTGCAGTGGACGAGGTTACGAGTCCCGCATAATCTTTTCCGCCTTGCGTTACTGCGAGGACTCGTAACCTCGTCCACTACGATGCCCCGATAGGCAACATTGGCGCAGCACTAAGCCAAAACGTCGTGCAATACATGCGCTTCGTCGACGCCGGTCAACCGCACATCGAGGCCCTGAAAGCGGACGGACAGCGCTTCATGATCCAGTCCCAACTGATGCAGCAAAGTGGCGTGGATATCGCGCACATGAACCGGATTCTCGACGGGGCCAAAACCTAGTTCGTCCGTCTCACCATAAATCGTTCCCGGCTTAAAACCGCCGCCGGCGAACCACATCGTGAACGCATCGATGTGATGATTGCGACCGGTTGATTCGCGCACCTCGCCCATCGGCGTGCGTCCAAACTCGCCCCCCCACACCACAATCGTGTTTTCTAGCAAACCGCGACGCTTGAGGTCGAGTACCAGCGCTGAAGCAGCTTGGTCAATTTCGCCGCACACGAGAGGCAGGTGAGTCTCCAAATTCTCAGTTGGCCCACCATGATGATCCCAGTTGGTGTGATACAGCTGAATGAATCGAACACCTCGTTCGACCAATCGCCGAGCCAATAGGCAGTTGCGAGCAAAGCTCGATTCGTTCGGATCCTGAACACCGTACAAGTTCAATGTCTCTTGCGATTCCTGCTCGGTCTCCATTAATTCCGGCGCGCTAGTCTGCATGCGATATGCCATTTCATAGGCATTGATCCGCGTGGCGATCTCTTCGTCACCGGTTTCGACCAACCGCTTCAAGTTCAAATCGCGTACGACATCTACCACTCGCCGCTGCTCACGATCACTCACCGCTTGTGGCGTGGACAAGTTCAGGATCGGATCCCCTTGATTTCGCAAGGGTACTCCTTGATAGGTGGTCGGCAGCATGCCACTCCCCCACAGGACGCCGCCGCCACGTGGGCCTCGTGGACCGCTCTGCAACACAACGAAACCTGGCAAATCGTCACATTCCGAACCGAGCCCATAGGTGACCCAAGATCCCATGCTAGGCCGACCGAAAAGTCCCGTCCCGGCATTCATGAACAACTTAGCCGGCGCATGATTGAAGAGATCGGTTTTGCAGGTCTTAATCATCGTCAATTGGTCGACAATCTTGGCGGTATGCGGCAACAAATCACTGACCCAAGTACCGTTCTCGCCGTGCTGCTCAAACGCACGTTTGGTTCCAAGTAGATTGGTGCGATGGCTGCTATCCATAAACGCGAACCGCTTCCCCGCCACATAGCTCTCCGGGATCGGTTGTCCATTCAATTCTGTGAGTTTGGGTTTGTATTCAAACATTTCCAACTGCGACGGCCCACCAGCCATAAACAGGAAGATGATGTTGGTGGCCCGCGCTGGAAAGTGCGGTGGCTTGGGAGACAATGGATTGCGAATATCGGCGGTGGGCTCCGCAGTTGCTTGTCGAGCCAACAAGGAGCCCAAGGCCATCGATCCAACGCCAACGCCGCAGCGGCTGAAGAAGTGGCGACGAGTGGCCTGTTGCAAGGCATATGTATCAGGATTCATCGAGCTATTCCCTGGTCACAGTTTCATCGAGATTAAGCATGACCCGCGCGGCGCTCAACGGATCGAGCTCGCGGAGCAGAATCAACTCTTGCTCGGTTGGAGGGCGTGAGGTGCAACGACGAAAGGCCGTCTCCAGGCCCTCCTGTCGCACGATCTTCTCTAAAGCCGTAGCAAATTCAAAGAAGCTGCTATCGTTTAGCAACGTCAGGGCTTGTAGCGGTGTGTTGCTCCGCGAACGACGCGTGCAAGTGCTGAAGCCATCGGGTGCGTCGAATACATTCAACGAAGGAGGAGGGGTGGCACGATACACAAACGTATAAATCCCGCGACGATAACGATCTTCGCCAGCACTCACTTTCCAAGTACGCTTGACTTGCCCTTTGTCCATTACACCTTCGGGAATTGGTGGAAATACCGGTGGCCCCCCCAATTTACCTTCGAGCAATCCGCAAGCAGCCAGACTCGCATCACGCACCAATTCGGCCTCCAATCGCAAACGCTGTTGCCGTCCTAATAAATAGTTCTTCGGATCAATCTTTCGCAAGTCGGTTCGTTCTGATGAACTTTGTCGATAAGTGTGCGAAGTGACGATCAGTCGATGCAAATCTTTTAGACTCCACTGCTGTTTCTGAAACTCGACGGCCAGCCAATCAAGCAACTCGGGATGTGTGGGAGCAGATCCTAAACTGCCAAAGTCGTTCTCCGTTTCGACGATTCCACGTCCAAAGTAGACTTGCCACACGCGATTGACGATGACTCTCGCGGTCAAGGGATTGTTGGGGTCCACGATCCATTGCGCCAAATCGAGCCGATTGGGGGACACTGCCTCGGCGACTTGCAGACGATGTAGTACGGCTGGCGTTCCCACGGTGACTTCTTGCGCGGGCCGAGTGAAATCCCCTTTGATGTACACATGAGTGGTCCGGGGCGTTTCGCGCTCTTGCATTACTAAAGTGGTTGTTACTCCGGCCACTTGTTCGGCCAACTCTTCGACTCGCTGCAGCAGTGTTTGATAGTCAGCGTCGATCTTACCTACTTCGATAGCAAACAACTCGCGAATCTGTTTCGTCTTACGCTGGTCTCGCTCTAACTCCAAAGCACTCTGCGCGGACTTTGAAAGTTTTTGGATCTCTTCGGCGGTCAGACGCGATTCCCAGGCGTCGTAGGCCTCCGCCCGGGAGGCAATAAAGGCGTCGAGCGCTTCTTCCGCTTGCTGCAGCTCTTCCAACAATTCCGGTGGTCGCTGCTGACGATCAACAACCTCTAGTGTTGGCTCCTCCTGATTGTTGAAAAAGGCAAATAGTTGATAGTATTCCTGTTGTTCAATGGGATCAAATTTGTGGTCGTGACACTGCGCGCAACCAATCGTCAGTCCTAACCACACGGTACCGGTCGTAGCCACGCGATCGAACACGCTATCAATACGAAATTGTTCCTTGTCGATACCACCCTCCTGATTGATTTGCGTATTGCGATGAAAACCGGTCGCTACCTTTTGCTCTTGAGTGGCGTTGGGAAGCAAATCGCCGGCCAGTTGTTCGATCGTGAACTGGTCGAAGGGCATATCGCGATTGAGAGCCGCAATGACCCAGTCGCGATACTTCCAGATCTGCCGCGGCGCGTCGATCGAATAGCCGTTGCTATCTGCATAGCGAGCTTGATCGAGCCACCAACGCCCCCAGCGTTCACCATAATGAGGACTCTGCAAAAGTCGCTCGATCAGTTCGCGATAGGCTCGTTCGCGGTCGACTTCTACGGCGACCAAAAACTCATCGATCTGTTGTACGGTGGGTGGCAGGCCAATCAAATCGAAACTTACGCGCCGAAGCAAGGTGGTATCATCGGCCGCCGGCGAAGGGGTAAGCTGCTCTTGCAGCAAGCGAGTCTGGATAAAGCGATCGATGGGATGCTCGACGTTGTCAACCTGCGGTGGCGCGTCCGCCTGCGGTGGCTCGAATGACCAATGCCTTTGGTATTTTGCCCCTCCAGCGATCCAGTTTCGCAACACTTCGCGTTGCTCAGCGCTAAGTTGTTTGCCTGCTTCCGGCGGTGGCATGCGCTCGTCCTCGTCCGTCGCATCGATCCGCCGGAGCAACTCACTTTCGCTCGGATTGAAAGTGACGATAGCCGGAATACCAGAATCGGCTTCGGCGGTCGCACCTTCAGCTACGTCCAATCGCAAGCCCGCTTGCCGAGCCGCCGGATCGAACCCATGACAGGCAAAACAATGTTCCGACAGAATTGGCAACACTTCACGGTTAAACTCTTGGGCCGCACTTATCTTTGCCAGCAGAGGGAGACACAGCAGAGGGAGACAAAAGGCCAGAACAAGCCAACGAATCATAAGTGGTTCCAACAGTAAAACCTTATTTCACGCACATGAGTGCTACGATCAGGACAATTTGACTAATCCACCCCATGGGGCTACTCATCAGCTGGCAGCCGACTTCAACAAATGCTAATTGTTTTAGTGAGCCGCGCATTCTTAGTGAACCTCAGGCGCTAGCCGTGGGCTCCTACTGGCCAACTTCGCCCCCACAGACCCACGGCTAGCGCCTGAGGTTCACTAAATCAACAAGCCGGTAAGGCACCGGGCAATGTTGGTCGCCCGGGTTGGTCGCCCGGGTTGGTCGCCCGGCCGCTCACGCTCCAGAGGCTCACCCAATCAACAAACCCGCAAGACATTCCGCAGACTTGGCGATTGAGCATCCATTATAACCCAGCCGGAATGCGTCGCGAGACTTTAAAAAATCCCCTGCGATTCCACCTGAATGATCTTTGACTTGTCACAGTGCTCCCTTCATCGCTTTCCCGCCCGAGCGCCCCGGTTTTTATTTGACTTGACGGACCCACACGGCAAGTTTAATTCGATACAGCCTATTGTAACGAAATTCGCCAAGTGTCTTGGCAAATTCCACGACGTATCAAGCGGCACACACGTTTGGCAACTCTGGCAGGGTCCACGATGCAATTGATTAACGAAATTCACGAACGCGCCGTTCACAGTCGCCGAGTCGACGCGCTCACGAAACACCTACAGTCGCTTCTGCCAACGTCGGGCACTGTTCTCGATGTCGGCTGTGGCGATGGCTGGTTGGCCAGCCTGCTGGCCAATCGATTGCCGGCGACCAAATTCAGTGGTATCGATGTTTTGGTCCGTGACGACACCCACGTACCGGTTGCACATTTCGATGGCATCAAAATCCCTTACCCAGACAACCATTTCGATGCCGTGATGTTGGTTGATGTGTTGCATCACACCGACAATCCCACAGTGCTCTTGCGCGAAGCGGTGCGGGTGGCGCGGCAACACGTTGTTTTAAAAGATCACACTCGCGATGGATTCGCAGCCCGGGCCACCTTGCGGATGATGGATTGGGTAGGCAACGCCCATCACGGTGTCGCTCTGCCCTACAACTATCTGTCGCTGGCCGAGTGGTTACTGTTGTTTGAAGAGGTCGGACTATCGGTCGAGCAATTCAACAATAAGCCGCGACTGTATGGGGCTCCTGCCGATTGGCTGTTCGGGCGCTCATTGCATTTCATTGCGCAGCTGAGCGTCTAGTATCAGATAAGTTTTAGCCCTGGAAGCGGAAGTCGCCAAGACTTTCGGCAGATCCTGTGCAACGCCTCAACAACCGGGGGCTCCCGCCTCTCGGCTCACGAGGTCAAGAATGATCCGGCTTAAAATGGCTGGGACAACAACGTGGGTTGGGGATTCTCGTCGTCGGGATCGAGTTGCCAGATAAACCGACTGCCCGCGTAGTGGTCCGTTAGTTGTTCGGTCCACTCGTCGCGCTCGTCGCGGGCCCAGAGCGTTTTCGATTGTTCTAAGTCGGCCAGATTGTAGACCCATTCGCGATGCGGATTGTGCTCGGCGGAGTAGCGTACCAATACCAGATGCTCGCCCTCACGGGCTTCGAACTGAGCGGCAATGGCTGACCGTTGTAGTGCCCAAGCTCTCTGGGGATCACGACGCATATTGAAAGCGGAGACCATCAACAATGCCAACTGCGCGACCAAAATTGCCCCTACCAACCGCTGTGGCTGAGCGAGCCGCACCAAATGTGAGCGGACGAAAATGCGAAATACTCTCCGCAGGCCAAGAATTGTCAGAACTACCAACCATGGCAATAGCGGAGACAAATAGTGCGGAAAAATCCAACATACGGCAGCAGAGAAAAGTATCTGCGTAACCACGGCGATGGCTAACAAGCGTGCCAATCGAAACTTGCTCCAATAGCCAACCGACAAGATAGGGAGCATGGCTAAAACGACCCAAAACCCCCAAACCGTTCCGCAGGCCTCGATGATCCCTTGCAGCCAACCCCACACACCAGGGCGTTCAAGAAAACCGTCCAAAGCCCAACCGTGATGAAAGTCATGGATTGTTTGCGGGAGCTCTCCGGTAGTTTCCATCGCAGGTGTCTTCTGACGCCCAAAGACGAACACGGGAGTCGCTGCGTACTGCTGTTCGTGTATTTGATATGGCATGCCACTGACACTACCGCTCACGGCATAGTTCTGCATACCCATTAATACCAGCGCGGCTGCAATGGGAATCGCCGCTACCGGAGCGGTTCTCAAAACGGTCCTGACTTTGAAACTCAGGCTACGTCCCCTCCACAGACTCCACAGTACTGCCGAGGAAATACAGGTTGCCACAAGCCCTTCGAACGGTCGTGTGAGTGCTAGCAGCGCGATCCCCGCTCCGCAGACCGCAGCGGCGGAGAAGCGATAGCGGCGACGTAAGCGAAAAACCCCACCTGCCAGCATTGCGCTTCCGGCAGCTGTTAACCAGCCGCTCATCAGCGATTGCGACCAAGTCGTCTGCATGGCCGGATGACAGGCCACCAGCAGACCTCCGGCCAGCGCCCAACGGCGGCTGGTTACGCCACCCAACATCCAAGTCACACTCGCCGCACAAAGTGCCGCCGCTAGCCAGCAACCAGCAATAGGCAAACCACAAGTCCACCAACCAATGGCTACAAATATCCCTTGCCCAATTGGATACTTGGATGCATACGAGGGAATGAGCAAAATATGGAATGACTGAAACGGTTGCCACACTTCGGGAGTTGGATTGGCCAAACGGCCGTGTAGAAGAGTGTCTGCAGCCAACAAGTAACTGAATTCGTCGTGAAAACGTGGTGCAAAGGGGGCAATGTTTGACACGCCAGCAGCAATCAAAAACGCGGTCAGCCCTACGCCAGCAATCATTAACCGCCAATGGTTGGTTAACGTCTGGAATTGAAACTTGGCGGCGATCACGTTGCACCTATGGTTGCATCAATCAGCAGTGGAAGTAGCCCAGAATTTCGGCGATTGTTTTTTGTTTGGGCGGTAACTACGGTCTATTCGGGACGCTTGCTCAACACGCAGTACTGAGCTCCGGCTGGTATCGGCGCGAGCCAGGCGTCAAGCGATCGAAGGCAAGCTAATAGCTTTGGAAAGAAAAACAGCGACCGTACCATTTGACATTCGAACCCGGCAGCCGCAACACACTTCCTGGCATCGCGTTGTTGCACTCTTTTCCCTTTGCGCTTCCATTGTGCCTCAAGAAGAATACATCCACCCCATGCACAGCACGGGTTGTTTTCAAACAGTGCCACGTAGCCACCGGGCTTGAGCCAGCTATAAATCGCCTGCAGTACTTCGTGTCGCTCTTCCGCTCCACGACTCTGTAGAACGCCTACCGCATACACCACGTCGATACTAGCAGATTCAATGGCGGTCGCGTCTGCTGTCCAAGTATGAAAACGTGAGCCAAAGTGGCGATGCTCCGCTACGTCCAAGGCCTCTTGATCAGCGTCAAATCCAATCACCTGCTTCGCATGAAGCTGTTCACGCAGCTCACTACTTTCATTTCCTACGCCACATTCGAAATCGACCACAGTGAGCCCGTGCAGTGGCAATTGAAACTCCAGGTACTCGGCCAGGAATCCCACGCGACCTTCGACGAATGCATCCGCAGGCGCCGGTTGAAGCAATCTGGCTTGCTCTAACGATTTCGGGCTACTTTGGGATTGGTCATTGTCAGAAGTTGCTACTGTTGACATATTGAGCTCCGGGAACCACTGAAAGTCGCTCGTCTCTCCGAGCTGAATAGCAGTAGTCGATTGCTAGTGCTTGGTCCACATTTAATTTTAGGGTTGTCCGGGAAAAGGTGTCCGACACCAAAAGCCGGAACGGCCCTTCGGGTGCTTCGTACTTTTGGTGTCGGACACCTTTTCCCAACGCCGACTCTGAGGGTCGCGTAGCGCTTCCGTCCGAAGACTATCTCAATGGCTGTCTATCACCATTTAAGACAAAGCCCATTTTTTTAGCGACGAGCAAGCCGCAGGATACTAAGCAGAAAGCTGCTAAAGGCCAATTGGCAACCAAGCGCTATTGCCCCGACTGCGGGGACCATCCACCGCATCGTATTGGAATAGTCCATTTGACCAAAACCTTCGGTGGCCCACTCTAAAGATTTCCAGGCGACGACGCCGACGCCACCGGCCACTAGCGCTCCCGAGAACCAGAGCGAGCGTTCCAACGAACAATGGCGCGCGAACGTTTCGACACGTGAGTCCTTGGGAAGTATCCCTTCGCTGGCGGCAAAGGTCTTGGCCAATAAGGCAAAACATCCCAACTGGGCCGCAACCAATAGCGCTACCATCGAGACCAATAGCGTATGTGCGTCAAAGACCACTCCTGCCAAACTGATGCGCATCAGGACCAACAGGCTCCCCATCAAGCCCAGCGATCCGAGAGCGATGCCAGGCGCCAAAAATGTCCAACGTGGGCTGAGCATCAAAAAGAAGCGTAACGTGCGCCAACCGTCGCGAAACGTACGTAGATGGGGGCGATGCGCTTTTCGGCCATCAGGATGTAAGATGATCGGCACCTCTTGGATCTTGGCTCCGAAGAGAGTGCTCTTAATGATCATTTCCGTCGCGAACTCCATCCCCGTACAGCGTTGATCGAGCTGTTGATAAAGCTCTTTGGTAAACCCACGCATGCCGCAATAAACGTCATTGATCGGTGCTTTGAACATTTTCTGCACCAACCACGTTAAACCGGGATTTCCGTATTGATGCAGCCAGGGCATGGCCCCCGGCATCACGCGTCCGCCTCCGCTAGGGAGTCGACACCCCTGAACCAAGTCAGCGCCGTCGCACAATTTATCGTAAAAGCGGTGGACTTGAGTGAAATCATAGCTGTCGTCGGCATCACCCATCAGCACAAAACGCCCGCGGGCCGCTTCAATTCCACCCATCAGCGCCGCACCGTATCCTGGTTGCACGACATGCACCACGCGAGCGCCCAATGACTCAGCGATCTCCACCGAATCATCGCGACTGCCATTGTCGGCTACGATGACTTCACCAGGGATCCCCATTTTTTGCAGTGCGGTTACAGCTTTCAAGACACACGTTCCGACGGTGTCCGCTTCGTCCAAGCAAGGCATGACGATGCTCAGCTCCAGTTGCTCTTCCGCCGGTTGGCTAGTGGATGGAGCAGGTGTTGAGACTATCTTGGATTTGGCAGCCCGGTTGAGAGGGCGACGATCAAGCGATTGCTCGGCGGCCAACATTTGGACCAAATTATCGAGCTGTTGCTCGGCACGCGCCGCAACATCGCTACCGGCATCGCGACGATTGTTCCCCTGACGATAGGGGAGACGAATCTCATTTAGCTCGGTGCTGGAATGAGGCAGATCAACTGGAGTGGAAAGTGGTGGCTGACGCATGGTACCCTTCGACTGGCTTCCAGAGATCTGCTAGTGTCAGACTCGGAATCGGCATGTGGCGTGGATTTCGACAAGAAAAGGTAAACCACACCTAAGACCGGTCAAACCGTCGCCAGCCGACCCGACGGTAACTTACAGGCAATCCACGGCGAGCTTATCGATTGTGCCGTTTGTAACGACCCGGCCCAATGCCTAGTCCAGGTCGATCAGCGGAAAGTTTCATTCATGGCGAATACATAGCGCAGACGTGTACACGCATCTTCAAACTCAGCGGTGCTCATGGTGAGAGCTGGCAACATCACGATTCGTGTTAGATCAGGTCCACTGAAGTGAGTCAACACGCGGTGTTGAAAACAGGCATCCGCGAAATGACGACTGAGTTGCACTCTGTCAGCACAAGTTGCGTTTCGGAATTCGATGATGCAGCTGGCTCCAATTCCTTCGACCGTGCAGCCTGTCCATGAATGCTTCTTCAGCTCGGAGCATGCGAATTCACGCAAGGCAACTCCGAGCCGCTTACCTTGTTCGATCCAGCCGCCATCGCGGAGTTGTGACAGTACTTCCAACGCGACAGCCGTAGCCAATGGGGATGCTGCATACGTTTCGGATTCCGAGCCGGGGGGGAGACTGGCCAACACATCGGCGCGACCCAATACGGCTGAGATCGGCACTAGCCCGCCTCCCAGACTCTTGCCCAGCACCAAAAGATCGGGCTGCCAACCCTGTCCCTGAGCCAATGACCAATATCCGCAACGCCCCAACCCTGTTTGAATTTCGTCAGCGATAAGTAGCACTCCCTTGTCGGCAGTCACCTCCCGCAATCGCCGCAAAAACTCGGCTGGCGGAAAAATGTAGCCTCGCGCACCGATGGCTGGTTCCACAATCACCGCTGACAATGATGGCGCCTCCGCAGCGATGGTCTGCAATACGCTCGACACGCATTTCAATTCGCAATTGGGAAACTTTAGATTCCATGGGCAGGCAGCGCAATACGGATATTCCGCACTGTTTACCACCACGACCGAATCTTCAAAGCCGAAATGAGAGTTGCCGGCCGAGTTCGTTTGAGACGTTCCCCCCAGCCTTTGTGTGGCAATAGAGCGACCATGAAAGCAAGGCCCCACGGTCAGAACTTTTCCAGGTCGGTAGGCCACGGCTGCCTTCCAGGCAGTCTCTACGCCTCTGGCACCAGTGACGTTGAACATGACCTGCGACTGCTGACCGTCGAAAGCAAACAACGCCAACAACTGCTCTGCCAGTTCAATACGGCCTACGTGCGGTTCCCCGGTAACATGCGTGAACTGTTGCAATTGCCTGGTGGCGGCGGCGACCAGCGGCGGAAAAGCTTGCCCAAAATTAGCAGCTGAGTAACCACAAACTAAATCGATATAGTCATTCCCCGCCGTGTCCCACAAACGCGATCCTTGACCACGAACAAACGTGGGGCCGAATTTGGGGTCATGATCGCGCCAGGCGACACGCGGATGAACCTGTTCGAATCTCGTCAGCCACTCCACCATTACTTTGATTCAGCCAACTTCTTACGCAATGGCTCAATAATCTGTTGCGGTACGAAACGGGCCAGCATCTCATCGCTACTATGCGGAACAATCTGTTTGATCAGTGAACTGGAAACGTGCGAGTAGTCTTCGTCGGCCATCAGAAACACCGCTTCGATGTCCGCATCCAGCTGACGATTGGCCATGAGCATCGTAAACTCCGCTGCAATATCGGTTAGTGGTCTTACGCCGCGCACCATCACCCGCGAGCCGCAAGCACGTACGAAGCTAACTGCTAGTCCAGAAAACGTCTCGACTCGAACATTGCCAATGCCACCGACTACCCTCTCCAGCAATTCCACGCGTTCTTCCGGCGAGAAAAGCGCTGTTTTTTCGGCGTTGAGACCTACCCCGACTACCAATTGATCGACCAAGCGACTGGCCCGCTCGATCACATTGAGGTGTCCTAGCGTAACTGGGTCGAACGACCCGGTGTAGACCGCAATGCGTGAATCGGAGGGCATAGGAGCGTTCCATGAGGGGAAGAAGAAAGCAAGAACTTAGAACCACTGTTATGCCCAAGGTAAACAGTGGCGCATATATTACCAGCCCAAGAATTGGGTGACCGTAGCGGACGAGATTGCAAGTCCCTTCCCCGATTAAGAACAGGGAAGACACTCGTAGCCTCGTCCACTACCCCAGGTTTTACGATCTGACGAAGCGCTAGTTAGGCACTTTCATTTTTTCTCCACCCTTGGTACCTGGTCCATCGACAGATAGCTGGTCACCCTTTGGGGCCGCAGGATAGCTTTCCGGTCGCGTCGCCGTGTTTTTTGAACCGCAACCGATGCATGCCGCAACGACGAAGATCCACATCAGTTTCATAGGGTTCATTGGGGATTTTTTCATAGGGGATTTCTTATCCGTAAATTATTCACCAATCGAGGCTACGCGACCATCGCCCATACTAGACAGGTATAGGAATACATCCGTGTCCATCGAGGGAGACAAGGAGTGGATCGATCCATCGGCCAAAGCGAAGTTAATGACCTTTCCAGAATGGATACTGTTGAACCGATTATACGTGTGAGGCGTAGCGCCACCGATTCTCCAGGCAGTTGGCAATGGACCGTTGTTCCAAGTGAACGACCAAGTTCGCCCGGAGGGTTTGAGCGAGTCTTCCCACACGCCGGTTACCTCTCCAAACAACAACGTATTGGAAGTACCATCGGAGATGCTACCAAATTTTGTCTTGGAGCGATTGTGAAAGATGCCGATCCACCTCTCCCAACTGCTTCCGGTTTTCCCCATCCCGCCAGCGACGCCTAAGTAATTCGTGCGTCCTAAGGTGGGAGTATCGCCCACACTAAAACCCCTCATGGTGATCGTGCCGCTTGTCCCACCATTCGCTCCAAACGTATGCAACCGCGATGCGTTGGCTAAAGTATTTCCATAGGCATCATCCGATGGACAGAGCAAAAAACTCAAGCGGTACTGAGCGGCATCCCACAGTGTATCCATGTCGCTCGCGTCTCCATCATCATCGTACCACCAAGGATCAAATCGCTCGGCACTACTGGCCGGCAGCGATGACATTAGACGATCAGGATCCAACTCGCGCGCCGAAGGGTAGACATTATAGATCGCCGTCTGTTCAATGTATGGGAACAGGAATGGCAGGAGCCCAATCCATTGGCGACCATTGGGTATATCAGCGGCTGAATCCGAAATGGTCACTGTGGGGCTTGAGCCCAGATAGCCCGGAGGAAAACGCTTGTGGGCGCTTTCGAAATTATGTGCAGCTAGGCCCAGCTGTTTGAGGTTGTTCGTGCACTGCATACGACGGGCTGCCTCTCGCGCAGCCTGCACCGCCGGAAGCAACAAACCAACCAAAATGCCAATGATGGCAATCACGACTAAGAGTTCTACCAACGTGAATCCAATGCGTGAGCGCAAGCGCCGCCTAGAAGCGTTCGTAAAAGAATCCATAAAATTTGCCCTTTTACCTCAAAAACAAAAAAACAGGAAATAACCCAGCAGCAATATTACAGGCGTTTCGACTTAGAAGCAAGCGAGCGGAACCCACTTACGTGAAACCATCCCCCTTTATCAAGCGACTAAGGGAGGACCGCCACCAGCTTGAGATATCTCCGTTCCGTGCGTATTGGCTCCAAATCGTCTTCAGCTTCAATGCGGTAGGCTTCGGTAAAACCCTTGTCGAGTGCCGTTGGGCTCTGATTGATCCAAGCCTGACTCTTTTCGGGGGCCTTCTCAGCTTTGGAGAGCTGGGCCAAGACGCTGTCGGCTCTCTCCCAACAATCTACCCTGATCACGTATATACGGTCCAGCTTTGGGGAATCGGCCAAGTTGCTTTTAAGCGACAACACTTTCGGCAGCATGTTGCCAAATCGACGCTGTGAAGCAATCGCCCTTAGTTAGGCCTCAACACATTGATCCGTCTCGCCCAGTCGCATCGAACGATAAGCAAGTCAGTGGGAGTGATCAACTCCTGCTGTAACGATAGCAGGGCGAATAGCAAATGTTGTTCGGGCATGGGCGAATCCGGATGATTGATGAGATTTCAAATGCATCCAAAGAAGATGAGTCGATAGGCTGTGCTCAGACTATCAGGTTGCTGTTCGCAGTTGCAAGCAGTCACAGGAAAGACGCACTGGACGCATGCAACAGTCTGACCATAATCTGAATGTCACAAGGTCAAGTCGTAGCGGAATTCGCCAAGATGCGATATCCTACGCAGTTCTTCCGAGAGACAATTTGGCGAGACATCGCACCAACAATTTGACCATGATTGAGGGACGATTCGTGATAAAACAGCCGTGGTACCGCGAAGGGCTACAATTTGAATGTACGCAGTGTGGTGGTTGTTGTTCGGGTGAACCGGGTTTCGTATGGGTCAATCGCGACGAAGTACTGGCCTTGGCTGGCGCGATGGAAATGGACGAAGACTCGTTTCGCGCTAAGTTCGTCCGCAGTGTCGGTAGTCGATCGAGCTTGGTCGAATACCCCGATGGCGATTGCATCTTTCTCGATCCCAAGACTCGCGGCTGTCTGGTCTACGAAGCCCGCCCCACTCAGTGTCGCACGTGGCCCTTCTGGAGCTCGAATATCAAGACGCGGCGAGACTGGGAAGAAACCTGTCAAGCCTGTCCCGGCGCCGGGAAGGGAAAGCTGTACAGCATCGAACACATTGAATCCGCCAGAAAACAAAAGCGTGTGTGAGCACATTATGCGGCGCGGCGCGTGGACTGTTTGTCGCCGATGATCTCGCCTTTGTCATTGACGTCCTCGAAACGCACAGCCACTTGTTTGCTCACTCCCGACTCCTGCATGGTCACACCGTACAGGGTGTTCGAGGCGGTCATCGTCTTCTTAGAGTGGGTAACGATAATGAACTTTGTCCAATCCAAGAACTCAGCCAATACATTTACAAAGCGACCGATATTGGCTTCGTCAAAAGGCGCGTCGACTTCATCCAATACACAAAACGGACTGGGCCGATATTGAAAAATGGCCAGCAGCAACGCGACGGCGGTTAATGCCTTTTCACCGCCACTGAGCAACGAATTGGACAATTCCGTTTTTCCGGGCGGAGTGGCAACGATATCGATTCCACATTCCAGCACATCTTCGGTGGACTCGAGCACGATGTCGGCGTTTCCACCGCCAAACGATTTGCGATATAGCTTCTGAAAATTCTCGCGAATGACTTCCAATGTCTCCATGAACATGCGCCGCGAATCGGCGTTGATCTTGTGGATGATCCGTTGCAGCGATTCCTTAGCAGCCTGCAAGTCTTCATACTGCCCATTGAGAAAATCGTAGCGGCTCTGCAACTCATCCAATTCGGCCAGCGCCGCCATGTTGATCTCACCCACTGCCGCCACGTCTTGCCGCAATCCGGCTGCTTCGCTATCGAGCTGCTCTCGCTCGTCAGGATCTTCAATCGGTTCGGCTTGGCAGAGTTGATCATAGTCGATCGCGTAGTCCTCGGTGAATCGCTTCAGCAGCACATGACTCGATTCGCGATAGCGTTCCAGTTCAGACTGCGCAGCCTGGCGACCTCCCTCTAGCTTATCGATACGGCGTGCGGCGGCATCCAGTCGCTTGGCAGCCGCTGAGCGAGTCTTGCGAAGTTCGCTAGCCTGAGCTGCTAGCCCTTCCAACTGCTCCTCCTCCATCTCGCTGACTAAAAAGTCGTCAGCCAAGGCGGCCGTTAGCCGCAAGATTTCCAGCTCGCTGTCCACTCGCTTGCCCCGCAGCCGCTCCAGTTCACGGCGGCCTTCCTCGACCCCCTGCAAGCGTTCCTGTTGATTGCGCAAACTCTGCTCCAGAGCCGCTCCAATCGCTTCGAGTCGCTGCTCGGACCGGGCCAATTCAATCCTGGCAGTCGTCTGCTCTTCACCGAGTGCAGACAACTGGGTATTGATTTCGTCGATGTTCGTTTCGTGTTCGGCCAACTCCGATTCGATCTCACTCAGTTTGACCTGATGGCTGGCTACCTGCTCGGCAGTGAGAGCAATGTTCGGCTCGACCAAAACTCGCTTGGCCTGTGCTTCACTCAATGCGGCATTTAATCGCGTGGAGGTGCGTTCCATTTCATCTAGCCGACCGACCGCACTTTGTGCAGCGGCCTGCTGATGAGCAAACTCCTTCTCGAGTTCCTTAGATTTTTGTTCCAACACCTGGACGGCAGGTAGCAGCTTGGCAACTCGACCATTGGACCGTTCGGACTCCCCCAAGGCTCGTTGATAGCGTGTCTTGGTGGCATCAATCTCGGCGCGAGTATTCTGAATTTCGCTGCGTCGCGAGACCAAGCCGGCAGAAGATTGTAGCGCACCAATCGTCAGCGTACCGTCTGACTCAATCAATTGACAATCGGCGGTGACAAAACGCAAACTAGCTCCCCGGAAGTGAGCCAACTCGAGCGCCACGTCCAAACTCTCAACGAACCAAGTGGTCCCCAACAGATAGCGAAATAGTGGTGCTAGTTCCGTAGTACAACTGACCATACGATCAGCGCGACCGATGATTCCGCGAACGCCATCAAGCTGAACTTTTTCACCAAAGCGGCGTTGGGGAAGACGATCGAGTCGGATCAGCGTCAATCGGCCTGGAATTTCCAGCTGTCCGTGGCGAAGTTGTTGGATAAGTTGTCCATCGCTGAGGACCAGCGCATTGGCCTTTAACCCCAAGGCAGTATCAACCAGTGATGCCATATCGACATCGACCTCCAGCAACTCAGCTACCAGCCCACGCACGGATTGCAAGGCGGGATCGTTGGCCGCACGAGCTAGTTCGATGACGTGCCGGGCACCTGAGTCGACGCCTTCCAGGTGTTGTTCAAGTTGTTCTAGAATCTGCAAGCGTTCGGAAGCACCTTCCAACCGCCCTTGCAGTACGGCCGCTTCCTCCTGCGTAGTGGAGAGCAGATGTCGATTGTGCTCCAACTCTTGTTTGTGCTGTGCTAGTTCGGTAGCTGCCGCCGAGTTGTGTTCGTGAATTTGTTTTAGACGCGTGGCTGCCGCTTCGGCGATGCGCCGCGCCGCCTGTTCCGCTTGCTGATTGTCATTGATCTGTTGTTCGGTCGTAGCCATGAACTGCAACAGGTCGGCCAGCGTGTTTTCATATTGGGCCATCGTGGCCGAAACCTGCGAAACCTGGCGCAACAGCTCGACTTGATCTTTGCGTTGCGTGTCATAGCGACTGGTGCGCGTGGCCAAATCCTGGCGAAGCCGTTGGACGGCTGCGCTGCTCTCATCGGCTCGCGCCTTGGCTTGATCGTAATCAGCTTGAGCCACGCGAACTTGCTCGGAAAGCGACTCGACTTCACTTTGAATTAATTGGGCGCGTTGCCTCAACGAGGTGAGCCGTACGACTTGTCGCTGTTGTTCGCTATCGCTCTCTTCGATGCGCTGACGCAACAAAGTTTGTTGATTGCGACTCACCGCAATACGTTGGAGCGCATCCTGCAGTACCGCTTCAACCCGTTGGCATTGCTCGGCCACCGCATGCAAATTCTGCTCGGAACGCTGGGCTTCCACACGCGATTCTTCCAATTCCGATTGCTGATTATCAAATTCGGCGGTGAGCTGCGTGAGACTCACCTCGGCCGCCTCAGCCTTGACCAGCAGTTCTCGGTATTCCGTCCATCCCAATCGCAACCGCAGTTCGCTCAGCCGTGCAGTCATTTCACGAAACCGCTGCGCCTTGGTAGCCTGACTTTTGAGCGCGGTCAGCCTGCTGCGCACTTCATCGACAATATCTTTCAATCGACATAGATTCTGGTCAACGCGTTCGAGCCGCCGAGCCGCTTCGGCTTTCTTGGCGTTGAAGCGACTGATCCCTGCAGCTTCCTCAAAAATCACGCGGCGATCTTTGGGCGAAGCTTGTAGCATCCGATCGACTTTACCCTGTTCGATCAGACTGTATGCATCTACCCCGACTCCTGTGCCGCGAAACAAATCGCGAATATCTCGCAAACGACAGGCTTGGCCATTGATCAGGTACTCACCCTCGCCACTGCGGTAGACGCGGCGAGTGACTTGAACTTCCTGAGCATCAACCGCTAAGAGCTTCTTCGAATTATCGAAAAACAGAGTCGCTTCGGCAGTGTTGGCGGGCTTGCGACCTGTCGATGTAGAGCCTTTGAAAATGACATCGATCATGTCCTTGCCACGCAACGCCTTAGCGCTCTGGGCCCCTAAGACCCATTTGATAGCGTCGACAACGTTCGATTTCCCCGAGCCGTTAGGGCCAACAATGACGGTTATCCCTTCCGGGAAGTCGAACCGTGTCTTATCGGCGAAGCTCTTAAATCCGGCAAGTTCTAGGGCGCTAAGCATGCAACATCATGTTTACAAAGGACACATCGCAGCGGGAGTTGTACTTCGTCGCACGGTTCTCCGAACCGTGACGCGATAAAGGCTTGCGGCTAATTGGCCCAAGTCATGGGGTTGTACCAGACAGCTGGACGCGGTGGTGTGGCACCTATCGACTGTTGATAGAACTCTTCTCCCGGCTCAAGCTTAGGTTGTTCGACACGTTCGAAAGTACGACCCGCCTGAGGGACCGGGTTCATCGCCAGCGGTTCGCTCAAATATCCTTTTTGACTCGCTTCGCGGATAAAGCTGATCCAGTTACCATAGGTCCCGCCTACGTCGGCAATGGCGGTTAACAAGCTCCGTAAATCGCTGGCAGTTTGCACTTGGCGATCTTCCTCTCCCGCTTCAAAGCGACTGATGGTTGCCAAGCCATTGGCTTCGGAGTTGATCATCATGGTCGGAGTCACATATACAAAGGCCGGCAGTCGAAGTGTCGGATTGTCTCCGAAAATAACGATCTCAGGTGCTTGGGTCAGACTGACGACGACCAAAGGTGGACCGGCCGTAGGGATTTCCAAGATTTTTCCGACCGCTCCAATGGCTTGCGCAGAAACTTGCGGATCACCAGCATCACGCCTGCGCAATGTCCGGACAGCGCCGTAGCGAGTCTCAGCATCCGCCACATGCAATAAACTCGACAAGGCGTCCGCGGCCTCGTAGTTGTCGATGATCATCAGTCCATTCAAGCACATAGCGCGGAAGGCAGGTTGTTGGATCGCCAGATCAGCCAGAGGAGCAATTGCCCGACGGTCATTGAGATAAGCCAACGAATGAGCTACATAAAAACGAATTTCGGAATTGGGATGATTGAGCATTTCCGCCAAAACCGGAATGGCGGAATCCCCCATGGCTTCCAATTGCCAGCACGCCTTTTTGACAGTGGTCGGCTCCTGTAGTTGTCTGCGCAACGATTCCACCCGCTCAGCCAATTGAACTTCGGATTCATTGAATCCAATTTGCAGGACGACGTTGATAAAGTGAAAAGGATCGTGCACGTATCGTGGGGGCACATCCAGTTTTACGTAGCTATCTTCCAATGGAGTGGCGATACCTGCCTGTTTGCGTCCATTGAAAGCTGTAAAGCGCTTGTTGATCGCCGGGAGCAGCACGTTCATCGTGACCGCGTCAGCAAACTCCACTTCGACTCCAATTCCCAATTCGCGTGTCTTAAGCAGTTGTGCACCGCCCACGACTATCCCACGCGTTTGATCTTCGGGTTCTTCGCTGCCAGTGATTTCTGCCACGGTGACAATCTGTCCTATGGCCGTCGCCATCTCGAAACCTTCACGGACCTGTCCACCGAGTTTGCTCATCTCCATCAACCCCGTCTTCATCATCCAACCTTGCCGGAGGCTGCTCGCAATGGAGTGTGTCGACAGTTGTATGTTGACATCCAGCAGCTCACCGCGACGTGCCGCCGGCGGAGCATTGACCGATGCCACGACCATCGTCGTCGACGGATGGTCCAAAATGGAATTGGGTTGAGTCGACTCCTCGCGGCGCATGATGTCGAGGAGTTTTTCGCGCGGCTGACTAGGTTTTACTATCCCACCCGTACCATTCAGTCCAGTTACCAGCGCGACGTTCTCCAGTCGCGACATCGTAATCATCCGCTCAAAAGCGATTTCAGCGATGATGCGTGGCCGCTTGTCGCTTTGCAAGTTTTCCTTGATTTGTTCGCGACGCGACGCCCGGTCGTCGCCGGATACGAAAGGGGAAAAGCACCCCGGCAACAATGTCCCAACCACACAAAATAGAGCGAAGGTGACGTGTTTAGGTATTAATGTAACTGGGTTCAGCATTCCTCGCGTCCTTGCTCAGGTGCCCATCTGATCCGCGACTGCCCAAATTGTCCGCAGCCGTCGTCCAAAACAGATCGTGATCGACAGTACCCACTCCCCATCTCCTAGGTCAAGGGCGGTCAACAGGTTTCAGGTTCCAGGGATCAGGTTTCAGGGATCAGGGATCAGGTTCCAGGGCCGAAGGTCCGGCAGATTAACTAGCCCCGGCTGAAGGCCGGGGTAGGGGAGTCCATGTTAAGAACGAATAGGGCCGAAGGCCTGGCAGATTGATAATCATTACACCGCACCGGGTGAACGCATTTCATTCAAAAAAGTTTTACAATTAATGCCAATCGTTCGGAATTCCCTAATTTACTAATCCAGGCCGGGCAATCGACCGGACCTTCGGCCCTGTACCCCTGAACCCCCGCCCCCCCCCCCCGTAACCTGGAACCTGGAACTTGGAACTTGGAACTTGGAACTTGGAACTTGGAACTTGGAACCTGAAACTTCAGGCTTCGATTTTACTGCCGAGCAATTGTAGAAACTGGCGCATCCAGGCGGGATGAGCGGGCCAGGCGGGAGCAGTGACAAGATTGCCGTCGGTGTGTGCTGAGTCCAATCCGCTTGAGGGCAGGGCATAGGTCCCTCCGCTGAGCGCAACTTCGGGGCTGACGGCCGGATAGCAGCTACACGTTCTACCGTTGAGCACTCCGGCGGCGGCCAAAATCTGGGGGCCGTGACAAATGGCAGCAATCGGTTTGTTGGCCTCGGCGAAGTGTCGCACCAACTCGAGCACTTTGGGATTTAACCGTAGGTATTCGGGCGCTCGCCCGCCAGGAAGGACCAAAGCATCGTACTGAGCGGGATTCAACGCGTCGAAATCGGTGTTGATGGCAAAGTTATGTCCGCGTTTTTCGCTGTAGGTCTGTTGCCCCTCAAAGTCGTGAATGGCGGTGGCGACCGTCTCTCCGGGCTTCTTCCCCGGGCACGCCGTGGCGCAGCGGTGACCGACCATCGACAGCATTTGAAACGGGACCATGACTTCGTAATCTTCGACGAAGTCACCAATCAGGAACAAAATATCTTGCACTGCCATGATTTGGTTTCGCTGGATGGTTGAGACTCAGCTCGGAGAGCGGAGCGCGGTAGCGGCAAACAAAAAAGGTGTCGGACACTCTCTAAAGCACCATGATATCAAGTGTTATGCTTGGTCCCCAAAGTGTCCGACACCTTTTTCGTTTGCCTCTACGGCCGATGGTTGAGACTTAGCGCTGAGCGCCTATGGAATTTCGTCGGTACTTTTCTTGGGCCGGTTCTGAACGTCTTGGCTCTCGCGTTTTTGCAAGTAGAGCTTAATAGGGACTTCGCCAAATGGCAGATTGTCGCGACAAACGTTGATCAGGTAGCGTTGATAGCTGGGAGGAAAGCCTTGTGGAATATTGCACATCAGAATCAACGTCGGTGGTGTAGTAGCAATCTGCGAACCAAAATAAATCTTGGGTCGACGACTCATATACAGCGGCGGCTGTTGCTGTTGTAAAGCAGCAGCCAGCAATTTGTTGATCGAGGCAGTTGAGACGCGTGTTTGCGACTGTTTGAACAGCATCTGCGCGTGATTGAGCAGAGTCTTTACATTTTTCCCTGATTCGCCAGTAATGAAGGCGATGGGACAATACGACATGGTCGGAAAATGTTCGCGCAAGTAACGCACCCAACGTTCGGTTGGCACTTGTCCGGCCACTTTATCCCATTTGTTGACCACAAAAATGCAGGGCTTGAATTGCTGCTCGATGTAATGCGCCAGTTGCTTGTCAACTTTGCTGATCGACTCCATACAATCAAAAAACAGGAGCGACACATCGGCGCGACGAATACTTCGCTGGGCGCGGTGAAAGCCGTAGAAATCGATATTGGTGCGAATACTCTTGTTGCGTCTCAGCCCTGGTGTGTCGATGGCGACGAATTTGTGTCCATCGAGATTAAAATGAACATCGACGCTATCGCGAGTCGTACCGGCTATTTCGCTGACGATCATCCGCTGGGCTTGAACCAGAGTATTGACGAAAGTGCTCTTGCCCACATTGCGCCGCCCCACGATGGTCAGCTTCATCCGAGGAGCATCCGTCTCACCTTCGTCGGGCGTTGTATCGGGCAATCGCTCGAGAATTTCCTCGAATAACAACTGCTTGTTACGATTCTCCTTGGTACTGACCGGAATCAGCCAACCGCGTCCCAAGCGATGGAACTCGAGCGCGGCATTATCAAGCCCAGCGTGATCGGTCTTGTTGGCCAGCAGCAGGATCGGCTTTTCGACTTTCCGTAAACGCTCCGCCACGCGTTCATCCAAGGGGGTCAAACCAGTTTTAGTGTCGACTACAAACAGCAGCACGTCTGCTTGCTCGATTCCGGTTTCGATCTGTTGTTCGACCTGTTTCGTCAGATTGTCGACATCCTCGATGCCCATTCCCCCGGTGTCGACCAATTCGAAGAAGCGGTCATCGTGTTCAATGAGGGTAAACTGTCGATCTCGCGTCACCCCCTCCATGTCGTCCACGACGGCCAAGCGGCGACCGTCGAGCCAGTTAAATATGCTGCTCTTGCCGACATTGGGGCGGCCAACAATAACGACGCGGGGGATAGCCATGACAGAGCAGTTCTAGTAGTCAAACGGAAGCGAAACACTTAGAGACAAACAAAAAAAGTGTCGGACACTTTGGGGACCAACTAAAATCACTGGATATCGTGGTACTTTAGAGAGTGTCCGACACCTTTTTTGTTTGCCTCTTAGTTTACTGGCCCGCAGGCAAATCCGCGAGGTGAGCAAGGTGTCTCCGGACCGGTGGGCTGCTGCCCCGGATGCCAGCGGGTATGATAGACGATCGTCGCTCGACTCTCCGAGTCGAATTCCCGAGACCTGTTCCTTGACAACAAGGGACGAGAAAGCCTCAGTGAATCCCGACACGGAGAGTCGGGCGACAATAGATCCCGACTCGGAGAGTCGGGCGACAATGAACCCAAACACGGAGAGTCGGGCGACAGTGCCCCCCGCCCGGGCGAACCGGGCGACTTTCAGGCTGTCTGCACCACTGCACCAATATCACGGAATTCAGCATCATGGCGGCAGATAATCGACAGATTCAGTCGGCATTGATCCAAATGTTGGAAAATTTCCGCCGGTGCGGTATCAGTCGCTTTGGCTCTCTGCCTGCCAATGAGTTGCCTGCGGAGTGGCTGGAACGCATTGCGGAGCTAAATCGGACACCCGCCGTTTCGGTCCCAGCGTCGCCATTGGCGGTTGCCCCCCCCCCTTCGGCCAATGCCTCATCCAAAGCCCCGTTGACGGCTACGGACCCAAGTTCGGTTCAGGCGGCGATCCCATCTAGTGGCCAGACCTCCAGAGAACAGATCGCCAGAGGCCAGATCTCCAACGGACAGCCCGATAGTCGAACGAACACAGTCGGGCAGCCCATCGCAGGCGTACAAATTGGCGGACTGGCGGCCGAGCCGTGGAGCCTACCCGTCTTGGAAAGCGATCAACGGCAGCAGCGGTTGGACACGCTGGAAAGCCACGTTCGCGATTGTCGCAAATGCACTGCCATCGTCGATCATCGACAACAAACGGTGTTTGGTGTTGGTCCGCTTCATCCCGTAGTCTGCTTCATGGGAGAGGCGCCCGGGGCCGATGAAGACCGGTCGGGCAAACCGTTTGTGGGCAAAGCGGGACAGCTACTGACCAAGATCATCACCGCGATGAAACTTCGTCGCGAAGATGTGTTTATCCTCAACGCGCTAAAATGTCGCCCACCTCAAAATCGTACTCCGGTCAACGAAGAGATTGACAATTGTCGCCACTACATGGAGGAGCAGCTAAATACTCTCCAACCTAAGTTTATCGTTTGCTTAGGAGCTGTCGCCGTCCGCTCGCTCTTGCAGTCAGAATTGTCGATCGGCCGGCTTCGAGGAAAATTCTATCAGTATCGCGGATCGCGAGTGGTGGTGACGTATCATCCCTCTTATCTATTGCGCAACGAAAGCGCCAAAAAACTGGTTTGGGATGACATGAAGATGCTGATGGCTGAGTTACCGCCAGCATAATCATCACAAGCCGTACAAGTGCTCGTCAACTTGGGAAGAGCGACGTTTTACGTCAGAGTAACTCAGGCGTCGGTCGATCAGGACGCTGCCTAGGTTGAGAATATTAGCTAGACTTGAGCATCGGATGATATTGGCCCCGAAGTCGAAAGAATCGCCGAAGAACTCGTCGCCTCTCTCGCCGAAAGTCTTGGCGACTTCCGCTATGCGAAAGAATCCCTATGAACCTGCCAGAATTCGAATACTTAGGTCCGTACAGAGTGGAACGGACGTTGGGGCGTGGCGGCATGGGGACAGTCTACAAGGGCATCCATGCCAAAAGTGGTGAAGCGGTGGCTATCAAGGTAATCGCCACTGGGATCGCCAACAACATGCGTTTTCGTCGACGTTTCGCTGCCGAGGTCGAAACGCTTAAACGACTCAAGCATCCGCATATCGTGCAATTGGTCGGCTACGGTGAAGAGCAAGGCCTGCTGTTCTATTCCATGGAATATGTCGACGGCCATTCGCTCCACGATCACTTGCGACAACACGAACGACTGGCGTGGGACGAAGTCATTCAGATTGGCATTGAGACCACCTCAGCCCTCAAGCATGCACACGACATCGGCATTATTCACCGCGATCTCAAGCCGGCAAACCTGATGCTGAACAAAGCCGGGCGCATCAAGCTGACCGATTTTGGGATCGCAAAACTTTTCGGTTCAACCGACATGACCGCCGCTGGCTCAGTGATCGGCACCGCCGATTACATGCCACCCGAGCAAGCCGAAGGTAAAGCAGTCACCGTTCGCAGCGATCTCTACAGCCTGGGCGGTGTGCTGTATGCCCTGCTAGCCGGGAAGGCAGCCTTTGGTGGCAAGAGCGTCCCCGAAGTGCTCTACTCTGTGCGATACAATACAGTCCCTGACTTGCGGGATCGCGTCCCCGACGTGCCACGTGAGCTGGCCGAATTGATCCATCAATTGTTAGAAAAAGACCCCCAACAACGTCCGCCGACAGCTTTGGTCGTGGGCAATCGACTCAAGTCGTTGCAACAAGGGCTGAAGCGGATGAGCGGCAGCGGCGAAACCCACAGCCCGTATGGCGACAAGAAACCGGCCCCTCCGGGTCCACAACTAACCTCCCTTGATTTGTCGGATGTCGACGACCATGAATTGCGATTGACCAGCGACTCACATAGCAGCGATCGCGAGCCTAGAGAATCACGTGGAGCATCAGCTAAACCAATCGACGCAAACGCTTCTCAGCTGGATGGCAAAGGACGCGATGGAAAGGAACTGGTGAGCGATGTCGAGGAGCCGCCGCCGGGAACGCCGCTGGGGACACACGAATTGCAAACATTGATCGCCCCCGAGGGGATGGTACCACCTCCGAGTGAAGAGAAATTCACGGCCATCGCGGGGGATGGTCGCTCACCGGAAGGTAATTCGGCCGATGCCTCTGCAGAATTTCAATCCGCCGCTCCCAGCGCTGCGCCCATCACCAGTGGAGGCCCCAGCCACTTCACTCCCATTGGCGACAAGCCGGCCAGGACAACTACTTTCGGCGCCGAAGAAGAAGACGATACGCCCCAAATCGATTGGATTCACTACGGATCGGTGGCTGGACTGATCGCCCTGCTCGTCGGCTGTATCGGTTTAGGATGGTGGCTGTTACGTCCCCAATCTGCCAACAGCCTCTATGAAGACGTCGCTTCTGCGGTCGCCTCGGGCGATGATGCGCAGTTGTTACAAGCCAGCGGATTGATCGATGAATTCTTGACACGCTTCCCCAACGACGAACGAAGCGCTGAATTGCAATCGCTGTCGGATGAAGTAGAACTGGCGCGGTGGACCAGAATTCTACAGCGAAGAGCATCCCGGATCGGAGGCACCGACAGCCTAAGTGCCATCGAACAAGGCTTCCTGCAAGGGGTCACACTGCTACCCAAAGATAGCGCCCTGGCTCAACAAAAACTGTCTGCTTTCGTCCAAGTCTTCGGCGCCATCCAAGGTCTGCCGCGCGATGAGAAACGCTTAGTCAACCTAGCTGAATATGCACTGCGCGCAGGATCAACTCGGCTAACATCAGACGTTCCCGTGTCGGCCAAACAATTGCAGGAATTGATAGAGGCGGCTCAGGCCACACTCCCGCCGGAACAGCTTAAATCGTATTACCAGAGTCTATTGACGTTGTATGGTGAACTGCCGTGGGCCAATGAGCACATTGAGCGCATTCGCAAGCTCATGGAAGCGGGTATTTAAGTCCCCATGAGCCCAACCCCCAAAGTGTCTGACTCAGTCCCGCAGAACGCGACACTCAACCAAGCTCCCTTGTCCACTGCACCTCAAACGCTTACTCAAACTGGCCCTCAGCGTGTACTGTGTTGCAGCGGTTCACTGGAAGGAGGAGGTAGCGAACGTCAACTTTGGCAGCTCGCTACGGGGCTGGACGCTGCACGTTTTTCAGCCGAGATCTTTGTGCTCTATCGCCAAGGCTTGTTTCTTTCGCAAGTCCCTTCCAGAATTCCCGTACATGATTTCTGGTCCGCGCACGGTTCGCAACATTTCCCTTGGCCTGGGCAAATTCGTCGTCGGCAGATCCGGCATTTGAAGAGAGTCATTCTTGAGCGTAACATCGCGCTCGTCTATGACCGCACCTTTCACATGACGCTGTTGACAGCAGCCGCCTGTCGGTCATTGGCCAAGCCGCGAGTTTCGGTAATTGTGAGTCCGCCCAGTCGCGATTTTGTGCGCAGTCCTGAGCGGTTTCGGTGGCTCAAGAAGCGATTATTGGCTGCCGCCTATCGCGATCCACTTTGTTGGCCAGTTGCAGTTTCTAGTTCGGTTGCTGATGATGCTGCCCGTTTTTACGGCGTGCCGCGGAATCGATTCGAAACCATTCCCAGCCCCATTGATATCGCAGCTGTTGAACGGGGCTCCGAAGAGAAAATTGACGAATGTGAACAGCTCGCCCAGCAAACGGCCAGCTTGAAAATCGTGGTGGTGGGACGCTTGTCATCCGAAAAAGGACAGTCACTGGCAATCGAGGCAATAACTAGAATAAAAAGTGCGCGTCCCTCACTCTCGATTTGTCTGACGATTGTCGGTGATGGCCCCGACCGGCAGTCACTCGAGCAACTTGTGCAACGGCTGTCGCTGGAAAACTGCGTTCATTTTACCGGGCGTGTTGTGAATCCCTATCCCTGGATTCGAGCATCGGATCTACTATGTATCCCTAGCTACTATGAGGGGCTGCCGAATGTAGCATTGGAAGCGCTGTGTCTCGGGACGCCGCTCTTAGCTACGGAATGTAGCGGTGCCCTAGCCGAATTGCTTGGAAATAACCAGCGTGGTGTGCTGACCCCCGTTCAGAATGCAGACGCGCTCGCTTCAGCTATTCTCGATCGCATCGATGCGCCGCAGGTTTGGCGCGCGCGCGCGACTGATGGACAGGCTTGGGTCCGCGCCCATCATGGACTGCAACCTTGGCTGCAGCGGATGCAACAGCTTTTTGAACAACGAATCAATCATGGAAAACTAGCGTGACCGAAAACGCCCCTGTGAAACTCGATTGCGCCCAGCTCACGCCGCGTGAGCTGGCCGTACAACTTCGTGCTGCGCAACTTCGAGCGCCAAGTGGCGAGGTCAATGTGGAGCTGACAGGGCTGGAAACGAATCTATGCCCATCGGGAGTGTGCAGCGGCCTGACAGAACATCTAGCGGTCAAGGCAGTGGGTAACGTCGGTGATTTCTGCTTCTTGTTGGGAGCGGAGGCCACTCTGGAAGTGCGTGGCAATGCGGGGGACTGCATCGGCCATTCCATGATCTCAGGCCAAGTAACGGTACACGGAAATGCAGGAAGGTGTGTTGCGGCCTTTGCCCAAGGAGGATTCGTTGCCGTGCTGGGACAGGCAGGCGATTGTTGTGCAGTGGGACTGGCTGGTGCTGACGTCTTAATCCGTAGCCGT
This sequence comes from Pirellulaceae bacterium, assembly GCA_041739785.1. Lineage (GTDB taxonomy): Bacteria > Planctomycetota > Planctomycetia > Pirellulales > Pirellulaceae > Aureliella. The sequence continues at coordinate 32,483 of JBGSNE010000272.1, forward strand.
GTGGGAGATCGGGCCGGTAGTTGTATGCAGAGCGGGACGTTGCTGTTGGGAAACGGAGCAGGGGAGGAACTTGGAGCAGGGATGACGGGGGGAGTGATTTATGTGCGCGGCGAGGTGAAATCAAAATCAACGTCGGTGCGTGTGGAACGTTTCAAGGAAGCCGATTCGATGCGCCTGAGTTTGCTGCTTGCCCGCGCCGGCATCAAGGCCAACGGCTCTGACTTCAAAGTCTATCGCGCCAAAGGACAGTCATCATGAGCCTGGGCGAAGAACTGCTAAGCGAACTTTGTTTTGCACAATGCGAGCTGCCCATTTCGACGGGGACCATGGAACGTGCCAAGTCGTCGCTGACGCGCACCCTGTCTGTCAACGGAAGTGGGCGGGAGTTGCAAATCAGCTTGCCTTATTTCGTTCGACGGCTCGCACCGTCAGTACTCGGAAGCTTGTGGATTCCATTCTGCGGTTTACTTAGACAGCATGGAATTCCCATATTCAGTAGCGTTAATGGACTGAAGGAAGTACCCGCGGCCAATGTGCCAGCCCGCTTGGCAATGCGGTATATCGATGAACCCATCGATGCCTTGGAATTGACTACCGCCGATGCATTTGAACTTGCCTGCCGCGATCGTCTTGGTCGGACTTGGGGCTGGTCCAGTGAACTGCGTACCGAGCAACTCGGCGCGCTGGTCTGTGCGGTTCGAGAAGCAGCCGGCGGCGATACGCCAATCGGTATCGGGTTGCCACTTGGCGGACCCATTGAGGACATGCGCCGTGTACTGGCCGCGGATGTTGACTTCATTAGTCTGATTGGTCGCTCGCCGCGGTTGGAAGCGACCGACATCGCCAGCATAGTGCAATGTCGAACAACAGCCGGTGAGCTGGACAAGAGCAATCTAACGATTTTGGTTTCGGCACCGATTTCGGACCAGGAACAGGCCCACAAGCTATTAGCCTTGGGCGCCTCGGCGGTCTGCATCGATGGTTTATTGCGACCGCTCTTTTCAGAAGTTTCAAAAGTGAGAACCAGTAGCGATAGCGCTGCGGGGATGCTCAGCGGAATGATGCCGGCAGTGAGCCACAAACAGCCGCAACTAACGGCTATTTCGACGGCATTGGCCGAATACCGGCAACAGCTGGCTGATCGTCTGCAGTCCGTAGGCGCAAGCGACCTGCGCAACTTTACATCGCACGTTTTACGCTGCTGTTCGCAGCGCGGCGAACAGATAACCGGCGTCGCCCCGCTAATCATCGCGTAGCGGAATGCGTCGTTTAACCCGCAGCCAAAGGCGAGGTTCTCCCTGATGATCCTCGCCTACGGCTTTAGAAGCCCGCGCTTCTTAGTGCCGAAGGCACGGAATTCGATAGCCTGGGATGCAAATCCCAGGTCATTGAAGCATCCCCGCGTTTTCCGGTTCGCCAGCGATCGACCGCGAATGCGGT
>JBGSNE010000284.1:0-29640 GCA_041739785.1 Pirellulaceae bacterium
TCGCTGGCTAACCGGATGTCGGTAGAATCCATTTTCCCTGGGGTTTGCACCCCAGGCTACCAAATGCCACCGCTTCGCGGTTGAAATAGCGCGGACTTCAAAACCGACCTCTGTGGGTGAAACAGGAGGCTAGCGTCTGAGGTGCACAAATCGATTGGCTAGCGCCGACGGCTTATTGAACCGCTTCGGGAAGTTGGCTGGGCAACGTATCGATGTGTTGAAACTGCTTGAGGAAATCGTTGTCAGTGGTCAGGATGAGTTCCGTTTCACTATTGATCGATTTTTCGTAAGCTTCCAAGGTCCGCACAAACGTGTAGAACTCACCGACTTCGCTGATCGCTTCGGCGTAGCTGCGAATGACTTGCGCGTCGGCTGCACCGCGTGTGATACTGGCCCGGCGTTGCCCTTCCCCTTGGATACTCTCAATTTCGGCGTTGGTTTTGTTGAGGATCTCTTGCTTCTGTTGTTCGCCCACTTTGACATTGTGCGCGCTAAACGAATCTCGCTCGGCGATCCAACGCATAAAGGTGGTGCGGCGGACTGTTTCCACAAAGTCGATATGAGAAATACCAACATCGACCAATTCGATCCCACGCCCGCCAGCTTCGGCATCGTCGTCGTTGGCGACCAATGAGTGCATCGCGGCAGTGTTAATCTTTTTCAAAATTTCTTGACGACCCACCAAACCGCGCGTCTTGGGCGTGTTGACGGCCAACTCGGCTTCGGGCAAAACCTGCTGCAGGATTTCCAGTTCTCCTTCGCCACCTTCCAGCTGAGCCATTTTCATTTCACGGTCGGTGCTGCGGACAAGATCTTCCAGATCATATTTGGTAATAACGTCGCGCATGGCACCGCGCGCGAATTGTGCGACGCGATTTTCCGCATTCTCCATGGTCCGCATGCGTTTGACGAACGCGATCGGGTCATTCACTTTCCAGACGGCCCAGGGGACAATCTCGATTTTCTTATTGTCCTTAGTGGGCAAGTCAGGGAGGACTTCGCTGCGATCGTCACCCCAGAATTGCAAGGTGCTGGGAAGGAAGCGAACGGTCTCGACCAAGGGTACTTTGAAGTACAAACCGGGCTCGACATTGGCGCGCACCGGTTCGCCAAAGCGAAGTACCACCGCCAATTCGCGTTGGTCGACTACATAGACGACAAACTGCAAGAGGAGCAGTAAGATGCCCAGACCAGCGAAGACCTTAACGATCAGTTGAGCTATTTTTTGAGACATGAGTTCCGTTCCTTTAGTTATTCGATTGAGTACCAAGGTTCATCAGCGGAACCAGACCTTTTAGTTTTTCATCCAAGATCACCTTGCGACCTCCATTGGAGAAGACGCGTTCCATGGTTTCCAGGTACATGCGCTGGCGAGTGATTTCGGGGGCCAGTTTGTAGCTCTCGAATTTGGCCAGCAGCGCTGAAATTTCACCCTCGGCTTCCGCCAAGCGGCGGGCCGAGTACCCCTCTGCTTCGCGGACCAGTTTGTCGCTGTTTGCGTGCGCTAAGGGGAGCAGGCTATTGCGTTCGCGAGTGGCTTCGTAGATGAGTTGCCCCTTCTCTTGAATCGAGGCGTTTACCTGGTCAAAGGATGGTTTGACGACATCGGGAGGGGTGACGCGTTGCAATTGTAGATCGGTGATCTCGAGACCAGCGTTAAAGGGTTCCAACGCCAGCTTCATTTCTGCCAGGGCAGCCAGCGCGATCTCTTCGCGTTTGCCGGTGAGCGTTTCATCGGCGGAATAGTCACCGACGATGCGGTGCATGGTCGAACGCGCGACGGCCACTAGCGCCTGTTCGAGTTGCACTTCGCTGAAACTAAAGATGTACTTTTCGGGCTCGGTGACTCGCCAGAACACATTCCATTCCACCACAGCGGCATACAAGTCGCCAGTGAGGATGAGCGCTTGATCATCGCTGCGGTTCACCTCAGCACTCGACCAGTCACCGGCTCGTTCCGCATGTCCCCAGGGGAGTCGCATGCTGCGTTCACTCATGTCGACCAACACGCGTTGTTCCACACCGGGGATCTTGAATCGCAGACCGGGTGGTTGGGTTGAGTGATATTTACCAAACCGCAATACGACTGCTTGTTGGTGGGCATCCACTACATAGGCCGCGCTCCACACAATGTAAGCGACGACCATGATTCCAAACACCAAGGCAGCCAAACTGGCTAACTGCTGCGGGGATTTATCCCCCCAATCAAAGTTGATTTGTGAGTCTCTGGCCATGAGGTGCGCCCAGTCAAGTAAAAGGTCAAGGTAATGTTCGGTGGTTCAAAAAGTTGCGGCCAACGTTGCTCGCGGGTGCTGACGGCAAACCCATTCAGCGCTTGGCCGCTTCACGTAGGCGAGCCCTGCGTCCAAGCCGAGCAACGCGAAAATTGAACGGTGTTGGTCTTATTGGCACAAAGAACGGGATTTCTAGGCGCTGAGTATCGCTGCTCTGCAAGCCTAGGCCCTAAACTGCCTTAGAATGAATGTTATCCGCAAATGGAGGTGCTTCAGCCTGTTGTCAGGCGATAGATTCCGAATAATCGAATTAAACCGAAAATTATCGCGGAAGTCGTATCGTCAGCCAACGCGACTACCAGCGAATTTCCATTTGGCTGACGATTTGATCGGCCATTTGCTCAATCGCTCGTAGCTGCGAGGTAGCGATGCTTTGGCCACCTTCGGGAACAAAGTCGCTCCCTTGAATAAAATAGAAGGCCAACTCGCCGGCTGGCACAAAGCGATTCTCCATAAGTAGGTTGCCCTGACGATCCGTCCAAGTCAACTCGACGGAAAGCATGTTTTCCAATGCGCGAGGTTCATCCGTGTTGGCTTCGACAATAACGCGTTTGGATTGAGAAGTAATGCGACAGGTCAACGTACTGTCCGCACTGGGGTTGGCCACCACCTTATACGGCGTACGCAATTCAATGGTCTTCTGCAAGGCTTCCGTGAGCTGTACCCCCATGTCGGCCCTGAATGTTTCGCTGCGGACGACCGGGATATAGATGGTACGGATATTGGGATTATAAAGAGAAGCAGATCCGAGTTGGTAGCCAGCGCAGCCTGATAAGAGTGCCACCAGCACTACGCTCAGGACTAAGCTTAGGCACGATAAGGCAACGATAGCCGGTGGGCTATCGTGCGCAGTGTGGATTTTTGGATTGGGCGTCATGCTTGTTGAACAGAGTCACGCAAGTGGTTAGCTTTAGATTGATTCTCAAGTGGGTCGCACCTGCCAAGTGGGTCGCACCTGCCGGGTGCGATCGAAAGTGTGCTAATTGGTCGCTCTCGGCCCGTGGGTCGCACCTGCCGGGTGCGATCATAAGTGTGCTAAATGGTCGCTCTCGGCCAGTGGGTCGCACCTGCCGGGTGCGATCGGAAGGGTGCTAATTGGTCGCTCTCGGCAAGAGCGACCCACTTCAAGAGCGACCCACTTGGGATGGCTACTCAGCGGTGACGTCCTTCAACCATGGTCGATCGTTGTTGTCGGCACGAAACAGCCACACCAACGATTTGAAGCGTTGCGGTGGATCGTCGGGGAGTGGTTCTAATTCTCTGAGTGCCTCGGTGGCTTGTGCCGCAAAGGGAGTATCCGAGTATTCTTCGAGAATGCGTTGATAGTGGAACTTGGCTGAGCCGTTTTCGCCTCGCTTGCGGCGATAGTCGGCTTGATTCCAAATTCTCTCTGCCATCTGAAAACGGATCTTGGAATAGGCTGTATTGAGCTCATCCTTGCGCTGTGACGATTCCTGTGGGAACTGCCGCACGATCTGTTGGACGCGCTGTTGCGCATCGGTCAACGGGATGCTGCTGTAGTCAGGCCCACGATACGAATTGAGCAAGCTTTGAAGTTCCAGGAACTGTGCGTTGAATTGGTGTTCGCTATCGGGGAAAGTCAACCGCAAATCGGCGAAGGTGTCGGCAGCGCTTTCGTATTTCCCTTTTTCGAAATCGTCGACCGCCAAACGCATGGTGGCGTCGTCGCTAACCTTACCGGTCGGATTGTCGAGTCGCATTTTTTCGAGAACGCGTTTGGCATGCCCGCCAGTATCGTTCCAGGGGTATTTGGGATCGGAGACATTCATCACTACGAAGGGTTTGTGATCGGCATTGTCCGTTTTGAGCCAGTAATCGGCGATCTCAAATCGACGGGAGTCGATATGGTCCAAGTACTTGGTGCGGGGATACTCTTTGATCAGTTTGGCGTAGAGTTGTTCAGCTTGATAATAATCTTCGGCGAAGAAATGGCTTTCTGCGGCCCACATGAGAGCATCTTGCTCCAAAGTAGAACTTTGCCAGTTCTTGGCTCCCTCTTGAAATTTCTCAGAAGCTTCGCGGAACAGCTTCGCCCGCTCCAGGCCGGTCGCGGCGGTCGCCTGGTTATAGCGTTCCTCTCCTTCGGCAAAGAGGCTTTTGGCTAGATCGATGTCCTTGCGGCGTTTGGCTTTAACTCCCATGCGCGTGAAGAAGTCCTCTCCACCTTTGCCTTTGTCAGCGGTGACTCCCTCGGGGCGGAAGATCCCATCGTCTTCTTCATCGTTGATGGTGGGGTTCTCGATACTACGCCGCGTCTCTTCGTAATCGGCCAACAGCGTTTTGCGAGGCGCGAACACCGAACAACCACTGACGGAGACAACGAGCAGAGTGCTTGCACCGGCGGTTAGCATCGCGGCACCGAGCCTTTTATACAATTTATTGGGGCTGCTACGTCTCAACGCCCGAGCTCCTCAAGGTAGGGATGCATTTGCAATTTCCGATCGAGCATGACGGTAAGATAACGAGTCATCACTCCGCGAATAACCGATCGGTGACTGGGACTCAAGGCCGAAATGTCCATTTCGCGCCAATTCACTTGGCTCAACTTGTCCAACTCGTCGCGTGCACTACTTGGCAAGCGAATCATCTGTCGCGCTCCAACTTGGCAAGCCGTACACAACACGCCGCTGGCCAGCACGCCAAACACGAGCCACTTAGTATCTTCGACTGGCTGATTGCATTGGGCACAGCGCCGCCAACTGGGCAAATGTCCTACAAGTCGTAGCATTTGCAATTCCCACCGCACGACCACGCCCGCTACACTGTTATCCGTCTCCGACAGGGCAGCCAGTGTGGCAGTTGCCAATTCGTAAATCTCCGGTTGCCGGTCTCCTTTTTCGGTCAAGCGATCGAGCAATTCGGCCACGTAGTAGCCGGCATACAATCGCAAGAGTTCACGCGTTCCACCGCGAAACCGCCGTTGTAATTTGGCTTCGGTTAGGATGTCGAGCGCATCGGAAGACTTGGCAATGAACACTACGCGAACGATGGAAAGTAGGTCAAGGGCAGCTTCAAAGGGGCTTTTAGGACGCCTGGCTCCCTTGGCAAGTACCGACAACTTGCCGAAGTCGCGCGTATAGAGGCTGGTGATCAAGCTGGTTTCGCTCCACGGAATGACTCGCAGGACGATTGCTTCGGATTGCTCTGCAGCCAAGGGAGGATGTTCCGATTAAAGGTGAAAACCGCGTGTCCGGGAAAAGGTGTCCGACACCAAAAGTGCGAAGCACCCGCAGGGCCGTTCCGGCTTTTGGTGTCGGACACCTTTTCCCGGACTATTGTCCAGGCAAATGATGCTATCTTTCCCAAACTATCTTCCATCCGCTCGCTTGGGTACGCATAATGCAGGTTTGCTGAAGTGTTGTAAAGTAGCTGCCATTTTGGGCAGCAAGGTGGTGTGTTGCACTCCGCCTAGTTTACCAGCCTGCTAACCCCGTCCAATGTACGGAGGGTAGTTTGCGATGCAGCTGACAGAACCCAATATCTTAATAGCCGACGACGATCGCGATTTTCGCGAATCGTTAGCGGAGGTCTTCGCGCGTCGTGGCTATTGCACTCGTCTGGCTGCCGACGGTTGTGAAGCTGTCGAAATGGTGCGAAAGCATACGGGCTTGCATGTGGTGTTGTTGGATGTGCACATGCCCAGGCTGTCGGGGCTGGAAGCCCTGGTGCAGATACGAAAAGTGATCGAGACCACGCTGCCCTGTATTCTCATGAGTGCTCAACTCGATGAAGCGATTGTGCGGCAAGCCGAAGAGTTGCGGACGGCCCAGGTATTGGCCAAACCCTTCACGTTGCGAACGTTAACCGGAACTGTCGAGCAGATTTTGAGTCAGTCGTACGGCTGGGTGTTGTGAGCCCGATTAGTCATGACCTGGTGAACCTCAGGCGATGGGCTAGTTGGTTAGTTCTACTTTGCCCACGGCTGCTCGATCGGCCAGAAACCATAGTTGGCCATCTGTGGGTTGGATTAATTGTGCAGGGTAAAGCTGTGGATCGAATGGACCATACCACAAGGTCTGCAACGCGGACTCCTTCCCTTGGCCACTGAGTAGAAAAGCGACATGTCGTGCCGAATTAATACAGGGAGCGGTGAGCGTAACCCGCCAAGTATTGTGTTGCGGTACGTGGTTGGCCACGGTCCAACGTGAGGACTCGCGTAGGGCCATGGTTTGTGGAAAGAGCGAGGCGGTGTGGACGTCTTCACCCATGCCGAGCAACACGCAGTCAATCACCGGAAAGCCATTGGCTCCAGGGCTTAACTCTTTGCGCAACAAGGCTTCGTATTGCTGTGCGGCGACTTCGGGTAGAGCGCCAGGATTGGGAACCGCCAGAATATTCTCGGGTGGAATATCGATGTGATCCAGCAAATTCTCTTTGACCATGCGAAAGTTGCTGTCGGCATGTTCCTTGGGGAAATTGCGTTCGTCACCCCAGACCAAAACGATTCGTTTCCAGTCGATGGTTGCGACGGGGAGTTCAGCCAACAATTGATATAATCGTTTAGGAGTCGAGCCCCCGGAAAGTGCCAAGGTGAAGGGAGCTGAATGCGTTCGGCAGTGCTCTTCGATCAGGTTGACCAGCCAGTCGCAGGCAAACTCAGCCAGCGATTGGGCGGTGGGAGTAATATGAATTTTGGGTTTCATCGCTTCGGACTAAGTTAGGCTTGAGGCTGAGTCATGCTCATTGGGTCGAGGGCTTTCTGCAATTCTTCGTCGGAAACCAACTGCTGCTGACGAGCCAACTCGCGAATGGTTTTACCGGTGGCGAAGGCTTCCTTCGTCAGCTTGGCGGCTTTCTCGTAGCCGATCAATGGATTGAGGCTGGTCGACATGGACAAGCTCTGCTCCACGGCGGCTTCACACACCGCTTCATTGGCGGTCAGCCCTTGTAAACAGAATTCGATGAAGGCGTTGACGCAATTGGCCATCAAGTGGATGCTCTCGAGCGTGGCATGTCCCATGACAGGCATCATGATGTTGAGCTGGAAGTTCCCACCGCTGGCTCCACACATCGTGATGGTTTGATCATTGCCAATTACCCTGGCGGCAACTTGCATCAAACTTTCGCACATGACTGGATTGACCTTGCCCGGCATGATCGAACTGCCTGGAGCGCGCTCAGGAAGACTCACTTCGAAAAACCCACACCGTGGGCCAGAGCCCAGCCAGCGAATATTGTTGGCCACGTTAAACAGCGTGGTGGCGATCGTCTTCAGTTCCCCATGCGCCTCGACCAAGCCATCGCGTTGGGCGTTGGCTTCGAAATGGTCGACTGCCTCGACGAAAGGAATCTGTGTTTCTTCCGCCAAAGCAGCGGCCACTCGTTTACCAAATTCGGGATGGGTGTTGATACCACTTCCCACAGCCGTTCCACCCACAGGCAACTCCAACACGGCATTGCGAGCGGCGGTGGCGCGGCGAATCGACAGCTCGATCTGACGCGCGAATCCACCAAACTCTTGCCCTAATCGCAGGGGCGTAGCATCCATCAAGTGCGTTCGCCCGATCTTAATAACTCCATCCCATTGGCGAGCCTTCTCAGCCAGTTGCGCGTGGAAGGATCGCAGCGCGGGGAGTAAGAGTTTTTCGATCTCCAAGGCCACCGCCACATGAATGGCTGTTGGAAAAGTATCGTTGGTGCTTTGACCCATGTTGACGTGGTCGTTGGGGTGAATGGGCTTTTCCTTCGCTAGGCGATCGCCACCAGTCAGCTCAATGGCTCGATTCGAAATGACTTCATTGACGTTCATGTTGCTCGACGTCCCCGAGCCGGTTTGAAAGACATCGATGGGGAATTGATCTGCCAATCCGCCGCCGGCTACTTCTTTGGCCGCATCTAGAAGTGCGGTGACTTGCGAGTCAGTTAATGGATTTTTGCCGCTGCCTGTTAGTTTCCCCAAATCGCGATTGGCAATAGCGCAGGCGTATTTAACGAGTCCCATGGCACGCAGCAACGCGGGCGGCAACGGCCATCCCGAGACTGGGAAATTCTCAACAGCGCGTTGCGTTTGCGCGCTGTAGTAAGCCCGCGCAGGAACTTGGACGTCGCCCATCGAGTCGCGTTCGATTCGAAATTCAGTCATGTTTCTCAGTTTCTCGTTGTTCGGTTTCACTCGGAGGCTAGTGCTTTTGTCAAACCTAAGAATTGGGGTACAACGCAAGTCGGGAAAAGGTGTCGTACACCAAAAGTGCGAAGCACCCGCAGGGCCGTTCCGGCTTTTGGTGTCCGACACCTTTTCCCAGGCATCCCCCAAATTAAACGTTGACAAAGCACTAGCTGTTGATTTCGACTAACCTTGTCTCGCCGCGCTCGGCAAGTTTTATGGTATCCGGTCGAGTTTACTTGCCAACGGGGGTGAAGGAGAGTTGCAGTAGTGGAGTGACTTGATAAGTTTGCGCGACTGAATTGGCCCAACCTGGGGAAATGACTGGTGGATTCGGCTATATTTAGGTTCTCATTTCCGTGTATGCCTGCCTGCCTCGCTCCGATCACCACTGTCAACCTGCCGCTTTTCTCTCAGGAAAACCTATGTCCACATATCCTATTTCTCATGGACCGTCCCCGCGAATGGCAATAGTTCGGCACTTCAGCGCTTGCTTGCTTGCAATCCTCTTGACGTCCAGTTCTGCCTCGCTGCATGCGCAACAGACCGTGGCACCGGCCGAGCCTGCGCCAGCCACTGAATCCACGGAAGCCGCCAGCGCAATAACTTCGAGCCCGGCAGCGTCGGTCACGGAGAGCCCTGAGGAATTTGATATTTGGCGACCGCTGCTGGCAATGGGAGTGGGGGTGTTTGTCGTGTTGGCCTTGATGATTGGCCTGAAAGTCCACGCCTTCGTGGCGTTGATCTTGGGAGCGCTGACCATCAGTTGCTTTGTACCCTTGGATATCATCGGCTTTGTCAAGACTCCTGAACCCCACGTGATTCGCGCGGAGTCGGGTTCGCCAGTACAAATTGTCAATCGTGTTACCAGCTCGCTAGGTAATGCCGTGACTGGCATCGGTGTGCTGATAGCCATGGCCGCAATTATCGGTAAGTGCATGTTGGTCAGTGGTGCGGCTGACCGTATCGTCAAATCGTCGCTGGGACTACTTGGCGAAAAACGAGCGCCGTTGGCGATGATGCTCAGCGGGTTTGTGTTATCGATTCCCGTGTTCTTTGACACCGTTTTCTACCTGCTGGTCCCCCTGGCACGCAGCTTGTATCGGAGTACCGGCAAGAATTACTTACTGTATTTAGGCGCGATTGCCGCCGGCGGGGCCATTACGCATACGCTCGTCCCACCAACGCCCGGCCCGCTATTAGTAGCCAGTGCGCTGAAGGTTGATATCGGGTTGGTGATGATGATCGGTTTGGCGGTGGGACTGCCATCGGCCGTAATTGGTCTACTGTCCGCTGCTTGGCTCAATCGATTGATGCCGATCGCCATGCGACCGATGGCGGGCGCCAATGTGAATTCCCCCGAAGAGAAGGAATTCACGGTCCTTCCTCCACTCTGGATGGCGCTGATACCCGTTCTGCTGCCGGTGGTTTTGATTACCGTGGACACTGTCTACAAAGCGATGTTGGGGAGCGATCCGAGCGAGTCCCAAAGACAGCTTCAAGGCTGGTTGGGATTGGTCGGTGATGCTAATTTTGCAATGGTCCTAGCTGCCCTATTTGCGGTCTATCTGTGTTGGAAAGTGCAAGGGCATTCGTTGCGACAATTGTCCGATCACGTGGAAGATGCGTTGCTCAGCGGCGGTGTGATCATTTTAATTACGGCGGCTGGCGGAGCCTTCGGTGCGTTGTTGGCCATGACCGAAATACAGAATGTGATCGAGGCTTGGTTCGCAGGTAGCGACAGCGGTGGCTTGGTGGTTGTGGTCGTGGCCTACGCGCTGGCAGCCATATTGAAAGTCGCACAGGGATCGAGCACGGTGGCGATGATCGTATCCTCTTCCTTGGTCGCCTCGATTGCTTTGCCACTGGCGGCCAACGATACGCTTGGTTTTCATGTGGTCTACTTGGTACCTGTCATTGGGGCTGGATCGTTGATGGGCAGCTGGATGAATGACTCAGGCTTTTGGGTGTTTGCCAAGATGGGCGTGCTGACCGAAGGCGAAACGCTGCGCAGCTGGACCGTGATCCTAGCCATTCTGAGCATTACCGGTTTCTTGGTAACGCTGTTGTTCGTGACTCTTTTGCCTTTTCCAGTAGGACCCTAGTTGGATAGCGCCACTTTCAAATTGCAACTTAGCCCGAACTCGTTTAACGCCTAGCCGTTAGGCGCCGGCCCGGCACTAACCCTGCCGGCGCCTAACGGCTAGGCGTTAAACAAAACTGGCGCTGTCCAACTAGACTTCAAGTGGAACGCGCGTCGGGAAAAGGTGTCCGACACCAAACGCCGGACCGGCCCGGCGGGTGCTTCGCACTTTTGGTGTCGGCCACCTTTTCCCGGACACGCACTTTGGCGTCCGACACCTTTTCCCGACGCTGTGCCGCCGAATTGCTCGCGTCCGATTTTGCGGTTATGCTGGCGGTCTGTGAAAATAGAAAGCTTTGACAATTCCCAGCACTCCAGGAAATCCGAACGTAAAACCCAGTGAGCGAAAGTGGTCTAAGTAACGAAACCGATTCGTTTGCGGAACGACCGGTGCGGAGCGCCTTGTCGGGCTGCTTCTACGTCGCCTTCGTAGTGGCTGTCAGCATTGGGCTGTTGCTCATCAACGCCCTGCTCTGCTTGACAATTTACGGTGCCATTCCCAAGCCGGATAATAACGAAGAACTGGTTGCCCGAGTTGGCCAGTTGTTTTACTTTGTGGCCCCCGTCTTGCTGTTGATTGTGCAATGGAATCTACTGGATCGGCTGCAGCGATTGTTTCGCAGCCAAGCCTAATGTACGTCAGGCAAGAAAGCTTGGCGTACGAACTCAGGTCAGGCAAGTAAGCCTGACGTACCAAGAAAGAAGTTGATGACGGAGATTTTACTGGTTAGGCATGGTCAATCCGCCAACAACGCGCTAGCAGAACAACTCAGGATTCCTGACCCAGGCTTGACCGAAATCGGTTCCCAACAAGCGTCGGCATTGGCCGCCTGGCTCACGGAACACACCCTCACGCATCTCTACTGCAGCCCCTTTCTGCGCTCGCTCGAAACGACGCGTCCATTGGCCGAAGTGACGCAATTATCCGTTCGCGTACGCAGCGACTTGTTTGAAGTGGGAGGCTGTTACAGCGGTCACGAAGATGGGAAGCAGCGCGGTGAACCAGGCATGGGGCGTTCGCAGCTAGTCGCCGACTATCCCGCCTGGGAGATCGATTCGCTCATTGCCGAAGAAGGTTGGTGGGGCCGCGACTATGAAACGTTTGAGCAAGGAGTTCTGCGAGCCGCGGTGGTGGAACGCTGGTTGGCTACGGAAGTAGCGAGTCAACAGGGGACACACGTCTTAGTCGTGCATGCTGACTTCAAAAGACTCCTGCTCGTCGCAATGCAAAGCGAGTTGCAATTGGCTGACCGCGGGATCGATCTGGCCCAGGTGCCGCTGTACAACACAGGCGTCACGCAGTGCAAATATTCTCCCCAAGGATGGGAAATCGGCGACTTCAATTCCATTCGTCACCTGCCTAGTAAGCTTGTAACCTAGGCCGTACAAGTGGGTTTGCGATTAAGCAATCACAACTCAGCAGTATCAACTCAGCCGTAACCAACTGCGCAGTAAACAACTCAGCGGGAGCGCTTGAGGTCGCGCGTCAGGCTCTTGGGCGTTACGAATTGCGAGAACGCCTCCTCGAGCTCAGCTAGCTGGCAATCGAACCAGTCATCGAGTTCTTCCACGGCCGACTTTCCCGTTTGGGCCGAATCGTTCCTGCGATCGATTTTAGCTTGCAGCCAAGTCCAATTGGGCTTGGCTTCGTCTGTGGGCATGGCGCCTGAGGATTCGTTGGTGCTAGTCATGGTTGGGCCTCGGAGTGTTAAAAAGGGCTCAGGTAACCATCGGCCAAATTCGCTCGACTCTCCGAATCGAGAATGTTACTTCGCAGGGCTCACCGAGCCCTGATTTTCGCGTCGCACGGCTCTCCGACCCGTGGTTGTTTCGTCGCACGGCTCTCCGAGCCGTGATCTGCAGTATTTCAACCTCGCCAGCATTCACGACTCGGAGAGTCGTGCGACTATATCGGCCCTGTCTAGTGTTTAGACGCTGTGAACTGCAAAAGGTTCAGTGCATTAATGATGCCAAAGTACTTTTTGGGTCGTTATTTTTCGGCAGGATGCTCGAATGGCTGCTTATTAGCTATTGGAGGGTTTTCCCTAGGCTAGCGGTTGGCTGCCAATTTGCATCCTACTGTCGTTTTTTCGACACGCTCAGCCAATTATCGGAACTTTTTCTGTTGCGTTGCCAAGAATACCCCATCCAACTACGAAGAATCTTTCATGGGCGGCAAAGTTCCAATTGGAGCAGAGCTGCAAATGAGTCACTGTCGAAGGCGGGAAGCCAATTCGGCAGTCAACACACGATCTTTCGGGGCCTAGGCGAGGACAGCCGGCGCCCCACCAAACAAGGCCCCTTGGGGCGGAGGAACAACATGTTCAAGAAAATGGCGATGGTTGGGGTTTTGGGCGCACTGGGGGCGGCGACCGTCGTCGGAACCGGTGCTTGGAGCTATCTACGCACAGGCATGCACACGGCACAACAAACCGTGCGGAGCAGCGTGCCGATCGAGTGGGAGATTAAACGCGCTCGCGATATGATCACCGATCTCAGGCCTGAGATTCAGCGAAACGCGGAAGTTGTGGCTCGAGAGGAAGTGGCCGTAAAACGATTGGCCGAAGAGATTGCGGCTAAGGAATCGCTGTTGGCTAAGAGTCATAGTGACATCATGCGTCTCAAAAGTGATCTCGAAAGCGGCAGTCAATCCCGCTCGGTCCACTTCACGTATGCTGGTCGCAAGTATAGCGAGGACCAAGTTCGCGAGGATTTGTCAAATCGCTTCAGCCAGTTCAAGGTGCATGAGCAGACGACAGGCAAGCTGAAGCAGGTATTGGCTGCACGGGAGAAAAATCTTGACGCCTCGCGCCGCAAGCTGGAAGGCATGCTGGCCGCTAAGCGAGAATTGGAAGTCGAGATTGAGAACATTCAAGCGCGTTTGACGTTGGTGGAAGTTGCTCAGACCAACTCACCCATCACACTCGACGATGGCCAGCTCAGCAGCACGCGTAAGCTGCTCGATGACATCGGCACTCGTATTGACGTAGCCGAAAGGATGATAGCCAGCGAAGGTGCCCTGGAGGGGACGATCAATCTGGACGAAACCACATCAGAGGATCTACTAGACGAGATCTCTAGCTATTTCCATGGTGATTTGGTCGAAACGAAGAGCTTAGTTAGCACCGGCGGTGACTTGTAGGGAGACTCAGGGCGAGGAGTTTTCTCGTCTCGCCCGCCCCCTTCTCCCCCGCTAGCGCCGGGGGAGGGGGAGCCAAGAGATATCTGACAGCCAGGGTGTACAATGTTAAACATGATGACTGAACCTAGGTCCGACAAAACTGCCCCTCTCATCCAGCCGATTCTGTGGATCGATGGCGTGGGGGGGTATTTGTTGATCGATCGCAATGAGGTCAGTCTGGGCCAAGCCATTGCCGGGAGTTCGGTGGATGTTGGCATTGTGGGAGACCTGCGTCGACAGGCGGCGGTGATTCGCCGCCTCGGCAGCGATTATTTGCTGCAGCCGCTTCAGCCCGACACGCGGCTCAACGGGGAGTCGGTCGACCGCGCACAACTGCTGACGGGTGACGATGTCATTCAATTCGGCCAGCGAATGCGACTGCAGTTCAGCAAGCCGAATCCGCTGAGTGCGACGGCGCGTTTGAAATTGCCTGGGCACGGGCGTTTCCAGCCACATGTTGACGCTGTATTGCTGCTGGCCGATTCGTGCATTCTGGGCCCGGGACCGGGAAGTCACGTGATCTGTCCCGAATGGAGTAGCGATCTTTTGCTGATCCGCCGTGGACAGGGTTGGGTCTTTCGCGCGCTTGAGAAAGTGGAAGTCAACGGTCGTTCCGTGCAGGGGCAAATTGAAATGGTCGCTGGATTGCGGATGCGTGGAGACAATTTTTCGCTGAGTATCGAATAGCCTGAGCGCCCAACGCGTTCCACTTCGCAGCCTAGATAAGTACACACACTATGTTAAACCTGCTGACCAAAAAGAAGAAACTGCCCAGTCGTGATGCGTTACCGCTTGCGAGCACCACGCGACAGGCAGTTGCCTCCAGTCCCCTAATGTCGGCCGAACACGGGGCGGTCTACCCGCCAGCCCAGGGAAAAGCCATGAAATTCAAATTTGGAAACGGCGATCAACCCCTCCCCGGCTTTACCATCAAACGGGGTGTTGGGGTCGGCGGTTTTGGTGAAGTCTATTTTGCAGTCAACGATGCAGGTAAAGAAGTAGCCCTCAAGCAAATCCAACGTAACTTGGACGTGGAGGTTCGTGGCGTTAAGCAGTGCATGAACTTGAAGCACCCCAACTTGATCGCGCTGTATGACATTCAATTCGACCACGCGGAACAGGGGTGGGTGGTCATGGAATACGTGGCCGGAATGAGCCTCCGCGATGCGCTCGAAGCCCATCCCGCAGGGTTGCCCCGCCATGAATTGGAGCGTTGGTTCGGACAGATCGTCGCCGGCGTAGCTTATCTGCATGATCACGGAATTGTGCATCGCGATTTAAAGCCGGCCAATATCTTCGAGGACCATGGGATCGTAAAGATTGGCGACTATGGTCTATCGAAATTCATCTCCTGCTCGCGTCGCGGCGGCCAAACGGAAAGCGTCGGCACGTTTCACTACATGGCTCCGGAAATCGGTCGAGGGGAGTATGGCAAGGAGATCGACGTCTATGCACTAGGGATCATGCTCTACGAGATGGCTACTGGCGCGGTCCCGTTTGACGGTGAGAGCAGTCAGGAGATCATCATGAAGCATCTCACGGCCGACCCCGATCTATCGACAGTCCCCTCACCGCTCCGCGAAGTGATCGGACGGGCTTTGACAAAAAACCCCGCCACGCGAACTAGTGATGTCCGTGACATGCTGGGGCCGTTGGGCTGGGAAGTTGACGACCGTTATCTGCTAGTCGCGCATGGTCAACCCACACCACCAGTAGTCTCCTCGGGTAATACCTCTCCGGTTAACACAGTCGCAAGTGAACCACCACGTGTATTTCCTCGGCCAGCTTACGCTCGACAAGCGTCGCCAGCAAACAACACTCGCGATGCAAGGCAGGCCGACCACAAAGCCAACGCAAGTGAAAAGGTCACGGCACTTCGACACCAAGAGCCGATCGCGCAGAGAATTCGCGAAAGTTGGAGTGGCCTAAATGGCTGGTGGGCTAACCTAGCCATGAATCCTGGAGCAAAAACGGCCTTGCTGGTTTTGGCGATCGTCGTCCTGGCACTGAATGCGGAGATCCTGTTGTCGTTTGTGGTTTTGGGGTTGATGTTGTATGTCCCTTACTACGCCGTATGGTGGACTCTGCGGGGCCCCGCCCCGAGTGCTCGACAGCTAGAGGGGCACGCGACCCGTATGCGACAGCGAGCCGCGCATGCGCCAACTCAAGCAACTCCGCCCCGGCATCCACTGGCCGCCGCCTACCAACAGCCCCACCCGGTTTCCCGGCCCGCCGCTGTGGAACGCCCGTTGAGCGTCAAGCAGTGGCGTGTTGCGCGGCGTATGCAATTGTCGCAGGTGCCGCGTCGCAGTGTTTGGAGCGAAGTGACCGCTAGCTGGCTCGGCTCGGCAGGCGTGATTGCTGTGTTCAGTACGCTTGCGGCATTGTTCCAAATGGGCGCCGGGCAAGCCGCACAACCGCTGCTGATGGGGACCGTGTGGGCGGCGATGGTCATGTTAAGTATTTCGTGGGTAGCAGTGGGATTGGGCAAACGTTGGCAACGTGAAGAGGGTGACTGGGCTATTCGCTCGTTCATGCAATTGACCAGTGGCTTTGCCATCGGTGCGCTCGCTTTTGGACTAGCCGATTTCTTAATGATTCCTTGGGATAGTATCACACGACAGCAATTAGGAGAGATTCCCACTCAACGCTGGAGCGGCTTTTTCGGTCCAGATGGCCAGCCACTTCTTCCCGCCTACCTGGCCTACTTTCCGCTGCTGATGGGAGCCGTGGGCTGGTGGAAGCAAGTCGACCCATTACGCCGCACGCGGCTGAGCTTCTGGGCGGTGATTTGGTCCGCGCTGGCAGCCACACTAGTACATTTGTTGATCCCCTTTCCACAACCATGGGGCGCACTGATTGCCGCCGGAGCCTCCTTGGCTATTCAGCTTTCCAGCCCCTGGATCAATCCCAGCGAACGCTTGCAAGCGACCAACGTTGCGTGAAAGGTTCAGGCTTCAGATTTCAGGCTTAAGATTTGAGATTTGAGATTTCAGATTCATTGCTTGTTCCGGACCTCAGGATGGAACGCTCGTGCAATGACTGGGTTGTCAGGCAGCAAACGAAAAACCATCAGACGATGTTTAGGAATATCGACCATGCTTGAATTTCAGAGACGACCACCGCACTATGATCTTTGCGTATCCCGCTTAATTCTGCTGGTTGGAGGGCTGCTGTTGTCACCGCTGACAGCCGACGATGCGCTTGGCCATTCGCAGGATACCGATTCGGGTGTAGCGACCAGCCAATACGAACTGACGCAGCCTGAGTTGGGTAGCCCGCCCCGTCCAGAGCCTTCGAGCGATGTGCCTGGCGCAGGTGACGCTGGCGCAAGTGACGATCGAGCCTTCGGTCATTCCCAAGAGTTGTCCATTGAACCGAGTTCACCGCCTCTGCTACCCGCCGATGCGCCAGCCTGGATAGGATCGCCGCCAAAAACCTCCGGAGAGATACACTACTTGCATGTCGGTGGACAGATCGCCGAGTCGGAGAGCGAAGCAGCCAGGCTACTGGATGAGGAGTTGGTCACTGCACTGTGCAGCTACATTGACAGCACGGTACTCAACAGTCCCGCGGTTTGGCCCCAAGAGCTGGAAAACCATATGGAACGCCACAGCATCGACATTGGGGATCGCATGAGAGGCCGTGCTGCCGAAGCCTTGAAGAAGAAAATCACTCCTGATTTCATTTGGAAGAATTTGATCGATGATCAACAAGGCTATGTGGCTCGCTTAAATACGTCCGGCATTCCGATGTTTCAGAAATGGGTGACGGTCTCGATCACACCCGCACAACGGGCTATGATCATTCGTTGGGATCGCGAAGCCACGCAGCGGGCGCGGTTGGCCCCAGTGGGGGTGGGGATGTTGAGCTTGCTCGGCAGCGTGGGGCTGTTGCATTTAATCTTCAGAGGGCGTAAGCCGCGACAATGAATTCAACTAATCCAGAGGATGTCCCTTCCAATCCAGTCGCCATGGAACCAGTCGCTGTGGAAGACGTCGAGCAATTGCTCGTGGATCGCATTAGCCAAGGGGAGGAGCGGGCTTGGGAGGATCTGATTGCTCGCTATGAAGGCCGTTTGCTGGCCTTCGTCGAAAGTCGGCTGCGAAATCGCGGGGTGAGTGAGGATATAGTTCAGGAAACCTTTGTGGGGTTTCTCAATAGCCTACCCAACTACGATCGACGTCGCCCACTGGAGAGCTACCTATTTACGATTTGCGCTTATAAACTGACTGACTATTTGCGTCGGGAAGGACGCCGCCCCACAATCTCATTGACGCAATCCAGTGGCGGCAATTCTTCGTCGTCACCTTGGCAAATCGTGTCGACCCGAGGCAGAGGAGCCAGCAGCATTGTGCGGAGTGGCGAACGCAAGCAATTGGAAGAACAAGCGATTGTCACTGCGTTGGCTGATCAGGTTGAGAAATGGCGAGCACGTGGCGACTGGACAAAATTGAAGTGCATTGAACTGATTTTTGTCGCGGGGCAAACCAATAAGGAAGTCGCCGAAATGCTCGAGATTACCGAGCAGCAGGTTGCCAATTTCAAGTTCGACTTTCTGGCTCGGACCAAGGCCCTTGTGGGCCGTCAATCGCTCGACGCTGAAGTTTTTCCCGAGTTGAGCGAGGGCTAGCTTTCAAAGTTGAGGTTCGCTTATGCCGACAAGTCCTACATTCTTTCGAGGGCTAGGGCTGTAACTCGTCACGGCTTTGTCTTTCTAGGTGGCGTTTGCTAGGCGGAACTAGTTTTTGTCCCCGTCGTTGGCAGCATCACGGATCCAAGTTGCATAGGCTCGACTGAAAATGAAAGCTGCGACAAGTCGCAGCACTCCATGGCGCGACTCGCTAAATCTACTGCCCCCTTGGCAAAATCACGATTTACATGGTAGTCTTGAGCGATTTTATTTTGCGCCAGCAACTATCGCTTACCTGGAGAACCCTACGCTGTGCCACGGCGAAACGACCTCAAGAAGATCATGATCATCGGTTCCGGCCCCATCGTGATTGGCCAAGCTTGCGAATTCGATTATTCAGGCACTCAGGCTTGCAAAGCGCTCCGTGAGGAGGGTTATGAAGTCGTGTTGGTCAATAGCAATCCTGCCACCATCATGACCGACCCCGAAACGGCTGAACGGACTTATATTGAGCCGCTGAGCTGGGAGATCGTGGCCAAAATTATTGAGAAAGAGCGCCCCGATGCACTGCTCCCAACCCTGGGGGGGCAGACGGGATTAAATGTGGCCATGGACCTCGACAAACATGGTGTGCTCGACAAGTACCAGGTCGAAATGATTGGGGCTATTCCTTCGGTGATTGCCAAAGCCGAGGAGCGAGATCAATTCAAGGAAGCGATGGAAAAGATTGGATTGGAAGTCTGTCGCGGTGAAGTGGTGTCGACGATTGAGGAAGCGCGACGCGTGCTGTCCGATGTGGGCTTGCCTTGCGTGGTCCGTCCAAGCTTTACGATGGGCGGGAGTGGTTCAGCCATCGCCTACAATCGAGATGATTTCGATGCTCTCGTCCGCAATGGATTGGTGCAATCCCCTGTGACCGAAGTGCTCATCGAAGAATCGATTATCGGCTGGAAAGAGTACGAAATGGAGGTGATGCGCGACATGGATGACAATGTCGTGATCATCTGTTCCATTGAGAATTTTGATCCGATGGGAGTGCATACCGGCGATTCGATCACGGTAGCCCCTGCCCAGACGCTGACGGACAAGGACTATCAACGGATGCGCGATGCTTCGCTAGCGGTCATGCGCGAGATCGGCGTCGAGACGGGAGGCTCCAACATCCAGTTCGCATTGCATCCTGATACCGGACGGATGATCGTCATTGAGATGAATCCGCGCGTCAGTCGCTCAAGTGCGCTGGCCAGCAAGGCGACCGGTTTTCCGATCGCCAAAATAGCAGCCAAGTTGGCCGTCGGCTATCGACTGTGGGAGCTTCCCAACGATATCACCAAGCAGACTAAGGCCTGCTTCGAACCGACGATCGACTACGTGGTTACCAAGATTCCACGTTTCGCCTTTGAGAAATTCCCGGAAGCCGATACGACGCTGATGACACAGATGAAAAGCGTCGGTGAAACGATGGCCATCGGTCGTACCTTCAAGGAGTCCTTTCAAAAAGCACTCCGCGGGCTAGAGGTTGGGGCGTTCGGTTTTGGTTGTGATAACAAAGATCTGTGGGGGACCGATTTTGCCCCCGACGAAGACGAGGTGCGAAGCAAGCTGTCCCGCCCCAATCCCGATCGCGTGTGGCATTTGCGATACGCGCTCAAGTCGGGAATGAGCGTGGCCCAAATTCATGAGATCACCAACATCGACCCCTGGTTCTTGGACCATTTGGCTGAATTGGTAGAGATTGAGAATCGATTGCAGGATTGTGGTTCACTGGAACAATTGCCAATAGAAGAACTGCGCTACGCCAAGCAATGTGGGTACTCCGATCGCCAGTTGGCCAAGTTGCTCGGCAGCGATGAAATGGAAGTTCGTGCTTATCGCAAGCAGCATGGTATCGTGGCCGTCTTCAAGGCGGTGGACACCTGCGCCGCCGAATTCGAGGCTTACACACCCTACTACTACAGCACTTACGAACGCGAGGATGAGGCTCCCGAGAAGAAGCCCGGCACTAAACGCATTATCATTTTGGGGGGCGGCCCCAATCGTATTGGACAGGGGATCGAATTCGACTATTGCTGTTGCCATGCTAGTTTCGCCTTGCGCGAAATGGGGATCGAATCGATCATGGTCAATAGCAATCCGGAAACCGTGAGTACCGACTACGACACGAGCGACATTCTGTTTTTCGAACCGCTGACGACGGAAGATGTGTTAAATATTTGCGATCGCATTCAGCCGGATGGTGTCATCGTGCAGTTTGGTGGCCAAACGCCGCTCAATTTAGCGCGCGCACTCTCTTCGGCGGGCGTGCCGATTATTGGGACTTCGGTCGATACGATCGAATCGGCCGAGGATCGTGAAAAATTTCAAAAGCTGTTGCACGCATTGGGGCTTAAGCAACCGGCAAATGCCATCGCACGGAACATGGCGCAAGCCCGCACCGAAGCCAAGAACGTTGGCTTTCCTTCCCTAGTCCGTCCCAGCTTTGTGCTGGGCGGTCGCGCCATGGAGATTTGTTACGACCACGTCCAGTTCGAACGCTACGTAGCTGAGGCGTTTATCGTTGCCGAAGGTCAGCCCGTGTTGATCGATCGCTTTCTGGAGGATGCCATCGAAGTGGATGTCGATGCCCTGTGCGATGGCACGGATGTAGTTGTGATGGGCATCATGGAGCACATTGAAGAGGCTGGTGTTCACTCCGGTGATTCGGCTTGTGTGATCCCCACCTACACGCTGTCGCCTGAAGTGTTGCAAGAGATTCGCGAGGCGACCTGGGCCATGGCGAAACGCTTGCAAGTTATAGGGTTGATGAATGTACAATACGCAGTCAAGTCCGAAGATGGCAAGATGAACGTGTATGTGCTAGAAGTCAATCCTCGAGCCAGTCGTACTGTCCCTTTCGTCGCCAAAGCTACCGGTGTGCCGGTTGCTAAGTTGGCCGCCAAAGTCATGGCAGGAATGACATTGCGAGAGTTGGGAATCACCAGCGAGCCAATTCCTAAACGCGTATCGATCAAAGAAAGCGTGTTTCCGTTTCGCAAATTCGCTGGGGTCGACATTGTGCTCGGTCCCGAAATGCGCAGTACGGGCGAAGTTATGGGGGTCTGTGAAAGCTTTTCGCTTGCCTTCGCCAAAAGCCAATTGGCTGCGGGTGTAGTGCTACCGACACAGGGGAATGTGTTTGTCAGTATCAATTCGCGACACAAAGACGGCATTCCCGACTTGGCGAGCCAGCTCCATGAGCTTGGTTTTCAATTGTTGGCCACGCCCGGAACAGCGCGGTGCATCGAAGCGGCTGGAATACCGGTAACGAGCATCAAGAAAATTGCCGAAGGATCGCCCAACTTGATCGACTATCTGAAGAACGGTGAGGTCTCTCTAATTGTTAACACGCCCAGTGGCAAAGGGGCGCGGACAGACGAAGGCCGCATTCGGGCTGCGGCCGTTCAGAATGGCGTGCCCTGCATCACGACCATGGCCGCTGCCATGGCCGCACTCAAAGCCATGCACGCTCTGCGCACCGAGGAGCTCAACGTTGAGGCCTTGCAAGATCGGTTTGCCTAATCACCAAATAATCGAGTGCGTATACCAATCGCCACGGCCATTGTGCCACCACTTCCCACGCGGCTGGGTGGCTATGGCTGCAATCGCAGGAGGGCTGTCATCTTTCTGCTAACCCTTGTATTCTGCTGAGAAGAAGCTCTTGCTGCCATCAACAGTGGGTTTAATTGTGCGAGCGCCTTCCTTCCAGTTGGCGGGGCAGACTTCGCCATTCTTTTCAAAATACTGGAGGGCTTGCACCATCCGCAAGGCTTCGTCAACGCTACGTCCCAGTGGCAGATCGTTGACCACTTGATGTCGTACGATTCCTTGCTGATCAATCAAAAACAGACCACGTAAGGCGACGGTGTCACCGGTTAATACGTCGTAATCACGAGCGATTTGTTTGCTGAGGTCGGCCACCAAGGGATATTGGATGTTGCCAATCCCTCCCTGATCACGCGGCGAATTTCGCCACGCCAAATGCGAAAAATGGCTGTCGACACTTACGCCTATAATCTGTACTCCCATCTCCTCAAACTCGCCAGCGCGGTCCGAGAAGGCGATAATCTCTGTAGGGCAAACAAACGTAAAATCTAGTGGGTAGAAGAATAGCAACACATACTTACCGCGATAATCGCTCAAGCTTAGTTCTTTGAACTGCCCATCAGCCATTACAGCTTGGGCTTTGAATTCTGGCGCAGGTTGGGTTACTAATACGCTCATCGATATCTCCTTGAAGGAAGTGTTAGGGGGTTGTGACAGTTAGCACTATGCTGCGAAACTGCCGAGTGGTTCGAATGATAGATTACCAATCCCTAAGCGGATTGGGGAGCCTACCCAACTGCTCACCATTAGATGGCTCGAAGCCAACTGATAATTGTAGCGCATCTGCAACACGCCTGAAAAATTCGGGCTCCCAACATCCGGCGGCTGGCGTAAAACACCACTACCATGAAAACGATTCCCAAGCAAAGCTCAAGCCATGGCACATTCCGACGCTAACAGCACTGTAGCTCAACTCAAATTACTTGTTGAAGAATTTGTCGGGGAGCGGGACTGGCATCAATTTCACAACGCTAAAAACTTGAGTATGGCCTTGACGATCGAAGCAGCAGAATTGATGGAGCATTTCCAGTGGCTGACTACCGAACAGGTGGTTGCCCGTGAGGGCTACGACCTGCAACAAGTAACCGAGGAATTGGCCGATATTACCAGCTATGCGCTGGCCCTGGCCAACGCGTTGCAGATCGATCTAGCCAGTGCCGTGGAACATAAAATGGTTAAAAATCGTCTTAAATACCCTAGCTAATCTCGAAAATGCCCTCGATCTCCACGGCGATACCACCAGGGAGAGCGTTGGTCCCTAAGGCGCTGCGCGCTCCGATTCCTTGATCAGGCCCGAAAATGTCGGCGAACAATTGGCTGCAACCATTGATCACGGCTGGCTGTTGATCGAAGGCATCGGTCGATCGGACCAGCCCCAACAGCTTGATGACTCGCGTCACGCGGTCCAGCGTACCGAGTGCGAATCGCAGGGTCGATAGCATGGCCAAGGCTGTTTGCCGTGCGGCCGCTTGCCCATCCTCTACCGTCAGACCATCGCCTAATCGTCCCAATATCAATGTTCCGTCACTTTTAAGCGGCCCATGACCTGACAGATAAGCCACATTGCCTACGACCACAATCGGTTTGTACAGTCCAATCGGCTTGGGGGCGGGTGGTAACTCGATCCCGAGCTTAGTCAGGCGTTCTTCAGCGGACATGTGGGGTTTCCTTGGCAATTGTGGAAAATAATCGTCGCTCGACTCT
This sequence comes from Pirellulaceae bacterium, assembly GCA_041739785.1. Taxonomy (GTDB): domain Bacteria; phylum Planctomycetota; class Planctomycetia; order Pirellulales; family Pirellulaceae; genus Aureliella. The sequence continues at coordinate 23,722 of JBGSNE010000284.1, forward strand.
CCGAGTCGAGACATGTTTCGTCACGTAAATAGGATTGCAGCTCCGAATCTCAACATTGGCGAGACGAGCGACAATCGAGCCTAACAGTCTTCCCGATTCCGGTCGGGCTGACAAGTATCCTACCCTTGATAAAAGCTCCTCTAGCGTAGATGCTGTAAAGCTTCCATTTTTGTAGGTTTTCGAGGGGGAAAAGACTTATGACAGCCGGGCTTTTTGATCTGTCCAGCGACGTGGCCGTAGTAATTGGCGGTACCGGGGGATTGGGAGGAGCGATGGCCGACGCGCTGGCGGCTTGCGGAGCCAAGATAGCCGTCGTGGGTCGTAGCCCCGAGCGCGGAGCCGCGCGTGTCTCCGCGATCGAGCAAGCCGGAGGTCAAGCCATGTTCCAATCCGCTGATGCACTCGATAAAAGCTCGTTGACTTCGGCGCGGGATGCGATTGCGGCCCAGTTGGGAACGATTAGTATTTTGATCAACGCGGCAGGAGGTAATCGCCCTGAGGCCACGCTTCCTCCCGGCTCGGATTTTTGCAAGTTACCGTTGGACGCCTGGCGCGATGTGTTTGATTTGAACCTGGTTGGTGGCGTATTGCTTCCGTGTCAAGTGTTTGGCGAGTCGATGCTAGCCAGCGGGCGTGGCAGCATTATCAATATTGCTTCGATGTCAGGGATGATTCCGCTATCGCGGGTCGTGGCCTACTCGGCGGCCAAGGCGGCTGTCATCAATTTGACACAATTCCTAGCTCGCGAATGGGCCACAAAAGGCGTTCGCGTCAATGCCCTCAGCCCTGGTTTTTTTCCGGCTGAGCAGAATCGCGCACTGCTTTACAATCAAGATGGGTCGCTATCGCCGCGGGGCAGTCAGATTATTGGACACACGCCGATGAGTCGCTTTGGCGAAGCGAAAGAACTTGGTGGCGCAGTCTGTTGGCTCGCTTCGCATGCCGCCGCATCGTTTGTCACGGGTCAGAACATCGTTGTCGACGGCGGCTTTTCCTCCGTGACCATTTAGTACGTCAGACTTTCCAGCCTGATCCTCAGCATGTTTAATACATACCTTACCAACCAAACAACTTAACTTCCCATTTCATTGAAAGTCCACCTTTATGGCCAAGCTCAATATCAAGAAAGATGCCGCACTCGATTTCCTGTCACTGGGAGCGCTCGTCCATCGACTAGACCCAGGAACCATTCCCTTTCGCAAAGCGCGTTCTCTAGAAGTTCATGTCTCGGGTGGCGAGTACAATGTGGCCGCGAATTTGTCCGATTGCTTTGGCCTCAACACCGGCGTTGCTACCGCAATGGTCAACTATGGTGTTGGCGAAATCGTTCAACGGGCGGTACGTGAAACAGGCGTCAAACCGTTTTACAAATGGTTTGAGCATGATGGAGTGCGCGGTCCCAACATTGCGACGGTCTACAGCGATCGTGGGCACGGAGTGCGGGCACCCGTTGTGTTTTACAATCGCGCTAACGAAGCTGGTGCCATGCTTAAGCCCGGCGATTTCGATTGGAAAAAGATTTTTGCCGACGGTGTGAAATGGTTTCACTCTGGCGGAATCTTTGCCGCCCTCTCACCCACAACTTCGGAATTGATCGTCGAAGGCATGCAAGCTGCCCAAGCGGCCGGTACGGTCACTTCCTTCGATTTGAACTATCGCGCTAAACTATGGAAGACGATCGGTAGCGAAGAGAAGGGGCAGGAAATGTGCCGCAAAATTGCTTCGCATTGCGATGTGCTCATTGGCAATGAAGAGGATTTGCAAAAAGGCCTGGGGATGAAAGGCCAAGACGTTGAGAATAAATCAAAACTTGACCCCAATCAGTTCTTCGGCATGATCGAACAAGTAGTAGAGAAATTTCCGAATGTCAAGCTCGTGGCTACTACCTTACGCGAGGTCCATTCCACCAACCGCCACGAGTGGGCAGCGGTGGTTTGGTATGATGGACAACGTTATGTCAGTCCGACCATGAACTTGGATGTTGTGTGTCGCATTGGCGGTGGTGACGGTTTTGCTTCAGGGTTGATCTACGGCATGCTCAGTGGCAAAGAACCCGAACAAGCACTACGCCTCGGCTGGGCTCACGGCGCCCTACTCACTACGTTCACCGGAGATGTCAGCATGGCCAAGCTGCCTGAGGTTGAGGCCCTCGCCTCCGGCGGATCTGCCCGAGTGCAACGTTGAGAGTGTTGTAGAATGAGTTCCAACAGCGTTCTGGCCATCGCCGCCCATCCTGATGACATTGAGTTTGTCATGGCGGGGACGCTCATGCATTTGCAAACGCGAGGTTGGCAGGTGCATTACTTCAACATTGCCAATGGATGTTATGGTTCGAGCAGCCTTTCGCGCGAAGAGTGCGCGTCGGTGCGTTTAGCCGAAGCCCAAGCCGCTGCCGCACTCATTCCGGCAGTTTTCCATCCACCTATCTGCGATGATTTGGAGATTCTGTATACCACCGATTTGCTTCGCCAGGTAGCCGCAGTGGTGCGTCGCGCCCAGCCACGAATCGTGTTGACGCACGCGCCAGTCGATTACATGGAAGACCATCAAAACGCTGCCCGTTTGGCCGTGGGTGGTACTTTCAGTCGCAGCATGCCTTACTACGTCACTTCTCCGCCGCTTGCTGCTTACCATGGTCCGGTGGCCCTCTATCACGCCCAGCCGCATGGCAATCGCACGCCGTTGGGCGAGTTGGTAACGCCTACGCATTTCGTTGACGTGAGCGCTTTGTTGGACCGCAAACGCGAGTTGCTCGCGGCCCACGCTAGCCAAAACGAATGGCTCGATGCCAGTCAAGGTATCAGTGCTTATCTTGACACGATGCGGGAACTGAACCAAGAGGTAGGTCAGCTCAGTGGACAGTTCGCGTTGGCCGAAGGTTGGCGACCGCATCTTCATCTAGGACTTTCGCCCGCTGGCTTTGATCCTTTGTGCACCGCGCTGGGTGATTCAGTCGCAGTGCATGGTCAAGGGCAGGATTAGGTCGTGTTTGAAGTTACAATGTATTTTGAGTCGCCGCTCGATGGCCATCCATAAGTAGCTCGACGCTCCGCCGTCGGAACTCAACCTTACTTTGGATTTTTGCTCGTCGTCCGCTGCCATACAACTACCGATCGAGAGCGAGCTAAGACAACCCGAACGCTTCCTAGGGAAATCAAACTATGTCTGCGAATCAACCATCGCTGATGTCTCGCCGCACCGCGCTCCGTTAGCGCATTCATTAGGCTTTCGCCTCTAGCACGCCTTGAAACGGTTTGGGAACGCCACGCCAGGCAGATTCGTAAGTGCTCCGCAGTGGCGCATTGACGTACCAGGCCCGGTCGAGGAAAACGGGCATGTCGTGCATTTCCTGGCCGACGGCGACTGGTTCAATGAATGCCTCATTGAGCACATCGATGCGGTAAGATACAAGAGTTAACCGACGGTCATCGGGGAGCTTGAACGAGTCATTCCACAGCAAGCCGTGAATGCCTTCCGGATTGCAAACGCTAGTTGGGAATAGGTCTACGATTAGAAGGTGAATGCCCGCGTCCATGACCTCGATGCTTTTGGCAACGAATTCATCCATCGCTTTGGAACCGTCTTTGTTGCCGGGGGAGAGGACCTCGATCATGGCTACGACGCGATTTTCAGGTTCTTGTCGGATAGAGATCGTCCTACGTTGTTCTCGATAGATGGCGACTTCTGACGGGACACTGCGGAAGCTGACTTGCGGTGGAGCATCCGCCAATGCGACCGCTCCCTGCGGCGGCGGAGCGTCAGTTGGGGCACCGTTCGAATAATCACCTCGGCTAGACTCGACGCGGTCGCTCGCTAACCAGGCCGGTGAGGTTAAAGTCAGGATGTCGGGTATAGATTGCCCGGCATGTTGTTCCGCCATAGCATAATAGCCTGGGGGAAGCAGATTCAAATTTAGGGATTCTTTGATATGTGTGATCCACGCGGAATGGAAATCGTGGAACGTCCCGGCGGTAACTCGCGTCCAATCATGGATTTTCATGAGTTGACTCAGATCGTGTTGCAATTGAGTTTATGTCGTTCAGGAATATCTTCTATTCTACTCACTCGGCGCAGTCCACTGGCATTGAATGCTCGGATTGAAGTTATGATGAACGGGATGCTTTGGATAACCAATGGCCAAGCAAAACAGGTGTCGGACCGAATGCTGCGAGGATAAGCACTTACTCGTAGCGGCATTCGCCAAGAATTTCGACTCTTCAAGAGGAAACTAGTTAGGCCGAAATTCTTGGCAAATTCCGCTACGCCTTAACCTCGTGCCATTCGGTGTGGGACACTCTCCACGATATCCAGTAGTTTTGGTTGGTCGCAAAAGTGGCCGACAATGAGAAAACGAATAAAAGACGAAGGGAATGAGGCCGGTGATTTTTATGGATGCAAAACGATTGGTAGGTTGGGCTAGCGTCTGCCTGTTAAACATCTTGTGCGTCGGCTGGTTATCGCCTGTCGTTTGTTCTGCACAAGGCAAAATTAAGAATGTGCTCATGATCGTGGCGGATGATTTGAAAGCGAGTGTTCTGGGTTGTTATGGAGACACAACCTGTCAGACTCCGAACATTGATCAGTTGGCTAGCCAATCCATTGTCTTCGAACGAGCCTACTGCCAAGGTACTGTGTGTGGGCCATCGCGCAAGTCGTTTATGTTCAGTCGCTACCGGGGGACGAGCCAAACGAATCTCGGCGAGCATTTCAAGAAGCATGGATTTTACTCCGCCCGGGTTGGGAAAATCTATCATATGCGCGTTCCCGGCGACATCATCGCTGGAACGGATGGCGAAGATGTCCCATCCTCCTGGACCGAACGATTCAACTCACAGGGGCTTGAAGCCCATACCCCCGGTGATTATGCGTGTTTGAATTTAAACATTTTCACCGACGCTTTGGCGGACCGCCAATCGACCAAAATGCCACATCGCATGTTTGTAACCGTCGAATACGATGGCGATGGATCGGATCAGCCAGACCATAAATCGGCTACCAAGGCGATTGAGTTACTCAACAGCCACCATAGTGGACCGTTTTTTCTAGCCGTCGGTTTTGTGCGACCGCACTACCCGATGGTTGCACCACACGGATATTTTGCCAATTACCCTTGGCAATCCATGAGCATGCCACCGTCCCAGGATAACGATCTGGACGATATACCGCCACTTGGCTTAGCCGCTACGCTGTCTCACAAAAATCCAATCGGCCAGTACCCGGACAATCAAAAACGTATGTGGTCCGGTTACTATGCGGCGGTGTCGTTCATGGATGCGCAAGTTGGCAGAGTCTTAAATGAACTCGATCGGCTGGGCTTGCGAGAGAGTACGGCGGTCGTGTTTCTAAGCGACCATGGCTACCACCTAGGAGAACACGGGTTTTGGCAAAAGTCAAACTTGCATGAAGAAGTGATCCGAGTGCCACTGCTGATGTCGATCCCAGGTATGGAACCTGGGCGGAGTGCTTCGATTGTAGAATTGGTCGACATTTACCCAACACTTTCTGAACTGGCCGGATTGCCGACGCCAGCGGATCTGCATGGAAGCAGCCTAGTGCCGATCTTGAAGGATCCTGCTGCCACAGTGAAGCCCGCCGCGATGTCCTTTGAGAAGGGTATATCCTATCGTGTCGACGACTGGCATCTCATGCGTTACAACGATGGTACCTTTGAGTTGTATGATATGCAGCGCGACCCACTGGAGTTCACGAACTTAGCAAACAAGCCGCAACACTTGGACAAGTTCAACGAACTGCATGCTGCATTGTTGGCTCGCCAAAAAGAAGTAGGGCTTGAGTGAATGGCACGCAGTTAAGTCGTTGCGGAATTCGCCAAGAATTTCGTCCGTCGCAGTTTTCCCGCGAAAAGTCGAAATTCTTGGCGAATTCCGCTCCGAGTAACTACTTAACCTCACGGCATTC
>JBGSNE010000005.1:0-31473 GCA_041739785.1 Pirellulaceae bacterium
CGATTCTTCGCATTGCCCCAACAGCGCGGAGACGGCTTCGGCATTGCGGGCGTTGCGCTCGCGACCCGCTTGCGCCTGCTCCATTTGCCAGAAGGCGAACGCTCCGCCACACAGCATCAGTAACCCGACCATGCCTGCCAGTGCCAGTTGCACCGTTCGCTTTTTTCGCTGCTCGGCCTCGCGGGCCACCGCTACAGCCAATTCGCGTTCGGCTGTATGCGACCGCTCCTGTACCCCGTTGATGTAAGCTGACAGTCCGTCCGCTACGCCCTGCGCATCCCTAGGTCGGTCGATGGCTTCGGGTTCAAGACATTGTTTTATCAAGGCGATCAATTCGGTGTCTCTCCCGCAGGCGTCTAGCCGCGCGGTGGCGTCGGCCAAGTCGCCAATGGCTGCCTTGCGGCGGACCTCTTCGCCCGAGCGGCCCAAGTACGGTGGCTTGCCAGTGACAATCTCGCACAGAATCGCCCCTAGTCCAAACACGTCGCTGCGACGGTCAAGGTGCATGGTGTCGCCGTTGGCTTGCTCCGGCGGCATGTAAGCTGGAGTGCCCAGTAGTGACCCCATTTCGGTTTCCGTGCCGTGGCTGCCACCGGTCGTCCCAGTACTGCGGGCTGTGCGAATCATGGTCGCATCTTCGGGCTGGTGGATGCGGCTGGCTCGTGCTTCGTCGGCGACTCCTCCCTCAGCCAGCACCTTGGCCAGCCCCCAATCCATCACCTGAACTTCGCCAAAAGCGCCGACCATAATGTTCGCGGGCTTCAAGTCGCGGTGGATGACTCCTTTAGCGTGCGCATAGGCTAAAGTCTGTGATATTTGCAGCGCAATACCCAACAAACGCGTCCAGTCAGCGGACGGATCGATGCGTTCGCCAAGGATGGCTGCCAGGGTGGCACCTTTGACCAGCTTCATGGTGAAGAACGGTCGATCACCGAAGCGGCCGATGTCATACACAGGGACAATACCCGGATGCTGCAATTGAGAACCGATCTGCGCCTCCTCGACAAAACGTCGACTCACCTCGGGACGATTGGCGTATTTCTCCAGCAATACCTTTACTGCCAGATCGCGACCCAAGTCGACGTCCCTCCCGCGAAGTACCGCCCCCATCCCCCCGCGAGCAATCTCGCCGGACAACTGGTAGCGGTCGCCGCTGTCGACCTTCGCTGGCATGGAGTCCGACTTAGTTCGCAAGATAGACGAGCTCTCACCGTCGGCTTCTTTGAGCAGCACCGGCCGCATTTCACAAGTAGCGAAAATCGAGCGCGGCGATTCGGTGCGTTTGCCAAAGCCCGCTGCCATCCCCACGTCCAGTGAGTCGGCCGGGGACGAGGTTGGCACATCAGCGGTTACATTTGGGTCGTCTGCATTGGGTTCATGTGATAAGTTCAAGGTCTGGTACTCCGGATTCGAGGGGCCGATGAACCAGGATCAGCCGTTTCGCCATTTTCGCGCACATAAAATTAAAAAAAATCACGAAAGAGCTTTCAGCAGGCTCGCCGCCTCCTGTTCAAGCTGCTCTTGGGCGCCAGGGGAGTGAAAGGCGACTACCCGGAGGAGTGCGGCTCGAAACTCTTTCCGCGCAGTGGGATAGGCATGATGCAAATCGGCGGGATCAACGCCCCAGCGCTCTGCGATGGCGCGGATCGGCAAATTCTCCTCGAATCTCAGCTGAAGCAGCTCCACACGCTGAACCGCTGCGGGTCCGCGCGCGGTAGCTCCATCGCGTAGTAACTTGGCTGCTTCCGACATAATCGCTTGCGCCCAAGCGCGCTCGAAAAGCCGAGATTGGCTCTCTTCGTTGGCATCGATCTGATCAGGTAGCGGGCTGGGGCCTGGATGCCGACTTTCGAATCGGCGGGCGACGTTGCGACTGATGCCATACAGGAAAGCCCGAAAGCTGGGTACGCGACCGGCATCCACTGCCTCAAGTGCACCGCCCTGCCTGAAGCACTCAACGAAGACATCTTGAACGGCGTCGCCAAGTTCGCTGATGATCATCGACCCACGCCAACGGGCGGCCAGATAGGCTCGCACGACACCCAAGTAGCGGTGTGCAAGTTCTTCACGGTCCGCCGGGTTACCCGCCGCCGCAGCGCGAATGATCGTCCAGCAGGTGGATTCGGAGGCAGACATGGTCTTCGAGGTCTCAATTATTGAGAACAAGAGTTTCACCGACTTGGCTTGAGTAGCCAATTCTAACTCAAATTAAATCAGGGAAGACCTGCGAGACAATGGCTGCGGGGAAATCGCAATCTAAAGTTGCTCGCTTCAGGGCGATGATTGGCCAGCAAGCCCCGTTAAGCTCGGCCTACAGCCATCCTTCTTTCGGCGCAATTTACCACGGTTCAGCTAGGATCCTTCCGGATCGGAGACAAGTAGCTTTGCTACAATACCAATACATCCTTCGCGATTCGGATGCAGCGCCGACGTAACATGACGATGGGAGTCCGGCTCCGTAATTACTTCTACAGAGCTGAAAATAACTTTGCAACGGAATGCAGCACTTTTGATGTGTACGATCAATACGCCGACATGGGCAAATCGCGTGACTATCTCGTTGCGGCGCGGAGGTGGCGCTGTTAGTGAGTTCCCTTTGGCGCGTCGGATGTACAAACTTCGGCTGCGAATGCAGAACCCTAGTTGCAGGCGGTGCCGGAAACCGACGCAGCGGCGCTATCACTTTGACAACAAGGCAGTCTGTTGCTTGGAGCGGTCGTACGAACGCAATTTGGTGCGTCAGGTGGGCGTGACATTAGTCAGTTAGCAGTCGGAACTGCAGTCGGTGAATTCGACCTCCGGCAGTTCGCTGTTTGTCTTCGTGCCGGCGGCTGGACAAACCGCGGCGGCTACCGATTTCTATCAATTCGCGTCGTTGTTCATGACCGCAGTTTGGAACGCAATTTTCAAATCTACTTGAGGCATATCGACAGTGTTATCAATCTGACTGCGAGGAGGAGCCGGTTTTTGGCCCGAGCTCGGCTGCCAATTGCTTTCCAGAGGCGGCACGTTCTTTTTCTCGGAAATTCTTCTGGGAACGGCGCAGCGAGTGACGTTGGTCGGCGTTCTGTGGGTGTCGGGCAGGTCAAATTCGTCTATTTCTCAGGAAACTCCAGCATGTTCAAGCAATGGCTCTCCCCAAAAAATCGCCGCAAGGTCAGTACTCGCCGTGGCTCACGCAAGCTGGTGGTCGAGTCGCTGCAGTCTCGCCAATTAATGGCTGCGGATATCGCTGCAATTCAGCCAGCGATCGAAAGCTCGGCGGAAGAGCAACTGATGATCGAATGGATCAACCGCGCTCGAGCCAATCCAGCAGCCGAAGCGGCCAGGCTGGGCATTGAACTGGACGACGGACTACCGAGCGGAGCTATCCGCCCTAATGCAAAGCAGCCGCTGTCACTTAGCAATTCACTTAGCAAGGCTGCCGAAGTTCATTCTACGGACATGCTGTTCCGGGGCTACTTCGACCATATGTCTCCCGAAGGCACTTCGCCGTCATCCCGTGCTATTGCAGCTGGGTACGCTGGGAGCGCGGCGGAGAATATCGCGTTGCATCCAGTGACAGGCACTACGGCCGAGACAATCGAAAAATCCCATGCACTACTATTTCGCAGCCCTGGGCACCGCCAGAATTTGTTAGACGACAGCATGGAAGCGGTTGGGATTGGAATCCAAATCGGCACGTTCGGTAGCGGTATCGCTCAACAAGTTCAGTCGATGATCACCTCTCAAAGTTTTGGCGCCGCAGCCGAAGCGGCAGTGATCACCGGAGTGGTATACGCGGATGACATCGTACCAGATGATTTCTACTCGTTGGGTGAAGGCATGGCGAACGTCAGCGTTATTGCTACTAGCGAAAACGGACTTCGCTACGAAACCAAAACGAATTCTGCCGGAGGATATTCGCTGCGATTACCGCCTGGTAGCTACATCGTAATTGCGAACAATACGGCTGGAGAAGTCGCCGAACTCGGCGAAGTAACCGTGGCCGATCGTAATGTCAAACTGGACCTAACTGAGGAGCTCTTCCGTGGAACCACTACCAATACCTCAACCAACAGCAACCAAACGCGAGAATCGCTACTTGACTTGAGCGGCGATGGACTGGTTTCCCCCCTCGACGTGTTGCTGGTCGTGAATCATATCAACCAATCTCAGCCCTATGATTCCCGTCTCGACACGAATGGCGATGGTTTCATCGCGCCTCTCGACGTCTTGCTCATTGTGAACTACCTGAACGAGCAGGCTCAGGTGAGTGTCGAGCCAGATCAGGTGGAATACGTCAGCTTCGATGGCAACCATTACGATCTGTACTCGTACGAAGGACGAAACGTGCGATTGCTGGCCGATCGAGCAGATCTCGACCTAAGTGGACTCATCTCCTGGATCGACATTGGCTACGAGGCCTACTACAGCGCTACAGGCCGGCACCCCAACGATACGGAGCAATCAGACGGCAAGACAATCATTGCGCGTGCCAACACGTGCGGTGCTGGCTGCGGTTACCTCGGCCAGCGCGGCATTGAGATCGCTCCCAGATTCTTTGACGAAGCAGTTGAAGAGTTCGCACGCTCTGGGCGACCGGACCATGTTTTCTTCTACGAACTTGGCCGCAATTTTTGGTACTACAGCGACCAGCTTGAATTCAACCCTAGTCGCGTTGATCAATCGCATCGTGGGAGTGGAGATTTCTTCGTCAACGGATTTCCTGTCTTTATGGAAAGGGCCATCCAGGAATTCATGCAGCTCGACTACAGCGGATATGGAGCCGGTGCAGACGGCTTTGAAGAATCCATGGCACGCTGGTTTTCAGGATATCTGAGCGATCCCTCGCGGAATTACTACACCGACTTCGCGGTTTTCGAGTCGTCGCTATATGACGATCCGATCACGGGCTATCGCTTCGGCACTATGGATTTTCTGGCGGAGGTGTTGCTCGACGTGGCCCGAGATCATGGTGGTATGGAGTTTGTGAATCGCCTGTGGCGCGAAGTCGAGCAGCGTCGCGATTGGCAGGACGAGGTTTCCGCCCTCAACAATCTGATCACCTCTGCTAGCATGGCCGCTGGTGAGGATTTGACCTCCCGATTCCGCGACGTCTACAAATGGCCGGTCAACGAGGAGATCAGCTTACTTGCTTCCGCTGAGGCGGCAGGACTTGCCGAATTTCAAGGAGGCGGGCTCATCGGGACTTATATCCGCGACTACGATGCCTCCAGTGTTAATTTCCAACGGGATGCGGAGCAAGTCGTAACACGTCTCGACCCAGAAGTGAATTTCGAGTGGTTACTTGGTAGTCCGCTGAAGAATTTCCCGAGCGATAACTTCGCGGCCTACTGGGAAGGTGAAATATTCATTCCGATCCCCGGAACCTACAAATTCCACATATACGCCGACGACGGAGTAAAACTTTTCATCGCGGGCAAAACAGTCATTGATGCATGGCAGCCACAGCGAACCGTCTTGTCCGGCCAAATCACCTTCGGTCCGAATGACCTTGGACCACAACCAATTCTTCTCGACTACTTCGAAGCCAGCGGGGCAGCCACCGTGCAGCTGTCATGGGAAAGCAACTTCTTCGGTGGAATCATTGATTCTGCATACCTCAGGCCGACGGTAACAATCTGACGCACCGCAGACCGGAAGCAAAGGCGACCATACGGTTATTGTCTCCGGCGGAAAGCAAGATTTTTCAGAATCTGTGCGCAGCACGCGTTGCCCAATCGAGTACTGATAGTGAACCAAGCAGCAGACGCCTGCAGCTGGGACGAATTTGACGAAATTACGTAACCACTGAAACCAGAATTGGAAGGAAAATAAGATGGCTGCATGCATTACCAACACAGCGCGGCTTGCTATTGATTCTGAACGGCAACACTACGAACTACCACAGCGAGGCGTTCTGGCCGGCAAATCAGATTTGTCAGAGATTTCCAGCCTGATGCGCCACGGTCGGTCGTCCAAACGCGTGCGTCCGGCGGTCAGCTTTCGGAGGTCTGCGATCCAAGGCTGGCTTGTCGGCTTGGGATGCGGACTTTTGCCGTCATTCTTGCTGGTAGAACCTTTCCGAGCATTCTTTATGACGCTCTTATGCGGTGCCACGGCATCCACCTACTGTCAATTACTACATATCGTGCGGGTTTCCAGGCCACGATTTGGCAAGCAGGCACAAGAAACATCCGCCAGTACGTGTCGTTTCGCGGGCGCGCCCCCAAGCAAATTTCAGTGACCAAGACTCAAGCAAGTTGTTAAACTACCAACTGATCTCGAGCAAAACTAAAATCGCCAAACTCTATACGGAAATTTACTGTCATGCTGCGCTCGTTAAGGGATTGTATTCACTTTCAGAATGTCGGTACCTCGATCTCAGGCTGCTTACGTCTCAGCATGACTCACAGTTCACAATGGCCAGTAGCCGTAGCGTTATTCTCGCTCCTGATTAGTCAGTCGAACACGGGGTTCTCACAGGAAAACCCTCGCTTCCCTTTCGAGCCACATCAGTGGCTGAACACGAGTCCGTATACGCTCGAAGGAAAAGGGGTCGTGCTGTGGTATTTTGAAGAAGGCTGCCCACGCTGCCGCGCGAAGTGGCCTGAGCTGATCAAGCTGTCAGAAAAATACGCCGATCAGCCAGTGCTTTTTGTCGGTATCAACAGCGGAACTCCTCGCACTCAGCTAGTCGACTACGTCAAAGGTGTCAATCTAAAATGGCCGGTACTGATCGATTCACAACGCAGTTTCGAGAAGCAGTCTGAGGTTGGTGAAATCAGCTTACAGAATATCTTCCAAATAGCATCCATAGACGGTCGTGGTCAGTTCCAACAAGGACGCTGGGATGACCTTGAAGGAGCTGTGAAGCGAGCGTTGACGAATGCTCGCTGGAAGCTGCCGCCAACTGACCTGCCCACCGAGCTGTTGACGGCCTGTCGCGCAATCGAGTTTGGCCAATATGCTGATGCTGCTAAAACGTTAGGGCGGTCCAAAGACTCGAGCGATTTGCAAGTGAAGTCTGCGAGTGAGCGATTGCTTAAAATCGTCAACCAGTCAATTGGTCAAGATATCAGCCGACTCTCGCCCAGCAATGACAAGTGGCAGCATTATGTGCAAATGCGAGTCATCGCCGATCGCTATCGCGGCTATATCCTTCCCGACGATTTCCGAGTCGAAGGCACCCGCTTGCACGAGGATCCTGAAATCAAACGACGTGTCGCGACGCCGTAGACGCCATTTTAATCGCAGCGGAAGTCGCCCAGGCTTTCATTTGGCGGACTTTAGGAACTGCCAGTGTGTCGAAAGTCTTGACGACTTCCCCTACAACCGTACTGAATTGGTCGCTTCTGCAACATTTCTGCCTCAAAGAAGAGGCAGTGTCCATATCTTTAGGCAATCCGACGATCCCGATTCCTGCCCGATCGCATTGATTCTCCTGGAAAATCTTCCGAAATATTTTCCCGCAAGCGCAGCCGCGCTATCTTCCAAGCGTGCTCCTGATGAAACCTAACACTTTAACCTTCAGGAGAATTCAGAATGTGGCCATTCAAGAAACGCAAGAATCGCTCACGCCGCAACCCTTCCGCTCGGCGCGTTGTCAAGCTGGAGAAGCTTGAGTCGCGTGAACTATTTGCTGCGGATGCTTTCGTGGGGATGTATCAAGACGGGACGTGGACTGTCGATCAGTCAGCGCCGCATACCATTTCTTTTGGTTTGCCTGGAGATCAACCTGTAATGGGCGACTGGAACGGCAATGGCACCAAGACACCGGGAATCTATCGCAATGGGACCTGGGTCCTGGACCTCAACGGTAATGGCTATGATGCGTCCGACAAAGTTCTGGCTTTCGGACTGCCTGGCGACAAAGCCGTGGCGGGTGATTGGAACGGAGACGGAATAGACACCGTTGGTGTCTTTCGCGATGGCTTGTGGTTCTTCGACCAGAACGGGAATGGTTACGACTCTGCGGACGCAACTCCTATATCCTTCGGTTGGTCCACCGACAAGCCCGTGGTCGGCGATTGGAATGGCGATGGACGAGACACTCCTGGTGTTTATCGACAAGGCACGTGGGCGCTCGACTTGACAGGCAATGGCTACGACGCGGGAGACCGTTTTCTGCAGTTCGGATTGCCTAACGATCAACCTGTGGCGGGAGACTGGAATGGTGATGGCAAAGATACGCCAGCCGTTCTCCAAGGGAATCAATGGTTCTTCGACTTAGAGGGAGACGGCTACACCAATGAGAAGGGGCAGGCCAATAGGTTGGGTATGGGACTCGCTGTGGCAGGTAAGGCCGTGCGTCCCATTGCGCCGCCAGCAACTCCGGAGATTGATGTGGTTGGTATCTCCGACGGACAAGCGACAGTCGTGTCTTTTGGTACTGTCTCCGTGGGGGGAGTAGCCACGCGTGATTTTACGGTCCGCAATTTGGGGACCGCCAATTTAACTTTAGGCCAGCTACAGGTTCCCGCCGGCTTTTTCACCGACTCAACACTTCCAGCAATTCTGGTCCCAGGAAACTCCACTTCGTTTCGGGTACACATGGATTCGTCAGTCCTAGGAACTCGTAGCGGGACGATCCAGATCATCAGTGACGATTCGGACGAGTCGCCCTACAATTTTCAGATTTCAGGAACTGTAAACGCAGTCTCTCAACCAGAAGTAGATGTAGTTGGGATTGTTGATGACCAAGCCAGTCCTATCTCCTTTGGCACGGTCGCTTCCGGCGCTGTCGTCACGCGAGAATTTACCGTTCGCAACGTGGGCAGCGGTTTGCTGGCACTCAAGCCATTGCAAGTTCCTTCTGGATTTGTCATCGAGAAGCAGTTACCGGCCAGCTTGGCACCAGGTGCGTCAGCGACTTTCCGCATACGGATGGAAACGGCCTACGCCGGTACTCGCGAAGGTGCCGTGCAGTTCTCAAATGACGATGCGGATGAGTCCCCGTACAATTTTGTAGTATCCGGAACGGTATTGGCTAAGCCACAGCCTCAGCCAGAGGTTGATGTTGTGGGAATCGCCAGTGGTCAGGCTACGGCGGTATCATTCGGTACGGTGGCCATCGATACAGTTGTTACCAAGGAATTCACCGTCCGCAACATAGGGACCGGAACATTGACACTTGAAAAGGTGCAAGTTCAGTCCGGATTCTCTATCGTTACTGATTTGCCCGGTAGTCTCGCTCCCGGAGCTTCTGCAACGCTTCGATTGCGGATGGTTACAACAACCGCCGGAACACGTAGCAGTATTGTTCAATTCACCAGTAACGATGCCGACGAGTCACCCTACAAGTTTGTCGTATCGGGGATCGTCGTCAACGCCAGTTCCAACTTTGGAACGGTTGTCGATTGGCAGCGAATCGCGGGACCAACGGGAGTCTTGTTGCTCAAGTCGGTACGGACCTATGGCGCGTCAGGAAACAATATGCGACTGTACGGAGATTTTTCGCTACCGGACGGAACTTCTATTCGTAGGGACGTACCCATCGGAGACTTTGCCGTGTACGGCGATCAAACAATGCCCAAGGTCACAACGATTGACAATGGTCGCTTTGCCATCACTTGGCGGAACACTCAATTGACGCGGGCCGGTGGGATTCACTATGCAATTGTCGATTCCTACGGCAACTATTTCGGGTCGCGCGACCGCATCGCGAACATTTCCTACAGTGGAAACTTCGCACCCACCTCGATTACATCCTCAGCCAACGGTGGATTCCGTATTACCTGGGTGGATACCATAACAGGACGCGGATGGCGCCGGGATTTCAACTCCGTTGGAGCTGCGATTTCTGGAGAGATTTCCAACTAACAATAGTCACTGTCCCAACCACAATAATTGCACCACGGAGGGGCTGCAGGGAACCTCTCATGTCGCGGAGCGTCGAGCTACTATCCCCGTCAGGACAACTATATGGCGCATCTTCGTGCAAGCTAGTCGCTTGCACGAAGCAAACGGCGTGTCGCGACGCCGCAGACGCCATTTCCTGAGCTAGTGCTGCAAATAGCGAAATCTCTTCATGAAACCAATCAACGCAGTTCAATTTAGAAATCGTGATGCACTTCGCAGTTCGGTAGTTTCCGTTGAAACTCTTGAATGCCTGCCAAGGAGACCTTGGTACCTTTGAGATCTAGCCTTTTTAGGTTTGGCGTTTGGGTTGCTAAATCCGACAGAAATCTATCGGTCACTCCTGTGCGTTCTACGTACAGTATCTCAAGTCCAGGCGGATAAAATTTGGCGGCATCGTCCGTAATTTTTGTACCCGCGATACTGAGACTCTTCAACTCGGTCAGTTGCTTTACGTTGGGTAAGCCGCGGTCGGTGATTTGCGAATCAAATGCGCCAAGGTTCACCAATGTTTTTAATTTGCCTATCGATTTGAGACCTGAGTCGCCAATGGAACTCCGATGGATTTGCAATATCTCTAGTTTGCTCAAGCCTTCCAGGTACGCCATCCCTGCATCGGTTAGATGGCTATTACGAGCTATTGTCAATTTCTTCAGACTCTCAAGCCCCTGTATATGGGCCAAATCCTCGTCGGCAACTCCCGTCGCAAGGATGAAGAGATCTTCGAGCTGTGGCAACTGCGTCAAGAATTGCAGATACTCAATACCAGCGGCATTGAACTTGAGGTGACTCAGATTTGGAAACTTCCTAATCTGGTCCCAACCCCTTGCTGTGGGTCCGAAAGCAGAAATGAAGCGGAGTTGCTTGAGCCTGTCGGAGGCTGGCAGCTCAATGAGATGTTCGTCGCTTAGTTGGCCGTCGATCGCCAATATCGTCAACGTTTCACTGTTGGCGCGTACTAAGCTGGCTAGAACTTGAGGCGAGCACTCTTTTACATGCAAGAATTCCAGGCCGACTGCGGGGAAGTTCTCAGGGAATTCAGCCGAGAGGTTTTTCACGCCAGTGATGTTGAGATCGTAAATCCCAGATAACGAAGCCGGGAGCTGACTAGGCTCTGAAACAACTCGCCTGTCCAAAAGAGTTATCTTCCCGCCTGCACTCAGCGCCAACTCCGCAAATCGTTTCACCTGATCGCTCGCCACGCCAAGTTCCAAGATCGGCGGTTCCTCGATAATGGGTTTAAGGACACGGAAGCCACCGCTTGGCCAGCGGTAGGCAGCGGCTCCCCAGCAACGGAATCCTGAGGACAATTCATTTATGTTTTCATTCCAAGTTGTTCCTCCTCGCACGACTCGGCGATCGAGCGCGTCAAATTCTAGACCCGAAAAAGGTTGGTAATGGTCTTGGCACCATTCAATGACGTTTCCTTGCATGTCGCACAGCCCCATGGCATTGGAAGCCAACTGTCCCACGGAGCGAGGAGCAGGGCCGTCTTTGATACTCCAGGCAAATCTCGATAGGCTCTCGGCAACGAACGGCAGTTCAAGATCTCCACCTGCGCGACACGCCCATGCCCATTCTGATTCGAGTGGGAGCCGATAGCCTTGGCCTAACGGTGTGCGTGAGTCAGCGGAGGCTTTGTCTCGAGTGTAGGCGGCACTCAACGATTCAAGCTTGGAAAGTTGGTTACAAAAGTTGATTGCGTCGTAACAACTAACCGATTCCAATGGAAGAACAGCTGTATCCACATCAGGTCTGTTAGGTCCAGCAGGGCTAGAGAATTTGTATAGTTCGTCTTTCCCATCACCTGTTGGAGAATAGTAGGAAGGCGACTGACCCATCACCTTCGCATACTGGCCCTGGGTCAGCTCGAAGACCGAAAGGTAGAATGGTCGATCGACAGTAACGGCTTCTGGCGGTTGGCTTCCCTCGACCATCTGACGCCGACTCTCGCGAATCTCATCGGTAGAATAACTGGCAAGCACTTTCAGTGATTCTTCAGGAGTCAAACCCAACATGTATTGACCGGGAGGAATCAACCGGAACTCAATACCGACTGAATTCTTCCAGTGAACGGGAATCTGGAGATGGTCCGCCCACCGCTGCTGCAGTTGCTGTATTTCCTCCATCGTCATTGCTGTTCGACCTATGGGTGGCGCATTAGCCTTCAGTCGCTCCCACTCGGCCTGATCAACCCGTCGCGGAACTATTCCGTATTTCGAAGCTTTTTGTTTTGGCCAAACGTATTTTTCGCCGGACTTTTTGTGTCGCAATGTCGAGACGAAAAGGTTACTGTAGTGGTCCTGTATAAGTTCTGAGGATTGCGAAGATAGGTAGGTAATCGGTGTAAACGTTTTGAGACCCATCAATTCCTGGTCTGTCTGAGACAATCGAAATTCTTTAGGCTCACTGGTCGACTCGTCGCGTAAAATAAACTCCGTTTTGCTCCCTTCTACCTCTTGCATCAACAGAAACTGACGACTGTCGTCAGACATCCAACACAGCGAAACTAGCTTTCCGAGCCCAGGAAATGCGTCCACCGGACTGGACCAAGGTGATTCTCGCGAAGCGCGATTACAGCGACTCATTTTGCCCAAGTGCTTGCTCGTGACTGGATCGCGATCCATATTCACGAAATACAACGACTTCCCATCGGGCGAAAGATAGGGACACTGCCCTGGCGCAATCTGGCTTGGTTCGGTCCAGGTTCCATCTGGGCCGCGCGACGACGACATGTTCCAGCCTGGACGATGGAAGTATATCTCCGACTTATCGGGCGATACGAATGGAGACCATTCCGTTCCGCTACCGTTGATCGGTGCTGGCAAGAGGGTCGGCGATAGCCAGGGGCTGTCGATATATTCGCGCTTGGCAACCCACAGATCGAGACTGGTCGAACGACCGCGTGAAGATGCGAAGTAAAGGCTTAGCCCGTCGCTCGACACGGCACAAGTCTGCTCCTGAGCATCGCTATTGATTGCAGGCGACATCAACTCAGCCGGCGACCACTCATACTCATCGGACACACCAAACAAGGCTTGAATGTGTGGACTGTCTGTTAGCTGACGTACCTCGGCGAATTCTGGTCGTGCCGGACGCTCGAAGGTCGGCGGCGATTGCGCGGTCCGCTCAACAGCAGGACCTGAGTCCGGTCGAACAGGCGCGGCAAGCTCGGGTATCGACGGCAAGTTAGCGGTTGTCTCAGCAGCGGGGGCTGCAAGCGAACCTGTATCCGGCTGTTGAAGTTCGACTGTGGTTTGGGCCTCGGCGACCTCAGCGGGAACCACGGGTTCAATAACTACTTTTTCGGAATCGATTTTGACACTAACGCTAGCGTCATCGGCAATCTCAATTCGATTGCCTCTGAAAATGATAATGATCGTCGCCAAGAACAGGACACCACCAAACCCCATTGCCAACTGCGCAATTCGATTGCGATACCAGCTTCCATTGTTGCGACTTTGCTTTGCAGCAGTCCGTGGCCGAACTGGAACGGAGCGGCCCGCTAGCCAATTGTTCAGGTCCGTTTTCAGAGCCGCACAGTCCTGGTAGCGATCGCTGGGATTTCGATTTAGGACTTTGTCACAAATGGCCGTCAATCCTTCAGGCACGAACTTACCGCATTCCGCCAGCGAAGGAGCCGGAGAGATGGCAACATTAGCAATGACAACGTGCGAGGGCCCCACGAAGGGAGTTGATCCAGCCAGCAATCGATAGAGAATGACACCCAGACTGTATTGATCGCTGGCAGGGGTGAGCTTGTCAACTTCGCCGCGAGCCTGCTCGGGTGACATGTAGGCGGGCGTACCCAGCAACGAGCCGTCGCGAGTAATATTGGCGTCGTCATCGATCCGTTTGGCCAGCCCAAAGTCCATAATCAATGGTCGAAGATTCGTATCGAGCATCACGTTCTCAGGCTTGAGATCTCGATGTATGATCCCCTGCTGGTGCGCATAGGCAACTGCATCGGCTAACTGGCCAAGCCACTCCACCGCTTGCCGCACGCTCACAGGCTCGCGTTTAATATGCGAAGCCAAAGTCTCGCCGTCGACGTATTGAGTGGCAATGTAGTACTTGCCGCCAATCTGACCGCTTTCGAAGACCTGAACAATGTTAGGATGTGCAAGGCGTGCAGCATGCTTCGCTTCGGCTATAAACCGCTTGACCCGCTGTTGATCTGTCGACAAAAATGTGGGGATCTTCAACGCTACAAATCGTTCCAACTGCGGATCGTAGGCTTTGTAGACTCGGCCAAATGCCCCGGCGCCCAGCAATTCGCGGATTTCGAATCGCCCAAGTTTGCCGATCTGCGTCGGTGCGGCCTGAGTCGGCTTTGGCGCCGACTGGTCAATACTCGTTTCACCAGCCGAATTGGCCAGCGTACCCTGCTTGCCTTGAGAGCTTTCGACAGAGGTTTCGCTAGCCGGTTCGACCAAGTAGGTTGGCTGTTCACAAGATGGGCATTTTACGCGTTTGCCCATGAGCTCCGGTTTTACCTTCAGCGAAGCACCGCATTGTTCACAATTTGTTTTGATCGCTGGTGCCATGCTAGTTCAAAACCCTACGAAAATATTCCGTACTTAGACCGGGCCTACTCGGTTTCCAACAACGCCTGCAGCTTGAGTAGTCCGCGATGGAGTCGAACGTAGGCGTCCTCGTCACCAGGCTTGGCCTCTGCGAATTGACAACTGTTCGTGGCCACAAAGGTAACTAACGGCAACAGACCGTTGCCGTACTTGCCAGCATCGTATTTGAATCGATTCTGAAGAATCCGGGGATTCCCTTCCAGTTCTAGACAATTCAGCGTTGCCTTGAGACCTCGGATGTAGTCGCGCCCCTTGGTCCAAGTTGCATAACTCTGCACTCCTGCGTGGGCGGCTGCTTGGGCACTCCCGACGTGTTGAAGAAAGGCTGCCTCGCAGGCTTCAATCGCACTCCGCAGCTGTGTCGTTTTCTCAAAAAACTCTGGACTCTCGCCATTGATTTTTGCCAGTGTTGACAACAACCCATCCACGGCGGCGAATTCGTCGCTCAGTTGCGGGCTTCTCAGTACAAAGGGCAATTGCCCGAGTGTCCCAGAGCCTTCGAGCAGCCCAAACGATACGTAGCCGCCACCACCTGCCAAGGTTTTGATGCGGATTTTGGAAATATCTTCGTCCAACAATTTAATCTGCATCAACGCGGCTCCCAGTTCGGTACCCTGCGATACCGAATAGCCGTACTCCAACGCCTTGCCCTGCATGGTTTCCAACAAGAAGTTTTGGCGATTCCCCGATGCAGCCGACAAGGGAGCGATTTCAATTGCGTTGAGCGTCGACAATTTATTTTTAATTCTGGTCCGGTGACGTTCTAGCGACGTTGCGTAACTCGTCTTTTGCAGTTCAAGCAACATCGCGTTCACTTCCACGTCGATGGCACGTTTCGCGATCTGACGAAGTTGTGGGTTCTTCCTCCCTTTCAACAGCATCGCGTCAATAAAAGTGGTCGAGTTGAACAGTCGCTCGTGTCTCGCCTCGGCGATGGCCGCCCGTTGTTCGTCATGTTTCAACGCATCCCATTTGGGATCACCGGATGCGTAAGACGACAAGAGCGATTCGGTCAGCGATTCCCTCAGTGGATTGGTTCTATTCTCAGGCAGCACGAACTCCAGAAGCTTCTTCTGGTTGGCAATGCGAGTTGCATCGTCCAGTGTTGCCACATCATTTTGCGTCTGAGCTCGCGCGTCGACTACCGCTAAACAAATTAGAAGTACAAAACGCCATATAAAACATCCGCGTCGAGTTGGCATGGTTTGCTCTCTTACTTCGTTGCCCAAAACTTAGCGAATGGAATAACCGGGACGCGATCGATATTCCCTGCAGTGCTGGTCGACTCGCTGGCACCGCACAGACCCACTAGGTTGCCCTGCCGGTCGAGGCAGGCGAGCGAGATCGGCTTGACGAGCGATGAGAACGCCGTGTACTCAATGGCCGCATGGCGAGTACCTTCGTCGTCAGTCTCGGCCATCAGCCAGCGACCTGGAACATCTAGTTGATACTTTTCTAAATCATTGGCGAGCACGGGGACCGTGTCGAGAGTTGGGAAGCCATGCAGGCGACAGTCGATTGACTCCATGCTGGGCGGGACGATGGTTGTCGCGATCGACTCAAGTGTTGCTTCCACCGTTAGGTAAGCCAAGTCATTGACGCGCAGCTTGCTCATGATCTGATCAAGTCGTTGTGACCAAGCCAAGCTCTCATCCAGGGTCGGCTTTTCGAGATCTGCCAGTGTGTCAAGTTTGGCCTGTAGTTCTTGGCGGAAAGTTGCAAGCTCCGCCAACGCGCCTTGATACTTGGGATGCAGCCCGTGCATATGAACAGAAATTGGTTTTGTGGATGATGTGGGCGACATGATAGCAACACGCGGATATTGCTCCCTGACGCTGTGCGCCGCGTCGACGACTGAGGCCAAGGCGATGAGGCGATTGGGTTCAATGGCCACGGCTGTTCCCAGCAATACGCGTTGGCTTTGGTCCGCCGTTTCTACAACGATCGCCCACACCGGTCCGACTTTGGTGGCTGTCGCGGCTGTCGCATCCTGTTCTTTGGGACTCGGGTTCACGTCAGCCGCCTGAATTGGTGGAGAATCACTGGCCGTGATTTGTTCCTTGTTCACTGTCGGGACAGTTGACGAAATCGTGGGGGATGACGGCGCAGGAGCCACCCGTACAAAGCGAAACATGCCTACCGTGGCGATGCACAACACCCCTAGTAAACCGGCCACCATTGCGATTACGAACATCGACGTCGGAGAGGCCACTTGCGTTGAATCTGGGGGAGTTGCAACGATGGGAATGGGCTCCCGAGGCTGAGCGGGGATGCTCAACTCGACTCCGCGCCCTAACGTGACACGATCACTATTACTCAGCCGAGTGCGCTGCGAAATCTTCTGTCCATTGACAAACGTGCCGTTGGTCGAGTCGCAATCGGTGATGTGCCACGCCCCCTGGCTCCACTCCAATTCACAATGTCGCTGCGAGATGGTGGGTTGGCGAAGTTGCACGTCCGCCGTATCTGCTGATCCAATTGATAGTCGCGTCTTGGGGTGCATCGTATGAATAGATTTTTCGTCGCTAAAAGGGTGCTGGCAATTCAAAGCGAAAGCGTTGTTCACCGAGTAGGAACTCCAGTTTACTCGATAGGAATGCTCGAGACACTCTCAGCCAGACTCCGTTGAGAGAATCCAGGTCGCGGACTTGCCAGCCCCGCTTCTCATCACGCGTTAGCACCGCATGTTCTGGTTCAACAAATGGATCCACCGAAAAAAAAGCTTCAGCTATCCCAACACGTCCGAGGTTCATTTTTCTCTTGGTCATTGGAATCGAGCTGGTCTCTTGCGAGAACTGGTAGGCTTGAACTTCGAGCTCAGGCTTTTTGCGAATTGAGTTCGGGGTGGCGAAGTAAGGCTCAAAACTAGAAATTCCGGCGGAGAAATCTCGCGTCACGGCCATATCGCCATGCACTACCAGCTTGGTGCCGCCTAATAGAAATTCGTTACCTGGACTAATCAAAAACTCGGAGAGTCGGATAAACACACCGTGTCGGCTGGACAAGTCGTCGAGTGTCCAGCTCCAGCTGCCGGGGGTTGTCTGAGACAGCGAAATCCTAGCATGCTTTCCCGACATCAACGTTTCCGCCGGAAAAGACAGATCCCCGTTGGTTCGGCCCAGAGTTAAGGCATCAGTGCGAATTCGCACGGTTTCGCCAGCTTCATCGGAACCCTCGTCCAACAGGATCAAACGAGGATACACAGGTCGGCGTATGGGGCGCAGGGGACTACTCTCCGCCAAAGTTTCCAGTGGCGTTTCCACTTTCGGTGGCGATTCCCTTTGGGTCTGCCATTCTTTCACAGTTCAATCCCTTCATGACCGGCGACCGTGCGCAGGGCAGCACGCATCTGTCCGGCGTCCTTATAGCGATCCGCTGCTTCTGGCGAAAGCGATTTCATGATGAAGTGCGCGACACGTTTGGGGACATCCGGAAAAACCTCCGCGATCGGCACCATTTCTGAATCCAAAATAGTCCGAATCGGATCAACCCCGGGTTTCATTGGCCGAGGCAGTTTTTGAGTCAGGCACTCGTAAAGAATCGCCCCCAGACTCCAAACGTCGCTTTGAGGCGACACATAACGAAAGTTGGTGAGTTGTTCCTTGGGCATGTAAGCCCAACTCCCACCCACGGTACCGTTGACCGTCATTCCCGAATCGCCAGCCAGGAGATAGCTTTTTGCCAAGCCAAAATCGCTAATCTTCGGAATGTATTTGTTTTGAGCATCCTTGGCTAGCAGCACGTTAAATGGTTTCAAATCACGGTGGACAATGCCTGAGGTGTGAGCAAGCTCGACGCCTGCCAGCAGTCGATCGAGCAATCGCATTCCCCGCCTAAGATTCAATGCGCCCGTCCGCTTGAGCAACTCTGCCAAGTTCCCGCCACTGCAATAAGGCATCACGATAAATGGCTGGCCACTTTCCTCGCCGCAGTCCAAACAATCCACGATCGACGAATGTTTGAGTTGGGCAGAAATCTCCATTTCGCGCACAAACCGAGCGCGGTCTTGCTCCGATGAGCCCCTTTGGTTGCGCAGGAACTTGACTGCCAGGCTAGGCGGATCAGATTTTTCGACTGTGTTCGACGCCAGGAACACTTCGCCCATCCCACCGGCACCGATCTTCTTTAGGATGTGGTAGTTACGAAAGATAAACGGCAACTGCTGTTCACTGAAGCTGGCTTCTCTCGTGCACTCTGAAAAAAAGGCGTCGTCAACCGCTGGGCCGCTTCCTTTCGCAGCTTGCATGTCATTAGCGCCAGTGAATGTCTTGTCAGCCCGCATCGGATTGCTGGCGGCCTTGGATTGCGGCGTCAACAATTCTGTTGGTCCGACAGCCACTCGCGGCGCGAGCAGCTCCGTCGGCGAGTCGACTGGCAAAGTCAATTCGATTCGAAGCCTAGCTTCGCCTACTGCCAACTCGTCACCATGTTCGAGATGCGTAGAAGTCGATTTGAGGTCTACCACACTTCCATTGATCGCGCGGGTAAGCTGAAGACCGTTCGTGCTTCCTAGGTCTTCGATCTGCCAACGCTGCGCGACAAAGCCAATCTTTGCATGCTGTCGCGACACGCCGCGATCACTAAGGATTAGATCACAACTTGGCTCGCGACCAATAGTCAAATCATCCCCTTCGCTTAACTCTGATTGATGCCCCACCAGCGAACCTGTCATGGCTTGCAAACGCAGGGTCGCACAAGTCTTAGATTTCAGGGTATCCTCCAAGTCTTCCTGGTATCATCGGAAACTTGCCCAAGTAAAGATTCGCTTGTGAATGGTTGGCGAGTAAAACCGATGCAGTGTTCCCGGCTTTTTGTCGATATTTAGCTATTTTACACGCCGTACATCGACAAACAATCGACTCAGGAGAGTCGCCTCAAAATACTCAAATCGGACAATATGTTTGCCTTCGCCCAACTGCCTTTCTTGGGTGCGGTGCGTTGCTCGTTGCTCCTGCCAATTATCGATGACTAACTCTTCGGCAATCCAAACCCGAATGCCATCGTCTGCAAAACTTTCGATCGAGTAAGTACCATTTTCGCAAGTAAAGGTGCGCTGGCCGGTCATTACGAAATTGTCGTTAGGCACTTCCGATAAAGTCTGTCCGTCCTCCGTTGTGAGCCCCTTCCAAAACACAAAATCCAATTTGTCAACTTTGTAACTCGCAGTTGCCGACATTGTCGAAATCAATTCGCGTTCGGGATACTTACCTGAAACTTGCGGATCAAAGGGATTGAGTGTCATTGCCCATGGGTCATCCCAGGTTACACCAATTTGTGTCATGTCTTCTGGGACGTTCTTCGCAAATGGAATATCAATGCTGGTTTCGCAGACGCCGGCACCAGCGGGTTGGTCATGGTATCGGATCGTAACGTTGTCTGCAGTAATCCCATATTTGGTATAGACCCAAGAACCCGTCGACGCACAGTTAATACGTGCTGCACTAAAGTTAAGGTCAGGCGGCAGGATCTCGCTCAACTCAGATAGCTTCAGCAGCGGTTGCTGCTTCGGTTCCCATCGATGCCCATTCACATCGAAAACCGGCCATCCATACTTGTTGTATGTCGATCGAATCCCTTCCTGTGAAACCTCCAAATGGTGAGCGTCAACGTTGCTTCCCTTGATAACGAGTCGGTAGTACTCTGAAGATTGCTGAAGCTGAAATCGTTTTAAGAACCCATCGTCGTCTGCGAACAACATCATTTTGCCATCGGGTGTCACAGTACAGGCGTCGATGACTCTGTCGAGAACGTGGAACCCTTGGAGATCAAGATCAAACAGAAGTGTGGCATAACCATACGTCTTTTTCTCAACGTTTTCGCCTTCAAGTCGCTTACTAATCGTCATCAAAATACGGCGATCCGATAGCAGCAAAGTACTCCGGGAATAAAAGTCCGGAGCATCGAGGCGGAACCACTCCGATTTTTTGCTTTGTTGTGAAATGGGCAGTGGATAGCGATTAATGGTTAGTCCCTTGGTTACGTAGAGATTGTTGGGGTCGAACCAGACAGGAATCGACGTACTGACTGACGGTTTAATGTCGTCGATCAACACCTGTGACTTCTGCCGTTTCAGTTGTGAGCCAGGTGCGATACGCTTGACCTCGCTTTGAAACAAGGGATTAGGACCATAGTTGCCTTGGTCCAGGTAGCAGATGCCGTTGGAATCAAACGTGATATTGACAATACCAGGAAAGTTATTGGTCCAAGCCAGCTCCGCGCTAGGATCTTTGAGATCTATGACCGACAGTTTTTTAGTTTGATCCGCGAACACAAATAGACCTGAATTACTGACCGCTAGACTCCTACAATAACTTCCGACTTCGATCGAGTGATTCGGAAGTGAAGTCACGATGGCTTTAACTTGACCTAGATTCCGTAGTGGCTGACCGACTCCGTCCCAAGCCGCGCTGGTAATTTGATTTAATGTCTCCTCTTCAAGCAAAAGCCACTGGCGATTTGGCTTTGCCGCGGCTGGAGCTGCTGTGCGCGGTACAGAACTTGATTTAGTTCCCCTAGGCAGGAATTGTTTGGTTAGAACCTCCCACTCTGTATCGTTTAACGTCTCGGAATTTGCTCTGAATCGCCCAGGCACAAAAGTGGCGACTACTATCTCAACTTGTGTACCTGCAACTTTTGACTTGCCTGTTAAAAAAATGTCGCCATGTTTTGAGACGGCAAGAATCCCTGACGGGCGGTAGTTCAACTGGAGCGGGAAAAAAACGGTACCAGTTTCCGGATCTATTAGCTTCAGCAGCAAATCAGTAAGATCCTCATACCACTGGAGTTCGAATTTAAAATCTAATCGTCGAAGCTGGACGTCATCGCGAAACCCAAGCGTTCCACGCCGTTCTACTGGTGACAATGCCAACAGTTTAGTGCGTCGTAGACCTAATGGAATGAACTGCAACTCGAGTCGTTTATTGCTGATTGCGTCGAGCAGCATGTTGTATTCGATGCTGCGATAGCGTGGATCGGTGCTGTTCAATAAACCCAGCGAATCGTCCCAGCGTTTTTCTTCTGCGGCCTTGTGCGCGTCCTTTATAATGTTCGCATAGTTATAATCTTCCTGTCTAGTTTGCATCGCATTCTGAGCTGCCACAGCGTCGCTGCGTTGCTCCCCGAGCGTATCGACTGCCTGTTTGCTTTGGCTTACCTGCAGTACGGCTTCCTGCAATTCTGCAGACAACTCGGCGGACTTAGTGGCTGCAGACTGAAGCTCGCTTTCAGCGAGTTTGGCTGACGCAGTCATTTGCCGTTGGCGTGTTTCGGCAAGCTGCGTGGATTCAAGTTCCGCGCGAACTTGCTTGACCAGAATTTCAAGCTTTGCTTTAGCCTTTTCTGTCGCGTTGATTTGCGATTGCAGATCTACTTGACTATTCTCCGCGCGGGTTCTCATGGCAGCCGCACGAGTCCACGCAAGAGCACTTGTGAAAAACCCTGTAAATAGAATGCAACTTGCTATCGCTACCAATATCGCGGTACGTTGGTTGCGTTTTCCCCATCGCACCAGTTTTTCAACCCGCCCAATGTGGCGAGCCGACAAAGGTCTAAGCTCCAGTAGATTCCCGACATCTCCGGCAAAAGCCTTCACACTTCCGTAACGCCTGGAAGGATTGTCGGCGAGTGCTTTGTGGATAATCGCATTCCAATCCTTGCGGCGGGCTAACTTCGAGTCGTTCAAATCGAATAGGGAGGCGTCCTTGGATAGTAGTTGGCCAACAGACGTTGAATCGGAACTCAACCGCCCAGTCAACAACTCAAACAGAATTACTCCTAGCGCATAGACCTCCGAGGCAACGCTTGGCGGTGACGACTGGTTGATTAGTTCCGGTGCCATGTAGGCTGGAGTGCCAAGCAATGGACGATTATCCACTGTGTTCAGTTCACAACAGTGGTCGAAATCGATGAGTACCGGCTCACCTTGTTCACTCAGCAAAATGTTGCCGAGCTTCAGGTCGCGATGCAATACTCCACGGTTATGCACATACGATACAGACTCACAGATTTTGAGGAATAACTCAGCGGCCTGTTGTTCAGTAGGAGGGTCGTGACTTAGTGCGGCGGCAAGTGACCCAGCTTCACAGTAGGTCTGTACAAGTTTTAAAGAGCCAGGGCTTCGGATTACGTCGACGACTTGGGCAATGCCGGGATGATTCAGTCCGGCGCACAATCGAAGTGCTTTTTCCAGGTCAGCATCAGGTTGTGTAAACCTGCGGTAGCCTTTGATGGCGACGCGACGAGCAAGGACAGCGTCATACGCTACGTAGACATCCCCCGCCGCGCCGCTTCCGATCAACTTGACATGCTGGAAGCGAGAGTCCGCGTTGAAAGCTATTGGCTCTTGAGAGTCGCTCATGGTTTGCTCTCGGCGACTGGCTGTTCGGTAGGCGCGTTAACACTCTTGAAAACAACATAATGCGTTGCACCGTTGACGATTAGAAGACCTCCCAACTTATCCCAAACTACCCAGAGCCGAGGTCTGCCTGCGAGTTCGCGGGGAAGTGGGCAGAGTTTTGCTCCGCCAGCATTCAACCAGCCTCCCTCGTATTGAGCCTCATTCACACCGCGATTTCCCAGCTCTTGGTTGATACTTACCCGAAATTCAGCCAAGTTCTTCTCTTCGTCACCGGTTGCCAAGTTGACCCAAGTGAACGACCTGCGGGTTCTCTTGTCATAGGTTGTTAACGGTGCTCCATGTTGAAAGCAAAGCAGGCGCTGAGCGCTGTCGATACCAATGATTGACGAATTCTGAGGCGCTGATCGGACCGACGAACTCCAGTTTGTGGAGGTTGAAGCCCACAAGTACTCCCATCGCCAATCGCGAAACTGAGGCGATACTTTTTTCAACATTTGTTTGGCTGCGTCCATCTGCGTGTCCTGGATTAATTTGACGGACTCAGTCAAAATCGAGTTCAACTGCGAGCTCAGTTCCTTCAGAGGCAAAGTCGCTTGCACCGCATACAGGGTGGTAGTTGCCGACTCGATGCCGCCCAACAAGTCTGTTTTCTGGAATTCGTTTTGCTTGACCAACGCCAGTTGCTCTTGGGCCTGTTTGGCGAGGGCCTCGTTTTCAGAGATTTGTTTTTGTAAGGCCGCCTGCGCAGATTCCGCTTGAGTCTGCGCCTCTACCTCCGCAATGCGGGCTTGTTCAGATTGCTGTTTGGCAGAGGCGAGTCGCGCCAATTCAGCTTGCATCTGAGTTTCAGTAGCCTTCAGTTCAATGAGACGAGCGCTGGCTTGCGTCTCTGACTCGACTGCCACAGTGGTAAGTGCAGAAGCATTCCGCCAACCGGATAAGGAAAAAACGAACGAACCGCAAAGGGCCAAGACTGCTGCGGCGATAAGGCTGGCATCCGTGCGGTTTCTGGATGCCCATCGAAGCGTTCGGCCCACAGTTCCCACTGGACGTGCCAACACAACGTCATCTTGCAAGTAACGCTCCAGATCGCATGCCAGCTCCTCGCAATTGGTATATCGATCTGCGGGCAATTTCGAAACAGACTTCAAACAGATCGCTTCTAATCTCGCATCGAGCTCACACGCGAAGTCGCGCGGTTTTGGAGGCGACGCGTCTATGACTTGAGCCAGCACCGCGGCATGAGGTCCTTCAAAAGGCGCCCTACCTGTCAGCAACCAGAAAAACGATGCCCCCAAGCTGTATTGGTCGCTCAATGGGCCAATTCTGGCCAACTCCCCGCGGGCTTGCTCGGGAGCCATGTAGGCGGGAGTGCCGAGCACCGCACCGTCAATGGTCAGCCCAGCGTCATCATCGAGTATTTTCGCTAAACCGAAATCGAGAATCTGCGGCTCCAGATCTTCGCTGATGACGATGTTTTGCGGTTTGATGTCACGATGTACGATGCCATTGGTGTGCGCGTAATGCAGTGCCTTGGCTAGTTTTGCTACCACTTGGGCCGCATCCGCATGAGTGAGTCGTTTGTTCTGAGCGAACTCATAGAGCGACTTGCCGGAAACCAACTCGATGGCCAAGTAGTGTTGTCCATCAGCTTCCCCAGCATCGAATACGCCGACAATGTTCGGGTGCCGAAGTTGTGCGGCGGCGCGGCCTTCCGTTAAAAACCTGGCGATTTTCTTCTTCTCGCTGGCGGGAAACAGCGGCAACTTGATCGCAACTTGGCGCCCCAGATGAGTGTCGGTGGATTCCCAGACTTCACCAAAGCCGCCGCGCCCGAGCAAGCGATTGAGTTCGAAGCGGCCTATCTTTCGTTTAGACCCATGCTCTTGATTTCCGCCAGCGATAATTTCCTCACTCGATACATTGTCTCTTGCATCTGCCGTTGCTTGCGTCTGAAGAAGCGTTTCAGTCTCTGAAGCAACTAAATCGGCGACCAGCCGAATCGTATCGCCGCAACTGGGGCACTTCACCGTGCGCCCCAACAACTCTCTAGCATGTCGAATGCTACGGCGACAACTTGGGCAATCTGTTTTGCACTTGATTTCTGACATCGTGGATTCAGTTCATACAAAGTGCCTAGCGTGCCGTGGCTGACTTGAGGTCAGCGAGCAAATCGACTAATTCACGATAAGCGGGTTGGCTTTGCTGGACGACGAAGCTACGTCCAGCGGCGTGTTGGATTTGACCATTACCACCCGCGATCTGCCAACTGCGGGGGGCAACCGTGCTCATAATTAAGTGCATCGGTGTTTGCACATCGCGCGGAGAAGCGAAGTCGAGCGATACTCTTAGTTGTTTGACCTGACGGCTTGCATCTTTAGATGTGGTAACCAAAATATTCTTACCGGACTCAATCCACATGCCTTCCACCTGGGAAAGTATAACCTCCAATGCGTCCCTGGCAGAAACTCCAGTCAATTCGAAGTCCAAAGATTTGCTGCTAATTCCAGCGTCGAGAACGTCAGGCAAGACTTGCACGCCTCGGTCGATCTGCCTGCCGAGCTGAGTCATCAGATCCACCAAGTCGGGCTTGGTCGCGCTGATGTTGACAAGTACACGATCAAGATCGTGTGAATAGTTATGTGGGACGAGCTGCACCCCTGTTTCTGCGGACAGAGCGCGATGGACGATCGCAGATTGGCGCCCAGCGAAAAGTTGCGTTGGGGGTAGAGCGGAAATCGCTCCGGTACCGCCGCTGGACGTCCGGCTAGTAGGCTCAATTTGTTGAAACGAATTCATTACCGACGAATAGTCGTTGGCACGCACTGGAACGCGGTAAACTCGAACCTCACCACGTTCCATCACCGCGTCCTTCGAACTTATCACGATCATCGTTTGCAGAGCATACCAAGACAAACCATGGGGGCTCAAGATTGCGTCCAGGTATTCCGCCAAACTGTTGGCTTGAACATTAAGTGTCAACTTGGTGTCGCGATCGATGCCTGCTAGCTCGATCTCGCGACTGTCGATGAAAACCGGGAATGATTGTTTACTGGCGAAATCATCCAGCGTAAGTGACTGGCTGGATGGGTCGGACTTTATCGGTTGTCCCAGGGCCAGCCTTATTGCCGCGTTGACCTCGTCCGGGGTGACCGCTTTGCGTCGCGCCACAACACTAGCGTCAATCGCGGCAGAGTCGCTAGTGGCAAGTGCTTTTTCCTTTGGCGACGGCTGGTCATTTTTGGGTGGCAACTTTTCCCCCGGACGCAGCTTGACGACAACTAAGTTCTCGCGAAGCACGGCGCGCATGTAGGGCCCCATCGTTCGCGACCAAAGGACATGAGTCGGTTTGGCCAATTGCTGAGCGACTTCCGATTCCGTTAATGCTCGTCCGTCGAGCGTTGCGAAATCGAGTTTGGCTAGCGGCAAGTCGTAGCGAGACATATTGAATCCCGCGGGCTTGAACTGGTCGTCGAACTTAGCGGCAGCAGTCGCTGCGAGCTATTCGACCTCGTTGCTTGTGCTACCGCAACGTTTGGAAACTCCTGCGAAACTTGCCATCGATTGCTGGTAGACGCCGGAGATTCGTCTGCGTAGCCTAATGATGAAAATGTCAGCAACCCGAACATTAGCAATATACGCATGTCAAGCACTTTATGTCCTAATATTCAATGAAATCGTCCTGCCCTCGATTACGTCGGTTCCCTTCCAACAACACCAAGTTTCTTTCGAACTTACGCAGCTGCCACTCGCTGCCTATTCTTGTCAATTCGTTGTGCACTGAATAGTAAGGCTGCAGGTTGAAAATTGACTCTACTACAGACGGCTAGCGGCTATTCAAATTGACGCCGGCAAACGCACTGGATGGTAATACTCACACAAATCTGCGTGTGTACTCTGCCAGCAATTCCTTGGATGCTTCGTCAAGCCATTCAGATTGGCGAACGGTCGCTGCTCTACCGGCAATGGCACTCTGGTGCTGAGTTGAAATCCGAATGCCACAGAAAAGGTCGGCGGCTACAATCGCCAGTAGGTAGGTCGTTGCGTAAAACTCCTGCGGAATCGCAGTCGGCGATTCGTGCGATTTACGATTCCCCGCTAGCTTTGCTTGGGACCGAATTCGATCATATGTGTCTACCGAAGCAAGTTCCTCAGTCAGAACGAGTGCCAAGCTGAGTTGCGACATGGAGTCTTCCGAATTGACCGCGAAGAGCCAGTCGGCCAGTGGCAGCTGCCGCACATCGTTCCAGGCTACCTCCATATCGTCCAGTTCGACAAACATTTTCTGGTCGGCCAATTTGGCAAACTCAAACCCAGCAATCGAGTCCTGTTCCATGGCGACCGAATAGCCCTTCAGCCAGGAGTCCTCTTGGGATTCAAGACGGTTCAATTTCAAAGCCCCGGCTTTGCTGAGCACCGACAGTAGCTTGTGGAGCTCTTTATCGACGACCTCCTGGGTAAGCTCAGACTCCTGGGAAGGAAGATAGTCGCGGATGATCTCAACAAAAACACGATTGAATTTCCGGGCTACCGTCTGCATCGCGTTGGACGCGGCTTTGGGACTTCGAAACCCAAATTGCTGTGCCAATTTTGCGTAGCCAAGCGCCGGGGCG
Source organism: Pirellulaceae bacterium (assembly GCA_041739785.1). Classification (GTDB taxonomy): domain Bacteria; phylum Planctomycetota; class Planctomycetia; order Pirellulales; family Pirellulaceae; genus Aureliella. The sequence goes on from JBGSNE010000005.1 coordinate 27,396, forward strand.
CCGGTTAGCGCGGGCTGCAGTGCCTGTGCATCGAAGAGCTGCCAGAGACTGAGTTGATCCTTCAATTCGCACTCGCGGCGAACTTCATCCAAAACACGAGCAAGTAGATGGTTGGCCCAAGCCACATCGAACACATCCTGTTCGTTGTTCGCAAGTGGTTCCCATCCTTCGATTGTTTCTAAGCTGACTTCATGCTCCCTAGTCTTTCGACGGCCGAGGCTGATGGCGTGATTAGCTAACGAGCGTGCTAAATACTTGCGAAACGAGAGCTCCGGATGTTCGTTCCGCTTCTCCAGGAATTTTACGACGAAGTGACTGGGATCTCCTTTACGGAAGAAGCGTTCGGACCAAAAACTCTGCACTACTTCTTCGGCATCTTCACAGTCTAGCTTTTTGGTTGCCCTCAAGAAGTCGACAAGGGGCTGACTATAAATAGTGCAGAATTGCTCCAGCGCATTTTGACGCAATTCCAAGTTGCTACCGGCAGCATGACGAAGCATGGTTAGCATCGTGGAATGAGCATTTTCATAGAACATCGTTGCTTACAGCCCCAAATTGCTTATTTAAAAATGGCGGACTTCCCGCTTTTAGGGAATAGATGATACTTTCCGTACACGGATCAAGAGCACTGGCTGCGCGGGGGCCACCGAAATATTGGAACTTTTCGGCGGTTGGTCCAGACTTGAATTTCTGCAGTGAATTGATTTGCAATGTCGGAACGCTGGATGCAAAATTGACTGCCCCTAGGTAGAGCGAATGATGCCTCTTTCATTGGCTTGCCAAATGCGCCCACTGACAACTTCGAGGGCAGTAAGCCAGCCACCTTCACAGCAGTTGGTATCTATACAAGTAAGAAGGCCGAGATCGAGAACTTCCTTTTGAGGCGTGTGTCCAACGACAACCGTTTTACCGCTGCTTTGCCGACATCCATGAATATCACCGATCGTGACTATCCGAGGTCAGTAGCTGACTGCATGTCTCATCACGGCACTACAACGGCTATCACGCATAGGGAGCAAGAATTATGGCAAATGATCAAGCTTTAGGAGAGCGGCTAGAGCGAATCGAGTCATTACTCGAATTGCTAATCGTCCAGAAGCAAATGAAGGATTACTACTCAACGGCAGAAGTTGCCGAATTGCTTGGTCGAGTCGAGTTTACAGTTCGCAAATGGTGTCGGCTTGGCCTTGTCGACCTTGGCCTTAGATGAGAATGCCTTGAGCTAGGCAGCGCGGTAGGGATGTCTACACCAGGCTTTCAATGCAGCGAGCCGTTAGCAACCCGTCGAAGATTATCTTCGAGTTTTGCCAGTGCTAGATTGGCCTCGCTTTGTTGATCGGTTTTAAAAGACCGAGCAAACTTCAGCCCACCGTATCGAAAGACGACGCGATCGGTTCCGTTTCTTAGTTCTAGAGATGCCATGAATCACATTTTCCGTAATTGCTACGGAAAGAAACAGCGATTCAAATCCAACGTGACGTAAGTGCTGTCCCCGATTTGTCCCCAAAATGCAATATTGAGTGTTGGGCCGAAGACCAAAAAATTGTTCAGGGTCGATTTGACCCAACAAAAACCTGAGTGCGGATAAGAGGACTTGAACCTCCACGATCTTGCGATCACTAGGACCTGAAGCTATGAATTCCGCTTTTGGGTTGTGTTGTGCTCGGACTGATTTTGCGTTGCAACTTCTTCCTGGAAAGTAACTTATGAAATGCCAACCGTTCATTTACGTTGTACCGACATCGGTCTTGAATTGCCAATCTTGTTCCCAGTTTGTCCCCACTTTTTCTAGAAAAATCTTCATGGCAATAGCTGGCTATCAGCGTCGGTCTAAATCACTTGCGAGTAGTCGGGTTTCGAAGGTTTCACGCGCTTCGGCTTCGGCCCGCAAGTCGCGATTGGTGGCGGCGATGATACGGACGTTCACTTTGCGGGTGCGCTCTTCACCAATGCGTTCCAGCTCGCCTTCTTGAAGAACTCGCAACAGCTTGGCTTGCATGTCGAGCGGTATCTCGCCAATCTCATCAAGGAACAAGGTGCCGCCATCCACCAATTCGAATCGACCGATCCGATCGCGTAAAGCTCCGGTGAAAGAGCCTTTGCTCTGGCCGAAGAACTCGCTCTCGTAGAGTTCACGAGGGATAGCGGCGCAGTTGACTTTGATCAGCGGACGGCTGGTTCGGCGGCTGCAGCGATGGATCTCTCTGGCCACGACTTCCTTGCCCGTTCCGCTCTCGCCAAGAATCAATACCGTGCTATCCGTATGGGCAACCAATTCGATCTGGCGAGTGATGAGGTTGATGGCTGGGCTCGCTCCAATCAAGGATAAAGGTTACCTTTTCCCAAAACAATACAAATCGAGAATCAAGTCTGTTGCTGGTTCATCTTTCCCAGATTGCGTTTTCTGACTGATATCGACAACAAAAAAGCCTAAAGATTTGTCGCTCATATACAGCTCATCCAGCAACAGCTCAAGGTGTTTAGCTTTCGTGCGCCCAATCTAATAGCTACCAATGTTTCCTAGCTTCCTAGGGATTCGCGACAATATTTCGATTTTTGTTGGCTGGCAAAGAATCGCTCGAGTTGGCTACCGGATGATTTAAATCACCATCGGCTTTGGACTGCGTCCAAATAAGTTTTGGTCCAAGGGCACGAGATCTGAGATTGTCGCTGAAGTACGTGACATTGAGCGCTTCCGCCTTCAACTCGCCAGGTCCCTCCAGCTTAACGATCCGCATTTCAATATTGACATAGATCGTGCGATCAATCTCGCCATAGGAATTCTTGCGAGCCGCCACTAGATTCTTGGCTGCATTCTGATCCATTGGAATGGCCCGCAAGAACTCGTGGTTGAGAAAAAAGACCTTCATATCGCTTGGCAGAACATCCGAATATTTGTAACCGTATTCATGCCAGTAGGCCGTCGAACCGCTCGGATCGGTAGGAAATTCCTGTTTCTCGAAATCGTACGCTCCAATTCTCACATTTCCTCGAATCGTAAATGGCTCGTTGATATCGAACTGCGCAATCCGCTGCTTTAACAACTCGCGAGATTCCGCCCGCTTCTCCCGGAATACAAACTCGTCATTGCGATATCTTTTCCAGACATCGGGGCGAAACGCCTCGATATACCAATCTAAATTGGCATCGATATCAAACTCAGGATTGAGCTTGATGCTGGCGAAGGCCAGATTATCCCAGGTGAAATCATGCGCCAACGCCGACGATGTGTTGACGATCAGACCTGCCACGACGGTTAACCAAACAAACGAGCGATTCATCGATAGGACCCTTTGCGAAATGAAACTGGAGAGAAACTCTGTGCGCCCGTCACCAACAGCCGTTGGAGGCGTACGCGGTAACAGCCAAGGACATGGCTGTCTGATCTGGTGAACCCATGGGCGTTACGGCCGCTTTATCACGGCAGACATTCCGATCGGGTTCGAGGGATCAAACACCCGAGCGTTACGGCAGAACTGAGAATTGGTCTTTTGACCGGCGTCACGGAGACTTTCGGCTATGCGGCGGAGCCTCCAAGCACTTGTGAATGAGCGACTTAGATTACAATTGAGCGACTCGTCGAAGGCGCAATTGCCGCCAACTCATCCAGCCCATTGTTTTCGAGCAACCGTTCCAAATGGCCGAATTCGAAACGCGTAGTTTCGCGGAATACCAGTCACCCGATGATGAAACGCCCTACAGTCTGGTTTCCGCGCTACGGCGCGGCAGCGACAAGGCCTGGAACAAACTGGTGCAAATCTGGGGACGGACGATCTACCAATTCTGCAAGGGTCGCAATCTGAAGCACGAAGATGCCGAGGAAATCGTGCAGGCAGTGCTGGTAAAGATCTACCGTTACATCTCGCAATTCGATCGCAACGGCAAGGAACTTCGCCTCCGCTACTGGGTGTTTACCATCGTGCGGCGTGAAATCGCAACTTACTGTGAACGATTCCTGGCAAAACCAGGCTCCCCAGGCGGTGAGGTCTATCAGCAAATCCTGGCGGAAGTTCAAGATGATGCCAGTGTCGATGATTCGGTCGCTAATTTCCAGCATCAGTTGGTGAGCAACATTCTG
>JBGSNE010000007.1:0-23890 GCA_041739785.1 Pirellulaceae bacterium
ACCGCGAATGCGGTCGATCGCTGGCATGCCGGAAGATCGCGGGGATGCTTCAATAACCTGGGATTTGCATCCCAGGCTATCAAATGCCGTGCCTTCGGCACTAAATTGCGCAACATCAAAACCTGCGGCTGAGAACGAATACGAGTACGAAAATGCAAGCTGGCGGTGGGCTTTCTGCAGAGTCAGTACAGCGAATAGGGTTGCGTTCAGCGAGAAGAGTCTTTTTTCACTATTTCCTGGTCGACCTTATTTTCGATTTCAGTTTGGGGATCGTCAAAGGGTATCGGCTTGCCGCCCGCTGGCGGAGCAAGTTTCTGCGCTAGTACAAGCAGCGAGACAGTGGCCAGCACGATACCCAGAAGGAATCCGGCCGGCGTAAAGAACATCGTACCGAGCCGCTTGTCGACAAACGTCCCGATCAACCCGGGGCTGACCATCAGTATTACGACCGCGATCGTCCGCGACAACCATTGCATTGATTGGTCAAACATGCCTTGGTTCTTCAGGGGGTATTCCTTATTTTGAGCGTTCGATGCTGCTATGGCTGATGCGCTGAGTCAATGGATCGTCGCCAGCCCAATTTGGGCGGACGTAGCAAGCTCGGTGATTGGCGGCCGGTTTTTTCGGGGGGAAGGCCAAGCGGCCCTCGCATAATTCGTGCAGGAAATGGCGCGAAGGTGTGGAATACCGAAGTCGCCGAATGGCTTTTTGTGGTGCGGTAACGCTCTTTGGGTGCGTTTAGTGAGTTTATCTGTCCCCTAGCTGGGTGATTTAACGCATTTACTCAACTAGTGTACGTATGTGCATAATCTAGAATTATTTCCGTTCCGTTGACATACTATTAAAGGCGGTTTGATTGGCCATAAGCATCTGCAGCCCGTCCCCCGGGCTGAGGTCCCTTCGAGCGAGTCTCGCCCCGCTCATCACAGACGCCTAATAGTTTATAACACCCGCGCAGCCGCTTGTGTCCTTATGGGCGGTGCGATTGGAAGAAAATCGCTTTCGGAGTTCCTCAATTGATTACAACAGCCGACCTAAAGACGCAGACCAAAGCGGACTTGGCCAAAATCGCAAAGCGACTTGGCGTTTCCGGAATTGGTTCCATGAGGAAGGAAGAATTGGTTGCGGCCCTAGCGAAAGCATCGAAGGTCGCCAAAAGTAAATCGACCAGTAAATCAGGCGCCGGTAAGTCACCGCGGCAGAAGTCAACCGCGACGACTAAGGGGGGAGCTACAGGCAAAACTGTGAAACCCTCGAACGGACACGCGTCTCCAGGAAAGAACAGGACCAAGAAAGGGTCCACTACTTCCAGTCGCAGTGCGCATGGCAAGTCGGTTACCGCGAAGTCCAAGGGAACGAGCGTGGCATCGGCCATGAAGCCAACTTCGTCGAAAACGTCTGCCCGGAAGGCCTCGAAAACTTCCCCAGCTAGTCCGTCGCCAAAGAAGTCGTTGGATAAGAAAAAGAGCGATACGTCCGCGCGCTTGTCCAGCGTCAAGCAGTCCAGTGTTAAGTCTTCAGCCAGCAAACTAGCGGCTAAAAGTTCGGTCAAAACGAGTTCGGTCAAAACGCCCCCCAAAAGCAAACCGGCGCCTCCACCGACCGACCCCCAAGTTCTCAAACGGATTCGGGAACTGCAACAGCAGCGCCAGTCGGACAAGGACATTGCGTTTCGTCCCACTTTGGTACGTCCCCCGGGGGCCATCGAGCCAATTTGGGAAAAGGAGCCGATGAAAGATCGCGTGGTGCTATTTGTTCGTGACGCGCACTGGATGCACGCTTCCTGGGACATCACTCGCAATGCCATTGACCGGGCCAAATCGGCAATGATGGAACAATGGCACGGGGCCAAACCGGTTCTGCGGCTCATCCGCATGGATGATACGGGTACGACCTCGACCTCCGAAACCGTGGAACGAGATATCGAGATCCATGGTGGCAGTCGCAATTGGTATATTGAGTGGAATGGCGATCCAGCGAGCTTCCGTGTATTGATCGGTTACTTGTCACCCAATGGTCGTTTCCATGCAATGGCCAAGAGCAACATTGTCAAAACGCCTGGTGCGGGTTCACCCGACGCGGTGGACGAGCATTGGTCAGATCTAGGGGCAGAGAGCGAACGCATTTACGCGATCAGTGGTGGCTATGATGGCGAATTGGAAACAGGCGAATTGAAAGAAATGCTCGAGGAGCGATTGCACCGCACCTTGGGAGCGCCGCCCCTGGCAAAATTGGGAGCGGGGGCCGATAGTCCGTTCCGTCGTCGGGGTGGTTTTCATTTTGAAATGGACGTGGAGTTGATCGTCTATGGGGCGACCGTTCCCGATGGCTATTTGACGCTCAATGGCGAACCGGTTAAGTTGCGTTCCGATGGCAGCTTTGCTCTGAGAGTCCCCTTCCCCGATCGCCGGCAAGTACTGCCGGCGGTCGCCTGTTCACGCGATGGCAGCCAACAACGAACGATCGTGGTGGCGGTCGAACGCAATACCAAGATCATGGAGCCGCTTGAATCGGAACAAGACACCGGCGAATAGACGCTTTCCCTGGCCTGATGAAAGTGGTTATTCGATCCACCGGCATCGCCCCGAACCCAGATTGCAAATTGAACATTGAAAAATGAAAAATGATTGGCTGCGAATTTTGGCCAATTTGCAATATTTAATCGCTACTTTCGCTACTGAAACATCTGGCCAGGCCGTAAACGCTCATGACCGACCCACGCGAAAATGATGTCGCGAGATTGGATGACTACCAGTTAACGGAGCGTTTGCTGGAGTGGTTTGCCGATCCACTGCTCCGATCGCGGCGCGTGGTGGTTGCCTTGAGCGGAGGAGTCGATAGTGCGGTCGTGGCTAAGGCGGCCGCGCTGAGTCAGTGCGTAGCGATCGCCGCAACCGCTCGTAGCCCCAGTGTCTCTGAACTCGAGCAACACGACGCACTGCAGCTCGCCCAGTCGATTGGTATCGAGCATCGGTGGGTTGAACCGAACGAATTGAGCAACGCGGACTATCAGCGCAACGATCAGCGCCGTTGTTACTTTTGCAAATCAACGTTGTACGCTGCGATTGCCGAGCACTTTCCGAATTATCTGATGCTATCTGGTACCAACTGGGATGATCTGGGCGACTACCGTCCCGGTTTACAGGCCGCCGATGAAGCCCAGGTTAGGGCGCCGCTGGCAGAACTGAAGTTCGACAAGGCGATGGTTCGCCAATTGGCGCGTCACTGGCAATTGACAGTGGCCGAAAAACCGGCCAGTCCCTGTCTGGCATCGCGCATCGCCTACGGAGTAGCGGTCACCGCAGAACGCCTGGAGCGAATCGAAAAAGCTGAGAGATTCCTGCGAGAAATGGGTTGGCGGGAGTTTCGAGTCCGCTTGCACGCCGACGAAATGGCGCGCATCGAGGTTCCTACCCATTCGCTGGTATTGCTTCTTGCCGCGGATGTTCGCCTGCAAATTGTACAAGAGCTCAAGCGAATCGGATTTCGCTACGTAACGCTCGATCTGGAAGGTTTCCGCAGCGGTAGCCTCAATGCGGTATTTCAAATATCGCCTCGCGTTAACCCAGATTTTTCATGACGTTGTGAACCTCAGACGCTAGCCGTGGGCTCCAGCTTTGTTAAGGCCCACGGCTAGCGCCTGAGGTTCACAATTTGGCCGGTTTACCAAGTGAGTGCCAGTGGGCTCACGCCGCTCGGCTCATGAATAATCAGCGATCAACGCCCGCACAACCCCTACGTTCGATAAGAACGCACTTGGAGATTGTGCGAATTGATCCGTGGTAGCGTGTCACGAATCGCTTTGAGGAGGAATGCGACTTAGGCTTCCCATTGCAGTGACCTTCCGTAGTGTGTCAAACACGATGTTAGTTTGACCTATCGCCCTGATTTGAAAACCGTCATGAAGCCGACAACAAGTACGCAAACACGAAGATCCTTTCAGGCACATCGGCCAATGTTTCGCGCTGGGGCTACCAGCATAGAGTTTGCCTTGGTGGCCATACCACTCTTCCTGTTGGTGCTGGCGAACATTGAATTTGGTCGCGGCATGATGGTGGTGCAGGGCATGGAGGAAGCAGCCAGATGTGGCTGCAGACTCGCGACGCTCAAAGGTCAAACCACTGCTACGGCGGAGTCCGAGATCGCACAAGTCATGAGTCTATCGGGTGTCACCAATTACACCACGGATATCCAACCGCCTGGACTAACGACCGCTGACCAGTGGAGTCCGGTCACAGTGCAAGTCACTGCGAGCTTTGACAATATCACTTGGCTGCCGGTTCCACGGTTTTTAGCGGGACGCACTTACACGGCCACTTGCGTGTTGCCACGTGAGGCAGAGCCCGAGTAACGGCGCGCGGGGGCGGTGCCGAGGTCTATTTCACTATCGGGAGATCGATGAGCATGCGATTAAAAAACTCAGGGACTAGTCAACAACCAGTGCGCACTGGCGCCACATTGGTTTTGATTGTGGTGTTGATGGTGGTCATCGTGGGCGCCGCCGCGTTTGCCGTCGATTTTGGTCGAATGCAATTGGTACGTAGTCAACTGCAAACTGCCGTAGATGCCGGTGCACTAGCCGGGAGTCTGCAACTAAAACAGGATCCGACCGATATCGAAGGCGCCAGGGCTGCGGCTCGCGACTTCATTTCTCGTAACCGGGTGGGCTTTAATGTCGTTGTTCCTACCGAAGCCATTACTGTCGAGATAGGTGGCTGGGATGCGACAAATCGCACATTCGATTCACAATCGGATCAGCGCGATGCGGTCAGTGTCAGCGCCACCCAATCCAACGAACCCTTCCTGTTCGCGCGCATCTTTGGCCAGTCTAGCTTTTCGATCCCTCGTCAATCGGTAGCGGTGGCTGGCGCGGCCAAGTTGGAAATCATGATGGTTCTCGACTTGTCTGGCTCGATGTCGGATGAGGGGCGAATCCAAGCCCTTCGGTCAGCGGCACCAGTTTTCGTCAATGTTATTGAACAAGTCGCCAATGATGATCGCATTGGCGTCATGGGCTATGGTGCTCGAAAAGGAACCTACAATCCAGTTGCGGAGGGACATGCTGGCGTGCTATATACTGCGACGCCGGCGGCCTATTTTCCGGCCGGGAACAACTATGCCACTGACTATGTGGGCGTGCTAGAGGGAGCTCTCACCACCGACTTTAACAGCCTGCGCGGAAGTGTGCTCGCTGCGTCCGCACTATTGGCGAGTAAATACGGCGGTGGCACACCGATTGGAGCTGCTATTCGGGACGGAGTGCATTACCTCAATTCCGAGGCACGCAGCGAAACCAGCAAGTTGATGGTGTTGATGAGCGACGGGCATGCCAATCAGCCCTCTAGCAATGCAGACGGCTATGCGTTGCAAATGGCTAGCTACGCCGCAGCGAGTCAGGTGAAGATCTATACCATCAGCCTCGGCGATGACGCTGATATTGGTTTAATGCAGGACATTGCCAGCGCAACTGGCGGCAAACACTATAGTGCCCCTGGCTCTGGAAGTGAGTTGGTCAATCTGTTAACCGCAGCGTTCAGCCATGTGGCCAGCGAAATTACCCGAAACACGGTGGTTAAATAGATATGCAACGCGAACGTAGCCAACAGAGATGCTTAAGTGGCGTGGCGGCAGTTGAATTCGCCGTGCTGCTGCCGCCAATAGTGTTGATGATTTTGGGGGCCATTGAAGCGTCCCGCGCTTTTTCAGTTCAACATGCGCTGCAAGAGGCCAGCATGAACGGTTGTCGGATCTACTCGCTGGGGGACAAGACCAAGCAAGAAGCGATCGACATGATTGATTTGTCTCTAGCAAATAGCGGCTTAACGGGCTACACCATCACCTTCGACCCTCTGCTCAAAAGTGACGTTGACGTCGATTTGGAACCGGTTTGTGTGACACTTTCCGTGCCATTTTCCAACGTCGGATTTGGACTAACCAGCGTCTTTTCTGGCGCGACGGTGGCTGCCAAATCAGTCCTTCCCGCCGATTTATTGGGCGCGGGAACGGCTGTCGGCGGTGGCGGTGGTTGGGGAGGGCACGATGACGATGATGATGACTAGGTGAGAGCAACTAGGCATCGCCAAACATCAAGTGATACCTTGGTGTCGGGAGAAGGTGTCCGCGTCGGGAAAAGGTGTCGGACACCAAAAATGCGAAGCACCCGCAGGGCCGTTCCGGCTGTTGGTGTCCGACACCTTTTCCCGCTTTGAAAAGCAGTTCGTAAATCCAATCATTACGGTCAACGGACGGCCGTTACTGGCCAGCGTTGTTCCTAGCGAAAACCTCCGACTCCGACATCAATTCCCGATCCGACTTGGGCGAATGGGAAGATGCCGTAGATGCCTTGCGTGAAGACTTGCGACACAAAATTGTCGAAACGGGCGATAGGCGTAGGTGGCACGATGATCAAATCACCGTCGCGCAACCAAATCTCATCTGCCGGTGTGGGGACTTTACCCAAATGCGCGCCGCGAATATCAACTCGCGTGGCTAGCAGTCTCCAATCTTCGCCGCGGCGGAAGATTACGATCTCTCGCGTATTGCCGCCGGGAACCACACCTTGGGCCAATGCCAGGGCTTGTGTCACCGAGGTAGGACCGAGCAGTTCGAAGCGACCGGCTTGACCAACTTGGCCATACACGAAGATGAAGTGTTGGGCTTCAACATCCAGAATCGGTTCGACCTCTAATCCCGCCACGATCTGACGGTATCGCAAATTGACTTCACGCTTGATCTCGTCGAGCGTCATGCCTTGCACGCACAACGGTCCCAGCTTGGGCAAACGCAGCGTCCCATCGGGGTGGACGCGATCGAGAAAACTCTGTCCAGTCAATCCCACGCGAGCCACCACGGCCGAACGAATCTCTTCCAACAATGTATTGGTCTTGATGGGAATGATATCGATGGCCGGATTGAGAATCTTACCTTTATAGGCTTCTTCCAGGTTGCGGCGCAATTGAGGAATCGTCAGGCCGGCAGCCCGTACCGGACCAATCAGTCTTAGGTAGAGCATGCCGTCGGATTGAATCGAAACTCCCCTCCCCTGCGTCACATCTCCCAAACGGATCGATTCGTCGGTCAACGAGTTAATCTGTAGTTCGTCACCAACCTGCAGCGGAAAGCTATCGGCCAAGACTTCGCGCGAGAGGATGTAGACAAATCGCAGTTGGTCGCCAACCCGCACGCGATAATCGGTAGTAGCCGGTAAGCGTATGGGGCCGAGGTATTCGCCATGGGCGAGAGGCTGGAAGTTATAGCGATGTAGATCGCGCCAGTCTTGTCGGTGCCCAGGCGTATTGTCGGCGCAGTCGATCCCTACCGTACAGGGTTGACACAGTCCAGCGGCAACTTGTGGTTGCGACGGGAGATTGCAGCCCGACAGACCGCAGCGATTGACGTCGCCCACCAGGGCCCCTTGCATCGGAGTTGGAGGTTGTGGATTGACGTCGATGACCAAGGGCTGGGCGGGTTGGACTTTGACCGTGCCAGTCCCTGCCTCGGTGGCTTGTGCGAAGCTGACATTGGCCGCGCAGGCCACTGTGGAAAGCGCAAGCAATAAACGTTGGATGGTGTTGATTTGCATGGCTACTTCTTAGCGGTAACTGTTGGAATTCGACGGAAATGCGGCCGTGCGATAGGGTTGCTGGGCAGTTTCACTGTGTTGCGGATTGGGGCCGATTGAGTAGAGGCTGAGCGCTGCGAAAGTTCGTGGGTCCACTTCGACTACTGGTGGAATGTTGGTTTGGGGGGCAGCGGTGCTTCTCAATACCATCGCTTGTTGCATGGCCCAATTGCCTGTGGCAGGATCGCTTAGGCGGCGGCTGGCTTCGACCAGATTCTCGTAGGCGGACAGCGAGGGATTGGCATTGATCGATGCCACCAATGCTTCCCGGGCATCGGCTGCTCGGTCCATTTGCAACAAGACATAACCCAATTGATTGGTGGCAACCGAGTTGTAGGGAGCGATCGCACGTGCGCTACGATAGAGCGTTACTGCTTTCCACCGCAACGACTGAGCCGATCCGTCCTCAGCCACATCGGCCTGGGCCTGATAGGTACGCCCGAGTGCGTAGGCGACTTCCGCTGCCCAAGGGTGTCCTTGGGCAGCTTCGGTCAACTTGGTCTCGGCATACTGACGGTAGTGTTGGGCGGCCGCCAGTGGTGCCAGCGTGGCGACATCCGCGTCTTTGAGCACGGGAGTTTCGTGCGACAATATGATACGACGCAAAATGTCGCTGTCAGAGGTGAGCCGCTGTGCGCTGGAGAAATCCTCTGCTTCGAACATGGCCTTGCTGGCCGCAAACCAAGCTGGTTCGCTGGTGTAGCGATTCGACATCAGGTCGAGCACGCGAACTAAATACAGCATGGCCCCCTCGGCTTCTTCGCGCGCCGAGAAGTAGGCTTTGCGGTTGAGCAACGATTCGCAACTAGCGATTCGCTGACTTAACTCTGCACCGATGGCTTGCCAGCCCGGAGGAGCGTCGATAGGAGCAATCGCGCGACCAATTCCCTCGTTCCCCGGGCGCTCGGCGATGATCTGGCTGGAGACCAACGAGGCTAAGATTTTCTTGGAAGACTCGGGCTCTACCTTGGTGGTGTCCGCTGGTTGCGCTGTCCATGGAGATGACGCGCTGACCGTCGATGGAATGGTCGCAAACTCCAACGCGGGTGCGGTCGTGAATCCCGTCGACGTTGGGGACTCAGGGGTCGGAGTAGTGTAGCTGGGATTGCTGAACTCCACAGGACCGGTGGAAACGTTTTGGCTGGTGTGAGTTGGACTTGGCAAGGCACCTCGCGCCAGCCAACGTAGCTGACCGGTTTCGCTAGGTTCCACTGCGGTCGTAGCCGCCGGTGGCGCGACGGTCTGGGGGGCATCGGACAACACTAGTTCACCCGTCGATTCGGTCGAGAGAGTGGATGTGCTTGTTGATACACTGGAATCGCGTGCTGCATTCGGAGCGACAGCGGTCGGGGATGCTGAAACGACTGGCGTACCGCTGGCGGCAACAGTCGATTTTGGGTTCATGATTCTTGCCGACGACAAACTAGCTGGTGGAGCAGTCAACGAGGTCGGTTGACTACGCGAGCTGTCGTGTGGGAGTTGAGCCTCTTTTTTAACCAGAGTGGCTTTGTCTAGCTTGACTGCTTCCGCCATTGGGCTGACGACGGGTTTTTTGTCGAGCGACGAATCGCTGGCCGGCGTGGCCCGCGCATGGCGCGTAGGCTGCATGATGAATTTGTCGTCGGCAGACAGTGGGCTGTGTCCCCATCCGCTCAATCCCCAACCGCTGGCGACCACTAGGGCGACTGCGGCTGATTTGCTTCTTACGAGCAATCCCATGGCTAACCAATCCTTGGCTATGTCGTACGCCAGGCTTTCCAGCCTAGCTTGTTGTAACTACCGTCGACGCCGTCTAGACCCAACGTGGCCCGACGCTCCGCGTCGGAATTCAATTTCGCCTGATGCTCCGCGTCGGTATTCTAAGTGGCCTGACGCTCCGCGTCGGAACCCCACACGAAAACGTCCGCTGACAAAAGGGTCTCCCTACTGACAATGCCGTCATTAGTGACAAGTTCAGCACAATCAGAACACGACCCAGTTCTGGTATCGGTCTGCGAGCGGAGCACGACCAGCGATTGTTGTAGATGGAATTGGCGGTGCATTAAGCATGCGCAGCACAACCCGAACAATCGTTACAGATTAACAGCCGCTGGGAACGCAGCTGCCGCGAGGTTAAGGCGTCGCGGAATTCGCCAAGAGTTTCGTCGGTAGCAGTTTTGCCTTGAAAAGTCGAAATTCTTGACGATTTCCGCTACACGGAACTTCTTAACCTCGCGGAATTTGTGTCCGACACCTTGTCCACTTGGTTCGTCGTCAACATGGTTCGTCTGGCACTCCCCAGCATCACCGATGACCCGAAAGTGCGAGCGAGTACCTAAATGCCAAGCCGCCATGTTTCGAGCAATCGGGTTTTCACAAGTAGACTGTTGTGATTTGACTAGTAGCTGCGTGCGTAGCTATTTTCGACAAACATTTCCGGTCGTCTGGTAACACTTGGAAGTCCAGCTGCTTCGAAGACCTTGTCGAGCGCATCTTGGGCCAAGCCGACAAATGCGTCGCGGGTGGGAGAGACTTCGAGCGTTGTGCCGCGGGCTGCTACCGGGAGCTTTAAGCCCGCATCCACAAATTTTTTCAGAATTGCAGTGTTATCGATCGTATCAGTAGTTGCTGGTAGCAAGCAATCTTCGGTCGTCGCTGCACTTGCCTCAACGCCTTCGCGACAATCCGCCAAACGCACGGTGGCCACGCGGTCCACTCCAATCTGATCCACTGAAGCGATGTCACCACCGCCGATAAACCAATTCCAGGAATCAAAAACAATGCTGACATTCTTCGAGGTACAGGCACGTACGATTGCCAGGAAACCCTCGACATCGCGGACGAATTTGAATTGCTTTTCGTCTGCGTTGGGAGCATGAACATGGAAGGTCAGCGCCAAGCGAACCGTCTCTTTACTGAATACTTCAGCGATTTGGTCGATGCGCTTCCGCACAACGTCAAAGTACTCTGGGTAGGGAAGGCGGTTTGTGCCGTGCGGAATGGTCAGTATTGACATGTGTGCACCCGCTCGGCCAGCAATTTCGGCGACGGCGTGCAGTTTGGCTAGATCGGTTGCGAACTTCTCGTCGTCGCTATCTAAGTCGATCGGGGCATCGAATCCGGCGATTTCGAGTTTCGAGCTGGCCAGAAAGCGTGAGGCGCTCTCGAACGAACTTCGTTGGCAACGTTTGAACAGGTCGTCCATATCGATTTCGATACCGCGAAAACCGTAGGTAAGCGCCAGTTCGATAATCTCGCTTTGACGACCCGAAATCCCCAGTAAATCGCAGTTTAGATTCTTGTACATATCATTTCCTTTGGGGGTGAAGTTTCCGTAGAATGTATTTTTTTGGCTCTAGTGGCGTGTAGAGTTCCCTTGCGGGCCACTTGGTTCATCGCCAAGAGCCGCCCTTGCATAACTAGTTTAGTATCGCACAGACACTCGAAAATGGCCAGGGGGACCGGTCAAACGGCCCATCAGTGGGTGATGCTTCTTGGCGGCCATTTCCGACGGGTCGCGGCAAGCACAAATGGCAGAAGTCGCCCACGGCTAACGGGCTGTTGATTTACTCGTTTAACCCGCAGCCGAGGTTCGCCTGGTTTGATCCTCACCTACGGCTTTTGATGTAGCGCTTTTTCAACCGCGAAGCGGTGACATTTTTTAGCCTGGGGTGCAAACCCCAGGGAAAAAGTCTCTCCCGACCTCCGGCTTGCCAGCGATCGACCACGAATGCGGTCGATCGCGAATGCGGTCGATCGCTGGCAAGCTGGAAAAACAGCGGGATGCTTGGATGACCTGGGATTTGCATCCCAGGCTATCAAATTCCGTGCCTACGGCACTAAAAAGAGCAACTTCAAAACCTTCGGCTGCGGGTTAAACAAAAAATCGTCAACTCCACAGCCCGCTAGCGTCTGTGGTTCACAGAGTGAACGCCAGGTGGTGAGCGAATAAGGAAACTAACGCTATCCGACTAGGGGGCGCGTTTGCGGAGTTTACGCTGGAGAGAGCGTCGATGGATTCCCAATCGCCGGGCGGCTTCGGAAATGTTGCCACCGCAATCAGCCAAAATGCGATGGATGTGTTCCCATTCGGCCTGAGCCAACGTGGGGACTGGAATGTCTTCTTCAGCTTCGGGCACGTCGACCTCCAAGCCACCCCGCGCAAAAGCATTTAAGATATCGTCCGCGTCCGCTGGTTTGGGCAGGAAGTTGGTCGCCCCCAAGCGTATCGCATCGATGGCGGTGGCGATGGAGCCGAAGCCGGAAAGAATCAAAAACTGAGTCTCCGGGCGGATTGCTTTCAGTTCCTGCAACACCACTAAACCAGGTTTGCCCGGCATGCGTAGATCGAGCACTGCCAAATCGGTGGGCTCTTTGGAGAAAACGGCAATCGCCTCATCGTGATTGGAGGCAACTGCTACGCGGAAGCCACGTTCCTGAAACGCTAGTGCCAAGCGATCGCGAAGTACGATGCTGTCGTCGACCAGCAGAATACTCCGCGCTTGAACGGCGTGGCCATCGCTGGCGGAAGAACTGTCCGAAGTGGAGTATCCAGGAGGTGACACGTTGGAGCCTACCTAACGAGTGCGGAAGCCGAAAACCCATTGTAGCAGCAATACCACCAGCGCTCCAATCCCCAGGCCAGGTCGCATTTAAGTAACTCGAAGTCGCAGTTTTCCGCAGCGGAACTCGCGCTGAGTTCCGGTCTTTCAGGTGGGAGATGATTCTATCAATAGGCTGACTGCATAACTTTCCCTTCGTAATCCAAGTCAAAATCGATCGTGTTGCTTCCCGGTTTGACCTCCTCCATTAACTCGCTGGCAAGGTTGTACTTAGCGGGAAGCGTTTCTTTGGCAATGGTGTCTCCGTAATCGCCACCGTCGACGGCAGTCGTAATCGTAACCTTATGCTCTCCCACCTTGGCACCCATTTGGCCGCGAGTGTAAGTCAATTCGTAGCGACCGTCTTCATCGGTCAGACCGGCTGAGGCGCGGCCGTCAGGGCGTGGGAAGAACGTAACCATCGCATTGGGCACAGGTTGGCCATCGGCTGTGACGGTTCCTTCGACGAGGCCAATGTCCCCAGGTGCGCAGCCAATGCAGGGCAGTAGCAGGAACAGAGCCAGCCAGAGTTTTATTGAATCGAACGCAGGAGGATTCATTTTTGGGACTCACTATCAGGAAGAGTTGAAATTGATTGGGATTCGCCACATAGGCATCGTCGTCTGTGGCGCATTTCGCTGATTGTACACAAGACAAAGGTCGTCGATCAGCTCGGCGTTGCCGTTCCCTGACCTGAAGCGCGCGAACAATTCGAGTGTTCGCCTCACCACCCTGGGGACTTTTGTCCCAGCTATCTCATCGCGTCGCATCGCGACTAACTTCAATGCGATCAACGAGGGGTAAACACTGCCATCCTTAACACGAAAAAGAGATAAACCTATGATCTTCAACGCGAACGAGAGCAGGGTTTAACCCTACTCTCGTTGCATGTGAAAGTTTGCTCAATCAGGTCGTGTTACTCGAATTGACCGAGCACAAACCCATCGTTGCGTCGTCCTAGTTTCTGGTAGACGCCGTACACACGGATGTCGGGAGATACATCCCACACGTTGGCACCTGGTACGCGATCTTCTTTCCAGTCAATATTCTCGGAAATGAAGTGTACCGAACCGTCGCCGAAGACAAACTGCGCACCACCGGTGTGCAAGCTACTGAATCCGCCACCCGCACCATAGCGATTGCTGCCCCAAGCATTGGGTGGATCAGGCGAGTTGAGTGGCGGGCGGTGGCAAGCGGTCGTAACGTCGATACCACGCGTTCCGTTTCCGCGTGGATTGCGAACACCAGGCCAGCAACCTGAGCGACCATACTGCGTATCGCGCTCACCAATCATCGTCGTATTGCTGGTACCATCGAGGCAGTCGGCGATCGAAATCGCTCGGTTCTCCATAAACATACCGTGCGTGTCGTTGGAGGCTTGCCAGTTGTTACGCGTCCCGCGATTGGAAATGTAATTGGTAATACCCGTTTTCCAATTCTTCGGTACTCCGCCAATTTTAGCACCCACACCGTCATCAAAGCGGTGTCGATTGTTGGTCGCAGTTCCAGAATCGCTGGGGCAGCGCAGCGTTGGAATGTCTTGCGACAGGAGCTGCAACCTTTGTCCCGTAGGATCAGGCACCGACAGATAACCCATCAGCGACACTTGGCTTACGCCCAACTGATTGACCAGATTCCCCTGTTCAAAGAAGGGCATCAACAGCACGGGCCAGCCCCAACATTCTTGGTTGCTAGGCGCAGCGCCCTGAGTCGGCCAAATATGGTTTGGCGGAAATGTTTTGAAGGCGTCGTGATAATTGTGCGTCGACAACCCCAACTGTTTTAGGTTATTGGAGCACTGCATCCGCCGAGCTGCTTCGCGAGCCGCCTGGACGGCAGGCAGCAGCAGCCCCACCAGGATTCCGATGATGGCAATCACCACCAACAATTCAACTAATGTAAAACCAACCCGTTTTCTCATTACACTCTCCTTACAGATAAGTTAAAAGACGCAACGTTTGGGCCATTAGAATTTAAAACCCCTGACGTTTATTAAGAAGCGTTAATATTAGTGTATCGGATTGAAGGCGCTATTACCAGGAGTGTAGAGACAACAGGGCAGTTTATTTGAAGGAAAATCGCTTTTAGGCCGATTAACGGGGTATGAATTGCCCTTGTTGTGGATTCGCGGTCTTTTCCTTGCTTGCCGCGAATATCGCGCGCAACGGCCAGACCAATTGCAAGCCGGATACCGAAACCCGTATAACGCCGTCGTTTCGAGAGCGCCGAGCGAGCTGGCACGGGCGTTGCTACTCAAGTCCAGCTAACAGTTCCAGCTAACAGTTAGATGCGATTATTTTTCGCGGTTTGTTGCTGTTGGGTTGAGTCTGCCGCGCAGGAACAAGAAAAGCACTGTGCAGGTTCCTGCAGGCGTGCTTTGTAGCGCGCTGTAGTACTTTTCGCACAGTTTGGGACCGTCCTGTTTGCGAACCGCTTCCTTGTCTGATAGAAAGTTCTTCCTATGTCCCCCTCGTCACTGAACGGTAAAAACTCAGACGAAGCAAAAAACAAAGGTAAGGTCAAGCGGCCGTCGCGGGCGCGGCGCGTTGCCGAGGGGGATATCTCTCCCAGTTTGGCGCCGGAGATGATAGAGAAAAGCGAAGTTACGCAAGCGGTGGAAGCAGCTCAACGATCTAAGATTACAGCGGTCCGCGACATCATCGAACAAACACCCCCCCACGACATTCAGACCTTGGCCAAGACCTTAGAGGTCATCATCGCTGGTGCCTCACCGGAGGACGCGACGATCTTGAGAAACGCATTGCTGTACGAAACGGCCACGTTGGGGACTGGCAAACGCGGAGGCCCTGACGCGGAGCTTTCTGCGGGTTGGCGAGAAGGGGCATATCCCTATCGCAATCTCATGTCGCGGAAAAACTATGAAAAACAGAAGTACCATCTGCAGGTCGAACTGCTCAAGCTGCAAGCTTGGGTGAAAAGGTCTCAGGCGAAGCTGGTGATCTTGTTCGAAGGCCGCGATGCCGCTGGCAAGGGAGGGACAATCAAGCGGTTTATGGAGCACCTCAATCCACGCGGTGCCCGCGTGATGGCATTGGAGAAACCATCCGAAGTGGAACGGGGACAATGGTATTTCCAACGCTACGTGAAGCATCTGCCCACGGCCGGAGAGATGGTCCTCTTCGACCGCTCGTGGTACAACCGAGCTGGCGTTGAACGCGTTATGGGATTTTGCAATCAAGACGAGTATGCGGAGTTTATGCGACAAGTCCCAGAGTTTGAACGCAACTTGGTTCGCAGTGGAGTGCACTTGATCAAGTTCTGGTTTTCGGTAAGTCGTGAAGAACAGCGGCGACGATTCAAAGAGCGCAAGGCGCATCCGCTCAAGCAGTGGAAGCTATCACCCGTCGATTTAGCATCGCTTGACAAGTGGGAAGACTACACGCTCGCCAAAGAGTCCATGTTTTTCTACTCGGATACTCACGACGCGCCTTGGACAGTGGTCAAGTCCGATTGCAAGAAGCGGGCGCGGTTGAATGCTATGCGCTATGTTTTGCACAGCATTCCCTATGAAAACAAGGATCTCGATCGGATTGGCCCGATCGACCCGCTCTTGGTCGGCCGCGCCAATATCGTCTACGAACGTGGTGAACATCCGGCTATAGCCTCGCCGTCCGTTTCCGGGTCTGCGTGAGCCGAGGGCGACATTCAGGGCTCTTAGCTGCGGAGGGTGGGGAGGATGACGGTGGCAGTGGTCCCCTGCCCTGGTCGACTGTCAAAGGTCAAGTTGCCGTCGAGCCGTCGGATCACGTTTTGCGTCAGATGCAATCCGAGTCCCATGCCACGGCCCGGTTCCTTGGTTGTGAAAAACGGTTCGCCGATTCTCTCCAAAATCTCACCGGTCATTCCCGTACCTTGATCAACCACGCTAATTTTCCATCCCTTGTCGTTTGGCTCGGCCAATAGGCGCACGCGCGAGCCGGTGGGGCTGGCATCGAGTGCGTTTTGAAGGAGGTTACGAATGGCCTGCGCGGCGGCTTGCACTGGCAACAGGTTCGACAGTTCGCGTGCCTCTGGCGTTACTTCGGTAATGACCCGTTCCGGTTCGCGCAAGCCCAAGAGCGTCTCAGCCAAAAATTCCTCGATGGCTATGGTTTGTAGCTTCTCGCCGGCCGCCTCGCCCGCCGTGCTGGTCATGCGATCTAGGATCTGCCGACAGCGATCTAGTTCCGAACGAATCAAGGCTACGTCGCGACTGACAACCTCAGGCAATTTCTGTTTTTCGAGCGCGCGGCTCAGTTCTTTGGCGACGACTGCAATGGTGCTCAGTGGTGATGCCAATTCGTGCGCCGCGCCGGCGGCCAAGGTGGTGAGCGCTTCCAACTGGCGATTGCGAATCCGTGCATCTTCAGCATCCTTAAGCGCCTGCTCACGTTGTTTGAGCTCCCCTGTCAAGATGGTGATGAAGTAGGTGATCACGCCGCTACAAGTTGCAAACGACACAAAAAAACCGATCTTCGGTATCGTCCAGCTCCCCACTCCTTCCGGTGATGCAGCTAGTAAACTCGCGCTATCCAACTGAACGATAGGCTGTGAGCGAACGAGCAACAACATCACACAGGCTACTGTCGTCAGCCACACGCCCCAGGCCCAAGTTGGCGCGATGATCGCTCCCGCCACTGCAATGTTCACGAAGTAGAACAGGGCAAATGGATTGGCCATTCCGGCCGACAGGTAGAGCATGCCAGTCAAAACCAGAATGTCGACCAACATCAGCGCCGAGACGACTTGATCGGTCGGTAGTCGATCGGCACGGTCAAGTCCACGTTGCGCTAACCACCGCAACCACAGTGTGTACCCCGTATTCGATAGTGCCGTGACACCGATCAAGCTCAACAATCCCCACACAGGTAACGCGATCTTTAACCCCCACACGACAACTACCATCGTCAACAGCTGGCCCGCTACGGCAACCCAGCGCAGCTGCTGAAACCAAATCGCTGTCTCCAGCGTCGGGTAACTGTGCACATGCGGACGAATAATTGGCGGAAGACGCATGGGAGTGAAGGATGAAGGATGAAGGAATTGGGAATTGGGAATTGGGAAAAACTGAACGTAAGCGTTTGTCTCCAGTAACTTAAACTTAAACTTAAACTTAAACCTAAACCTAACCCCTGAAACCTGAAACCTGAAACCTGAAACCTAACCCCTGAAACCTAACCCCTGAAACCTGGAACCTGAAATTATTGAGGTAAAACGGTTTTGACTAAGTCGTGGCAGCCGAGTGCTCGCGTGGTGGAAAAGACTTCTCCGGCGGCGAATCCAGCGGCGGCTCCAGCGGAGATGGCTAAGCCACGCACGCGGTCAATGATCGTGCGCTTTTCCGGTGGAAATTGGGTCTGATAACATAGGATCGACTCAATCTTGGTTTCGAGTTGATCGGAAATGTCTACCGTGATTTGGCTGCTGTAATCAGGCGAACGGAGCGGTTCGAAGCCGAGGTGAAAGTAGAGATGGCTGCTAATCGTATGAACGGGCAAACCGCCAAAATGTTCGTCCCACTTGGTTAGGCGTGAATAAAATACCGCCGCATCGGTAATCAACATGGCTTGATAGTGATCGGGTGAAGCCATGGGGGTCTTGCCACCAAAGCCGATAACAACTCGCGGGCGAAAGCGACGGAACTCAGTTGCCAACGCGACTCGTGTTTCGAAACTGTCGAAGAGCCGGCGATTGGTAAGGGGCAATATGTTACGCAGCGTCACACCTAATTTGTTCGCCGCACGAGCCGCTTCGGCCTCACGTATCTCGGGTGATTCACACCGTGGTGTGGGTTCACCATTGGTCAGGTCGATGATACCGACTCGGTAGCCTTGTGCTACTAGCTTGGCCAGTGTTCCGCCACAGGCGATCTCCACATCGTCGGGATGTGCGCCAACGACCAGCACGTCCAACACTGATTCGTTGAGTGCCGCGGCGGTTGACTGCTCGAAGCCTAGTGGACGAGTTGGACCAGCGGCCGTTGACTGATCGCCGGAAGTGCTGTTCAGTGGATCGGACATCGTTACTAGGGCTTTCTCGGTGGAGTCCAGGCAACAGCGCCCGGGCTCGCGTGTTGATTCATGATTAGTCATCGATACGCCAGTCGCCACGCCAGTCGCCGGATCGATGTAGAATATCAAAGGTGAATGCGGTGAGGTGGTAAGTGTCTCAGATTTTTGTCCTACACGGAAGTCACCGAGAAGTGTCAATAATCTAATGAGAATCTCAATCGTTTGGCGTGTAGTCACTGGCCTGACCCTGTTGATCGCTTCACCCCGAGCGAGTTTTTCCCAATCTCCAACCGCTGAATCTACGGTGACCAGGGATGGGGCCTACAAGGAACAGCAGGGTCTCAAGTTGGGTGATCCCGCACCTGAATTTGAGTTGCCTGGAGTCGATGGCAAAAATCATTCTTTGCGGGAGTACGACCAGGCCAATGTCTTGGTGGTGGTTTTCACCTGCAATCACTGCCCGACGGCCCAGGCCTAGGAAGATCGGATTATCAAGCTCGACCAAGTGGGCGGATAAACGCCAGCAGGCAGCCGAGTCATTGGCAACATGGGATAATGAGTCTGCCGAGCTGTCGGTGATTGCTCCGGCCAAATTGCATTAGCAGCTTACAGGGAAGTCGGAAAACTATCGGCTGGTCAATGTGTGGGCAACGTGGTGTATTCCGTGCGTGGAAGAAATGGACCAATTGGTAACCATGCATCGCAACCAAAGGCGAGGATCAGCGTGGTGGACCTCGCCTACAGTTTTTGAAGCCCGCGCTTTTCAGTGCCGAAGGCACGACATTAGTCAGCCTGGGATGCGAATCCCAGGGCATCGAAGCAGCCCCGTGTTTTTCCGGCTTGCCAGCGATCGGCGCGGGGCATTTTTCCTGGGGTTTGCACCCCAGGCAATAGAATGCCACCGCTTTGCGGTTTAAAAAGCGCGGGCTTCAAAACCTACGGCTGCGGGTTAGACAATTCAACAAACCGGCGAGTCGTTACGCCGAGAACGAACTGCCGCAACCGCACGATTTGACGGCGTTGGGATTGTCAAACGTAAAGCCTTGCTTTTCGAGACTGTGATACCAATCGACGGTGGTGCCGTCGAGGTACAACGAGCTCTTCTTGTCGACCACCACGGCTACCCCATGGTGCTCATAGCGGCTATCGGCAGCATCGTCGAATTTGTCATCGAAGGCCAGGGTGTAGTTGAACCCGCTGCAGCCACCGCCGGCGACACCAATACGGAGGAACATCTCGTCTCCGAATTGGTTTTCCTCGCGAAACTTGCGCACTTGATTAGCGGCGTTTTCAGTCAGCAGCACTGCCATGGTAAAACCTCTTTATTGCAAAAAACAAACTTGGATCACGGGAAGGGTGCGGAAATCGCCAAGAGTTTTGGAGGGTGACTCAAACCGAAACTCACGGCTCGTGGGTAAAGACTCACGACTCGGAGAGTCGTGCGACGATGCTGGGAGCCGCGCGACGATTCGTTCCCTAACCCTATTTTATATGCTCAAACCCCCTTGGGCGACAAGTCGCAATTGGTTTTATCGCCCTTTCAGCTCGTTTAGCTTTTTCGACAGTTGGTCGACGCGTTGGCCCTTCTGGCTTGCAATATTGGTGTTTTCGGCCGGATCGGAGCGATGGTCGTAGAGCATTTTCCCAGTAATCTGCTCTTTGGGGGTCGTGTATTCGCTGTAACGCGCGTCATTGACGCGGATGGTGTCCCCGGCGCCGAAGCGTCCTATGGCGTACGTTTTGCCCGGCAAACTGGGATCAATCATTTGTGGCAGGAAGCTGCTCCCCTGCACGTGTGTGGGGATCTCTAGACCGGCAAGTTCGCAGAGGGAGAGATAGATATCGATGAATTCGGTCAGCCCTTTTACTCGTCCGCCGGCTGAGATTTCTGTCCGATTGGGGGCGGCCACAATGAGTGGAGCGTGCATCGACGTTTCAAAGCACGAGTGCTTGTTCCACATTCCATGCTCACCCAGCTGCCACCCATGGTCGCCCCACAAGACGATAATCGTATTCTCTCCCAGCCCCGTATTGTCGAGCGCTTCGATCATTCTGCCAATTTGGGCATCGGTAAAGCTCACGCAGGCGTAGTAGCCATGGATCATCTGGCGGGCGGTCGCTTCGTCCACCGGCGCAGAAGGGTGAATTTTGGCGTAGGCGCGTAGCTCACCAGAATTATGAACGGCTCCGTCTGGAGCGTCCTTGGGTGGAAAATAGTTGTCGGGAAGCGAGATCTGATCTGCCTGGTACAAGTCCCAGTACTTCTGCGGAGCGTTGAAGGGCAAGTGGGGTTTGAGAAAACCGACCGCCATAAAGAACGGTTGCTCGGGTGTCCGAGCAAATTTCTCCAGCTGCTCGATCGCTCGATTGGCGCAGTCACCGTCCTGGTATTCGCTGTCGTCATCATCGGAGGCTTCGAACGGCGCCGAGTTGTGTTTCTTCTTGTCAGGCCAAAGTCGTTTGTTCTCAGCTTTGTCTGCCTGAGCCTGCTGCGCGTGGTGATAGCTAGGCTTGTTGGATCGCCATGGTGGTTGCGACCAGCCGTCTGCATGGTCTTCCGGATGATGGAAAACTTTTCCTAAGCTGATGGTGGTGTAGCCTGCACTCTTAAAATGCTTGTGCAGTGGTATGGCTTGCGCCGCTTCCTTTTCAGCCCAGGCCAGGTGCGTTACGAAGCGATCGCGGGCGGGACGTATGCTGGTCATCAGCGCCGCCCGCGATGCACCACACGTTGGGACCATGCAATAAGCCCGCTCGAACAACACTCCACGCGTGGCCAATGCATCAATGTTGGGCGAAAGCATGTGCTGCTGACCATAACAGTTGAGTTGTGGTCGCAAGTCATCGACGGCAATGAACAGTACATTGGGTCGCTCGGCGGCCCAACTCGCGACCGATAGGCTGAGCCAGCTCAGCAGAAAATAAATGAAGTTTCGCATGGCAATCGGTCGGTGGGGTAAGGAGTAAGGAGTAAGGAGTAAGGAGCAAGGGTGTGGTGGGTTCAGTATACACCAGGCGCTATCCCGGACTGCTAAAAGTTTGGGATTGACTGTCGATTTCAGGCCCTTTCAAGCACATGTTTTAGTTCGGCACAGGCGGTTTTCATCCAGACGACGCTGAGCGTTTTTTGGGCAACCTCTTAAACTTAAACTCGAACTTAAACCTAAACTAACAGCTTGGAAGACAGGTTTTATGTTTAGGTTCGAGTTTAAGTTCAAGTTTGCCAAAACTCAAAGCACCTAAGGGTTACAACATGCGCAAAGGTAAACCGCATAGTAGCCCAATGTGAATCACATCCGGCTAAATTTGCTAAACTGCTGTTTGTTGCGGCAGCCAAGGCCGCCGAGCTAGCCGCCCATCCGCTACGTCGTGCGACGAGCTGGCCGCAAGTCTTGGTGATTTCCGTAGCATGCACTTTCAACTCATTAGACCTAGAGAGATCATTGATGAAACTACTAAAGAATAGACAACTGGGAAATCTACTCCTCTCCACATTGCTGATTACCGCCATGCAAATTAACCTAGCCACCGCCCAGAAGAATTTAGGGAGCATCGAACGCCATTCGCCAAAGTTCGATCAATTGGTAGGTGAGGATGCTACGATCGAAATTCTCGCTGAGGGGTTCACGTGGACCGAAGGTCCGGTATGGATTGGAGGCCGTGATGGGCATCTGCTTTTTTCGGACATTCCCCGTAACAGCATTTTCAAGTGGCAGCAGGATGGGACCATCTCGTTGTTCATGTCGCCATCTGGGTACACGGGCGTGACCTACTACGGCCTCGAACCTGGTTCGAATGGTCTGTTGCTCGATAAGCTGGGGCGCTTGGTAATGTGCGAACACGGTGATCGTCGGCTCAGCGTTTTAACCGAAAACGGTGGTAAACAAACACTGGCCGACAGCTATCAAGGGAAGCGCCTCAACAGCCCTAACGACGGAGCGCTCAAGAGCAATGGCGATATTTACTTTACCGACCCTCCCTATGGACTGCCTGAGCGATTCACCGATGCACGCCGCGAGCTCGATTTCTGTGGAGTCTATCGCCGGAAGACCGACGGAACCGTGACACTCCTGACCAAGGAAATCGAACGGCCCAACGGTATCGCTTTTTCGCACGATGAAAAGACTTTGTATGTTGCCCAGTCGAATCCCGATAATGCGAACTGGACGGCTTTTCCCGTGAAAGAGGATGGTAGCTTGGGGGCCGGGAAAGAAATTGCCAACGCGACCGAACGCGTTGGCAAAGAACCAGGACTCCCGGACGGCATGACCGTTGATAGCCAAGGGAATTTGTGGTGCAGTGGACCGGGCGGAATCTATGTTATGGAATCATCGGGAACGCTGCTGGGACGTTTGGTCACTGGCGAGCGAACGAGCAATTGTACGTTCGGTCCCGACAGCTATTTATATATGACCGTCGATTCGTATTTGTGCCGAGTCAAGACGAAGGCTAGCGGTCTAGGGGCGTATGCGAAGTAGAATAATAGTTGGACGACTCGCGGAGTCGACTACGCGATGTTACATCCGGTGCTACAGTAGGATTCAACCTTAAGTAAGGTACATCATGGCTACCGACCTCACGCAAACGCAGCCAACGACACTTGCCATCTCCGTGCAGCAGTACCGTGTTTTGGTTGAGCAAGGGACGTTCGATGGCCTGACGGGACAGATTGAACTTATCTACGGAAGGATCACGCGAATGAATCCTCAGGGGCCAGTGCATTCCGATCCGATTGATGAGCTGGAAGACTGGAGCCACGCGGTAGCTGGCGACGTTTATCGAATTCGGATCGAAAAGCCGCTTGAGATACCTCAGCTCGATAGTACACCCGAACCGGATGTGGCCTGGGTGACGCGCCAGCGCTATGCGCATCGCCATCCGCTGCCGACGGATGTCCATTTGTTAGTCGAAGTGAGCCACAGCAGTCTGGCGTTCGACCGTGGCGAGAAAGCGCGACTCTATTCTGAAGCCGGCATTGCAGAGTACTGGATTGTGGATGTACCGGAACAAGTGATCGAAGTTTTCACCCAGCCACAATCCACGGGCTATGGCCAGCGCAAGGTCTATAAAGTCGGGGATGCGCTGTGCCCGTTATGCCTGCCGGGGGCAACCCTACTCGTCGCTCGACTTTTCAGTGACCGAGTCGGATGAATCAATAAAATGCTGGCTATCAATGACAAACTAGAAAGTGTCTGGCGGCGCATGATGTGAGGTTAGGTCATAGCGGAATTCGCCAAGAATTTCGGAGAAGCAAGCTACTGTTGGAAAGCCAAAACTCTTGGCGAGTTCCGCTACGGGAATCCGCTCAGCGACGCGATCCTCGTGTCAGACTCGTTCTTGTTTGAGAATTAGTAAAAAAAGGGAGGCACGCCGCCATCTTGCGGTGAGTATCAATGTCATGACAACGTGCCCCATAAGGTAAGGCGTAAATGCCGCAGGCAACCTGACAGACTATTTTTCAATTTTGGGAGATTCTTCGTAACTATTTTGTCCCGCAGGCTCATCTCCATACCCCGCACACCTGGAGAACTGGCCCCATTGTGAACCTCAGGCGCTAGCCAAATGGCACTCACTTTACTGATTTTAGCGATTTTCTGGCCAAACACCGCGTGAATGGTACAACATTTGCGCCAGCAATTCTGGTTTTCTTTAAACTGCCAAAGAGAACCAAACATGGC
>JBGSNE010000008.1:0-4508 GCA_041739785.1 Pirellulaceae bacterium
GAGAATCGCCTGCTGGACCACGCGGTCCACCGCCGTCGGAATGCCAAGCTTGCGCACTCCACCGTCGGGTTTGGGAATCTCCACTCGCTTCACTGGCTGGGGCCGGTACGTTCCCGAAAGAAGCTCGTCGGTGATTCGGCCGGAGTGTCGCTCGAAATACTTTTCGAGTTCTTTCACCGTCATGCCGTCCACACCGGGAGCGCCACCATTGGCGATGACTCTCGCCATCGCACATTCGAGGTTCAGCGGATCGCAAATGCGTTCCATCAACCTGTCATTACTTGTCGGGCTTTCAGTGCATGAGTCCGCCGCGATCGGCACGGTCCCTTCCTCGAAAGCCATCGGCGATTCACGCCTACTCTCTTCCGCGAAGGCCAGCAGCAACTGCTGTTGCTGCGTTGATGTTTTCTGCCGTTTGCCGTTCATGAGTTCTCGGACTTACTTGCCGCTCCATTTACCCGGTTTATCACCGGGGACCGTTCGGGCCTTCGACGGGACTACGGTTCGGTTTATCTGTTGCTCCGCCTTTCGGACTGGAGTGCCTTAAGACCCTCGCCGGTCTGCATCCATCTACTACGCCCTCTGCTGACTTCTGGCACGCGATCACGGCTTCTTGCGAAGTCGTCAGTCCGGCCCGTAGCAGCAAGGCTATTCCAACCAGACACGTGTCAGACCTCCCAGGTTAAGTTTCTCGACTTTCGCCACACGCCCGCCGGATTTACAGCGCAGACCTTTGATGGATGGAGGACTTCGTCACTGTTCGGCGGACTCGTCCCATCTGCACTGCCTACTATCCGATTCCTGTTCGTCGAGTCGTGGCTTTGCTACACGCTTCCTTCAGACCCCGCCTCGCGACGGATGCCCTTGCGTTTCGCTAGTCCTTCACCTCCATCAAGTTGGACAGGGGACTCGCACCCCCGAGTTGAGAAACATGCCTGGCAAACCGAACAAAGCCCGCCTAATCAGGTGACCAGGCGGGCTTGGGTAATCTGTTTTATACTGCAACAACATCCCCTCACCGCCTCACCAGTCGTCTGATGAGTCGTTTGAGTTTGATTGGCTGTTGTTGAATGTATTTTGCATGGACGCTTCTCAATCGTAAAGTCGGTTGGGACTAGGACACAAATGGCTAATGTCGGTTCGCGCTTGGCACTAAAAAGCCACAGTGAACTTTTGGACCGCTGATGGTGTCAACGTGGTTTCACGTTATCTTTGAATCAACAGGGAGTCGGCACGATGGGCGCTTCAAATGGTGATTTTGTCAAATATCCGCGAACTCCCCATCTATTTGGGTCCAAAGGAACGGACGACGACAAGCAAATGAATGAACGGGAATCGCTGCGCTTCCTGGATGATGCGTCGTTGATTGTCGAGGAGAAGGTCGATGGTACGAATGTGGGCATTCACTTCGCTCGCGGTGAGATGTTCTTGCAATGCCGTGGTCACCTGATCACTGAAGGCATGCACCCGCAATACGATCTGTTCAAACAGTGGGCAGCGGTCAAGCGGCCAGTACTAGAGGAACGCTTGTCCGATCGGTACATCATGTACGGCGAGTGGATGTATGCGCGGCATTCGATTTACTATCGGCAATTGTCTCACTACTTCTTCGAGTTTGACATGTTCGACAAGCAAACCGAGAGATTCTTGGACTTGAACCAGCGGCTTGAGTTGCTGTCAG
Organism: Pirellulaceae bacterium; assembly: GCA_041739785.1. Lineage (GTDB taxonomy): Bacteria > Planctomycetota > Planctomycetia > Pirellulales > Pirellulaceae > Aureliella. Next base: position 1,682 of record JBGSNE010000008.1, read on the forward strand.
GAACGGGTGTTCAAACTGTTCCGATTGTTCACTGCGGCAACTTGAAAAAGAAGGGCTTGGCGGACTTAATCTGCCCATCGGCTTTTGACAGTCAATTTGACAATCCGCTTTCCGGTCAAATCGACGACTTGGTCGAGGGACTTTACTTGCGGACGGAGCTGGACGGAAATGTATCAGGTCGGGCGAAGTTCGTGCGGCCCGAATTCGTTGAGCGCGTCAAGCTCAGCACACACTGGCAACAACAAACGCTCGTTCCCAATCAACTTGCCGACGGCGTGGATATCTGGTCATGAATTGGAAATCACTTCAATCCATGTCCATGGAAGAAATCGTCGACTGGGCGGAGCCGCAGCCTTGGGCAGTTGCAATGTCGCAGTGCGAGCAAGATCGTGAGTGGCACGCCGAAGGTGACGTGTGGACGCATACAAAGCTTGTCTTTTCTCAACTGCAACAGCTCGATGAATGGGCCGATTTGAACCATCAGGAGCGAATCGTCCTGGTCTTTACGGGGCTGTTTCATGATGCGGCCAAGCCACTGACCACAGTGGTCGATTCCGAGTCTGGGCACGTTCGATCACCCAAGCACGCAGTGAAAGGAGAGCACTTGGCGCGCAGCGTACTTCGCGACCTTGAATGCGATCTGCAAACGCGCGAACAAATCTGCGGATTGGTGCGCTACCATGGCAGACCAGTGTTTCTACAGGAGCGTGACGAACCGGTACACGAAATCGTACGCTTGTCGTGGCTGACCGACAATCGCTTGTTATATCTCTTCGCTCTGGCAGACTATCGAGGCCGCGATACCGATGCTCTGGGCCGAGCCGAAGAGGATTTGCACTACTGGAAGCTACTGGCAGAGGAGACTACGTGCTACGGAAAGCCTTTTGCATTTCCCAACGACCATGCACGGTTCTTGTTTTTCCGACAACCGCAACCGAATTTGCACTACGTGCCGCACGAAGAATTCCGGTCGCGAGTGACCATATTGTCAGGACTGCCAGGCAGCGGCAAAGATACGTGGTTGGCCGCGCACCGCAGTGATCTGGAAGTGGTGTCACTCGACGAACTGCGGGACGAGCTTGACATCGACGCCACCGAAAACCAAGGGAGCCTTATTCAATTCGCCCGCGAGCGTTGCCGCGAATACCTGCGGCGAGGTGAGCCGTTTGTGTTTAATGCTACCAATCTTTTGCGGCAAACGCGCGCGCGTTGGATCAATTTGTTCGCTGACTACGGCGCCCACATCGAGCTGATTTACTTGGAGCCGCCGCTCAAACAAATCCTAAGTCAGAATCACGAGCGACAGCAAGCGATCCCCGAGCAGGTCATCCGCAAACTAGCTTCCAAAGTCGAACCTCCAAATTGGCTGGAGTGCCATCGCCTGTTCCGACTGACCGACTAAACGTCGCGCTGACACCATTTCCAAAATCGCAAACGATACTCAGGTGCGTAACGATTGTCGCCTCAGGCAACTGAATCACTTGCTCTGGCTACCGAGGGCTGCGTCAACCTTGGGGCGTCGGATGTTCGTCATCGAGGTAGACTCTCACAAATCCTCTCGAAGGGAAAATGTCTGCTAGCAGCTCTCTGGAGTGACTCCGAGCAACTTCGCTTGTAGCTCAATCCAATCGAATAGTTCTTGATTCTGCGAGGGGTATACATTCGGTGCGCTAGGATAGTATTCATTTAGAGAGCTAATTGGACACTCGCAAATGGCTTCAAGCGGATTTGCTGTTCCGTAGGGTTCTCCTGTGTCCCAATGAAACTCAGCGAACAAGTAACGCAATGTGAACTTACGCCTAATCCCGACAAACCCATGATCTGACTCTCGGTAAACGCCAAGATTTAAGTTTCGCGAATAGATTTTGTACAGCCAGCCATGCCGACATTTTTCAATAGGAATGCGGTCAGGATGCTCACGCATAGTTCGGTGGCTCGTCAGAATCTATGTCGAAGGGGATGGTCAAACATGTTACTCCGGCTCACAGTAGATTCAGGTGGCCGGTCACTTGGTCTATTTTACTACAATCATCGGGGCCGATTGCTAGGCAAGTTCGCGTGGGACGCCCGTGAAATTCAGTTCTTCCGCTGTCGGTGATTAAGTGAACTTCAAGGTCCAACTCTTTAGCTCTGTCATGGATGCTCATTAGCTCTTCTTCACTGTCAACGCGACAGCACACTTTAGCAAAAGTGCCGTTTAGCCAAGCTTGCTCGAGTGGAGTAAACTCGGACAGCAAGACGGCGTTGTTTCCCTGAAGTCGCCGACAGATGAAAGACATCGAGGCGTGAGCCCCTTGGGCGATTTGCTTGCCTCGCCGCATCTTCAGGTCGTGGCGCATCACGATAACTTGTTTGACGTCAATTGAATCCAGCGCATCCATTTAGCAATCCTACAGGCGATTCTCTAGCATCTAACTCAACAAACCGATTACATTATTGTCAAAAACAGACACCCGCGAAGCGGAGGGCCGAGACGCGGGTGTTGGGTTTGTTTCGACAGGCCATTTGCCTGTCCCACTATCTACAGTTCGATCGCTTCAACTTCGGCGACGAAGCGCTGGTTGTTGTCAGCAAGGAACGCGCTGATGACGTTGAACACGGAGTCACTGAAGCCACCGATGTCCATGATGTCAGCACGCTCACAAGCCTGGACCGTTTGGTACGGTTGTAGGTCGATGCAAACCAACTTCGGAGCCGCCGCGCTACCAGCCAGCTTGCGCTGATGGGCGACGAAGGTTTCCCAAGCTGTCATCACACCGGTCGATCCGTGACGGCCCGTTCCAACCCAGCTCTCGTTGTCGCTGACTAGCACAACACCGGCAAACTT
>JBGSNE010000040.1:0-2292 GCA_041739785.1 Pirellulaceae bacterium
CCTATGGGCGATGTTCACGGCGGCTAGTCATCAGCCGCAAGACGTGAATCGCGCCTACTTTTTCATTGATGAAATCCAGCAGGTGGTGAGCGACGGTATCAAGCTGATTTTCGAGCAGTTTCGGGATATCGGCGGTACCCTAATCGCAGCACACCAAACGGCCAGCCAGCTAAGACGGCAAGGTACGGATTTGGGGGACACCATCGATTCCTGTACTGCCATGAAGCAGATATTTAGAGCGTCCGATCTGATGTCACTCGAACGCCAAGAAAAACTGTCGGGGCTGCGTCGCGTTACGACGGCAATGTGGCATCAGCCTTATGAACGGGGAAGTGGCGATCTGGCAGCCCGATATGCCGAACTCCATGCAGACGAGGGAATGGTACGAGTTACCGAAAAGGAACAACCGTGCTATGACCGAAATTCCATCCAGGCAATCAGCGCTCGACGACAATCGAGCTTGGTTCGGTTCACGTTCGCAAGCGGTTACACGCAGTTCGCTGGTAAATCGGTAGCAATCAAATCCGATTACCACATTTCCTTTGACCAATACAAAGTACGCCGCAGGATGCCATGGCCAACGGCACCGGGCGCATTTCTCATTGAGCCGCCGACGAGATCGGTACCTCCCGAAGAGGAATCGCCTCCAGGAAAACCCAAGGCCAATACTGGAGCTACTCACAAGTCTGCGACTAATAAAGCATCCGCAATCGAAACGTCAGCCAGTGACACGGATTTCGGTAAAGAGTTTGAGAAACGAATTCAACGTAGCACTCGATCTGGTAACTCGAAACCTAAACGCAAACCCTAATTTCCCTAATCGCAAACCACTTCACGGAGATAACAAAGGCAATGTACACGTTTTATAAGATAAGGTGGTACCTCAGCGCATTACTAATGGTGCTTGGATTCATGACGGTCGTGGGCTTCTTTTCTTGGGGAGAGAGTCAGCTTGGCCTTAGCCCTAAAGTCATGCCGCCCAAGGCGTCCAGTAGATCGGTTGTTCCTCCTACACCCAATGGTCTTACCACTGCATCAGCAACTAACGTGGCAGAGATTGGTGAACAAATTGCCCAAGCCAACAGGCTTTTGGACGAAGCTGCCGACTTCCAAGCATCCGCTGTCAACGCAGCCGTAATTTGGCAAACGGACATTGAATCGTTCCGAGAAACACCAGCCGGAACGCTGGCTACAACTGACGGCGAGCTGCGGGAGTATCAAAAATTGGTGGAACAGATGGCATTTGTAACAAGCGCCAATCGCCCCAGCCCTGAGCAGCTCGCCAAGGTTGCTTCGCGCATTGAGAGCCTGAAAGGCAGAACACAGTCTCTGGCGGATCAGTCGAACCCAGCTCCGCTGAATACCAGCGAGTTGACTGAGATAATCACGATTCACAGCGCATCTAAACAAGCAAGTGAGGCCTGGACGCTGGCTCTCCAGCAGGCTACCGCAATCAAGCACAAGTTAACCCAACAGCTCGTGGCTATTGAAGCGGAGGCCGCACAGACAGTAACGGTCGGCGACAAAATCGCCGAGGCGGAAACCACAGCGGTATTGCAAGATCTGGACGCGCAGATCGAACGGGAAGCTGCCGCCCAAATTCTGGAGCGAGCTAGAGCTGAAGAGGCACAGGCTTTGGTAGCGGAGGCGACCAGACCAGAAGTGACTGCATTACTAGCACCGTTCCTGACACACCGTTATGTGCAACCTCGCGAGATTGCGGGTACGACTCTGAGATTCAAGAAGACAGTGGATGAGAGTCCGATCTCACTGACCGCTTTAAATGGAATCAACGCTTTGGCAAATTCTGAGACAGGGCTGGTTCGCTTGGCAACTCTCGGCGGGCATTGGCAGCTGTCCGAGCCCAGGTGGTCCGTGAAATCGCAGGCAAAGTACTGGTCAGATGAAGACCGCGAAATGCTCAAGAAAGCACAGGATATGCTGCGAATCTACGGCCCCACACTTGTACAGCTGGGACTGCTCGCACCTTGAGCAGTAGAGACTGTCAGTCGCGTCCACAGTGCGTTCCAGAATGTACCCAAAACCCAATCCTCGACGATCATCGTCCCACTAAAATCGAAGCTGATTGAAAACTCTCTCAACCTTCGTCCTCGAGAGAAGCTTAAAAAATGAGGCGAGTAGATACACACGAACGTTAAGCCGGAGAGATCCAACGCGGCATAGTAACGTTTTGTGGCGAGTTTGAAAGGACTACAAAGTGTGTATCGGCAAGTGGCTCCATAAGGAGCCATTTGCATTCCTGGTCTCGGAAGACCCAGTGATATCAGTTCG
>JBGSNE010000044.1:0-2196 GCA_041739785.1 Pirellulaceae bacterium
CGCGCTGGCGAGCCCAAGGGTGAAAACCATGACCGTGCCGTCGTCGCCGAAGCTGCGATTGTCGTAGGGAACGCCGATGGCTAGCGTTAAACCGTCTAAACTGACGCTTTCTCCGGCTCGATCTCCGGAATTTGCGGTGGCACCACCGGCTCGGTTACCATCGACACGATATCGGAGTGCCCATGCGCCATTGTTATTAGCAAAAACATAGGCTGCACCAGCGTCCGTCGCACTGGGTTGATCGAAGCCGGGTGCACCGACAGCTAGCAGGTCATCCCCAAGAGAGACGCTCGTTCCAAACCCGTCGCCATTGCCACCTAATCCGAGTTGGAAACCATTTACGCCGGGCCCCAGGATTCTTACCCCACCAGACTGCGGCCCCCCCCCTCCGAGATTGGGAGTTGCCGCTGGTTCACCCGCTACGGCAATGTAGCTACTACCAGTCGTTCGAATATCAACCGACCACCCAAGACGCCCACCAAAAGCACCATCATCAAAGCGGTCTAGTTGCCAGTATCCGGAGGCGTTGCGTACAAAGATTGAAACCCGACCTCCCACACCTGACAGTAATTGGGAATTGAAATGCAACGGATCTCCAACGATGATTGCGTTGCCACTTGTGGCGACGGAAAAACCGAAGTCCCTGCTGTCCTCTTGGTCTTTCGAATACAATGTGGTCTCGTAAATCCATAGATCTAGTGTACTAGCACGTGAGAAAACGTAGGCAGCACCGTGAGGTTCATAATTCTGGTCAAGAGCATCCTTGACACCAACAACCATCACATTGCCATCGACATCTACCGATGAAACAGTCCCGCCAAAACCTCCAACGTAACTCGGAATATCACTGTCGGTAATCTCGCCCACAAGGTCCGGATGAAATACTGCCAGCAAACGTCGTGTCTCGAGTGCCTCGAAGCTCAGTCGACATTTGCAAGGCGAACGAAACTTGAGAGCACGATTCGATTTCATAATGATTTTTTCCGCAAGACAAAGGTATGCGAAGCGAGTTTTGCGTAGCGGCGAAGCGTTCCTTAGGTCTATCCTGCGAAAAATTGATTCGCAGGACATCACCGCGAACCCGTTTTATTCGGATTCGAAGAATCTAGCTTTTTTCGTCAATTAGAGCACCGTCTCCATCCGATATTGCGCGCGCTCACACCGACATGGAACTTCTGCCCCCTTAGGTGAGCAATACGGAACGAGCGACAGGGAAGCATACGGAGACACTCGACTTTCATGGGTGGCTTGTTCTCCACCTGAAAAAATGCTGTGTCCCCAGGGTGGCTCCGAGGGTTGTGTCTGTCACGAGGCCACCACCTCCTGAACGGACCTTCATATAACCAATGCTTTGAAGCAGAGCTAGTCCGCGGGCGGTTGCCGCGCCTCCATGCTCGGTTGTCAATCATCGTCGTGGATCTCCTGTTGGGTTCAATCGGACAACCAGGTGCCATCGCTCCCGTGCGTAGGTCAACGACTGTCATTCTTCGAAAGCAATTCATGGTGTCAAAAGCAAATCCTATGAGTTGCGATTCCGACAAGCAAGTAAATGAGTTATCCAATAAGTCTGTGAGCGGCAGAATTACTAACGTGGTCAAGGAAGCCGTGTTGCGGGAGCGGCCCCTAGGGAACGCGACTCGCGTGAACACCGAAGTTTTCAGCCAGCGTGGTTTGGACTTGTTGTATGCGCCCAGGGAATGCATAGTTAAAAATCTGTGGATGTCTCATTAGATGGTCCCGAATTGATTCAACGTTTCCTGCGCAGGTTCTGGCGGCCAGCCATTGATCGCGGGTCATGCTTTCCAGAATTCTTAGGAGTAGTTCTGCATAATCCTCATGTTGCGCGGCTAGTGCCCGCAAATAGTAGCCCTTCGTGCTTGGCCAACGCTTCGCTAATCCGCCCCACCAATCGATACTCCGCGATATAAAGTTCGCAGTCTCAGACGACTCCAACCCTCTGCGATATTCAGCCATGCTGAAGATGGAGTCGATCAGGTCCCCACTCCACCAACGATTGAGTCGCGCGCGATAGTCGTCGTAAAATGACGTCGATTCCGTGTACCGTGCAATGAGCTGAGTCCCACTGACGCGAGATGTGTAGGAGCGCCCCAACATTAGTTCACGGAAGTAAGACAATTGAATCGTCCTGCAATGCGCTTCCTCTTCCGGATAGCACTCGATTCGATTCACCAGATG
>JBGSNE010000141.1:0-20418 GCA_041739785.1 Pirellulaceae bacterium
TTGCTGATCCTCAAAAATCAACCGCCAAAACTCTTCCTTTTCCGATCGCTTCGATCTGTCCATTGCTACGCTCCAAGTTCGAGGAAACAAATCCTCCAACTTAAGCTACCCTGCAAGATGCACTTCACCGTACGCTCACCCGAAACCCAACATGGGACGACTGGGACCGACCAAACCTGTTTTCAATGTGGCGTCGCTGAACAGGCCAGCTTGCTGCAAGTAAAGCGTGTTGCTCTCGTCATAGAAATTGGTGACCAACAAATCGACTTCGCCATTGTGATCGACGTCTCCCGCGGCCACACCCATACAGGCCTGAGCTTGTCCGGCATGGTCAAAGGCGATCCCTGTCAGCAAAGCCTCCTCCTCGAGCGTAAATCCGTTGCGTTGTGCGGGGTCAGGTCGCACGTGTAACAATAGGTTGGCTTGCTGATCAACGGCTACAAATAGGCGAGGTAAGCGTTCATCCTTAGGGAGGTAAGCCACGCCGCCGAGACCATTGCAGGCCAGCGGTTGGTTGGGTGACCAATCATAAGGTTCAAATCGTCCCTGGTCCGTGGCAACCCATATTTGTTGCGGCGCGGGGTCAAACACCAGCGGCGGGCAGACTCTCGGCTTGCCACCCAGCATGCATCGCAGGCTAGCGACCTCATCCCCCATGACATAGTTGACGTCGTAGATTTCAACTAAGCCGTTGCCATCTAAATCAGCGGCCACAGCGCTGACAGTCCAGTAATGCGGACATGTCTCAAAAAGTGAGTTGGCATCTTGGAATGTCCCATCTCCTTGATTGAGCCACAGTTGGTTCTCACCAAAATTCGCGACATAGACGTCGTCGAAGCCGTCGCCGTCAATATCCGCTACGCAGACTCCCTGCCCAAATTGTCGCTCAACGATTCCGGCGGCAGTGGAGCAGTTTTCAAACCTCACATCGTTTGCAGAGCCTTTTGGGTCCTTCAACAGGGAACCGAGGTTGCGATAGAGGGCATCGCCGGGAATCGGTTCCGTAGCGGGAATGGGCCATGGTGTCCCTTGGGCCAAGAACAGATCCGGGTGTCCGTTGCGGTCGTAGTCCAGCACTCCCACTCCAGCACCCGTAAATTCAAACATACGTTTTCCTGCAGCGCGGTCCACAAAAGAATTGTGATAGACAAATTCAACTCCCATTTGCGACGCACGGTCATCGAAGCGGATCATGGGAAGCTGACTATCCGGGGTTGGCTGCGGTGGAGGTGAAGTCTCGACAATCCCATCACTCGTTTCGTTGGGTAAATACGTGGGGGGCGGATATTCCTCCAATTTGGCAACCAGTGAATTCAACTCTGGCGAGAGTCGGGTATGGGGCAGACTAACCTGTAGAACTCCTAGTCGTCGGATATCTGCCAACAAATCGACGTGCCAAGTTGCCTGCGCGTTGAGCCGCATTGCGTACTGGCACCAGCCAATCGACTCCCAATAGCGGCCCAGCTTAAAGGTTAGCTCGGCCGCCTGACGAATCGTGGGCTCGTAATTGCTGGTGCGACGAATGCGATCGACGGTTTGATTTAATTGTTGAATGGCGGTTGAACGTTGCTGTAGATTATCAATTGCAACCGTATCGCCTGACTGATTGAGCGCTTGAGCCAGTGCAGCGCACGCCATGGGGTAGTTGGGGTCGATGCGCAAGGTTTGCAGAAAACAGTGAATTGCTTCTGGGAATTGTCCCGCTTCCATTAGCCACTCCCCACGAATGGACCAGATTTCCGCCACGTCATTAGCGGCACTCGGCAAAGCAGCATTCCAAGCGTGGAGTTTCTGACGAGCCGTTGATAGCCACAAGCGTCCCATTCGCGCATGGGCGGATATCAATTCAGGTTGTTGTTCTAGCAATGCCAGTAACAGAGCTTCTGCTTGTTCCACTTCACCCTGCTGTTGATGTTTCTTGGCCAAGACCAAGTTGGGGAGTAAGTCAGCGGGTGCCGACGCGCGGAATCGCTCGATGGCGGCCCAATCTTGATAGTCAGTCCAGGGATTGCCGAGATCGAGGAGCGTTTCGAGCGAAGTGCGATCCGCTTTTACCAATGCCATGAGGTGCGGCAGCATTTCGCTACGGCGACCGCAAACGCCGAGCATCCAGGCAAGGCGCTCGTGGGCGTCAATTAGATTGGGATCAAGGCGTAAGCTGGCCTGCAACGAAGCGATGCAAGCAGAGGGTTGACGGAGGTGAAACTGGATTTCGCCAGCGGCCCACCGCGCCACCGCCGCAGTTTTCGCTGCCGTGTCTGGTACTTGTCCATAGAATCCAAGTGCCTCAGAGAATTTCTCAACCTTCGTCGCCGACTCACCGGCCAGCATTAGGAGCGGTACAGCCCGCGGTTGCTCTTTTAGTAGCGAATCGCAGATACGCAGCGCTTCTTCAAAATTTCCTCGTTGAAACGCATGCCGCGCGTCGGATTCGCTGAATGATTGCTCAGCCTGCGGCCGAGTGGTCTTTGCGCTATTGGCATTCGGCTGGCAGCCAGACACGGCCACCAACAGCAGCATGCACCAACTCCTCGACAATATCCACCAGCCTGAGTTCACGGTTCGAGCCCGAATCGAGGTAGCTTGAAAAGGTAACACTTGTGCTCTGTCCACGTTAGATGTGGGGGTTGTCCGGGAAAAGGTGTCCGACACCAAAAGCCGGAACGGCCCTGCGGGTGCTTTGCACTTTTGGTGTCGGACACCTTTTCCCGAAGCGCGCTAAACCGAAATTCTTAGTGGAAGCGGAGCACTAGCCACTGGCTTTCATTGTGACAGTCGTAGTGGAAGTCGCCAAGACTTGTGGCCTGGCATTCGACCAATTGGATCGTGTTCGCAAAAGTTTTGGCGACTTCGGCTACGGAGCGGAGTTGGGACTAGACGCCGATTGTCTGACGATAAGATGTTGGCCGGGGAGGACTCCTGTTAGCGTTTGCTCTTCCCCTTGAGGCCAGAGAACGCGGATGGACAGTTCACTCCGAAACTCGCCCAGACCAAATGCAAGTAGCGGTTGATTGGCGGCGGCGAAACTGGTCCCCCCACATACTTCCTGTACGTAAGTTCTGTCACCCGCTGTGACCTCTGCCCGCACGCCAATCCCCTGTCGGTTGCTCTCCCATCCAACAAACGAGAGTGTCAGCCACGCGCCACGCTCAGAATCATTGCGCAACAGCCAAGCGCGATCATCCAAGTTGAGCACCAATAGATCGAGATCTCCATCGCGGTCAAAGTCCGCGGTGGCTACTCCGCGAGATAATCTCGACTCTTGAAACGTAGGGCCGGAGTCGCTCGAAATGTCTCGCCATTGCTTGAAGCCAGTATAGCTGAACAATTGCGGTTTCATGCGTGGCTCGGATTGATGGGGCGCCGTGGCAACGTGCCCATTAGCCACGAATAACTCCAGCTCACCATTCTGATCAAAGTCTTGCATCACGGTTCCAAAGCCCAGGTAGGCTAGCGTGGGTTGGTGCAGTCCCATACGCCCGGTAACATCCTGAAAACCATGTCCATAATTTTCGTAGAGGGTGTTTGATTCTTTTGTATAATGCGTGGCATAGATATCGAGAAAACCGTTACGGTCAAAGTCATTGATCGCCAACCCCATGCTGGCTTGGGGCATTCCCAAATGATCGGTAGCACAACCGTACAGTTTGGCCGATTCTTCAAAGTGCCCGTCACCCAGATTGATGAATAAGAAGTTGTCATTGGTATCGTTGGCCACATAGATATCGGGCCAGTGATCGTTGTTAAAATCGGCGACGGCCACCGACAACGCCCGACTCCCATCGCCAACCAAACCCAGCTCGCGCGATTTTTCGATAAAGGTTCCATCACCTTGATTGATGTAACATGCATCGGGCCAAGGCTCGAGCTTCGAAGGATTGCACAAGACGACTCGTCCCTGGTCGTCAAAGCAGGAAGTGGGGTGGGTAGGGTCGTAGACTAAGTAATTGCAAACGTATAGATCGAGATCGCCATCCAAATCGATGTCACTCCATGCCGACGTCGTGCTCCAGCGTGAATCGGCCACACCGGCGATGGCTGCAATTTCGACAAAGGTACCGTCGCCACAATTCTTCCACAAAGTATTGGTAAAGACGTTGCTAATGTGGACATCCGGGAAGCCGTCGTTATCAAAGTCTGCGACCGCGATTGCCTGACTAAAGGCACGGTCATCTAAGCGGGCTGCCGTGTCAACTCTTTGGAATCGACCATCAAGGTTGCGAAACAGTCCATCAGCGGGTTGTGTCGCGCGATCTTCGGAGGTGGCGTCGCCTCCCTGATTGCAGAGAATGTCCAGGCGTCCATCCAAGTCATAGTCGATCCAACCACAACCACCACCCAGTGTTTCCACCTCCAACAAAGCTCCTCGCGCACCGCGGTCGAAGACGTGATGGAAGGACATCACCTCTTGGACTTCGGTGAACAGAACTCGCGTGCTTGGGACCGAGTGCTCCGGGGATGCCTGCGATTCGTCGGAAGACTTGGAGCGCGGAGGCGGTTTCGTCTGAGATTGTTCCACACGGCTATTCGAACTAGTGTTCGCGGTCGGAACGCTGACATCGCGACCGCATCCGACACTCAGCGCAGCGCACAGTAGCGAACTCAAGGCTATGGCGGAAAATCTAGCGAAGATGCTTGCGAAGTCCATTGGAGAAGTCGGTTTCACCGCACAGTTCGAGGTAGTCGGCCAGTCGTTGGTAGTCGGCTTGGGACACCGCTTCAAAATTCGCTGCGCCCAAAAAGGTGAGTTGCAGTTCGATACCGAGATTGGCTTTGGCTTGCATATCCTGCGACGCCTCAATCCCTTGGATGCGTCGCAAGATTCCCGCCAATTCATTCTGACTTGAAAAATCGAAGGGGTAAATCTCCAGCGCTCGTTGGTAGGCTGCGGTGGCTTCGGGCCATTGTTCTTGGGCGGCCAGGTACCAGCCCCTAAACCGCCAATACCGGCCATCCGACAAGAAGTCTTCTGACTGAACATCTAGCAGTTCGCCAACTTCGGCCACCTGTCCGGCTTGCAAGTGTTTCGAGAGGGCGATCATCCTGAGTTCGATACTATGCGGATAGCGCTCCAGTAGTTCATACAGTTGAGTATGCTGATTGAAGGACGAAGCATCAGCGTTTGTCGTTTCCGCATTAGGAGTACTGGAGTCGCGATCGTGAATTTCATGTGCCACAGCGGCGATTTGAAAGACTTCGTTCTGCGGATCTTTTTCAAGCCAGAAACGATTGAGTTTCGCGCCATTGGAGAAAGTGATCCAATTGGCGGTGAACAGATAGGCATAGGTTGCTCGCAAATCAGCTCCGGCTCGAATCGCTCGCTTAGCTTCACCGCTCACTTTGTCTCGTTGGCAGAGCATGGTATCGATAAACATCAATCGCAAGCTTGATTCATTATCGCCAGGGTAAATTCGCAGCGTCCGTTCACACGTCTGTCGAGCCGCCAGGGGTTGCACGAGCGCTTCCATTTGCAACAAGCTCAGTTCGTGAAAGGCTTCAACCGGAGCCGCATCGGGCAACTGCGCAAGATAATCAGCACATCCTTTCAAATCACCCATAGCCCGAGAAGCGGAAGCAGCCATCGTCCATGGTCGTACGGAGTTGGGCTCCAGCACGGCCCACTGCCTGGCGATGCGTTCTACGCTGGGCCAATCGGAGGCGCGCACCGCCTGGTCACAGCTCCTTCTTAACTCGACTATTTGCGAGCCAACTGACCAGCGGTTGGCCAGCAATCCAATCCCTACTACAAGAATTAGAAACGAGCCAAGACTGGTAATAATCCAGAAACTCCGTCGCGATGGCGACCGTTGCGCGATGGCCGATGACGAACTTGACGAATCACTGGCAATAGGACCTCGGCTGGGTGGCTTTTTTTGCTGGGTTGATGTTCGTTTCATCCGACTGCCTCAGCCACCTCGTTCGTCTCAACGGTCATCTGATATCTAAACAGCACCTCTTAGGGCCACAATACCAGCTCGTCGCGCCAGTTTTGATACCTGCGGTATCTCAACCGCGAAGACGACCTGGGATTTGCATCCCAGGCTATCGAATTCCGCACCTTCGGCACTCGTCAACACAAACTCAAAACTGTCGTGTCGAGCTGGGTTCCTGCACATTCTCGCGAAAGCGGCGCTGTGCAACTAGTATACCTTGCATCAACTGGGATCGACCATTAGATTTATTTCGATGATTTAAACTGTTCCATAGCCCACTTGGCGGAAGTGCCGAGTGGAGAAGGCGGAATGTACTGGACGCGCTGTAGTTCATCGAGGCCGGAGGGCGCACCGATCCAGCCGATGGCAATGGTCGAGTTGTATCTGACGATATCAAATTCCGGATCATCCAGGCTCTCGTCGTGCATCCGCTGCGCCAATTTCTGAGTCAGTCCCTCGTCTTGGCTTCCTTGCAGTATTTTTCCGAGCGCCCAAATAGCCGATGCGCGAGCCAGGTCACCCATTCTGTGACTGTCCTTGGGAATGTAAATCCTTAACGCCTCAGCGGCGGGCTGGTAGACGTTGCGGCCCAGGGCCTCAAACAGAAAAGCCTGTCGGTAAATTTCAGCTGACGTCACTCCCTTTCCATCGATTAATCGTTGCGTGGTTGGTTGGGTCAGTTCGAAGATACGTTCGGCAACTTCTGGGGTTTCGGCCAACTCTTGCAGGGCCCACGCGGCGAATACAGTCGTATCTAAATGTGGGTGTTCGAGCAAAACCAACAGTTGCGGACAACGCTCGGGTTCACGCAGCGCCACGGCCATCAAGATCGCTTGATTTGCCCCCTCATGTGTCTTGCCTTCAAGTTGAAAACTGATGACTTCGTCAACTTCCCCTCTGAGTTCCGGCAATTCGGCTTTGCGAAGCAAATTCTCACGAACAGTATTGCGGACCAAGCTATTGCGGTCGGCTATCCCCACGGCCTGCAGGCGAAGGCTTTCGGCATCGTCAAAGCGATTGAGTACTTCCACGGCTTTCAGTCGTAGATTGTTATCGGGTCGACTGAGCATTTCGCCAGCCTGTTCCCGTGCGAGCTCCGGAAAGTTTTCAGCGATGGCACCGTAGGCGGCCTGTTGCGCGGGTAGACTATCCGCTTTTACCAGGCCCGCCAGAATGTCTCGCGCGGTATCGGTAGTATGTCGCGACAAGAGTTCGGCAGCCACCAGTTCGCGGTGCTCTAAGTCCGCCGCCAAGACATCCTGCGCCAAGCTTTCTAGACCGGCGGGGGAGACGTGGGCCAGCGCGCGGGCAATGACGATCTTCATGGCAGATGGAAAACGGTCATCGCGCAATAAGGTTTGCAGCGATTCCTGATCCTGTTTGTCTCCAGTAGCTCCAACACCTTCGATGGCTGTCAGTAAATCGGGTCCCAGGGCGGTGTCAGCGCGCAACCGCTTTCTCCAATTTTCAAGGGCCAGTGGCAGTTTCCAATCGACCAGTGCGCGCTCGATCAGCGGACGCGTGGCCTCGTCTGCATGCAACATCTCCCACAGTTGTTTCGCCTGGTCACGGTCGGCTAGCGCAATGGCGGCAGCAGCTAGCGACAAACGAAGCGGTCGGTTTTCTGGCAGGCTATGCAGCTGCTCCAGCAGAATTGGCAATGACTGTGCGCCTCCCTGCAATCGTGGGTTTTCAGCGTTACGAATGGCGAGCTGTGCTTCGTTCAGACGAATGCCCTGCAGCGGTGAATTATATCGGCCAGCACGCAGAATCGGCGTGTGTAGAGAGGGGGGATTCAGCCAAGTGGTACCCAGGTCGGGCTCATGCTCCCAGCGATGGACCAAACGGATGGGTTCGGCAGCCAGTGAAACTGCCCCAACTAGAATGCAAGTCGTAAGGACGAACGAAAATGTTTTCATGACAGCCTGTTGGCGATGCTGATTGGAAAGTGTTTAGTAATCATGAGCACACAGGAGATTAATCGGGACGAGTCATCCTCCAAATACGGGCGGCGAGCAGTATTAGACAACCTAAGGTAATGCCCCCTCCAACCCACCAACTCCCCGGAGCCAGATTGTATTGTTCGAAACCCGCTGTTTTCATTTCACTCAAAGCCGTCGCGGCGGGGTTGAGTAGTAACAGGCGTTCCACAAAAATCGGCCCAAAGGGCTTGCCACGGGCTAGCCAGACCAGCAACGTTCCGGCGAACAGTAACAAGAGCACTCCATAGCTGGTGGCCGTGGCGACCGCCGTCGTCTTGCAGAACGCGCTAATGCAGGCACTGATCGAAACAACCATGGCCACAGCTACCAACAATGAAATGAGCACATTGCCCACTTGCCCACTCATGGCCGGTTGGATGTAGCTCATCACTGCATAGCCTGGGAGCGTGGCGAGCAAAACGAGCAACATGGTCCAGACCACGCTCATGATTTTCCCCCACAGTATTCTGACCGGTGAGAAAGGGGATGTGCGCAACAATTGCCAGCCGCCGCTTTCTACTTCAGAGGCGATCAAATTAGCTCCCAAACTTGGACCCACCAACAGCATCAGGGCCAGCTGCATCAGCACCATAGGACCTGCGATTTTTTCCACCCCCCAATTAACAGTGCCGGTGGCTGCCAGCACGGTCAGCAACAGCGAGATAATAGCGCACAACGAGACCATGCGTACGAGCCAGTGCAAGCGTCCGAATTTGCGCGTGCGAAATTCCTTGACCATGACTGGATTGAGCCACCATGGAATCGATGCCTTGCGTTTGTTGGGATCGATTAGATAGTTCATACTCCGAAAGATGCCAGTCTTTTCACCTGGTTTGCCGATGACCCTGCCAGTCGGTCGCGGACGATCGAGCAGCAGTGGGTCGAGTTTGCGAATAGTAACAAACGCCAAGAGGGCGGTCAGTATCACACTGGCGATGCAAAACTCCATCCAGCCCGTTTGAATACCCAACGACGACACCGCCGCCTGTGAACCGGTAATTTGTTGCAAGGCTGAGATAGGAGAAATGGCTGTTAACCACCGCGCCGCCCCCGCCATCACCCCCGATAGATTACCGATTAAGATCAATGGACCAATGGACAAGACAGTCAAGGCCAACACCATAGCGTACGTCCACCGCAGACTGGCGTCACTGGAAGAGGAACGCACGCTGACCCACAGCCCCAGCGCCGTATACTGTACCGCCATCGTGCAGAGTACGATAACTAAAGGCGCTATATGATCGGTCAGTGAGATACCTCCCATGGCCAAGCATGCGGCAATCGCGGGTAGGCAGGCGGAGATCAGAACCAGCGACAACAGTACATTGCTTGAAAGCTTTCCCCAATAGAGCTGAAGTGGCGTGGTTGGAGAGTTCAGCAGCAGGGTCAACGTCCCCTTGCGTCGCTCGCTGACCAACGAGGTGGCGGGGAACGGAGGGATCAACATCATGACAGCCAATGTTAAGGCGAAGGCCAATGGTCGAAAGACCAGCATCGCACCTTGGCTAACGATATCGATGGTGGCGTCGGTGGGCCAACGCAACAGCACCAGTCCGCTGCTGACCAGCGCGACTGCTAGCAGGGCCGTTAAGGTTTTCCAAGATCGAAGGCGATCAAGCAACTCACGTCGGAGAATGGGATTGTTCCAGAACATTAACTCCCTCCCGTTGCGACAGATAGGAAGGCATCCTCGAGATCGCTGGCTACCTCGCGGAACTGAGCAACTTGGATATCAGCCACGATCAATCGGTGCAGCACCTGGGCCAGGTCATT
This sequence comes from Pirellulaceae bacterium, assembly GCA_041739785.1. Classification (GTDB taxonomy): domain Bacteria; phylum Planctomycetota; class Planctomycetia; order Pirellulales; family Pirellulaceae; genus Aureliella. The sequence goes on from JBGSNE010000141.1 coordinate 9,689, forward strand.
TTCGCTGGCCGAGGTCGGGAACCGCACAGTCCGCTCCTGTCGCGAAACCGAAATGCTGTCTGAGACTTTTTGCTGCTCAAGCAACTGCTTGGCGGCTTCGAGCTGATCCTCCTGAACCAGCTGTACTTCGTAACTTCGCGTGGGACAGAGCTTGCGCATGACTTCATCGAGTTTTCCGAAAGCCTGTAGGCGACCACCGGTAATCATGGCCACCGTGTCGCAAATTCGCGCTAGTTCGGACAATATGTGGCTGGTGACAATCAGCGTTTTCCCTTCGCTGGCTAGCCGCAGTAGCAACTCGCGCATCTCAATCCGAGCCTGTGGATCGAGCCCATTAGCTGGCTCGTCGAGAATCAGCACTTCTGGGTCGTGTAGCAGCGTGCGGGCAATCCCAACGCGTTGTTGCATGCCGTGGCTCAAGCTCTCTACAAATTTGTCCTGCATGTAGGCGGTGTTGGTCTTTTCCATGACCTCGCCAATCCGCGCTTGTCGCACCTTGGTAGAGATTCCGAAAACGGCGCCGAAAAAATCCAGATATTCTCGGACGCGCATGTTGTCGTAAGATCCAAATCGATCTGGCATGTAGCCGACCAAATGCTTGATACGCGAGGCTTGCTGACTGCAATTGACACCTGCGATCCACGCATTGCCTGACGTTGGACGCGACAGTCCAACTAGAATTTTAATGGTTGTGGTTTTGCCCGCGCCATTGGGACCGATGAAGCCGAGAATCTCACCTCGCTCGACATGGATGGTCAAATCGTCAAGCGCTCGAAAATCTCCGTAGCGCTTGCTCAGGTTTTCGGTTCTTAATACAGGTTCGCTGGTCATAGTAGGTTTTCTGGAAAATAGCGTGCCCGGTTTCGGTCAATCGAAAACTGTTATTCCACGCACGCTAGAGCTTGATTACGCGACAATCCGCGACTGCGGTTATCGGGGCTTGATTAGGGGCTTGATTAGGGGCTTTCGCTCAAACTAGATAAGGGCAACATCTGGCCACGGACAGCGGCGTGCATATGGTCGATGTGCCACGTAACGATGCTGGTAGCACCCATTGCACCTTGGGCTGAATTTAAATCACTGATATTCAAACTGACTGGCAAACGCCCGTCTTGAAAGGCTTGCAGAATGTCGGGATGGGTGATGGTTTGTTTCCAGGGAATCGAAGGACCGTCAAGTTTTACGATTTCCACGGGCCCAGATGCGGTGGCGAAGCTGACCGTCACGGTCCGTTGCGGCGCAGTAATATCCAATTCGAATTCAATGGCTTGCACGGTAAGTGGTACCACTTCCGTGGGCAGGACAAACTCCATATCGACCTGACTGGCCATGCCGACCTCGTCCCGCCACTTGCCAGTGTAATCGTCAAAGGTGGAGGTCAAATTGGCTTGGCTGGTGAGTCTGCGAAGCTGAATCAGTCCGTGGGGGACGAAAATCTGTTGGCCAATGGCGGGGCGTTCCAGGGCTACCGGTAGGGCGACCAGGGCTGATCCCTGTTGCTTCAATTCGCGATTCCACGTGGCAGCGGACCAGGGAGCTGTCCAACCGTAGAGCCGCGCGGCTGGCCGGTGAAGGAATTTGTTGGGTTCAAAGAACTGTTGATAGATCTCCAGGCGACGTTGTTGTTCGTCACTAATGAGCGATCCCGAAATCCAATTCACTCCGTCGAGCGTTACTTGGTCATTTACACGTAGGCCGCCTTCGCTCGCTTCGCACAATAGCGGATCACCGGTCACATAGCTAAGTACGGGATCCTCCAATTCGGACGGCAGGCCACTGGGTAGATTCAGCTCCAAGCCTTGCTCCGAAAGCCGCCCTGTGGCAATTAGCTGCTGGGTTGGAACGACAAACTCCGCTTCGTATCGCCATGCCCCCGGAGGCCAATTCTCATTGGCCACGTGCCATTTCTGAAAGTCCTCATTGACGAGAAGCCGAACACCACTGGTAACGGCTTCGCTGCTATGCATTACGCCATCCACGCTGCTTTCCAATTTCATATTGGCGGCTTGGGAGAGGTACACGGACGACTGTTCACGTACCAAAGCAAAGCTTCCATTGTCGCCAATATCCACCACCTGCAAACGCGAAACACTCTCGGGGATATCTCGCCGAACCCAACTGGCTGCGAGCAGCAATGCCAGGCTTGCCACTACGGCTACACCCGGCGCGACCACCCCAATGACGGGCAGACGGCCGGAATACGCCAACCACGAACCCAGGACAGCCAATACGCCACAAAAACCCATCAGGCCGATCGCTACCCAGCGTTTCGGAACCACCGGATTGCCAATAAGCCGCAATGGATATTCGACGATCTTGGACAAAGGGAGATCGACGCGCGGCTCATTAGTGCTGACTGCAAAGTTCGTCCCCCACGTTTGCGTCTGATAGTTCGATTGAACATAAGGGTCCGCGCTCCGCTGTTCGTTGCGTGGCTGGATCCAAACGAAACTATCCAGCGTCGTTAAGAGTAGTTGGCCGTAACCGATATCCATACTCAACGCGACGGGCCAACCATCCACATGATGAGTCACACGTCCGCCACTCTGTACGATGCGGGTCATGGGGACATCGCGGTCGGAGGAGATGGAACGATCTTTCTCCGACAATTGAGTGATGTACGATTCGATTTCAATAGTAAAGTCATTCAATTCTACTCGTTCGACCTCCTCACACATTTGGCTGATTCCCAGCAGTGGTCGCACCAGCGCGGTGGGGACTTTGTCGAGCATGACCCACAGCTTTCCACCGCGGGCAATGAACTCGCACATTGATTGCACGGCGGCGGGGTCCCTTAACGGCGCGGGATCGGCGATGACAAACAGATCGAGTCCGTTCCACTGAACTTGATTCAGCGGTAGTGACTGCATTTCAAAAGTCGCCGAGATGCGAGTGCCACCCGCGTCAACTCGCGCGGCAGTCGCTAACTCGTAGCTGCGGTGTGGCGGATTCGTCGGCCAATACCAATTGGGGTACTGAGGGGCTTCGGGTTCCATGGCCATGCCGTAAACACGCCCTTGGGTTACAGGCAGACGCAACGTGTTGACAACCGGCGCGCCATCGCGTTGCAGTATGACTTCACGATCGCCGTCGCGTACATACACGGTCGCGACCAAGTTCAGTCGTTCGAACTGGGCCAGTTCTTGTGGCAAGGGGATGAACAACTCAAACTGCTCACTTTGGCCAGGCTCAACCATGACGTAGCGGGCGCTCTGCAGACTCGGGAGCTCTTCGATCGACACCACCACTGTCCCTGCGGCTCGCTCCCCTGCGTAATTCTCCATTCTCGCCATCAATATCATGACTTGGCCTGGAACGACGCGACTGTTGGGGGTGAGCGCAAGCCCCGACAAATTCAGTCCTTCGGCGGCAATACCAGGATCGGCGAGGTTTCCCAGAACACTGAGGCAGATTAGTAGAGGACAAATCAGTCGAATCATCGCATGCCGGCCAATCAAGGGAGCGTTCGCAGGAAAAGATATAAGCGGTCGTAAGCGGGCGGTGGCCTTAAAGCATAGCACGAACAAGGGACAGCAGACAGTGCGGGACGAGGCGGCAGCCATAGGCAATCGACTACTTGTCGCAGCCTGCGACCGTGTTTGTTGAGCCAAACTTAACCGTCGCCGTACACGGCAGCATGCAACTTCGCCGGAACCTGCAAGAGTTTGTTTACATAGTCAGGGTCACCTAGTTCCGAAAGGTCCAAGGTCTCTGGGTACCAGCGATTGATTGCGTGGGCCAAACGTTCCTCCAGCCGCTGATCGAGGAGGAGCTGCCTCGGAAGTCGCGCGAGGTCGTCGTCTGAGAGAGGAACTCGCAGACGCAAGCAGGCCGGTCCACCTCCGCCCGCCATACTCTGCTCGAGCGATACAAAGTGCACTTCATCGATTGGGTTGTCGGAGGAGGCAATGAGGTTGTCAATCAAGCGACTGGCAGTCGGGATTTCACGGCAGTGTTGCGGACTGATGAGTACCATCCGCGCCGGCTGGCCCGAATTTTCAACTTGGCTTGGCGAAACAATTTGACTGTTGAAAAAGTAGCTACGAACAGCATCTTTCAATGGAAAATCGGTTGTTGAAACTTGGACACGTTGCAGCCGTTGACCGGTCGTCTGCTGGAAACTATCGGCCAATCGCTGAAGTTCTCGTTCGCTATCGACAAAGGCCAATTCGTGATGAACAAACAAGCTTTGATGACTAGTGGCGATAACATCATTATGAAACACACCGGCGGAGATCGCCTCTGGATTTTGTTTCAAAAATACAGTCCGCGACGGATCAAGTTGGTGGCGGCGCGCAACCGCTTCACACGCGGCGCGTGTCTGCCGTGGAAGGAATTGACTATTGTGCGAACTTGGTTCTGCATCGTCACCATAGACAAACAGATTGAATCCAATTTGTCCGGTAGAGTCACACAGCCGCATATGATTGGCAGCCCCTTCATCGCGCAAAGGCACTATCGAGGCGAGCGGTGGATGCATGACGCAATTCTCCAACGAGCCAAAAAGCCGATGCAAATCACCCTGACGCTCGCTAGCTTCTGTAGCCCGATGCCAACTGCTTATCAGATTGGCGGGTGTAATATGTAGACGGTGGTCACGCGAGTCGCATGCGGCAGAGACTGTTGCTGAGTTGGCCGCCCACATGAAAGCACTACTAAAGGCTGCTGAGAAAACTTGTGGGGCGGTGTGTAGTACTTCGGCCAATTGGTCGGATGTCTCGACCGTGAAACCCAACTCACTCATTGAGGTTAAGAGCGGGCGTGGAGGAGGGAGGAACACGTATTGCGGTATGCCTAGCCGAGCGACCAAAGCCGCCTTGCACAAACCCTCCAGCGCCGCATCGCGCGGACGACTGGTGCGATACGCATGGTATTGCGAAGCGAGATTGCCAACTCCCAAGCCACCAAAGTGATGTGTGGGACCAACCAACGCATCAATGTTTATCTCAGTAAACATTAGAGATTGAGCCCCGGTACATCACCGCTGGTGTCGCTCAAGGTGTGGCTCTCCAACGAAGCGACGGGGTACGAGCAATAGTCCGCAGCGAAATATCCACTTGGTTGATGATTGCCACTGAACCCTATTCCGCCGAATGGTAATTTGCCACTGGCGCCCGTCGTTTGGCGATTCCAATTGACGACTCCTGCGCGGACATGATGTAGAAAATAGTGAAAATCCTCGACCCTGTCACCAATGAAACCAGCCGATAATCCAAATTGAGTTTCGTTGGCTAGTCGGATGGCATGGTCCAAATCGTCGGCGGATTGTACGACCAACAGCGGTCCGAAGTGTTCACAGTCTTCGATGGATTGCATGCGCGCAGCCGCAACTAGAGCCGGAGTAACTAGGGCAGCGGAGCGTGTGCTACGCTGCATTTCAACTACTAGCTCACCACCTGCGGCCACAAACTGCCGTTGTGCCTCCAGCATGCTGTCGGCTGCTTGAGAGTGAATCAGTGGCCCCATGAAAGGCTGAACCTCATCCAGTGGCAAGCCCACCACAATCTTGGGGAGTTGTTCTCGCAATTGTTCGACCAACCGTTCATAAGTGGCTTGGCCACTGACAATCAATCGCCGAGCACAGGTGCAGCGCTGGCCTGATGTGATATAGGCCGAGAGGATCGTCGTGACCGTCGCTGCGTGAAAGTTTTCGGTGCCATGGACGACAAGTGGGTTGTTGCCGCCCATTTCTAGCGCGAGCACTTTTTCCGGTTGACCTGCGAGCAGCTTGTGCAGACTCGCGCCCACACGTCGGCTGCCGGTAAACAAGACACCTGCCGTCGCCGGATGCTGCACAGCGGCAATTGCCACATCGGCCGCTCCATGCACCAGTTGCATAACGCCGTCGGGCAAGGCCGCCTGTTGCCAGGCATGCTGCAACCATTGCCCAGTGGCCGGAGCCAACTCGCTCGGTTTGAAGACGACAGTATTCCCTGCTAGCAGAGCGGGAACGACATGCGCGCCGGGCAAATGGGCTGGCAAATTATACGGACCCAGTACCAACATAGCCCCATGTGGTCGATAGCGTGTAACCGCAAGTAGATCACCCGCTTGGTCGGTGGTCGTCCAACGACGTTTGAGTATGGCATCGATCGAGTTGGCTACCTTGGTGGTAACAGCACCTACTTCAGTCCGCGCTTCCCACAGAGGTTTACCGGTTTCAATGGCGATCAGCGTGGCCAGCTCTTCCTTCCGCTCGCCAACGAGCTGTGCAAAATTTTTGCAAATGTTGATTCGCTCTTCCAACTTGGTTTCAGACCAAGTGGCAAAGGCACGGTGGGCCACCTCGACGGCTTGCTCAGTTTGTTCGGTCGTCGACCAATTTCCTTGCCAGACAGGAAGCTCATCGCTAGGAGAGATTCTCTCCCATGCTGCACCTTTGCCTTCGGTCCACTGCCCGGCAATAAAACTCTGGCCAAGCGTAACGGTCGGTCGCGTAGTCATAGTTGATTCCCAATTCTTTGGTGTGCTGCGACTAGTCACTCATTTGAAGCTGGGTAGAGCTTGGTCACCAGCGATTGATCTCCGGTGGCTAGCTGTAGTAGCTCAGCCGTTTGTTGCGCGAGGACCAACTCACCCTTGGATTCTTCAACGACAGCGATCGTAGCACGAAAACCACCCCGTAGTGACGCCACAATACACCGTGCACCACTGACTTCGCTCTCAGTCCGCACGAGCGTAAGTGTCTGCGTCCGGCGCACTGCGTCAATTGACGTGCGCTGGCAACGCACCACCGGGCCGCCATCGAAGATATCGATCAAGTTGGTCTTTTCAAAACCTTCGGCCTCCAACATTGCCAACGCAGGTCGTGTGTGAGGATGTACATCGCTCAAGACCTCCCGCGCCGCCGAGGGAAGCAGACTAGTGTAGATCGGATAACGCGGCATGAGGTCTTCGATAAAGCGTTTGTTAAGCGTCGACAGATTGTCGGCTTGTGGGAAATCCATATCGAAAAAATGGCGACCTAAAGCTTCCCAGAATGGGCAGTAACCATCTTCGTCCATGACGCCACGCATTTCTGCAATCACGTGATCAGCAAACCGCTTGGGGTAGGCAGCCATGAACATAAAGCGAGTTAGACTCAGCAGGCGACCGCGCCCTTGGCCTCGATAGTCGGGGAGTAAAAACAGGCTGCCAATCTCCGTCGGACCGTCATGGATTTTCTGCAAGTGCAGCGACTCGACTTCTTGCACTTTGTTTAGCAGCTCACAGTGGCTCGATTCTGTCACTCGTTTGTAACTATAAAACGGCTCATATCCGCCCGTCTTGCTAAAGATACAACTCAGTCCCACAAGCTGTGCGCTGGCGGTGTCTTCCATGACAAACACGTAGGGTTCACCAGATGGCTTTTCCGTTTTGCGAGTGAAGGCAAAATGGGAATGCTCGACCCTTTCGCTCAATTGTTCCTTGCTGATCTGCAGGGTAGTCAAACCGTAGGTAGCTTGACCAATCAACTCCCACAGTTGGTCTAGGTCGGATAGTTGTACGGCGCGCACGATCGTCAAGGTCAGCTTGTCCTGTGGAGTGCTGGGATTTATCACAGCTTGTATTTCCCCTCAAATCTACGCCGGATAGCACCCATTGATTCGAAATTTTCTGTTGCCGTTGAATTTCCATTTGCGTTCGACTGCATTGAAAAGGAAAGCTACGACGAGTCGCAGCACTCCAAATGTTTACGCCAGCTGGGTCAAAACCTGGTCCAGTATTTCAATGGCCATGTCGATATGCACGTTGGTAGTGACTACAGGCGGAGGGAGGAAGCGAACGCGGGCCGGATTGCTGCCGGCCACAAACCCCATCAAGCCAGCTTCGAACAAGGCCATTACCAAATCGTTGGCTGCTTTGCTGGAACCATCACCGGGAGTTAGAGCGATCATCATGCCGCAACCATGCGGTCCGGCAATCTTGCCCGGATGCTTGCGGATCAGTTCTTGCAAGCCTTTCGCGAAATAGGCATGCCGCTGCATGTTCCAGCCATTGGGGCCGAAGCAACCGCTCTGTTCCAGTTCATCGAGCACTACCAGTGCCGCTTCGATCGATACGCTCGCCGCCGTAAACGTCTGACTCAACAGTGGGCCCTGTGGTCGGAGTTCCTCGCGATAGAGCGTGGCGCACAACTGCGTGATCTTGCCAATAGTGACGATGTCTGCCAGCAAATCGAGCGTGAAATGCTGAAAGGCGAAGGGTTGGCTCAAACGACTGAAGGTTTGCACTTCGTCAAAGATAATCAAGACATTGTCCGCTTTGGCCCGCGCGATGAGCTTCTTAAAATACGCTTCTGAACCCGGATAGTACCCCCCTTCCCCGGAGACCAATTCCAACCACAGTGCCGCGTATTTTCCAGGATGTCGTTGCAGATGCTTATCCAACGCAGTGAGTGAACGTTCCTGGGAGGCGAGTGAATGGTCGGGATCTTCGGGAGGTATGTAATCAACGGCTAGCGCTGTAGGTACTCCCGTGCGATAGTGAGGGCGATCGGTCAACTGCGCCATGGCAATCGAGCGACCAGCAAAGCAATTGTCCAAAGCCAATACTCGATCGGCCGGAGCGCGATTGTGAAAGGCGATCTTGAGCGCGTTTTCATTGGCCATCGCTCCGCTGGTTGACAACAGACAATGGGCCAAGCTCGCCCCGTGGGTATTCGCCAATTTCAACAGACGTTCGCAAACTTCAAGCGAAGGGACATGTTGCTGCAGATTTCCCTGCATGACCGTATCTTGCAACGCCCCGCGCAAACCGGCTTGCAACAATTTGGGGTGACTGTGTCCCAGCCCGTGCACGCCGATCCCAGCGATAAAATCGAGCTTGACACTTCCATCGGCCAGTTCAACCCACGGGCCGTTGCCGATGCCACTGCCCAAATAGGGAAAGTAGGTTGCACCGCCACGAGCAACCGCCAATCGATCGAGCAGCTCTTGATAACTGGCTTTCAGTGCAGCTTGAGGAGGGCGAGGAGCTGTGAGAGAGAGGCCGGCGTCGCGCAACGCGTCCAAGAGGAGTTGCTCCGCCTGCGAAACGCGGGGATCTCGCCTAAGTTGTTCGGCAGCCAGTATCGAATCACTATTGGTCATGTTGGATTTTCAATTGGGATGGAAACTTGATCAGCGCTGCCGAAAGCCCTGGCGACTTCCGCTACCGCTAACGGGCTGCCAAAACATGCGTGTGAATGCTCTCGCACAATTACTCAACTACTCAACTTCAAATTGTTGTCGTTGGAGAGCAGCAAATTCTCCAGCCGAATAACGGCTCAGCAAATTTACGACTAATTGGGCCTTGGCAACTATCGAACTCAGACTCACCGATTCGGAGCGACTATGCAAGCCATCACCAATTGGGCCAAGCGTATCGACGTTTACCAATCCAGCGGCGGCCAATTTATTGCCATCACACACGCCACCTGTCCCCTTCCAGTGTATGCTTTCGCCTCCTGTAGCTAAACTTGCGTCTTCCACAGCGACCATTAATTGTTGCATTTCATCAGTGACAGGTTTGGGAGGTGAAGCCAGTCCTCCCAAGCTCCGACAACGGAAACCATCCTTGGCGTTGAGTTCGTCCACGCGTTGCCGCAACTGCTGTTCGAACCATTCCCCCGACGCGGCATTGCCCACACGAATGTTCAGCCGCCCGATAGCAAAATCTGGAACAATGTTCACAGCTGTTCCTCCTTGGACGTGTCCGACGTTAATGGTTAAATCCGGACGCTGACCATTCAGCGCGTCGAGCTGAGCTAGCACTCGACACAACTCAGCGACGGCATTGCGTCCAGCTTCAAAGTGTCGCCCCGCATGGGCTGCTCTGCCATTGAGGACCACAGTATAGTTTCCCGAGCCTTTGCGGTGGGATACCAACTCACCGCCAGGCATGGCCGGTTCGAACAGTAACGCGAAATCGAAGTCGGGAGCGATCTGTTCGAAGAGCGATTTGGAACTGGGCGAACCCACCTCTTCGTCTGGGTTCAAGAGTACCGTCCAGCCGATTTCTCCGGCCAATTCAAATTGTGTCATGGCTTGCAGAGCGGCGCGGATCACCATGATTCCTCCCTTGGCATCCGCCACACCGGGGCCTTGCAGACAATCATTGGTTAGAAGTTCACATACTTGGAACGGATCGGCAGCACCGAATACGGTATCGTAGTGAATGGCGAGCAACACGCGGCGAGCGCGATCGTGCCCAAAATCCCACCGCAAGGCAGGCCCAGTTTCGATGGCCAGCTCGTCGCCATTATTATCGATCGCATGTCGAGGAGGGAGCGCGATGGCTTGAAAGTGCGCTTGCCTGAGATCCATCCGATCCTCCAGCCACTGCGCTACCGTTAAGAGTCCATCCAAATGCTCCGAACCCGAATTCTGATTGGCCAGCTCAATCAGATCAGCGGTGATCTGCATTTGCCGCGCCGCGATCCAAGCACATGCTTCGTCAATCTGTGGAGTGCTGGGACTTGTCACAGCTTTCGCTTTCTCTAAAGTTGGCAACGCCTGGAAATATGATGATAAGATGACCTGGAATTTTCATCGCAGACTATCACATGCCGTGCCTTCGGCACTCACTTTGTGCACATGGTGAACCTCAGGCGCTAGCCGTGGGCCTTCCTAAGCTGGAGCCCACGGCTAGCGCCCTCGTCATTACCCACATCTTTTAGTCTCAAATCGCCCCGACTAAGCGCATGCCGTCAAGTAGCGATTGCATTTTCCTGAAGCCGCGCCAGATCGTTTGCCATCCAGGTTCGCCGT
>JBGSNE010000151.1:0-21292 GCA_041739785.1 Pirellulaceae bacterium
TATGAACAAACGATCAACCGTGGCAGACCGCCAACGCTTTTCAAAATTGCTTTGAAAAACGACATTTCGCGGTACGCAAAGAGCGTACGAAAATTATTTTAAAATGGAACTTGACAGTGCTAGAAGAGCCCGGACGGAAGCGAAAAACTATGCTGGCAAACTCCTGTAGATAACTAAGGGCGCTAGCCGTGGGCTCGAGCTAAATAAAGCCTACGGCTAGCGCCCTTAGTTATCTTCACGGTATGGCGAGCATTGATTTCCGTCCGGGCTTGTCCCGATGGGATCACAACTGGCGGCTACCATCAACGCCTCACATACGTTCCCTCCCCCCACTTTTCCCACGAATCGCCTTCGGCGAATCCTGGGAAAAGCGAGGTGAGGGGCAAATAAGGGTGAGTTAGGGTAGCTGTCAGTTGCCGCTCCGCCGGGGCAAGCCCGGACGGAAGCAAAAAACTATGCTGGCAAACTCGTGTAGATAAGTGAGGACGCTAGCCGTGGGCTCCAGATTAACAAGGCCCACGGCTAGCGTCTGAGGTTCACAGAGTGCACGCGTGATTGGCCTATGGATAGCGCCATTCCGCTCAGCCGATTAAACCTCAACCTCGTGCCATTCGGTTAACGCCCAATGACGCGAGGTTAATGAATTCCTCGTAGCGGACTTCGCCAAGAATTTCGACCTAAGCCGTTTTGCGTTGAATAGTCCGAAATTCTTGGCGAATTCCGCTACGCGTTAACCTCAACTTGCGAAGATGTTTGGAGCGTATCTAGCGCAGCACTGCTGCGCTACGCTTCCTCGCCTTCTTTGGCGGTGGAGAGATCGTTGGATTCGGCGTCTTCGGTGTAGCCGTAGCGATAATTGCCATAGCCATAACGATAGCCGTAACCCGATCGATAATTGCTGCCATACTTGTACGCATAGCGGTAATCGTTGTAGTCGTAGTTGTAACCATAGCCGGCTTCCGAAGAGACGCCGTTGATGACGACTCCTAACAGATTGGCACCAACGCTTTCAAGAATCGATTTGGCGCGAGCGGCAAGCGGCTTGACATTGCGGCGCAAGCGCATGGTCATGACGACACCGTCCACGATACCCGCCACTGCACCCGGGTCGCTAACCGCCAACAACGGAGGTGTGTCGATAACAATCACATCGTACTTGTCACGTAACATATCGATCATATTATGGAACCGCTCACTGCTGAGGATTTCAGCAGGGTTGGTCGGTCGCTTGCCACCCGGCAGAATCGAAAGATTGGCCACTGGACCGGGTTGAATCGCATCCTCCAGTTCCGCCTTGCCTGCGACCACAGCGGCCACACCTACGTCACTCTCGATACCAAAAATCTTGGCCACGCGGGGACGACGCAAGTCGGCATCGATGAGCAACACTCGGCGACCCGACTGAGCCATGGTGACGGCCAAATTACAGGACAGCGTCGACTTTCCATCGCCGGGCACGGGACTGGTGACTTGGATGACCTTCAATGCCTTGCCGCGACTGTTAAAATACAACCCGGTGCGGACGGTACGATAAGCCTCAGCGACGCGTCCCTTACTGTGGTGAATTGAGCAGATCGATGCATCTACACCTTCTTTGCTCTTCTTGGCTTTGGTGATGTCCATGACTGGGATGTGACCCAGCACGTTCACGCTAAGATCGGAAGCGATTTCAGCTGGATTGCGATAGCTGCGGTCGGCCAAGTCCATGAGCACGGCCAGTCCAGAGAGCAGGATGAATCCGACAGCGGCTCCACCGAGCAAATACTTGGGTACCGAAGGTCCGTAGAAGGCACCCATCGAAGGCATGTTGAGTCGATTCAGGGTCCGCTGCCCAGCTTTGGGCATCAGGTCGAGGTCCTTGATCTTCTCCACGTAGGTAACCATCAAATTCTTGACCTGCTCCAGCTCATCGTTCATGTATTTGAATTCATTGAGCTGGGCGCTGATGTCTTTGGACTTCTGCAGATTCTCTTGAGCGTAGGCATGAACGTTTCTTTCTTGTTCCTGCAACGCCTTGATCTGCTCAGCAAAAGCATTCATACGGCTACTGAGCCGTTGTTCAATCGTCAGGGAAGCACCACCATTGGCAGCCGCCTCTTTTCGTAGGCGATCAACTTCACCGTCCAGTCTGCGTTCGGTCTCCCGCATTTCAGCCACTTGGCGTTTGGTGAATTCAACTTTCTTGCGCATGCTGGCCACCGTAGGGTGCCCTTCGCCGTATCGATCCAACATGACACGCAGTTCGATTTCCAGCGGATAGAGTTGTTGCTGTTCGATCCGGCGCGAGGGAGTATCGATCATAAACTCCGTGTTGGGATTTTCCTTTTCAGGCAGATAGAGGTCATGCCAGTTTTCCTGCACATTAAAACCGTTGCCACTGTCGCTGGCCATCAGCATCAGCAAGATGGGCTCGGCAGGGCGATCCGCTTCGATAGCCGCTTTGGCTCGATTGTAGACCGTCTCTAAGCCTTCGCGTTTTACACGAAACTGAGTCAATTGATCGTCGAGCTTTTTGAAGGCTTCCGCGAAGTGGTCGGAAGTATTGTTACCATTCCACAGCACGTCGGGATGTTCGACCTGATACTTCATCATCTTTTCGCTCTGACGTTTGTAATCGTCGCTGAGCGCTTCTTTGGCACTGGCCAACAGACCGTTGAGTTCGTCACCCACGCTACGATATTCTTCTTCCAAGTACTCTGCGTAACCTTCGACAATTGCAGTCACGACTTTGGCGGCAAAGTCGGCATCTTCCGAGATGTAGCTAATGTGGATCAGTGTGGTGTTGTCATCTTTGTCAGCCGGTTCGATAATCAGCGGCGACTTCTCTTTCATCAACTCATTCACCACCTCGTCCATCTGCATACCAGTAAACTCACCGTTTTCCTGTTCGTTCAGCTTTCCTAGCAACACAGCCTTGCGCAATACGCGTTGGCTACGAATGACCATCGATTCGTCGGCACGCGTAATGCCCTTGTCATTTGGATTAAAGAATTGATTGCGGGTCGGCATTTGAATCGTGTTGACGACTTGTACCAATGCCGTGGCTTCGAAGATGGAGGGTTGCTGCGAGAAAAGAAGGAAGCCGAGTCCCGCACCGATCAGCGAGCCAATAATCGGCAACCACTTCCAACGCCACAGGATTTGAACGATGTCAAAACCATTGGCCTGGGGCGCGGCCGCTTCGACTGGATTGGTGGTGGCAACCTGACCGTTTGTCCGGGGCTGATCCATTACTGCGTCAGACATGAGATCTCTTGCGAATAGAGGGTTTGGGTCCGAGTTGATCCAGACCGAGCGATAAATACGTAGACTCTAGTGAGACCCAATTATAGGCTGACGCGAAGATTTGTGGAGTAATCCCAAGGTACTATTTTTTCCGCTTTGGCATGATTTCGGGGAAGATTGACGATTTTGACGGATGGGGGGAGGGGGGGAAGGTTTCAGGTTTCAGGCTCCAGGTTTCAGGAGTTGGGAGTCAGGAGTCAGGAGTCAGGAGTCAGGAGTCAGGAGTTAGGAGTTAGGAGTCAGGGGAGGGGGTAGGGCCGAAGGTCCGTCAGATTGTCTAGCCCCGGCAGCAGGCCGGGGGGAAAGACCCCCCAATCGAGCCAGAAAAGGGCTGAAGGCCCGGCAGATTTCGTTTGTCTAATGCACGGAGTTGAGCGCCCAGCCGTTGGAAATCGCAACGCACCGTTAACACGATCGCATCCCCCAACGCACACGGGTAAATCTGCCGGACCTTCGGCCCTAAACCGTGAAACGCTCACGGCACCCCGGCCTGCCGCCTGGGCTAGATAATCTGACGGACCTTCGGCCCTGAAACACGCCTCACGCCTCACGCTACTCGCCCTCGCCCTCGCCCTCGCCCTCGCTCTAGCCCTCGCCCCTCGCCCCTCGCCCCTCGCCCTCGCCCTCGCCCTAGCCACTAGCCACTAGCCACTAGCCACTAGCTTCTAGCCTCTAGCTTCTAGCTACTAGCTACTCTTTTTCTTCGAGCCGCTGGCGGAGGACTTCGTATTGAGCGTTGCCAGGGGATCGCTGTAGGGCTTCGTTGATGGTTGCGAGTGCGTCGACGCGATTACCAGCTTGTTCTTGGGCCAACGCGAGCGCGTAGGCGACTTCAGGGTTGCGTGGATCGTCCAATTGAGCTTGTTTCCATGCGGCGATTTCTTGCTGGACGGTCCCTTGCTGTTGGGCACACCAGGCAACTAATATCCAATCGGTGGCAAATTCGGCCTGCTCGTACGCTTGTTCGTATTCCACCGTTTCCAGAATTGCAGCTGATGTTTCGGGAAGCTGATAAGAGACCAAAGCGGACCGAGCCATTTCGATTCTGTGGAGCGGATGATCAGGGAGGATACCAACCAGCTGTTCGTCGGTTAGGAAACGTCCGATTAGGGCGAAGACTCGAATTCGGGCTGTGGCATTGGCCCGCAGCACGTCGCGCCACAGGCGTAGACCGGCGGCCGTTTCGCCGATCATCAAGGCATGCGTACCGGCGGCTTGGATGTTGCCAATTTGAGAACGACAACTCAGGAGAATCCGAGCATAGTTGCGGCGGCGCTCCAGCGGCGACATCTCTCCTAAATCGGCACGCATCAATCCCCAACTGGCTCGCCAATCCAAAGAGCAAGCGGCGAGCACTTGACGAAAATCGAGCTGTGAATCCGACAAATTCTCCAACGCGGCCGGTTCAGCCTCGATAAACTCGCGCAGACTGGTCAGTTGTGGATCGTCAGTACCATGAAAACCAGTGCTAAAAAATTCTGATTGTGCCAGCGACAGGCGCTGGGCCTCGCTCAATTCTGCGGGCCAACGTACGGAATCTAAAATCTGTGATTCGGCCAGTCGTTGTCGCAAGCGTCCGATTTCAAAATGGGACTCCGGAAATGACGCCCACTGTGAATCGCTGGCCTGGTCAATGGCCTCGAGTAGTGTTTGGCTATCAGCCGCGGGGGGGACTTTTAATTGCTCTGCAAAGGCGAATGCCGACAGCGGGCGATAGCCCACGGCGACGGCGCCGGAGATCAATAGCAAACAAACGACCAAGGTAGCAGGGGCCCACGGGACCTCTGCCGGAACAGCTGCAGATGTGTCGCCCGAAGTCTCAGCAGCAGTGGTGCGGGACGTGGAGGAACCAGCGGAGCGCGATCTGGAATTGGCATACTGCTGCGCGGCGGAGCTGGCCGCAGAAAGGGCAGCTTGTTGGCGACCATGACGCGAGCGCTGGCGACTTTGGTCGGATTGAGAGCGGTCGGATTGCCCACGATTGGAAGGCGAGTGCGAAGGGTGACGCGATGACTTGATTCGTACCTTTTGACGCACGTGGTGCCGCGTTCCCAGGTAACTGCCAATGATGGCGGCCAGCGGCAGAAAGATAGCCGGGAGCATCAAACTAAAGTCCACCATATTGTGCAGGCCAACTGCCAAGACAGTGAATAGACAGGCAAACCGTGTCGCCTTAGCCGTAATGGAATTCGAATAGGTGGTCAACAGTTGCCAAACCAACCAATAGACTCCCACGAGCGCGATCACTAATGTAATCACGCCGGCGTTCGATGCCAGCTCTACGTAGATATTTTCGGCGTGGGCAAATTGAAGACTCTGCGGCACGGGGTACGACGGAAGGAGCGCTAGGTGAAACGTCCCCAGCCCGCTCCCCAGAGCCCAACAACTGGGTTGCGAAAAGGCCAACTGCCACACCGCCAGCCGAGCGTTGTTCAACTGGTGGGCCTCCTCCGAAATGGTGTCCATTCGCGTGCCAATCATTTCATCGAGCCCGAACATCGACAGGAACAGTCCGGAACCAACAGCCAACAGCAATACGATCGCCGCCGCACTCATACTCGCTTGGCGTCCCAGCGCATACAACATGACGACTAAAGCACCACTGGCGAAAAAAGCCAAGATGCCACCGCGACTGTTGGCTGCCATGACGCTAATCATCAGCAAGGCCATGATTATCAAACAGATAACAGTGATTGCATCCGCCTCAGTCACGAACTGTTCGGCCCGTCGTCGCAATCGCGCCAGGTAATTGACGGATGGGTATTCGATGCGATAGCGTTTGTCGACCATCGCCTTTTGAACTTTGGTCTGATGCGCGTGATAGAGTGCCAGCAAACCGGCTGCCGCCGCAAAAGAGCAAGCGAAGAACTGCGGTGCCGAATTGCGGCTATAGAAAGTGCCGAATGAAGTCACTTGCAGATCACCGAGGAACGTCCAATTCCCAGCTGCGACAGCTTGGTAAATTCCCAACAGGGCTATGACCGTACCGCTGAGCGCAATCGACCCCAGCAACAGAGCGACACTTAAGCGATCACGGAAGAGTATTCCAGCTGATATCAAAATAGCCAAGCCCATCGCAAAAACGCATAGAGTCGTCCGCGTTTGCAAGGGGTGAATACTGATGGCACGAGTCGGCGGTGGGACGGCAGCGACCACGGACGAATGCAACTCGCCTGCATCCTGCGGCTGGGTTGGATCCGCGGAGGCATCTGAATCCGAGCGTGCGAATTCGCTGGCCAAGCCCTCCACCCGCTGTTCGAAGCCCGCGGCTGGTGAGAGGGTGGCCCACAACCAATTTGGAAGCGGAACGACTTGTACAAATCCCACTACCAATACAGCGGCCAAGCTCCAGACGAGCGGATTGCCAACGGACATCCGACGCTTAAGAGCCACCAGCGAAGACAAAAGTAGAATTGCCCCCACAACCGGCACTAACCAAACTTGGCTAGCCCACTCCGCCATGCCGTAGGGCCATGGAGCATACAGCAGCAGTGCACAGACTAATATCCGCGCAATCCATGCAGCGATCTCGGTGGCGAGTTCGTAACGCGACGGTGTCACTGGAGGCATAGGTAGCTTGCCCGGAAAAAGGATTCAGGCCGATTCAATGCAGCGGGTTTAACCCCCTAGTGCTTCAACCACATTTAATATTGGGATACAACGCGGGTGGGAAAAGGTGTCGGACACCAAAAGTGCGAAGCACCCGAAGGGCCGTTCCGGCTTTTGGTGTCCGACACCTTTTCCCAGTCAACCCCAAAGTTAAATTGTGCTGAGGCACTAGTGTAAACGTAGCCGCCAAAAATTCCGACTCGGATTGCGTGCGGTTTCTTGGTGTAGCGGCTTCGTGCATCGGCACAATCGCTGCAATTGATAGAAGCCGCATCAGGTTTCAGGTTTCAGGTTTCAGGTGATTGTGGGTAGGGGACATGGTGACATGGGGAAAGTATGACGCAGAGTGGTTGCGAGTATGCGCAAACTTAAACCTGAACTTAAACTTAAACTTAAACTACCGCGGCGAGAGTTTAAGTTTAAGTCTAAGTCTAAGAGGAACTGCGAAGTTTGGAAATCGATGATCAATTCGGAGCGTCAAGCGACATTAGGCCATGCCTCCAGAGTTTAAACCCGGATTATTCATGACATGGTGAGCCGAGGGGGCATGAGCTCCCGGTTATTGACACGATGGACAGGAATAGTGAACCTCAGGCGCTAGCCGTGGGCCTTAAATAAGCTGGAGCCCACGGCTAGGGGCTTGTTGATTTAGTGTTGATTCGACGGCTCTTTGTTTAACCCGCAGCCGTAGGCGAGGATCAATGGGGCGAACCTCGCCTTCGGCTGCGGGTTAAACGAATAAATCAGCAAGCCGCTAGCGCCTGAGGTTCACTCATGGGGCAGTTCATGTAAGTGAGTGCCATTAGGCTCACACCCCATGGCTAATGAAGATTCCGGGTTCTAAGGGTTGGCCAGGTGACTGAGCATTTCGGCGGTGCGTTCGATGGCGGTGTGGGGAATGGTGTGTGGACCGTTGAATTCGATAAACTCGACCGAACATTCGGCCGCTTGCAGCATCTCGCGCAGCCACAGACCGGTTTGCAAAGGCAAAATGGGGTCAAAACGGCCATGGCTTTGAATGATCTGCGTGCCGGCCAGTCTTTCCGCCAACGGTTTCCACAGCGATTCGCAGATCAGTGCCCCCGAGTACAGACACAACTTGGCGGGGGGTTTCTGCAAGCCGCGGAGGGCGGTTTCCACGGCCAACATCGCCCCTTGTGAAAAGCCGCCCAACAACAATTGACTTTCGTTCAGGCCACAACGCTCCAATACGATCTGAATCACTTCCGTCAGTTTCTGTCGAGCCTGATCAATCCCTGGCGGTACTTCTTGGCGAATCTGTTCGTACCGACCATCCTCCATGGCGGATACCAGTCGTTGAATACTCAGCATCCACCAAGCTCGACCATCGGGCATCCCTTGTTCCTCGAGCGACAGGGGCGCGGCGGGAAATACCAACATCGTCCCTGAGTCCGTAGTCATCAACTGCAGCAATTCTCCCGCCAATCCAACCAGGTCGTCGCCGCCCGCTCCAAAGCCATGGCAAAACACGGCGACTCTGGTAATTGAAACCGGCGGTCCATGGTCTGCATCATCGGGCGATTCAGCCACCACCGGCGCCACGACGACGCAGTCCAGCGAACCGATACGTTCCCGTTGAGCTCGGTAATTCAGCGTATTCAAAATCGTTTTCCTAGGAACTGTTCAAAAAAAGGGGGTATTCAGAATATCGCGAGGTTAAGGATTCAGCACTTATAACTCGGATTATTCACTGGCCGAAATTGGTTGCGCGGGACTCGCCGCTGATCACGATAGCTCGAACACCGGTATAGGTGCTTAAGCTTGCCTCGCATTTTCGTATTTTCACACTGTCGCACTGGACTGGCACCCTGGTCATCCGCGCACCGGCTTTGCCATCCGTGCTAGGCAAACGAGTTGAGGATTAGCACGGATGGCAAGGCCGGAGCACGGATAAAGCGCTGGTCTGACGGTAATCGTAGAGCGTTTTTAGTTCACAGCACGTTTTCCGACCAATTGTGAATAATCCTGGTTACAAGGGCTGATTAAGGATCTGCTCGTCGCTGAATTCGCTAAGGGACCGTCCGTAAATAAGTTGCCGTTTTAGCGGAACGGCGCAAGCCGTCCGGTGTCGTAAAACCGGAGGGCTTGCGCCCTGCCGCTACAATTCGATCCGGTAACTTATATTGGGACGGTCCCTAAGTCATGGCCGTTTGGCATGCGGAGCTAGTCATAACCGCAACGCAATTGTGCGTTATACTAACTAAATACACTCCGTTCATGTACCTCAATGTGGCACGACGCTCCGCGTCGTTAAGAAATTCACCCAACTTCAACGTGTGGAAGTCGGCTGGAAACGTAAATTTTTTAGAGGGATTTAAAATACAAATGACTTTACACATCCGCCCGGCGCTGCTCGTGTTCCTGTGTTGGTTGACAGCCGGCAATGTGGCACGAACGCTGGGGCAGGAGTCGGCGACGCTCGAAGCAGCTCCTCCCAAGTCCCAACCCACTGCCACCCGACCCAACGCTTCTGACGCATCTGCCGACAAGACAGCCCAAAAGAGTAGTGAACCTACCTCAAATACAACGGACGAAGCCCCCGATTTCGTTCGCGTGTTCGAAAAAGATGGCGTAGCGCAAGCGCTTCAAACGGCTGTGGCAACGTATCGCAAGCCAGGTGAAAGCCATGGAACGGAAGTAGCTTTGATCGGCGCCGTGCATATTGCCGAACCGAGCTACTACAGCCAACTCAATCAACTGTTCCAAAGCTACGATGCGTTGTTGTACGAAATGGTGACTGATCCCGACATGGGTATTCCCGATCCCAAGGAACGTGGGCTGAGCCCCATCAGCACGATCCAAGTGGGGATGAAGGAAATGTTGGAACTCACCTTTCAACTCGACGAAGTTGACTACAAGGCTAAGAACTTCGTCCATGCCGACATGACACCGACCGAGTTCTTTGACACCATGAACGCGCGGAAAGAGGGAGTCATGCAGATGTTCTTTCGCTCGATCGGCTCGGGTATCGCCATGCAGAGTACCGGGCGCGGCGGCGATGTCGGTCTGTTAGCTGCACTGGTAGCCGAAGATCGTGCCAAGGGGTTGCGACGCGCCTTCGCCGATCAAATGCAAATGATGGATGGTCAAATGGCTGCGCTCACCGGCGAAGATGGCAAGAGCACGCTGATCACCGAACGCAACGCCAAAGCTTTCGACGTCCTAAACCGCGAAATCAAAGCCGGTAAGAAGAAACTGGGAATCTTCTATGGTGCAGGACACCTCAAAGATATGCACGAGCGATTGATCAACGAATATGGCATGGAGTTGGTCGAAACCAAATGGCTCGACGCCTGGGGATTATGAGGTAGCCCGCAATTAACTATCCCGAATAGGCTGTGAGTTTATGAGCGATTCCCCAAACTTGCACTTCAACTTAAACCTAAACTTCAACTTTCGTCGCGGTAGTTCAAGTTTAAGTTTAGGTTTAGGTTCAAGTTTAAGTTTGCAAAAATTCACAGCCTCGAAGTTATCTGGTGGTGTTCGCTGCGCTCGACCACCGGCTAATAGCTTTAACGCCTTCGGCGTAGTTAGACTTTTGTATAACTCACAGGCTGCATCCCAGGCTTTCAAATTCCGTGCCTTCAGCACTAAATTGCGAGGGCTTCAAAAACCGAAATTCTTGGCGAATTCCGCTACGAGTTGCCTTCCATAATGTTCTGACGGTGATTTATGCGTGTGAGTGCTCTGAGTGTTTGGTTCGTTTTGGCTTCCACGGCCACTCTGCTCGCACAAGAACTTCCACCGGCGACGCGCTCCACAGAGGTTCGAATAACGGACGGAGTGCTAACCGACATGGTGGAATACCAAGGTCTGACCGAAAAGTCAGACGCGTGGACTGTTCCTCTCACCGTGCAGCTTGAAGGTGAAATTAAACAGCTAGACGGGCAGCGGTTGGCGATGATCGAAAGCGATGGTTCGCCACGGACGGTCCCCAGCCAACAAATCGTTCGCATCACTCCCCAGTGGCGCAACGCAGCGGCTGCCGACGTACATCAAATGTTTGTCGAGCGGAAGATTAAGGAGGTTGTAAAAGGTGTGCCCGAAGCGCTGCAAAGCAATCTCGTGCAATGGCAACAGCGGTTGCTGATTGCCGAATTGGTGCAGTCGGTGGACGCGTTAGGAAACCCGCAAGCGGCAGGCAGCTACTTCTTGAGCCTGGCCAAGTCCGATCCACCTCACCTACTTTACGCTGACATGCCTATGTGCTGGAGCGTGTGCGAACCCGACGAGGCGTTGCGTGAACAGGCGCACCAGTGGTTGCAGGATGAATCCGAGGCGGCCCAGCTGATGGGCGCCAGTTGGCTTTTATTCGGCGAGCGATCGACTGAGGCGAAACGAGCCTTTTCGCAATTGGTGCGCTCACAAAATAGCGCGATTGCACAAATGGCAGCCATCCAGGGCTGGCGTTTAACGCCTCCTCCGCAAACAATGTCTAACCTGACTCAGTGGTTCGAGCTTCGCGACCGACTCATCCCGCCATTGCAGCTCGGGCCAACGGAATTTATCGCCGATCGCTTGATGCGCATTGGCCAAACGGAATTGGCGATCGGCCAATGGTTGCGGATCGCGAGCCAACATGCCGACCACCCCCATCGCGCTGCAAAAGCAATACAATCCGCGGCGGCGCAGTTGAAACGCTTGGGACGCGACGAAGAAGCACAAAGGCTAGAGGCATGGATCAACCAATTAACGCCGAAAAATTAGATACTCGTCGCTGGACGCCATTTTCCCTGGGGTTTGCACCCCAGGCTATCAAATACCACCGCTTCGCGGTTGAAATGGCTTCCGCCACGAGTCTTGTGTTGCTCCCGATGTTCGCCACTCCGAGCTTCGCGCAATCGCTTTTGGCCCAAGCTGAAGTGGCTTCCGCCGAGGTGACGGCGCCCGCGGAAGTGGGTGGGTTTTGGGCGATTGTCTTCAGCGGTGGTTGGGTCGGCGTGTTGATTGTGCTGACGCTGTTGATGTTATCGTTACTGGCCGCGTATCTGATCATTGAGCAGCTGATGACGTTGCGCAAAGCAGAGATCATGCCCACGGGCTTAGCTGACGAAGTGCGTCAGTTATTGGCCCAAGGTCGATTGCCTGATGCGGATGCGACTTGTCGCAAGCGTCCCAGCCCACTGGCCTTCGTGTTAATTAGCGGGCTGGCCGAGATCGACTTTGGATGGCAAGCCATGGAGAAAGCCATGGAGGATGCTGTGGCCGAACAAGCAGCCAAACTTTATCGCAAAATCGAGTACTTGTCCGTCATCGGCAACTTGGCGCCGATGTGCGGCCTGCTGGGAACGGTGACGGGTATGATCATGGCCTTTCAACAGGTCGCCGTGACGCAAGGCACGGCCGGAGCGGCACAGCTGGCCGAGGGAATTTACTCGGCGCTGGTGACCACGGTGGCAGGATTGGTGGTGGCGATTCCCGCCCTGGGAGCCTTTGCAGTTTTTCGCAATCGAGTCGATCAGCTCATCTCGGAAACAGCCTATTTGGCGCAGCATGTGTTTGTTCCGGTTCGTCGCCGCGCCAGCGCCGTGGGACCACGTGCAGCGAATGTGGCACCACCTCCGTCGCCCCCTCGTGCACAAAGCTAAAAAATGCGCTCGCCCAAACTTCTTGCCGCCGGTTCGGCCTCGATCAATATGACACCTATGATCGATGTCGTGTTTCTGCTGATTATTTTCTTTTTGGTCTCCAGCCACTTGGCCAAACAAGAGAATCAGATCGAACTCGACTTACCGACAGCCGCATCAGGTCTGGACGATTTGGAAAGCCGCGAAAACGTGACTGTCAACATTCTGGCCAGCGGCCAGTGGCAAATGGCTGGCGTGGATGTCGACCAACAATCAGCGCCGGCCCGATTGCGTCAAAGGATCATGCAGACCAGCCAACCCTTACAACTCAAGATCCGCACGGATCGCGACGTCCCCTACGAACGCATTGAGCCGTTGTTGCGAGTCGCTGCAGCGGCCGGTATCGGCGATATCGTATTTTCCGTCTACGAATCATCGATGGGCAGGGAGTAGGTGCATGAGACGCGATTTTTCACTCAGTCCGGTGGGTCGCTCCGGTAGACCGCGCAAACCCATTGAGTTGATGATGACGCCCATGATCGATGTCATTTTCCTGTTGTTGATTTTCTTTTTGACCACTAGCAGCTTTCAAGTCGTTGAGCAACTGTTACCCAGTGCGATTTCCGAAGCCAGCTCACCGACCGGCAACTCCGACCAGCCCCCCCCAGTGCCCACTCAAGACGCTATCGATCAAGTTGTCGTTCAATTAAAATTGGTCAATCGGACGGCGGTGGCGAGCCTCAATGGCATCGACTTGGCCAACATGTCACAGCTATTACCACGGTTGAAGGCCATCAGTGAAGTTCGCGCCGATGTGCCCGTCATTATCGATCCCGATGGCAAGGTCCCCGCCAAGGATGTTGTCGTCGCCTACGATTCAGCGCGACAAGCCGGTCTGGCGCGTGTCTACTTAGCCACGCGGAAATAGACTTCCGCAGGACCTTATAGGCAAGAAGATTGTTGGCAGGAAAATTGCAGTAAAGAACAGGAGTTAACGGAGGCAACAGAGTATTCTCAGTTGCCTCCGTTTGCTCCTGTTTAACCCGTGACCGGTTACCCAAATACTACCCCGATCTATGAGCTGAACATGAGCCGTATTGCCAGCGAGTCACCGTATGTGAAAAGAGCCTTAGCGGAAAACCCTTCGCCGAAGCCGATCGTCAAACAGCCCGTCCGGCAGGCTTCGATCGATGCTTATCGCGGGATCGTGATGTTGTTGATGCTGGCCGAAGTGCTGGAATTAATGACCTTGGCCGAGCACTATCCCGAAAGCACTTGGGCGCAGTGGTTGCGATTTCATACCACACACGTCGAGTGGATCGGGCTGTCGCTACATGACATGATTCAACCGAGCTTTTCCTTCTTGGTTGGCGTGTCACTTCCGTTTTCCATCGCTGCTCGGCGGGGCAGGGGCAAGTCGTTTGGATCGACAATGTGGCATGCCGCATGGCGCAGCGTGGTGCTGGTTATGCTCGGTATCTTACTTCGCAGCTTGCGCTCGTCACACACCAATTTCACTTTCGATGATACCTTAACGCAGATCGGGCTCGGCTACTTCCTGCTGTTCTTGCTGGCCCACGCGTCGCGCGTCACGCAAGTTGTTGCCTTGCTATTCATGCTGGTCGGTTACTGGTTACTGTTTGCTGCCTGGCCTCTACCTGCTGAGGGATTTGATTGGCAAACAGTGGGTATCGCCAACGATTGGCCTCATCTGTTGACCGGTTTTGAAGCGCACTGGAATAAGCATCTCAATCCGGCAGGTTGGTTTGACACCTGGTTTATGAACCTCTTCCCGCGTGAGAGTCCTTACACCTTTAGCTCCGGCGGTTATTGCACGTTGAGTTTCATTCCCACACTGGGGACAATGCTGCTGGGGGTGTTGGCGGGAGGCGTATTGCGTGGTAAGACGAGCCGGAAAACCGGAAAAGCAACTAACGCGCTCGGACGAGAGTCGAGAGTCGCAGCCATGCCCTCGTCGCCCTCGTCTTCACAAACTCAGCCAACTTTGTGGTGGCAAAAATTGACGGTGTTGATCGCTTCCGGGTCACTCATGATACTGGCCGGCTGGGGTTTGGCTGAGTTGGGTATGTGCCCGATCGTCAAGCGGATTTGGACACCTACGTGGGTGCTGGTCAGTGGTGGCATCTGCTTCCTGACCCTGGGACTACTTTACGCCATCTGCGATGTTCGAGGTTGGCGCCGTTGGGCTTGGCCGGTTATGGTCATTGGAGCCAATTCGATTGTCGCCTACGTCATGAGTTGGACGATGGAGGGTCCGATGAAGGCATTCCTACAACGGCATTTTGGGGAACGAGTTTTCCTCATTGGTGGCGAAGCCTGGGAGCCCGTGCTCCTAGGAGCGGCTGTTCTATTGTCGATGTGGCTGATATTATTGTGGCTCTTTCGTCAGCGGATCTTCGTGCGTATATAACCCAGTGGGTCACTCTTGCCGAGTGTGACTGCATTTAATGAGTCAGCCAGCCCAAAAAATTGCTGAGCGTTATCAACTGCGACTGAGCAATGCTTGGCAAGCTTGGTTTAACAGCGACAGTGAAAACATTGCTCTGCCGGGAATTTTTCGTGCTCCGTTGGCCATCGATCATTTGCTGGCAGACGCGCCGCCGGAGATCTGGCCGGGCTTCATGTTGCCTGACACATTGCCGTTGCTGAGCAATGAATATGGCGACTGGATCTGCGCGCGCGTCGAGGCGAATGGTGAGTTGGGAGAGCTCGTTCACTGGTACCATGGCGGCGGTGATTGGATTCCCGTCGGTCGGCAGTTGGCGGAAATGGTCGTACACGACGTGGTTGACCAATTCCGTCCTATCAGCCGACAAATGCTCCGAGGCGCTCCCGAGTCGATCGAGCCAGGACATCAGGCACGGCTCCTAGCCATTTTTGCAGATCCTCAATTGCGCCACTGGCTATCGGTGCAACTAACCAGCGTATCGACGACGACTGGAGATACACTGGCCCGGCCGGCCAATGAAAGTCTCGAATCTCTAGCTGGTCTGCTGGCCAGTGGTGATTATGAGCAAGCGCTCGAATTGTTGCACGACCAACATTGGGCAGCTGACGCTGTAGCCTGCGATTTGATTCAGTTCGCCTTACAACGTCAGTTGAGTCCACTTGCAGATGCATCGATAGCGGAGAAGCTGGCCATGAATTGGACACCTGACTATGTCCGACTTCTGTTTGACATTTGCCAGGTTCCGGTTGAAGTGCGCTCGCAAATGATGGCGATGGTTGCGCCAGAGATGGGAGGCTGGCCTGAGCAGCCATGGCATCGCGCGGAGCAATTGGCCGCAGAAGTCTTGCAACGGCGCGACGATTTGGGTTGGGCGGTCAACATCGCAGGTTGGAGCAAGCAGCGCGCCGGGGATCTTGCGGGTGCCGCTAAGATATACTTCGCCGGCCGGTACGCGTCCGCCTTTTCCGATCAAGCCGTGCGCATGCGAACTCATTGGATCGAGCAGCAGTACGGCAAGTTCTCACTGGCACAGCTTTCGGCACTCGGCAAAAACTTGTCAGCCTCGCAACAGGCAGACCAGTATACACGGACCGTACTTAGCGCCCCCGCCAAATTGACGATGCAGATGGTAAGAGAGTATTGGCTCCATGCCGCGCGTCAGCATTTAGATGTCAACGCCGCAGCGGAGGCCTACGCTTGTTTCTACCGCGCGGGCTGGGATTTGGGAGCACAACGACTGTCAGAATATCAGCCCATTCTAGAAGGCCTAGTACACAGCGCCCACGCCGCCGACTGGCCCGCCCGCTCCGCCGTCGCCGCAACTCATTTAGCCTGCTTAAGTAAACGGTTGGGGTAAAAATTCAGGGTTCAGGGTTCAGGGTTCAGGGTTCAGGTTTCAGGTTTCAGGTTTCAGGTTCCAGGTTCCAGGTTTCAGGTTCCAGGGGTCAGGGTTCAGGTTCCAGGGTTCAGGTTCCAGGTTCCAGGGTTCAGGGTTCAGGGTTCAGGTTCAGGGTTCAGGTTGGAACGTGTAGAATTTTGCTTTGGGGTTGAATCGTTTTTTTCTGATTTTGCGAGGGAACGATGAAGATTGAACAGTTCGAAGATATCCAAGCTTGGCAAAAAGGTCGTGAACTGACACAGTCAATCTACGATTTTTCACGACGCCGCGAGTTCGCGCGAGATTTTGGCTTAAAGGATCAGATTCGTAGAGCAGCGATTTCGATCACGTCGAACATCGCCGAAGGCTTCGAAAGGGACGGCAACAGAGAATTTCTGCAATTCCTCTCGCATGCCAAAGGCTCATGCGGTGAAGTTCGTTCGCAACTCTATGTTGCGCTCGATGAGAATTACGTGTCCGAAGATGAGTTTAGAAACCTCAAGGAAGATTGCTTATCAATTAGTCGGATGTTGAACGGTTTCATGACCTACCTCCGAAAACATGATGCCAAAGGAAGGAAATTTTCAGAATAACAACCAATTCAAAACTTTGAAACTTTGAAACTTTGAAACTTGGAAACTTGGAACTTGGAACTTGAAACTTGGAACTTGGAACTTGGAACCTGGAACTTGGAACCTGGAACTTGGAACCTGGAACTTGGAACCTGGAACTTGGAACCTGGAACCTGGAACTTGGAACTTGGAACTTGGAACCTGGAACTTGGAACTTGGAACTTGGAACTTGGAACTTGGAACTTGGAACTTGGAACTTGGAACTTGGAACCTGGAACTTGGAACTTGGAACTTGGAACCTGGAACCTGGAACCTGGAACCTGGAACCTGAAACTACTCCCCCCGTAGCCCGTCGAGGACGGAACGTCGCATGGCGGCGCGGACGGCCAGGAGAGCGGCGATGAAGCCGACGAGCAGGACCAGGGCCAGCATGGCCAATGGTTGAAGTACGCTAACTTGCGTGCCGTTCTCGATGATGTAAGGCACCAACGCGATAGCGGCCGCCAAGCAACCGATAAGCAATCCACCCCCCAACAACAAGGCCGTTTCTAACGTCAGCATCCGCGCGATGCGCGATTTAGAAAAACCCACGGCTTGCATTAACGCCAATTCTTGACGCCGTTCGAAGACGCTCCGCAATTGCACGGCAATCAATCCGAATGTACCCAACAGCAATCCCAGTGCGCCCAACGATTGAAACGCGCTGATGTAAGTATTCTGAACGCCCAGTAGGCCAGCCAGGGTTTGGGCACTGGAAGTTATATCTAAGCCTTCCGTACTCCAACCTTGCTCCAATGCTTCGCTAATTTCAGCGCTGGGGACAGCCTCACCGGAGCGGATCAAAAAGAAGCTAGTGCCACTAATTTCCGGAAACAAGTATCGAAAATTGGAATCACTGATCATCAGCTTGCCTTGCAGGACACTATTGGAAAGTAGGCCAACGGTACGAAAAAAAATCTCGCGGTCGCCGTATTGCAAACGAATTAGTGCACCCAGCGAAGCACCTTGTTTGAGGCTCCAGGCGGCAGTGTTTTGATCGAGGATCACGGGGATGGGAGTGAGCTTGTCACCGACACCGGCCTGTTCCAGGGCTTTCCACGGTTCATGAGGCATGGTGGAAGCGCTCCATTGGAACGTGGTGTCCGCTCCATTGAAATGATTTAGTTGGCTCAATCGCCCAGGGACTCCCAGCACCGTGGGTTGAGCTACTTGAAACAAATTGTTGCAACTTGCGTCTTCACCAGGTCGCCTGCGAAACGTCAGGATATAGCTATCCCGCAAGCGCTCCGCGTCTTGGCCCAATACGTCCTCGCGAACAGTGGTCGAAGAGATATTGCGGTAGATGGGTTGTGAACTTTCTCCGATCAGGTCGAACCCACCATAGCCACGTGCGTCAGGCGCCACGTGAAAGACGCTCATCGAGGCGATCAGAAAGCTGGCGACCGATAGCAAACCCAGCGCTAGCGAGCTTCGCAACGGATTGCGGTAGATGGCGCTTCCGGCAAGCGTCAGCAGATTTGCTTTTTGAATGCCAGCTTGCTTTGGATGGGCGCGGGATTGCAACCAACAATGAGTCGCAATGAGAGCTGCCAGCAACAATAGCATGCCACTACCAAAAAAGCTCCCGGCCCGTGCCATCCCGGATTGTCCCAAGGCGGCCGTGATCAGTGCGATGGCACCGACAGCTTGGAACCCCGCCAGGGCAAGCAACTTCCGTCGCTTGCCCGTAGCAGGCGGCGCCAGCTGGTCGGGTTGACCGCGCAAGAGTTGCAAGGGCGCCATTCGGCTGAGCTTGCGCAGGGAAAGGTAAATGGTGGCGAGGCTCATAATCACTCCCACCGAGGCGCCGATCATCAAGCTTCGCGGTGTGAATGAGAAGGTCAGAAAGGGCTCTGTAATCGCGCCCAACCACCACGACTCAAGCGCCGCAATCATGGCTCGAGCGTAGCCCAAACCCAGCAATAAACCCAAAGCGGAACCAATCAGTGCGACCCAAGCCATCTCGCGCAACACTAACCCGCGCACGCGCCAGGGAGTGAAACCTTGTGCGGCTAACAGCCCCAATTGCGACGCGCGTTGCGTGATCCCCAATTTAAACAGCAACCCGACGAGCATCAGTGCGGAAACGATCACAAAGAAGCTAAGGGATAGAAACAACATATCAAAGGGTGTTGTCCCTGAAGCGGAATGCAGTAGTTGCTGGCGAATGGGTATAAAGCGAAACCCCTGGTTCTCACGAGTGGCTAACAGCGTGCTTTCTATTTGCTCACGCAACATTGCCTGATCCGGATTGTGCTCAACCGGAAAGCGAATGGCTGTGGTGTGGCCGAAGCGACTACCAAACATGGTTGTCGAAGCGGCCAATCGAAATGGAAGAAAAACCTTGGGTGTAAGGCGATGACGGTCGTAGTAATCGTCGTCTTGTGCCTGAATCAAGTCGAGATCGAGTTTAAAGGGCGCATCCCAATTCGATATCGATTGTTTGTCTGTCAGACCTGGAACGGTAGGGGTTAAATTGGGATCGTTGAAAACGGTCGGAGGCTCATCGTAGCGAGCCGTTCGATCACGGATGAAGCCTGTCACCGGCTCGGTCAAAGGTGCAATGCCAGCCACCATACACCTCACCGATCGCTCACGTTCCACACCATCCATGGTCTCGGGTTCATAATACTTGAGTTCGATCCAATCCCCCGGGGCTGCATCGATCTCATCGGCCAACCACGAATTGATCCAGCAATAGGGAGTACGGAGGTTTTCCGGGCCAACACGTGTGAGCTGTCGCAGTTGTTGTTCCATCGATTCTTCGATGCCAACCACGGTGGAGTAGGGTACTTGTCGACTGAGAATCGTTACCTCGCGAGCCCCCAGAACCATGGGCAGCGGCTCGGGATTGGCACTCGGATCGGAACGATAACGTCGTATCACATCGGTCGGCAACGGCTCAACTTTGCAAATCGTATTGGCCAAGTACGTGACGATACGAAAACATTGGCCGCGATGTGCATAGCTCACCGCATTGGACGTTTCGTTATCCAAAATCAGTGAATTGGACGTAAGTTGATAATAGTCATAAATCAGCTGCGGAGTTTGATCCGCAGCGGTTGCGTTTTGACTATCTTCGTTGGCTGCTGAATTGTGCTTTACCGATTCTTCGGGCTCAGGAAAATAGCGAGTGATTCGTTCAAACTTCAATCCGTAATCTTCGATTACGGGTTTGAGCTGATCGTCGAGTTGTTGGCACACGGACTGATCAAAGGTTAGAGTACCAGTCGCCTGTGGGGGCCCGAGCACCAAGGCCGCGTTCACTCGCTGTTCGCACTCGAGACTATCTTGTAAGGATATGAGCGAGCAGAAGATGTTGCGCGGAACACTTTGCGTCGATTGAAAGCTGAGTCCGCCGATGCCCTGGTCAGGAAGAATCGCAACGATCTTCTGACGCGGTAAGTTGATGGTTGTGTCATCGCGTTTACCCAGTGTGTTGTCGGCCGGCACGCCACTGGCAGATTGAAAACGGAGTGTCAGTTCATCGCCTACCTGAGCCGTCAATTCTGCCGCCAACGCGTTGCTCACAACGACCTCATCTTCGTTCAGATTGGTAGGTAAGGAATTACCGTGGCTGGCAACCGATTTCCAAAACTGAGTGTCGACTCCAAAAACCTGCACTTTCGAACCGCGATGAACCTGGGCTTGAGCGCGATGTTCAACGGTTGCACTATTGAGGTAGATCAAGGGAACAATCGGTTCCGCGGTACTAGCGCTCTTTCCATCCTGGGAGGTAATAACCAGCGGAAAGACAAGCGATTCGACCAACTGCGGATCAAAAAACGAGCGCGAATGCAACAGGCATTGAATGTTGGCCAGCCGATTCAGCACTAAGCCATGCAGACTGCCTCGGACGCTGTCACCTACCACCAGTGCCCCGACGATGACGGCAGTGGCAGCCGCGATCCCCAAACTCACAGCCGCGTGGCTTTTGAAAAAGTACTTGAGTGATCGTTGCGCTACACCGTTGAGTGTCAGTGATTTCATAATTTGCTTCGACAATGATCAACTATGGGTCAAACACGAAGTTCGCGAGGTTAAGACGTAGCGGAATTCGCCAAGAATTTCGGGCATGGTACTTTATAGAGTGTCCGACACCTTTTTTGTTTGCCTCTTCTTTGCACAGCGATACTTTAGCCAAAATCTGCGGAAATATCAGCTCGATGCGCAAGCGAGTGGGTCGCCTTATCGACCGTGGACTTTGGTCAGGAATCACACAGTCCCGCGACCGACTCGCTTGCGCGTTTTGATGTTGTGTTATTTAGTGCCGAAGTCACGGGATTCGGTAGCCTGGGATGCAAACCCCAAGGCAGCGGAATATCCGCGTGTTTTTACGGTTCGCCAGCGA
>JBGSNE010000198.1:0-4378 GCA_041739785.1 Pirellulaceae bacterium
CGTTCGATGGCTGTCAAGCCGGAGTTCGGTGCGGGAAATTTTTCCTGGGGTTTGCACCCCAGGCTATCGAATGCCACCGCTTCGCGGTTTAAAAAACGCGGGCTTCACAACCTGCGGCTGCGGGTTAAACGCCAAAATCAATCGTCGGTTGGTCGGGGTGACCGAAGTGGTCATCGACCCAAGATCTATCTCCGTGGTGTTGCGAAAAGTCGACAATCAACGGTGACGGAACTTTTTCTGCTCAAACGTGTTAGACATACGGAGCACTTTGCGGAAATTGCCAAGTCATTTGGAAGCGGACACGACTCGGAGAGTCGTGCGACGTTGTTAGACGCGGAGGTGTGGTTAGACGATGTATTGGCCTTTTTCGCTATGATCATCGTGTAGCTGGTACTGCTTTTCACTTTTCCTCTAGTCATTTTGGTGCTTGCATGCATGTTCAACGTTTAATTGTGGCCATTGTCGGGTTGTCGTCTCTAATAAATTTGGCGGCCGACTGGAATCGCTTTCGCGGACCCAATGGAAGTGGTGTTTCCGAAGAGAAGGCGACAACTCCCAGTGAATGGTCTGAAACGAAGAACTTGAAATGGAAAATTGCGTTACCAGGCGCAGGCGTATCGTGCCCTATCGTGGTTGGCGACAAACTATTCGTGACTTGTTATAGCGGATATGGTGAGTCGCGAGAAAATATCGGCGATATGAAAGACTTGGTTCGCCACCTGGTATGTGTCGATAAATCGACCGGCAATGAACTATGGAAGAAGTCGATTCCGTCCACGGCTACCGAAGATGCCTACTCCGGTATGGGAGTGCCGCAGCATGGCTATGCATCGCACACTCCGGTTTCCGATGGTCAGCGCGTGTACGTGTTTTTTGGCAAGGGTGGTGTGCTAGCTTTTGACCTCGATGGCAACCAACTTTGGCAGACCAGTGTCGGCACGGACTCGGATCCGCGCAGATGGGGATCGTCGTCAAGTCCGATTGTGCATGCTGCGGGAGTCATCGTTCCCGCTGGAGCAGAGAGTCGCGCCATTATCTGCTTGGACAAAGAGACCGGCAAGGAGCTTTGGCGTTCTGATGCTGACAGCCTGGGCATGGTGTGGGGAACGCCAGCCATTGTAGAATCGGCCGGCAATTCGGAGATTGTGATTGGTGCACCCTACGAAGTGTGGGGACTCAATCCGGAAAACGGAAAATTGCGTTGGTTTTGCCCGGCAACCGAAGATGATCAGTTCAGTTCGAGCGTCGTGGTAGCAGGTGATACCGTGTACGCGGTCGGAGGTCGCAATGGCGGTTCGGTAGCAGTTAAGGCGGGAGGCAAGGATGATGTTAGCGAATCGCATGTCGTATGGAAAGGGCGTGATAGCACTCAGTTCTCTTCGCCGCTAGTGGCGGATGGAAAGATGTTCTGCATTTCTGGAGGAACGATTTCTTGCCTCGACGCAGCGACAGGCAAGGAGATCTTCAAAAGCCGACTATCGAGTGGCCGAGGTAGCGCCAATGGCGAGGGAACCCCTGGCTCCGGTGGTGGCGGTGGACGACGTGGTGGTATGGGAGGGAGCGACTATGCTTCGCCCATCATGGCCGATGGTAAGATCTACTACCTGACGCGCAGCGGGGATATGCATGTGATCGCCGTAGCCGACGAGTTTAAACCACTTGCCGTGAATCGTGTCACCAGCGAGTCGGAAGAGTTTAGTGCGACGCCCGCGGTCAGCGATGGGGCGATCTTTATTCGTAGCAATAAACATCTGTACTGTGTGGCCCAGTAGCGGAATTCCATTGTTTAACTCCAATAGCGGCCAATTTACATCTTGACTCCCGCGCTGCCGTCGCCTGCACAGGCTGTGACTTATACTCCGGAAAATTCTTCGCGTTATGGTGATGCTCGCGATTGGACGTTCGGTTTTTTTTCGACAGCCTGCTGCGGCTCGGCGTTAAACAACTTCCGCAACTAAAAATTGAATGGTATTGGGGTTAAGCGACGTGGGAGGCTTGACCACCGCTACCAGCGTTGGGTGCTCTTGCCGGCGTCGAGCAGTTGCTGCGCTTCGCGACTGAGTCCGTATTCTAAACCGGCTTGGTTCAGCTCGATCAGAACGTTAAACCGCGAGTAGGGCGAATCGGCGTAGATGACAGCGGCAGGTTCTATGTGCACGATGCTGGTCGGTTTGCCATTCCAACTCAGTAAATACAACACGCCACCCAACGAAGGCACTTGTTGCATCTGATACTGTTGTTGCAATTCGGCCATAAAGCGCGTGGCATCGCCGGTAGCGCCATGGACGGTCAAACGCTGCAGTCGTTTGTAACGGTCGAAACTATAGGTCAGCGTGCCAGCAATATCGCTGGGCGCGGTACCGGTCACTAACGGAACACGCAGGCCGTCTAACTGAGTGTCTGCCAGCACGGTAGTGACCCGGGGGAAACGCTCCAATACCCAGCCCGGAGCAATATCAAACCGCAAGACTTCCTGTAATCGATGGATTACCGGTTGTTCAAATTCATGTTCGGTTACAGCCGGGTTGAGTAAGTTACCATTGGGGTGATTGGCGTTGTAAGTACTTGCGCCGTAGCTCACGTAACGGCCGGCATCGGGACTCGCGGAGTAGTCGTTTTGACCCGTCGAATTGGTCCCCAGCATTCGCGAGGCGGTATCGGATGCCTGTTTCCCCGCATCGGTTTCAAACAACATGTAGGGACCGCCCGTCGCGCCAGCCAATAGCAAGAGGCCAGCCAGTGGTCGTTTGTAAAATGGTTCGGACATGCGGAAACCCTCAAGTGCGGCCGAAATCTTAGGCTTTGTCTCAGATGTGACTGACACGAAATTAAGGTGTAGCGGAATTCGCCAAGAATTTCGGCTCTTAGCAACTAGATCGTCCACCCAGTGGTCATTTAAGTAGACGCCTTGGATCATCAAGTTCGACCGTTACAATCGCTCTGTGCATCATTGAATTATCGTTACGACCCAAATCACAGCAACACCGTGGCCAGCGACGAAAACATCTCACTTGAACAATTCTGCTGGCTGATTGAAAGTGGCCGCGAGTTGCTGCTTGGTCAGGGGACTTGTCCACCCAAGGAGTTTGACGTTGGCAAACTGACCAGCGGACGACTTGAGCCTTGGCAGACGAGTCTGTTGCAACAGCAAGTTGGATTGCGGTGGCGCAGTCGAACCCGGTTCCCGCGACCTGAGCTTTGGCTGTGGACCGAGCGGAGTTTGTCGCAGGCCAGCGATTATTGGTCCGCCCGCTACAAAGCGTCTTTGTTCCCCGCGGGGCAGGTGGTCATGGATGCCTGTTGTGGAGCAGGCGCTGATTTGGTGGCATTGGCAAGGCGCGGCGAAGTCGTGGGTGTCGATGGCGATGCTCGCTTGAAGCAGCTCAGTCAAGACAATGCGCGCGCTCATGGCTATCAAGTTCAGGTGACAAGCGAAGAAATTGTGAGTGGCTGGCAAGTTCCTGGAGATTGGCTAAACATTGACCCCGATCGACGAGCCACCGGCAGAAGGACCAACGCAGCGGATGAATTCAGTCCAACTCTGGAAGATGTGTTGGCGATCGCCGAAGTTACCAGAGGAGCCATTGTCAAATTGGCTCCGTCGACTCGCATCAACGATGAACTGTTGACGCGTATGGAGGCAATTGGTCAGCGCGTGTGGTTGGGAAACCAAGGAGAATGTCGACAACAACTATTGCTGACAGGCGAACTTGCGCGAGCGTCGATGCGAATGGCTGTGCTCTGCGAACCAGACGAAAACAACCAAGTCAACGATGAGTACTCGGGTTATCCAGAGTACTCACTCGACTGGCTTGAAAAACCAGGACGTTACGTCTTTGATCTGCACTCGGTTTTGCATGCTGCTGAGCTTCAAACAGCTTGGGCCGGACAACACAACTTGCGCTGCTTGGGGTCGCCCCACGGATTTTTCACTGGCGACGCGCCACTCAATTCTCCTTGGACGCAAATGTTCGAAGTGCTGGAGGTACTCTCATGGGATGATCGGCAGATTCGCAAGTGGTTGCGAAAGCGCCAAGTCGGAGTGGTGGAAGTGAAAACTCGCGGGTTGCTAGATCACTCGATCAATATTGACGCTAACGCCTGTCAACGACGCTATTCGGCCGCGCAAGGGGAGCCGGTGACCTTGTTGGTCACCCGCTTGGCAGGTCGCGTCCGAGGGATTGTCGCGCGACGCTTGGTGAGTTAGTGAGCCTCAGGCGCGTTAGCGGCCGGGCGACCAACAATGCCCGGTGCCGTAGGACTTACTAGTCCGCTAATTAGTGCCGCAGGCACGGCCTTTGATAGCCTGGGATGCAAATCCCAGGTCATGGAAGCATCCCCGTGGCTTTCCGGCTTGCCAGCGATCGACCGCATTTGC
>JBGSNE010000205.1:0-3691 GCA_041739785.1 Pirellulaceae bacterium
AATGAAAAGGCTTTTATCCGGTTTGACACTATACCGATTGCGATGGCACTAAAGTCAACTTGGTGTCATACCGGATAAAAGTTGTTGAACTTATCCGCGGAGCTATGGGGATTGTTTAGTTCCGCACATGCGATCAAACGCTACCGGCGCTCGTCGTTGAACGAATCTTGGCAGCGAAGGCTTGAAGAATCTCTGACAGGGCAGGATAGTAGAGAGTAGGTGGTGTCGGTAATTTGGGTTGTTCACGTGCAGGTTGGTAACGGTGATTGCGTTGGTGCGTACCGGTAGCCTTTTCGGCTGGACGCCAAGTACGAAGCGGTTACTTTTTAAGCTGTTCGACTCGATTTTCATGACGTGTCGTGTTGCAGAGGGTGAACTTGAGTGGAAGGCTGTCGCCTCCATTGTCCCGACATTTGATGAGACGGCTGCGGGAGATGTACTACTGCAACGTCGACTCGAATAAGCCGTCCCGTTTTACAGACTGGGCATGGGAGCTCGGTTTGATCCGATGGTTCGTTTGGCGACTTGTTGAGAATGTCGCTCGAACTGTCAGCTGCTCGGTGTCCCAGAAAACTCCTGCATAGTTCGATGTTCTTCTTGCGATTGCGATTAGCCATCCAGCCATAGCTCCGAATTCGCATAAAGCCGCTGGGAAGAATGTGCATGCAAAAACGTCGCAGAAACTCGGGACCGCTGATTCGCATTGTTTTTTGTTGGGAGTTCTTGGCATAGTCCTTGTACTGAAACGCCACACCCATTTTATCGATCTTTCGGATGCGACTATTTGAAATGGCAACTCGATGCGTATAGCGAGACAGATACTTGAGTACTTGGACCGGGCCTCCGAAGGGAGGTTTCGAGTAGACGACCCATTCCTTGCTCGTGAGTTTATTCAGAAACTCGTCGAAGCTGGCTGGATCTTTAAGTGTCTCAAGCTTGCCATGAAGTTGCAGTTCGCCTTTACGATAAAGCCGCTTCAACCCTGCAATAAACTTGCCACGAAAAACCCGGCTGAGTACTCGCACTGGTAGCAGAAACGGCTTCCGATGATTAGAGTTCTTCGGTTTGATCCACCGCGATTTATCTGGCGCCAGCCCACCTGCGGGAACGACACAGTGAAGATGCGGATGCAGCATCAGGTTCTGTCCCCAAGTATGAAGCACGCATAAGAACCCGATTTTTGCGCCAAGATGCTTTGGAGTTTCAGCGACCTCGATCAGAGTTCGCGAAACGGCTTGGAATAACAGGCTATAGATAGCCTTTGGATTCTGTAGCGCAACAGAGTTGATAGTCGATGGCAGGGTGAAAACGACGTGGAAGTATGGTACCGGTAGCAGTTCGGACTCGCGATCCGCCATCCACTTGGCGCGTTTGCCAGCTTGGCACTTCGGGCAATTGCGATTGCGGCACGAATTGTACGCGACTTCCGAGTGGCCACATTCGTTGCAGCGATTCACGTGGCCACCGAGCTCAGCGGTACGGCATGCTGCGATATCACGAAGTGCCTTTCGGTGTACTGGCCTAAGTATCTTGTCGAATTGGCGGGTGAACTGCTCGCCAAAACGTCGCACAATATCTGCCACCTCAAGATTGCGATGTGTCAATTATCCGCTCCCTTGGATAGGCGCTCGATCAACGTATCGAGTGGGCTAACTGTATTCGCTAAGCGGACGTCAGATACGTGGAGATAGTTTGCCGTTGTTTTTAGATTTCGATGGCCTAGCAGTATTTGAATCGTCCGTAGGTCGACACCGGATTCCAGCAGGTGCGACGCGTAGCTGTGTCGTAAGGTATGGAAAGTGGCAGAGTCCGAAATACCCGCTGCCGCAATCGCTCGGCGAAAGGCTCTCTCGATGGCCGAGGAACTGATGGGCCGCGACTTGGGATGTCCCGGAAACAGCCACTCATCAGACTTTTCTGATCCCCAGTAGCTTTGAAGTGTCGTGTGCAACTTTTCTGACAGTGGCACAAATCGGTCTCGCCAACCTTTGCCCTGGCGAATGTGAATCAACTTTCGCTTGGTGTCGATGTCCGCAACTCGAAGATTGGTGACTTCAGATATCCGTAGTCCGCATGCGTAGCCACATAATATGGCCACTAAGTCCCGCTGCTTGTCACAAGCGTCAAGCAGGGCCGCAATTTCATCGAAAGTCATTACGGTAGGAAGCGTGCGGACTTCCTTTGGGCACGGAATGTCAAGCATGACCTCCGGCGTTCCGAGACAAGCACCGTACAAGAACTTCAACGCACAGCGGATGATGTTGTAGGTTTTCCAAGCAGCTTTCTTGTCTTGGATGAGATACACCATGTACCGCTTGATTTCATCTTTTGAAATCTTGGTCGGGCAGCGTTTATAGTATTTTGCGAAATTCGCAACCGCGCCGGTGTAGGCTTTCTGCGTACAAGGAGAGAAGTTACGCAACTGCATCTCTTCGATCATCTTCTTGCGAAGCGGCGTCATGGTCTGTGTCCCGTTGAGTCTTTGAGGAATGATGCTCAACTATGGGACATAAAAACCGCGAGCGCAAATCGGTTTAATCGTTTCAACCGGCATAACCGAGTCATTTATGTGGTTATCAACTGACGTATCAAAACGTCCTTTTTGAAACGCCAATTGTGTGGCATAGTAAGATTGGAATTGCTGACTAACGAGGTAGGAATGGGCGCTGACGAATTTGAATCTAGTAGGGATTTACTGCGTGTTTCAGGCAGTTTGCCAGCGCTGATTGGTCAGGCGGGCGAGCAGGCTCGCGATCGGTTCATCGAGTTCTTTACGGCGAGCATCCGCAATCGGGGCACCAGAGCCGCTTACGTGCAGGCTGTTGGCCAGTTCTTGTTTTGGTGTCACAGACGGCAGGTCAGCCTGTCAGGCATTACTCCGCTGGTTGTAGCGACCTACATCGAGCAACTGACGTATCGCCGAAGTGCGCCTACGGTAAAACTACATCTAGCTGCAATCCGGCGACTGTTTGATTTCCTGGTGACTGGGCATATCATCGCTACGAACCCAGCCACGTCTGTGCGGGGACCGCGGCACGTCGTTAACAAAGGGAAAACGCCGGTCCTTCTTGCGGAGGAGGCAAGAGTCTTACTCGATTCAATCGATACGCGAGCTGTCATTGGACTACGAGATCGTGCACTTATTGGCGTTATGGTTTATAGCTTCGCCCGAGTTTCTGCCACTGTGGGCATGAATGTTGAGGACTACTTCCCGCAAGGTCGCCGCATGTGGTTT
Source organism: Pirellulaceae bacterium (assembly GCA_041739785.1). Lineage (GTDB taxonomy): Bacteria > Planctomycetota > Planctomycetia > Pirellulales > Pirellulaceae > Aureliella. The sequence continues at coordinate 3,236 of JBGSNE010000205.1, forward strand.
CGGCTCCATGAAAAAGGTGGCAAGCTGCACGACGTACCAGCCCACCACAATGCAGAAGCCTATCTCGACGAATACATTAGGACGGCCGGACTCTCCGAACAGAAACGCGGTCCGTTGTTTCGTTCCGTTGGGCGCGATCGAGAGTTAACGCTTGGGCGCATGCATCGAGTCGATGTGCTCCGAATGATCAAACGCAGAGCCCGCCGGGCTGGCCTTTCCGAAGCTGTCTGCTGCCACACCTTCCGGGCCACTGGAATTACGGCATATTTGAAGAATGGTGGACTCTTGGAACACGCTCAACGTATTGCCGCGCACGATTCTGTTCGCACCACGAAACTCTACGACCGCACCGCCGACGAAATCAGCTTGGACGAAATAGAGAAGATTCAAATATGAGATCAAGCTAGAATCACCAACCCTCCGCGCAGCGGATTAGTTCAACGTCCTTTGTCCAGC